>JBGAJW010000015.1:0-80964 GCA_044224725.1 Flavobacteriales bacterium
ACAGTGCCTTCCATTACTTCGAGCTGAAAGCCGTTTATGAAGACAGCCTGAAGAACGCCACCAACCTGAACAAGCTCCAGAACATGGCCTTCGCGCAGGAGCTGAAGGACCGCGAGGAGGCAAAGGCCAGAGCCGAGGAAACCGCCGCCCGCTCCCGCAACATCCAGTTCGGCATCATCGCCCTCATCGTCGTCACGCTGGGCATCTTCCTGCTCATCTTCAGTCGCACATCCGTCGTTGGCGCCAAGGCCATCAAGAACCTCTCGCTCATCGCGCTGCTGCTCTTCTTCGAGTTCATCAACCTGCTGCTGCACCCGTTCTTGGATCGCATCACCAACCACTCGCCGATCCTGATGCTGTTGGCCATGGCCGCCATCGCCGGGCTGCTGATCCCGCTTCACCACCGCATGGAAAAGCTGATCACCAATATGCTTGTGAGCAAGAACAACCGGGTGCGGTTGGAGGCGGCGAGGAGGACGATCGAGGAGTTGGAGGGGCGATAGGGAAGGTTGAAGGGCGCGGTGCCTGGGCGCACAACATCATTGCGCTCACCCCTTCCTCAACTCCTTCATCCCCGCTTTGATGAAGCCCTCCTTGTCTTTCTTCACTTCCTTGAGCATGGCCTTGCGGTCTGCGGGTATGTTGAAGTACTTCTCCGCCCACAGGTTGATCTCGATCATCACCGGGACCAGGTCGATCCCCTTGCCGGTCAATCGGTAGAGCACCTTGGCCTTGCTGTCCGGGTGGTCGAGCTTTTCGATCAACCCGTTCTCTTCCAGTTGGAGCAGTCGCGCCGCCAGGATGTTCGTGGCGATCCCTTCCGGGGACTTCAGGAAGTCCCCGTAGGTACACTGCTTGGCGAACATCAGGTCCCGAATGATCAGCAAGGACCATTTGTCTCCCCAGACGTCCAGGGACTGGCTTATGGGGCAATCTGATCGTTGGCTTTTCATGCGCGGAAGGATCTTGTTTTCAAAAGAACTTGCAAAACGCAAGTAGGTGTGTATGTTTGCGCTTGCAAAACGCAAGCAAGTATACTTCGATCGAACGAAGCCGCCAACCATGAAAGCCTTCATCATAGACACCTACAAGACCAAGGACGGCGGACGGATCGCCGATGTGCCGCAGCCTGAGGTGCGGCCTGGGGATGTGCTCGTGCAGGTCCACGCGGCCGGCTTGAACATCCTGGACTCCAAGATCAGGACCGGCGAGTTCAAGCTTGTGCTGCCCTACCGCTTTCCGCTCATCCTTGGCAATGACGTCGCCGGGGTGGTGGTGAAGGTGGGCGCGCAGGTGCGCCGCTTCAAGGTCGGCGACGAGGTGTACGCGCGCCCCGACAAGGATCGGATCGGCACCTTAGCCGAGTACATCGCCATGGACGAAGCGGACGTGGCTTTAAAGCCACGGTCGATCAGCATGGAGGAAGCGGCGGGCATCCCGCTCGTTGGCTTGACCGCCTGGCAGGCCCTGGTCCAGAGCGCTGATCTGAAGAAGGGCCAGAAGGTCTTTATCCAAGCGGGATCCGGTGGTGTGGGAACGTTCGCGATCCAACTGGCCAAACACCTCGGCGCCTCGGTGGCCACAACCGCCAGCGCTGCGAACGCCGAGCTGGTCAAGCGCCTCGGCGCCGATGTGGTGATCGACTACAAGAAGGAAGACTTCGAGACCGTGCTCCGCGGCTACGATGTGGTGCTGAACAGCCAGGACCCGAAGACGCTGGAGAAGTCACTGCGCATTCTCAAGCCCGGAGGAAAGCTCATTTCCATCACCGGCCCGCCTGATGCCGCTTTCGCCAGGGAGCTCGATTCCTCGTGGTACGTGGAACTGCTCATGAAGGTCCTGAGCGTTGGTGTGCGGCGGAAGGCGAAGCGGTTGAAGGTGGACTACGCGTTCCTCTTCATGAAGGCGAACGGCGATCAGCTGGCGCGCATCACCGCGCTCATCGACGCCGGGGCGATCCGGCCAGTGATGGACAAGGTGTTCCCCTTCCAAGAGACCAAGGAAGCCCTCGCGTATCTGGAGACCGGTCGCGCGAAAGGGAAGGTGGTGGTGAAGGTGATGTAGCGCATCGCGCTCATGATCGACAACTGGAACAACATGGAAAAGCACACGAACACCGCGTACGTCACCGCCCCCACGCAGTTCATCACTGCGGCGAACGGCATCACGTTCGCGTATCGTAGGCTGGGCGCACCGCAGGAAGTGCCGATCATCTACTTCAACCACTTGACCGCCAACCTGGACAACTGCGATCCCCGGATCATGGATGGCATGGCCACGCGGCACGAGATCATCTCCTTCGACTATCGCGGTGTGGGATCGACCTCCGGCGTGGATGCCAGGTCCATACAAGAAATGGCCAAGGATGCGATCGCCTTCATCAAGGCCTTGGGCTTCTCGAAGGTGGACATCCTTTCCTTCTCCATGGGCGGGTTCATCGCCCAGGAATTGTTGGCCATGGAACCAACGCTCGTTCGTCGGCTCATCCTTGCCGGCACCGGCCCGCGCGGTGGCCAGGGCATCCGCGATGTGGCCGGAATGACGTGGCGGGACATCCTGCGCGCCGCGCTCACACTGCGCGATCCCAAGTTCTACCTCTTCTTCAATTGGTCTGAAAGCGGGAGGAGCGCGGCCCGCCAATTCCTTGCCCGTATGAAGGAGCGCAAGCTGAACCGCGACAAGTCCGTGCCGGTCAGTACCCTTCGCGCCCAGCTCAACGTGATCAGGGTCTGGGGCCGCGAGCAACCGGCCGATTTGTCCGTGTTCGAACTGCCGGTGCTCGTGATCAACGGCGACAACGACCGTATGGTGCCCACACCGAATTCCTACGACCTGGCCAAGCGCTTCCCGAACGCCCAGCTCCACATTTACGCGGACGCTGCGCACGGCGCCATTTTCCAACATCATGATGACTTCGTGAAGCGGGCGTTGGGGTTCTTCGGGGAGTGACCCTATGGGCTTGCGGGGGATCGCTCCCTGCTTCTCGCCAGCGACTATGCAGCCAGGCCTTGAGCGGCCGGAATTCCAGCCAATTCCTCTTCCTTCCCCTTCAGTTCTTCTTCCAGGTCGAAATCATCCTGCAAGCCCAGCCAGAACTTGGCCGAGTTGCCGAAGTACTTCGCGAGGCGCAGCGCGGTGTCCGCTGTAACGCGTCGGTCGCCTTTGATGATCTGCGACACGCGTGTCTGCGGGATGCCGATATCCTTGGCCAAGCGGTAGGCGCTGATGCCCATGGGCACGAGGAACTCGGCTTCGAGCACGGTACCGGGGTGGATGTTCGAGAGCTTCTTCATGTGCGTTCGGTCAGTGATAGTCGATGATCTCGACCTCGTAGGCGTTGCCGCTCTGCCATTTGAAGACAATGCGCCACTGGTCGTTGATCCGGATGCTGTGAAAGTCCTTCAGCTTGCCTGCCAGCTTTTCCAAACGGTTCGCGGGCGGTACGCGCAGGTCGGCGATGTCCTGTGAGTTGTTGATCATTCTGAGCTTTCTCCGCGCTGTCTCCTGGATACTCGGGGGCAGCTTGCGCACGACCGCACCGTTCCATATCCCCTCGGTCTCCTTCGAACCGAACGACCTGATCATGCGCGCCAAATATACTATCGCGAGGCGTTAGTAGCAACAGGATTGCCCACCACCCCCTCCAACGCCTCCTTCGCCGCGTGCACGTTCTTCACATCCTGCACACTGATCCGCAGCGTCCCCGCCTACTCATACACCTTGAAGCGCCTCGGTTGTGCTTGAACTGCCCGCAGCACAGCGTTGAAGCCATCGCCCTCGAAGAACGGATGCTTCTGGTCGGCGATGAAGGTGCCGATGAGCGTGCCCTTCTTCAGCACCATCTTCTCCAGTCCCATCCGTTGGCCCAGCCAGCGGAGCCGGATGGCTTCCATGAGTTCGGTGACCTGTTGTGGGATGGGGTCCGCCGTACGGCGGATCGGTGACCTCTGCCGTGGAAACTTGAATTCCACTTCACTGAACGAAGACATGGTGAACAGCTCGGCCACCTTGATAGGATGTGAGTCGTAATACATACGCACCTGAGCGATCAAGCGCGAACGAGGAATTTCCGCTGGTCGAAAACGACCGAACCACTTGCCCAGCGGCATCAAACACCTCCACGATCCCGGCACCAGAAGTGATGTGGATCGACTCGCCCACGGTAGCAAGGCCAGGCATAACCCGCATCGTGGCGCGGTCGTATTCTTCGACCCCAACACTCAACGCGCATTGCGTTACCTGAGGATCCTGCCAATTCAGATCCGCGTCTTCGTAGCAGCGCAGGCCGAGGAAAGTCTCCCCATCACAGAAACCAAGGATCCAGGTGAATGGCGCGCCGTAACCGCCGAGCCGCTCAACGTACACTCCGCCATAGCTGAACAGTGTCCACTGTCGGGATTCGGCATTGACCTCCAACGTGCGTAGCCATTGTCCGTCGATGATCGTAAGGCTTGTATCCGTCACCGTCCAATCAAGCGTGTCGAGATAGCCTCCTTGCTCAACAGGCGTTGACCATGACTCGCCGATGAGGGCGTTCCACCTGAACAGTAAGTGGACCTGTTCCGAATCGGGTTCGAAGTAGAACAGCGAGTCATTGGACTCCGAGAAGAACTGAACGAACTCGTGGCAACCGAACCATCCCTCATTCACTTGTAGCTTGGTGAATGTCCGACCTTGGATAAGCGTATCGGCGGTTGCCTCCAAGACCATTAGGTTGGTATCCGGTCCGGCCCATGACCCTTGCTTGTAGGTCCACTTGGCACCAACCGGCGCGAACGTGGTCTGCGCTGCCGACCCGAAGGGAATCAAGACCGAAAGAAGTAGGAGGGCTCTCATGATCGAGGTTGAATTTAGCGACTCTCAACCTTCCACGTAGACGTGTATTGCCGAGGCCAACGCTGCCTTCGCTTCACCCAAAGTCTTCACATCCTGCACGCTCATGCGCAACGTCCCGGCTTTCTCATACACTTTGAACTTGCGCGGTTGCTGTTGAACGGCCCGAAGCACAGCCGTGAAACTCTCGCTCTCGAAGAAGCCATGCTTCTGATCGGCGATGAACGTTCCAAGCAGGACGCCTTTCTTCAAGGTGATCTTCTCCAATCCCATCTGTTGGCCGAGCCAGCGCAGGCGGATGGCTTCCATGAGTTCGGTGACCTGTTGTGGGATGAGGCCGAACCGATCTGTGACTTCCGCCGTGAACTTCTGCAGTTCCGCTTCGTCCTTGATGTCGTCCAGCTTGCGGTAGAGCGCGAGGCGTTCTGCCGTCTCGCTCACGTAGCTGTTGGGGATCAGCATCGTGAGGTCGGTCTCGATGATGCAATCGTCGCTCTGGTCGCGGCGTGATCCGCGGGCGAGAGCATGACTCCCTTCCTGTGCGTCCTCGAAGAGGTCCTTGAAGTGCTCGTTCTTCAGTTCGCGCACGGCCTCTTCCAGGATCTTGTGGTAGGTCTCGAAGCCGATGTCGTTGATGAAGCCGCTCTGCTCCGCGCCGAGCAGGTCGCCCGCGCCGCGGATGTCCAGGTCCTTCATGGCGATGTGGATGCCGCTGCCCAGGTCGCTGAACTGCTCGATGGCTTGCAGACGTTTGCGCGACAGGTCAGGCAATAGATGCGGGCTCGGGGCGAGCAAATAGCAATAGGCCTTCTTGTTGCTGCGGCCCACGCGGCCCCGCAATTGGTGCAGATCGCTAAGGCCGAAGTTCTGCGCCTCGTTCACAATGATCGTGTTCGCGTTCGGTATGTCGAGGCCGTTCTCCACGATGGTCGTACACACGAGCACGTCGGAGTTGCCCTCGATGAAGTCGAGCATCACTTCCTCCAGCTTGTGCCCTTCGAGCTGACCGTGACCAACACCGACGCGCGCACCGGGTACCAGCTTGCGGATCATGCCGGCGATGAACTCGATGTTCTTCACCTTGTCGTGCAGGAAGTAGACCTGACCGCCGCGACTGAGCTCGTACTCGATGGCGCCTCGGATGGTCACCTCATCGTACGGTTGCAGCACGGTGCTCACCGGATAGCGGTTGGGCGGCGGCGTGCTGATGATGCTGAGGTCACGCGCACCCATCAGGCTGAACTGGAGTGTGCGCGGGATCGGTGTAGCGGTCAGTGTGAGGGTGTCCACCGTTGCGCGCAACGTCTTCAATTTGTCCTTCACGTTCACGCCGAACTTCTGCTCTTCGTCGATGATCAGCAGACCGAGGTCTTTGTACTCCACATCCTTGCTCACCAGGCGGTGCGTGCCGATGATGATGTCGATCTTGCCTTCCTTCAGGTCTTTCAGGATCTGCGTTTGCTCAGCGCTGCTGCGGAAGCGGTTGATGTAGTCCACCCGCACGGGCAAGCCTTTCATACGCGCCGCGAAGCTCTTCGCGTGCTGCAATGCGAGTATGGTTGTCGGAACCAGCACTGCTACCTGCTTGCTGTCGCAAACGGCTTTGAACGCCGCGCGTATCGCCACCTCCGTTTTGCCGAAGCCCACATCACCGCAGACCAGTCGATCCATCGGCGTGGCCTTCTCCATGTCGCGTTTCACATCCTGCGTGGCCTTCAGTTGGTCGGGCGTGTCCTCGTAGATGAAGCTCGCCTCCAGTTCGTGCTGCAGGTAGTTGTCCGGCTGGAATGCGAAGCCCGGCTTGCTCTTGCGCTGCGCGTAGAGCTTGATCAGGTCGAAGGCCAGCGCTTTCACCTTCGCCTTCGTGCGCTCCTTCAGATTCTTCCACGCGGGGCTGCCGAGCTTGCTCACGTCCGGTGCCGCACCCGCTTCCTCGCCGCTGAATTTGCTCACGCGGTGCAGGCTGTGGATTCCCACATAGAGGATGTCGTTGTCGCGGTAGATCAAGCGGATCGCTTCCTGGATCGAACCACCCGCATCGATCTTCTCCAAGCCGCTGAACACGCCCACGCCGTGGTCGATGTGCACCACCAGGTCGCCGGGCTTCAGTTGCGTCAGTTCCTTCAGGGTGAGCGCCTGCGAGTTCTTGCGGAAGCCCTCCTTCAGCCGGAAGCGGTGGTAACGTTCGAAGATCTGGTGGTCGGTATAGAGCGCCAGCTTAAGCTCGGGATCGATGAAGCCTTCGTGCAGGTCGAGCACCAGCGGCGTGAAGGCCACCTCATGCTCCATGTCGTTGAAGATGGAGTAGAGGCGCTCGCTCTGCTTCGCGCTGTTGCAGGCGATCAGGTTCGTGTAGCCCGCGTTCTGCTTGTTGTGCAGGTCGCCGCTCAGCACTTTGAACTCTTTCGCGAAGGTGGGTTGCGGTCGTTGCTGGAAGTCGATCGTCGTAGCCGCGAGCTGTGAGCCACGAGCCACGAGCTTGGCATCGTCGAGGGCCAAGCTCCTGGCTCGTGGCTCAAGGCTCGAAGCCCAGAACACCTTGCGGAATCCAAGCGTCCCCTTGATCAAAGCAGCATCCGTAGCGAGCAGATCACTTGGGCTCGGATGCTTGTCCTTGTCGGGAAGGCGCTCGTAGGACTCTCCAAGAAGTTTCAACTGCTTAGTGGCCGAATCACCGATCGCTTGCAGGTCGCGCAGCCAGATGGTGGCGGTCTCGGGCAGTTGCGCGAAGAAGAGTTGTTGCCGTGCGGCGTCCTCGTCCTGAAGGTCGGGCACGATTACCGCTTCGGCCAAGCGTTCCACGGTGAGCTGATCCTGCGGGTCGAAGCGGCGCACGCTTTCCACGGTATCTCCGTAGAGCTCGATGCGGTAGGGTTTGTCGCTGCCGTAACTGAACACGTCCACGATACCGCCGCGCACGCTGAACTGGCCCGGCTCGTAGACGAATTCCACACGGGAGAAGCCGGTCTCCAACAGCCATTCCTCCAAGGTATCGATCGGAAGTTCCTCGTTGCGCTTGATGGTGAGCGTGTTCTTCACCATCGTCTCTTGGCCCACCACCAGCGGCACCAACGCATCCGGATACGTGACGATCACCAGATGCTCCGGCTTCTTCATCAGCACTTCGAGGACCTCTGTTCTGCTCACGCGCTCACCGTCATGATGACCATCGGGGTCGTACGGCGAACGCGACGGCGCGGGGTAGAAGAGCATGTCTTCATCCTTCTTCGCGTTGCGCGCCTCCTTGTCCTTGCCGCGAAGCGCTTCCAGGTCATTGATGAAGTACGCCGCCTCTTCCTTGTCGGTGAGCACGAAGACATGCACGCCCTTCATCCGGTCGATCACCGATGCCGCGATCAGTGCTTGCGATGAACCGATGGTGCCGGCGATCTGTACACGCGCGTTCGCGGGTTGCAAGCCTTCGGCGATGCGCGCGACGCGTGCGTCATTGCGGAAGAGGGTGAGGAGGTCGGGGAGGGAGGTCAGCTTTTGATCCATCACGGGTTCAACTTCTTCCAGTCTTGTTCGAATTCAGCCTGAGCAATGTCCTTCGCCTCGTAGCTATCGTAGTAGATCGTTATGTAAGGCTGAAACTGCGTCCAATAGCCGCGTTCTTCTCCCCGTGGCGCGCAGACTATCGGTTGGTTGCTGGCGTCAAGTCCGATCTCTCGTTGAGTAGCACAGTTCCTCTGGTCATACTCGACCTTCCAACTATGAACGTCCTTGTACTTTGTATATCGACCTCCGTTCGTCTTTGGGATGAAGAAGAGCAGGCCAGAGATGAAACGCAGGCCCCAATTGCGCTTTTCTGCGCCTGGTACGAAATCGGCTATGCCCGGATCAGGGAGGCGCAAATAGGTGAACGGTTCACCCGTTGATTTAGAGTTGGTCATGGACGCCAAAACGCCCGAAACCCGGTGCCGCATCCCGGCTGCCGTTTCGGCAACCGGGATCTGCGCATCGGGTTCGGGAACGGGCGCGAAGCTAAGGCTACAGGTCGGGTGTCTTGGTCAGCCGGTCGAGTTCTGACAGCAGATATGGCATCCGGAATTCGCCGTGCATGCTTCGCACATGATCAGCGGCCTGTTCCAGCGGCATGCCCATCGCCGTTACGAACAACGGCTTCACGCTCGCTCCTCGAAGTACTTCTGCCTTCAGTCGGTGAAGCGTGGCGAAATTGGTCTTGGCCACACCGATCACCGGCACACGGCCGTTCAGCGCCGCGTGCAAATGCGCGCCAAGTCCCGGAAGCCCCGTATCGTCCAGCACAACAAAGCCATCAACGATGATCGCCTTGACGTTTTCCTGCGGAACGGTCTTCAACAGGCTGAGGATGCACGGCAGTTCGCGCTTGTAGAACTGCCCGGGCTCGTAGTCCGCAACACCTTCGATGGTCTCGCTGTGTATGCTCGTCGGTGCTTGGTCGGACCAGCTATGGAAGGCGATGCAGACCGTCTTGGCGCGATCTCCGGAATAGGCGGTGTCGAAGGCCAGGATCATCGCCCAATGAACGACCCAACTACTCCTTCACGAACCGCACCGTCTCAACACCCTCCACCGAGGCCATCCGCAACAGGTACATGCCGGGCAAGAGACCGGACACATCCACGGTCAGGCTGTTCCCTGCGCGCCGCTCCGTGCGCACAACGCGACCGTGTGTGTCGAGGAAAGTCAACGCGACCGGCGAAACATAGCCGCGCTCAATGCGCACGACATCCGTCGCCGGGTTCGGCATCATTCGCGCGCCGCTGGCCCTGACAGGAGCGATCCCCGTATTGATCACCTGCACCGCCGCTGAAGGCGCTGACACGCATCCCAGCATATCGGTGACGACAACGTGGTAGCTGCCGGGTGCGGTGACGGTGATGCACGGCGTGTCGCCATCGGGCAGAGGCTCATCATTCAAGTACCACTGCGCGGTGCCACTGGTGTTGGTACACAACGACTCGCCCGTTTCCGTGATCATGGGTACGTCGGCGAATTGCGGACAGCTCACCTGCGCGCGGAAGATGTCCCCGTTGTTGCAGCCGATCACGATCGCGCCATCCACCCATGCGGCATCACCCACGCTCGCGTTGAGGATCTCCGGTAGGATCGTCTGCCAGGTGGCACCTCCATCGGTGGAGCGTACGGTCTGTCCGGTGTAGCTTACCGCATAGCCCGTATCCGGATCAGTGAAGAAGATGCTCATCGTGCTCTGCGGCGTTCCGCCCATGTAGGTCCAACTGTCACCCCCGTCCGTCGTGCGGTAGTTTTTCGTCCAACCCAGCTGCTCGTTCAGGAAGAAGATGGAATGTCCACCGCCGGCCCCGGCCATGGGTTCCCAGGTGATCCCGCCATCCATGGTGCGGTAGTTGTCGCCGTACTCGCCTACGGCGTAGCCCTGCAGGTCATTCACGAACCACAGGTCACTGATGGTGATGTTGCCGACATCGAGCACGTACGTCCAGTCCTGTCCGCCGTTGACGGTGCGGTAGATCCCGCCCAGCACCGCGCCACCGGCCACGATGTGCGTATTCGCATCGAAGCTCCACGTGCAGCGGATCGCCACGTTGGGCCCGTTTACCTGGGTGCGTGTATCGAAGCCGTTCGTTGTCCGGGCGAATGCACCGCCTCCGCCGCCGAGACAGCCGATGCCATCGGACGTCAAATGCACGCCAAGTCCGCCGCCACCGGCTTTGTTCCAGTGCCTGCCGCCATCGGTCGTGCGCAGCAGCCCGTTCTCGAAGCCGCCCATGGTCAGCCAGCCGATCGCCACGCCGGTGTCGGCATCCATGAAGGCCATCTTGTTGATCCGCGTGTGCCAGGTGCCCTCTTTCCAATTCTCCCACGTGAGGCCCATGTCGGTGGTCCGGTACATGCCGCCATCCGTGCCGGTGAGCCCCGTACCGCCCGGGGTGAGCGTAATGCTCTTGTGCTCCACGAGCCCGACCTGCTGCTCGGTCCAAGTGAGCCCGGCATCCATACTGCGGATGATGCGGCCCCATGCGCCAGCGGCCACCATCACGTTGCCTTGCACATCGAGGTCGTTCATCGTGTACGTGGTGTTGGACGGGATCGAATCCCACGTGGCTCCGCCGTCGGTGGTGCGGATGACTTCGCCCGCGCTACCGACGGCCACGCCTGTTTCCGTATCGTAGAAGTGGAAGTCGAGCATCAATACCAGCTGGTCGAACGGACCGGCCGCCACCCAGTTCAGACCGCCGTCCGTGCTCTTCAGCATCTCTCCAGCGTAGCAGCTGGCGTAGCCCACCTGCGTATCGAGGAACTGGATCGCCGTCATGTAGTTGCTCGTGGACTGTCCGCTGTTCATCTGCGACCATGTCACACCGCCGTCCACCGAGCGATGGATCTTGCCGGTGAGGCTTCCTGCCCAGCCGAGCGTATCGTTCACGAAGAACACGCAGCTCAATTCCCCGAACGTGGGGTTCTGTTGGCCAGTGATGGTGGTGAAGCCGTCGCTTGTGCGATACACGCTACCGGACTCGCCCACGGCGATGCCGCGTTCCTCATCCCACATGAACACGGCTTCCGGACTGTTGATCAAGTTGTTCGCCATGCGCTCCCACGTGGTGCCGCCATCACGTGTTCGCAGGATGGAGCCCATCGGCTTGTCGATGGCATAGCCCACCTCGTCCGTGACCATCTTGATGGCCTCGAATTCACTTCGGGTCTTGATCGGCGTGACGAGCTCCCATTGTTGGGCGAGAGCCATTGACAGGGAGAGCGTGCCGAAGAGGGTAATGGATGATCTCATGTTGCCGGGAGGTATCGACCGCAGGTGTTACACGCTCGAGCGGAAAGCGTTCAGCCATCGGCCGATGCGCGATCGATCCGCTCAGTTCTTCATCGCCTTCTCCACCATCGCCTTGCTGCCGATGAACAGCGGGCAGCGTTGGTGAAGTTCGGTGGGCTTCAGGTCCAGGATGCGCGCAGCACCGTCTGTCGCCATGCCGCCCGCCTGTTCCACGATCATCGCCAATGGATTCGCTTCGTAGAGCAGACGCAATTTGCCCTTTGGTGACTTGGCCGTGGCGGGGTAGAGGTAGATGCCGCCTTTCAGCAGGTTGCGGTGGAAGTCAGCCACGAGACTGCCGATGTAACGCGCGCTCATCTTCTGCTTCTTGCATCCGTCGATGTAGCTGCGCACGCCCTCGCTGAAATCGTAGTAGTTGCCTTCGTTCACCGAGTAGATCTTGCCGTCGTTCGGCGTGGTCATGTTCGGATGGCTCAGGCAGAAGGTGCCGATGCTCGGGTCCAGCGTGAAGCCGTTCACCCCGTGGCCCGTGGTGTACACGAGCATTGTGCTGCTCCCGTAAATGATGTAGCCCGCCGCTGCTTGCGCGGTACCCGGTTGCATGAAGTCTTCCATCGTGGCCTTGTCGCCGGTGCTCACGCGGCGGTAGATGCTGAAGATGGTGCCGATACTCACGTTCACGTCGATGTTGCTGCTGCCATCCAGCGGGTCCATCGTCACCACGTACTTCCCGCCGTTGTCGAAGTGGACGACCTCATCGTTCTCCTCGCTGGCCACGGCGCACACCATGCCTTGGCTCTTCAACAAGCGGATGAAGAGGTCGTTGGCGTAGACATCCAGCTTCTGCTGCTGTTCGCCTTGAACGTTCTCGCTGCCCTGCGCACCGAGGATGTCCTCCGCGAGACCGGCCTTGTTCACTTCGCGGTTCACCATTTTGCCCGCAAGCCGGAAGCTGGTGAGCAACTGGCTCAGTTCGCCGGTCGCGTATGTGAATTCGTGCTGCCGTTCGGTGATGAACTCGGCGAGGGTCTTGATGTTGGCCATGTCGATCAGATGATCGGACGATCAGATATCAGCCCCGGATGAAGCTCCGGGGTTGATCCGCTGACGACCGATGCGGCGCAAAGATGCGGTGCGGCTTTCTTTGCACGCATGGAAGTGACGATCCGCCGGGCCGAGGAAAGCGATGTGCCGCAGATGCTGGCATTGGTGAAGGAACTCGCCGTGTTCGAGCGCGCACCAGCGGAAGTCACGGTGACCTTGGACCATATGCGGGAGGCTGGCTTTGGCGCCGATCCCGTTTGGGTTGGTTGGGTCGCGGAAGCGGACGGTATGATCACTGGAATGGCCGTATGCTACGAACGCTATTCCACATGGAAAGGCCGTCGGCTTTACCTGGAGGACATCATCGTGACGGAACGTGCCCGTGGACACCGCATCGGTGAAAGGCTCTTCCGTGCCTGCGCCGCGTATGCGGTGGAAATGAACTACAGCGGCATGCTCTGGCAGGTGCTCGATTGGAACGTGGACGCGATCCGCTTCTATGACCGGTTCGGCGCGATGTACTCCAGGGAATGGTTGAACGGTTCTCTGGAACTTGACCAATTGAAGAACTTGGTCGCCCGATGAAAGTCTTCAAGTTCGGTGGCGCCAGCGTGAAGGACGCGGCGGGTGTGCGGAACGTGGCGAAGGTGCTCTCGCACTTTCCGGATGACGACCTGCTCATCGTGGTGAGCGCGATGGGCAAGACCACCAATGCGTTGGAGGAGGTGGTGTGGGCCTATGTGGAAGCGAAGGAGACCAGGGAGAAGGTGGAAAGTCTGAGAAGGGCGCACCAGGTCGTGCTCGCTGAAGCCGCTCCAGATGATGTGGCAGCGGCAGCGGAACTCATCCTCTATTTCGATCGGCTGAACGCCTTCCTTGCCGCTCCGCCATCGGGCAATGTGGACCGCGACTACGACCAGATCGTGGCGTACGGTGAATTGTGGAGCACCTTGATCGTGAGCGCGCACTTGCGGTATGCGGGCATCGTGAACAAGTGGTTGGACGCACGCAGTATCGTGAGCACCGATGATCGGTTCCGCGCGGCGAAAGTCGACTGGGACAAATTGGAGGACAACTGCATGGTGCACATGCCCTCGTTCGAGTCGAGCCCCATGCGCATCTTGACGCAGGGCTTCATCGGTTCCACGGACGATGGCCTGACCACAACGCTCGGCAGGGAGGGTTCCGATTTCAGCGCCGCCATTTTCGCCTATGTGCTGGACTGCGAAAGCGTGACCATCTGGAAGGACGTGCCCGGCATGTTCAACGCCGACCCGAAGCTCTTTCCGGACACGAAGCTGCTCTCACACATCAGCTACCGGGAAGCGATCGAGCTCAGCTACTTCGGGGCCAGCGTGATCCACCCGCGCACATTGCAGCCGCTGCAGAAGAAGCACATCCCGCTCTACGTGCGTTCGTTCATGGACCTGAGCGCGCCTGGCAGCACCATCGACGACCGCAGCGAGAACGATTCGCTCATCCCGTCGTTCATCGTCAAGCCGAAGCAATTGCTCATCAGCATCACGCCGCGTGACCTGAGCTTCATCGTGGAGGAGAACCTCAGCGGCATCTTCCGGCTCTTCGCCCAGCGCAACGTGCGCATCGACCTCATGCAGAACAGCGCCGTGGCCTTCAGTGTGGTCGTGGATGATTCGACCCGCTCACGCGAACTGATCGGGGAGCTCGGAGCGGACTACGAAGTCCGTTACAACGACGGCTGTGAGCTGGTAACCGTGCGGCACTTCGATGAACCGACATTGGCCAAGCTCACCGCAGGCAAGGAGGTGCTGATCGAGCAGCGCAGCCGGAACACCGCGCGTTTCGTACTGAAATAGGGCGGTGGTGACCTGTCGATCGTGGACAACTCGGAGGATACTCCGATGTCGACGGCCGGAGGGCCTTTGACGGAGGGAAACCTAGTTTCGCGCTCATGGAGTTGATTTCCGCACCTCGTCAACACATGCACGCACTGCTGGCCGCGCTGCTGCTGTTCGGCGCGACATTGGCCAACGGGCAGGACAACCAGGCTGACAGCAGCGCTGTTTTCCTGGATCCCATTGAAGTATTGAACGCCCGCATCGTTGCGGCTGATTCGACGCAGGATGCGGTGGCGGGTGCAGCGGCCCGCTTGGAACTGGCCCTGCTGGTGAAGCCCTATCAAGCGCTGCACCTGAGGCAGGACGCGGCCGCTCTGCTGGACAGCGCCGATGTGGAGCCGGAACTCGCGGTGCGTGCGCATAGGGAGTTGGCCGCCATGTACACGGGTCTGAAGTCATTGGACAAGGCTGGCCGCGAATGGGCACAGGTGGTGCGCTTGACGGATGAGCTGCGTGCGGATGTGGCTTCAGCATTGGAGAAAGAGCGATTCATGAACGCCGTCGCCAGTGGCCGCATCGACAGCCTGACCACCGCGCTGCGAACGGAACGTGCCTCGGCGAAGAACGCGCTGGAAGTGATGAGCGCCGACCATGAGCGCCGGTCCAACATGGCGCTCATAGCCATCGGTGGTGGTCTGGTCGCCCTTCTGTTGACCGTCCTCTTCTTCTTCCTCCATAGCCGCAGGCAGCGCGCCGAGCTGAAGGAATTGCGTCAGGAAGCGATCTGGTTGCGGATGGTGGGCAAGAAGGGCACGGAGCCCACGGTCGTTGCATCCTCGTTCACCCCGGCCGATCCGGTCAAGAGCGAGCTTCCGGAAGTGCTCAAGCCGAGCGCGCCGCCAGCGCCGCCACCACAACCGGTGCCTTCGCCCTCCTTCAACCCGGAAGAGGATGCGATGCTGTTGGCCCTGGTGCGCCGTCGCGGGGAAGAGCGTTTGCAGACCCTGCGTGATGCCCGTTCACGCGGGGACATCGACAAGGTCCTGCGGGTAGTGCATTCGCTGAAGCCGCAGCTCGTCTCCTTGGATGCGCCTTATTTCACGGAGCTCTGCGGCAGACTGGTCACTTCCGATCCGCAGGTGGACCCGGGGCAGTGGTCGGCGGATCTCGATCGTTTCGAGGCTGGCATATCCCGCGTGCTCGGCCCGCAGGCCTGATCACTCTTCGTCCAACAGGGCGATCACTTTGTCCGGGTAGTCGGTGATGATCCCGCCGACCCCGAGCTTCAGCATCCGCTTGATGTCGCCCTTGTCGTTCACGGTCCAGACGAGCAGCTCGATGTCGCGCGCGTCCAGTTCCTTCACCAGTTGCTTGTCCACCAATTCGAAGGCCGGGCTGTAGTGCGTGGGCGTGAAGCTGATGCGCTTCAGGTTCGCATCCAGGCCATCCGTGTTGTCCACGAGCAGGGCCACGGGCATGTTCTCATCGATGCGGTGTACGGCTTCCAGCACGGCCGGATCGAACGATTGGATGATCGCGCGGCCGGAGATGCCGAGCGAGTCGATCTGCGCGAGCACCAGTTCGGCGAAGCGCTCCGGGCGCGGCTGGTAGGTGCCGTACAGCGCGGGATCGCTCTTGATCTCGATGTTGTACCCGATGCCCATGGTGCCGTCCTCCATGGCCTGTTCATCGATCGCCTCCACCACTTCACGCAATGTCGGCTTGTACTGCCGGCTGTTCTCCTGGTCCGGGAAGTCGGGATGCTTCGTGCTTCCACAGTCGAACGCCTGCGCTTCGGCGAGCGTCATGCGGTAGATGTTGAAGCCATGTGCCTCCTGCTCGGTGATGCTGTCTCTTTGCGGGGTGCGGCAGATGCGGTGCTCCATCCACGGCTCGTGGCTCACCAGCACTTGGCTGTCGCCTGTGATCACCACGTCCATTTCGAGCCAATCGCAGCCCAGTTCCGCCGCCTTCAGGAACGCGGGCAGCGTGTTCTCGGGCAACAGGCCTCGGCAGCCGCGGTGGCCATGGATCTCGGGACGGGTCACGTTCTCGTATTCGCAGCCGGCCAACAGTAGCGCGGAGGCAGCGGCAAGGTAGACGAGCTTACAGTTTCCCATCAGCCACGTCGTTCAGGATCTTGTCGGCGAGCACATTGGCCAGCTTGAAGTAGCTCTCGTGCGTGATGCCCGCGATGTGCGGCGAGAGCAGGACGCGTTCATGTTTGAACAGGCGCTGCAGGACATGTTGTGGCGCATCTGTGCGCAAGCCGAGCAGGGAACGTTCTTCGAATTCCAAGGTGTCCAAACAGGCGCCCCGCACAAGGCCGTTGTCGAGGGCGTCGAGCAGTGCCTCGATATCCACCAGAGGTCCACGTGCCGTATTGATGAACCAGATCGGCTTCTTGCATCGCGCGAAGAACGTGGCATCGGCGAAATGGTCGGTTTCAGGAGACAGCGGCAGGTGCAAACTGATCACATCGCTGTGCGTGAACAGGTCATCGAGCGAGGTCTCCTGCACGTTGTCCGGTGCGTAGTCCTTCAAATACTTGTCATACGCGAGCACTTTCACACCGAAGCCTTGGAGCTTCTCCGCGAACGCGCTGCCCATGCGGCCGAACCCGATGATGCCTACCGTGCTCCCGTTCAGTTCGTGCCCGGTGTTCTCCTTGCGCCGCCACTTGCCGCCGCGTACTTCCCGGTCAGCGCGGGAGAGGTGGTTCATCAACGCGAGCAGCATGCCGATGGCGTGCTCCCCGACCGCATCGCGATTGCCCTCGGGTGAGTTGTAGAGCTTGATCCCGCGCTGTGCGCATTCCGCTTGGTCGATGTTCTCCATGCCAGCACCCGCGCGAGCGATGAAGCGGAGATCGGGTGCGCGGTCAAGCGTCTTCGTATCGAGCATCACGCGACCGCGTATCACCAGACCTTCGGCGTCATGCAATTGGGCCAGCAGCGCCTCGCCGCTCAGCTCGCTCACGTCCTCACAGGTATGGCCCGCGATGGTGAGCCGTTCGCTCAGCACCGGATGCACGCTATCGATGAAGAGGACTTTCACAGCAGGATGCCCGCCAGGAACAGCGAGGCGATGGTGAAGTAGATGACCAGTCCGGTGATGTCCACCACCGTGGCCACGAAGGGCGCGCTGCTGACGGCCGGATCCATGCCGAGGCGTTTGAGCACCAACGGGAACGAGGAGCCGATGAGGTTGCCCCAGATCACCACGCCCATGAGCGAGAAACCGATGGCCAGGCCGATCATGACCCAATGCGGGCCGTAGATCTGGGTGAACTGGCTGTAGATCGCCACGCGCCCGAAACCCACGACCCCGAGCACGACACCCAATGTGATGCCGACGCTCATCTCGCGCTTCACGATGCGCCACCACTCTTTCGTGGTGACATCCCCCATGGCCAGCGCTCGGCAGATCAGCGAGGACGCCTGTGATCCCGTGTTCCCGCCGGAGGAGATGATCATCGGCACGAACAAGGCGAGTACGACCGCTTTCGCGATCTCATCCTCGAAGTAGCTCATGGCCGTGGCCGTGAAGCCTTCGCCCACCAGCAGGATCACCAGCCAGCCGGCGCGCGCCTTCACCATTTCCCACAAGCTGCTGTTGCTGTAGCTGTACTCGAGGGCTTCCATACCGCCCATCTTCTGCGCGTCCTCCGTTTCCTCTTTCCGCACGGAGTCCATCACGTCATCGAACGTGATGCGGCCGACGAGCCGCCCGCGGTCGTCCACCACGGGCATCACCGCCAGGTTGTATTTCTCCATCAGGCGGGCCACCTCCTCCACGTCCGTATCCGCTTTCACGGCCACAGCGTCGGGATCGTAAGCGTCCCTCACCGGTGAGCGAAGGCTCTCGGTGATGAGCTGCTTGAGCTGGATGGTGCCGATGAACCTGCCGTGGTCGTCGACGACATGGATCTGGTAGATGTTGTCGATATGCTCACCGTGCTTTCGCAGTTCCCGCACGCAGTCGAGCATGCTGGCGCCCACGTTCACCTTCACGAGCTCCTTGGCCATCAGCGCGCCGGCCGTGTTCTCCGCGTAGCTGAGCAGCTCGGTGATCTCGCTCTTCAGTTCGCCGTCGTCCATGCTCGCGAGCACCTCCTGCTGCATCGCGTCGGGCAGCTCGGCGATCACATCCGCCGCGTCGTCCGAATCCAGCTGCTCGATCACCTCTTCGGCGATCTCTTCCGCGCTGAGCGTTCCCAGCAGCGCGTCGCGGCGGTCCTCGGGCAGCTCGGTGATCACCTCCGCTGCCGTCTCCGTTTCGAGCAGGTCGTAGATGTACCGCGCTTCACTGAGGTCCACACGGTCCAAAACCATTGCGATGTCCGCCGGGTGCAGCTCGCTCACCTCCGCCAGCAAGGCATCGTTGTGCCGGCTGTGCACCAATTCCTGGATGCGTTCCAGGCTGCTATCGCTGAGTTCGAACTGCACGGATCTTCCCCTTGAATGGGGCCGCGCGAAACTACGGCGCTTCGCAGCCCTGCGTGAGCGCGATGAAATCCGCCACGGACAATTGTTCCGCCCGCAGTTTCGCGTAGCGCTCGGGCACGCCGCCGGTCATGGGCGCAAAGCTCTTCAGAGCGTTGCCCAGCATCTTGCGCCGCTGGTTGAAGGCCGTCTTCACCACCTGGTAGAGGAGGGCCTCATCGCAGTCCAGTTTCTGAACGTTGTTTCTCCGCAAACGGATCACCGCGCTCCTGACTTTCGGCGGCGGGATGAAGGACTCCGGCTCCACGATGAAGAGCATGTCGCAATCGTACCACGCCTGTGTGAGCACGCTCGTGATCCCGTAGGTTTTGCCGCCGGGGCCTGCGCAGATGCGGTCCGCGACTTCTTTCTGGAACATGCCCACCATCTCGGTCACGCGGTCCCGG
Source organism: Flavobacteriales bacterium (assembly GCA_044224725.1). Taxonomy (GTDB): domain Bacteria; phylum Bacteroidota; class Bacteroidia; order Flavobacteriales_F; family PHOS-HE28; genus PHOS-HE28. Next base: position 19,343 of record JBGAJW010000015.1, read on the forward strand.
TCGTCCAGCACTTTGAAGACGATCTGCGTGCTGATGTTGTAGGGGAAGTTGCCGATCACGGCCAGCTTGCCGTCCGTGATGCGCGCGAGGTCCGCATGCAGGAAGTCGCGCTCCAGTACCCGCAGATCCGGGTAAGCGTGCGCCAAGTGCGCCACGCTCTCGCGGTCCACCTCGAAGCAGGTGAGGTCGTACTTGCCCAGCGCCAGCAAATGCTTCGTGAGCGCGCCCGTTCCCGGTCCCACTTCGATCAGATGCGAATAGCCGCCATGACCGGTCAAACTCTCCGCGATGCGCTGCGCGATGCCCTCCTCTTTCAGGAAGTGCTGGCCGAGGTGTTTCTTGGCGCGGACGTGCATCAAGCGGTATGCACTACTTCGAGCAGCGTCCGGAAGGCGACGAACTTGCCACCATAGTGCTTCTGCGTTTCGGCCTGGAGGCGTGGCGCATGCTCGGTTTTGTACCGTTCGTAGGTGGCCATGTCGGCGGCGGTGTATTGGATAGCGTACGTGAGCCCGCCGTCTTCTTCGGCGAGCACGCGGCAGATCCGGTTGTCCAGGAACATGCCCGTGGCCATGACGTCCGGGATGTGGACGGTCTTCATCCAATGGAGCCATTCCGTTGCCACATCGGCGTCCACGTTGATGGTGACGTTGTAGACGATCATTGCGGGCCGTTCAGGAATTTCTGCTCCGGCGTGTCCAGGTCGTCGTGGTCGCCACGCAAGCGGCGGAACCGGTCACGCGCCTCGGGCACGAAGATGCTGCCGCTCTGTTCGAACAGCAGCTTCTTGTAGAAGTCCAGCGCCTTCTCCTTGTTGTTGAGCTTGTCCTCGTAAAGCTTGCCGAGGTCGAGCAGCGCATTGTCAACGAGGATGTCGTTCGGGTACAGCTCCAGTACCTTTTCCAGGAAGGTGGCCGCCGTGTCGTACTGGTGCCGTGCATAAGCCACACGGTAGCGCTCATAGAGGATGTCGTCCCCGAGGCTGTTCAGCGGGAAGTCGATGTTCAGGCTGTCCATCGTGAGCAGCGCCTCGTCATAGCGATGCTGGTACATGAGCAACTGCGCGCGGGAGAATTGCGTGAGCGGGGAACGCGTGCTGTCCTCGCCCACGTTATCGGTAATGAGCAGGGAAAGTTCCATCGCGTCATTGGCGATGAGCTTGCTGGTGCTCGCTTTCAGCACATCGAGTTGCCCTTTGGCCCAGAGGAAGTCACCGGCGAAGTAGCTCACCTTGGCATTTCGCAAACGCGCCTCGTGGCCCAGGATGTCGTTCTTGTAATCGAGGTCGACCTGTGAGTACAGCAACGAGGCTTCCCAGATGTTCGCGTCCAGCATATGGATGTCGCCCAGGTCCAGTTTCAGCTGCGCTTGTGTCTTCGGGTCGATGCCTCCGGTGTTGATCGCCTCATCCAGCAAGGTCACGGCACCAGCACGGTCGTTCAGGTAGTATGCTTTCACACGGGCGAGGCCACGCAGCAGTTCAGCGGTGTTCTGGGAGCGGCCCAGTTCGGTGAGGGCGGTGGTGTATTGGGTCGCCAGTTCGTCAAGCTCTGCCCGCGGTGGTTCGGCCTGCTCGGTCACGCGCGCGTCCATCGCGCGCACCAGGCCCATGCGCGCCTTCACGAAGTTGGCGTTCTGCTTGCCCAGGTCGATCACGTACTGGTAGCATTTCGTGGCGGTGCTCCATTCCTTGTTCGTGACGGCGATATCCGCCAGTTCCATCAGCCGCTGGCCGCCTTCATTGAAACGCTTGTCCATCGCCTTGCTCTGCACGAAGGCCCCGGTGAGGTCCTTCTGCTGGAGGTATTGCCAGATGAGCATCTCCGGGAAGATGGTGTTGTCCGGATCCTTCTGCGAGCGGCGCAAGAGCTCCGTGCGCAGCATCTCCGTGCGTTCATCGGTCTTCGTGAAATCGATGTAGCGCGCCAAGCCGTTCTGTACCGTCTGCAGGTAGCTGGGATTGTTCGCGAGCAGGTCCATGTACGTGGTGGTCATGGCGGGCAGGTCGCCTTTGGCCGCGTACAACTGCGCGATCTCGTAATCGAAGGACCAGCCGACCTCCTTGATGGTCTTCTTGCCGCGCTCGTAAACCTGCAGCGCGCGGTCGTTCTCATCGGCCTTCTGGAACGCGTTCGCCAGCGAGCGCACAGAATTCACCTCGGGCTTCAGGCCTTTCATCGCCTTGTTGAAATGCTCTTCCGCTTTCGCGGTATCGCCCATGAAACGGGCCACCATGCCCATGTCCACCAGGTAACGCGGTTCGTTCTGCCGTTTCTGCTGGTCTTTGGCGAGCTTGGCGGCGGCTTCGTATTCCTTCAGTGCGACACGGCACTTGAACAGCTGATCATAGTTGTTCGTGGACGGTTGCTCCTTGTAGAGCTTGTCGTAGTAGAGGGCCGCACGTTCGTAGTCGCCTTGCTGGAAATACTGCGCCGCGAGCTGCTCGTCCGTGCCTTGCGCGGTAACTGCCAAGCGCAGGAGCAGGCCCAAGGGCAGGAGGAAGAGCCGCAGCCGGGTCCTCATTTCGCGGGAATGGTATCAGCGGCCAACAGTGAATCGACCTTGTGGCCCCAGCGCGCTTCATCCCGTATCACGCTCCCCACGCTCGATGCCACGACGTCGGCGTCGTGCCGCGCTTTCGCCAACGCTAGGCGTTCGTCACTGATGTACTTCACCTCCACATCGCGCTCGAGCAGCCCTTTTTCCACATCATTGCGGAGGTCGGAGAGTTGCGTGCGCGCAACGGTAAGCTCTTGCAGAACAGGGCCGTGCTCCTTCTTCGCTCGGCCCATGCTCTTGGTCATGGTGCGGTGGTAGTTGCCCAGCAGCAAGGCCTCGGCCTTCGTCAGCGTGTCGCTCATACGCGCCTGTAGCATGTCCTTTTTGGACGCGTAAAGCGAATCGATGCGGCTGACGGCGGCCATGTCCAGCGCGTTCATGCCTTTGATCAGGCTGTCGGTGACGAGCAGGAGGCTGTCCACAGCGGCGAGGTTGCGCGCATCGGCGGAACGCCTGCACGCGCTGTGCGCGCAGAGCAAGAACGCTGCCAGTGCCACCAACGGTACACGCGTGCTCATTTGCGGATCATATCGAAACCCGTGTACGCCTGGAGCGCCTTCGGTATGCGGATGCCTTCCGGCGTCTGGTTGTTCTCCATGAGTGCCGCCACGATGCGTGCCAAGGCCAGTGCGCTGCCGTTCAAGGTGTGCAGCAGGCGTGTTTTCTTGTCCTCGGCCTTGTAGCGGAGTTTCAGGCGATTGCTCTGGAAGGTCTCGAAGCAGCTGATGGAGCTCACCTCCAGCCAGCGTTTCTGAGCACCGGCCCACACTTCCATATCGTAGGTCATCGCGCTCGCGAAACCCATGTCGCCCCCGCAGAGCAGGAGTTGACGGTAGGGGAGTTCCAGGTCGCGGAGCAGGCCCTTCACATGTTCCACCATGTCCTCCAGCGCCGTGTAGCTGTTCTCCGGCTTCTCGATGCGCACGATCTCCACCTTGTCGAACTGGTGTACGCGGTTCAGACCACGGACGTGCGCGCCGTAGCTGCCGGCCTCGCGGCGGAAGCAAGGCGTATAGCCCACGTTCTTGATAGGCAACCGGTCCGTGTCGATGATCTCGTCGCGGTACAGGTTGGTGATGGGCACCTCAGCGGTCGGTATCAAATAGAGCCCGTCAACCGTGGCGTGGTACATCTGGCCCTCCTTGTCGGGGAGCTGCCCCGTGGCGAAGGCGCTGTCCGCGTTCACCATGTGCGGCGGGATGATCTCGCGGTACCCGGCCGCGATCGCGCGATCGAGGAAGAAGCTGATGAGTGAACGCTGGAGCTTTGCCCCTTGGCCGCTGTAGACAGGGAAGCCCGCGCCCGTGACCTTCACACCGAGGTCCATGTGCAACAAGCCGTATTCCTCACCCAGCTCCCAGTGGGGCTTGGCGTCAGCGGGCAACGAAGGCATCGGGCCTTCCTGCATCACGGTCACATTCTCCTCGGGTGTTTTCCCCGGCGGCACCTTCGCGTTCGGCGCGTTGGGGATCAGGCACAGCTGATCGCGCAAGGCCGATTCCGTGCTGTTTAGCTCGTCTTGCAGGCGTGCGATCTCGGTCTTCAGGTCGGTGGTCTTCGCCCGGGCGGTTTCCGCTTCGGCCTTCTGGCCGCTCTTCATCAGATCACCGATGGAACGGCTGAGTGTGTTCAATTCGGCCTGTTTCGCGTCCAGCGCGTTCTGCGTGGTGCGCCGTGCGCCGTCCAGTTCAACCGCTTTGGCCACCAACGCCTCGGCGTCGATGTTCCGCTTCTTCAGGCGTGTGGTCGCTTCTTCGCGCAGTTCGCGCAGGTAGGTCAATTCCAGCATGGATCGGTTCGTTCCTTTCGCCCGTAAGCGGGCGCCGCGAAGGTAGGCGGGTGCCCTTCCCCAAGCCCAAAGCCCTTCGCCAAGGATCGCCAACGGCGGGGCAAGTCGCGCTAAAGGCCCAGAGCCACCAGCGCCGCGCGCAGCTTCACGCGGTCCGTCCAGTCTTCCAAGCGGAATTGCCGACGCGCCGTAAGGTCGATGATGAGGCCTTCTTCATCGGCCAGGCAGAAGACGTGAGCGGCCCGGTCCATGTAAACGAAGCCAAGGTGCGTGAGCTGCGGCAGGAGGGCGTGCGCATGCTTGGCGGGATGGGACTTCTCCAATTGCTCGTTCAGGCCTTGCAGGTCCGATGCGCCGATGGAGACGTAAGCGGCACCGGAGCGGTGCAATTTCCACGCGGCGGTCTCGGCCAGCGAAGTGGTATACCCGGCTTGCGGGATGGCCTTGAAGATCCGCACACTGTCGATGACCTGCGCTGTGGCCGACAGCGCTCCCATGGCGACCGCGAACGACAGCACGGAACGCAGCAGCATCGGGCCTATGGCGTGGCCGTCTCTTTCACCAGGATGGTGAACACGGGGAAGTGGTCGCTGTAGCCACCGGTGAAGTTGTCACCCACGTAAATGCGGTTCGGGTAGCCTTTGAAATTGCCGTCCTGTTGCGTGAGGTAGGATTCGTTGAACACTCGTGTGCCATAGTAGTGATAGCCCCCATGGCTGCCCGTGGCGAGCGCCGGGGACAAGAGCATCTGGTCAAAGAGGTTCCATGAATCGCTCCAGGCCAATGATCCCACGCCCTTTTCATAGAGCGGCTGCATGGGGTTGAAGAATTTGCTCGCGCTCACTTGCGCCTTGTCCTCCGTGGTGCCGAACATCCGCCGCACGCTGGGGTCCACCGGGTCATCGTTCAGGTCACCCATGTAGATGATGCGCGCGTGGGGGTTCTGTGCGAGCAGGGAATCCACGATGTGGCGGCCCAATTGTGCGGCCAAAAAGCGTTTCGGCTGGCTGCGCTTTTCGCCACCGCGTCGGCTCGGCCAGTGCGCCATGATGAAGCTCATCGTATCACCGTCCAGCACGCCGGTCACCACCAATTGCTCCCGCGTACGGAAGGATGTGTCCTGCGGGTCCGTGAGCGGATAGGTATCGTGGTGCAGGTAGTTGAAGCGTTTGGGGTCGTAGAGGAAGGCGCAATCAACGCCGCGGCGATCGGGTCCGTCGTGGTGAACGATGCGGTAGCCGCGTTTGGCGAGCGGGCCGGTCTTCACGAGGTCTTGTAGTACGGTCGCGTTCTCGATCTCGCACATGCCCAAGCAGACCAGGCCGTCCGGGTGCAGGCTCTGACCCATTTCGCTGATCACACGCGCCAAGTGGTCCAATTTGATGTGGTAGCGCTCGCTGCCCCAATGCTTGGGCGCACCCGGCAGCCATTCCGTATCGTCCGTGTCCGGTGAATCGATGGTGTCGTAGAGATTCTCCACGTTGTACCAACCCACACAGGCCGGTGCCAAGCGCTTTTCGGTCTGGGCGCGCAAGCCCATTGTCAGCGTCAGGAAGGCCGTGGAAAGGAGCAGGGATCGCATGTTGTTCTGTATTCCCGCCGCCACGGATACGCTTTGGCGGGCGAAGAGGGCCACGAAAGTAGTGGTGGGCGCCACTGGCGAAGATGATGCCACTGCGATCGATGACCTTCCTTTGCTCCTCTCCCCATCCTGCGAGGATGGCACACATGCACAACCGCTTTCTCCTTTTCGTGCTGGCCACGCTACCCTTGGCCACCATCGCCCAAACGGACCGCATCCGGGTCTACTTCAACCAGGATACGGACCCGGCCGTGAGCAGTGGCACGCTCGCCATCAGCCTGCACAATGCGATGGACGATACCATCGAGGCCTACATCGACCGCGCGCAGTTCACCATCGATGCCGCAGTGTACAACGCGGACGATTTCAGCATCATCTCGGCACTGAACCAGGCGAAGGACCGTGGTGTGCATGTGCGCTACATAGCCGAAGGGACGAACAGCAACACGGCCCTCGCCAACCTGTCCCCCACGATACCGGTACTCTACCGCACGGACGGCGAGGGGAGTGGTATGCACAATAAGTTCATGAGCATCGATGCGGACCACGCCGACATCGCATGGACCTGGACCGGCAGCACGAACTGGACGCAGAACGGCCTGTTCGAGGACTACAACAACATGGTCTTCATCCAGGACCAGGCCCTGTCGCTCGCGTACCGCACGGAGTTCGAGGAGATGTGGGGCGGGACGGGCGCACAGCCCAACACGGCCAACAGCAAGTTCGGCACGGCCAAGACGAACAATACCCCGCACAGTTTCAACGTGGACGGCGTGGCGATCGAATGCTACTTCTCGCCGAGCGACGGCACCACATCACACATCGTGGACGCCATTGATGGGGCGGATCACAACGCGCGTTCGTGCATGTTCGCGTTCACCAACGAGGACATCGGCAGCGCCCTGCTGGATGCGCACCAACGGCCGGGCGTTACCGTGCAGATGGACCTGGAGGACGCGATCTATCCCGGTACGGAAGGTTGGTATTTGGAAAGCAATGGCGTGGATGTGGCGACGCACAATACCGACTTCGTGCAATTGCACCACAAGTACGGGATCATCGACGAGGGCAGCACCGACGATCCGCTCGTGATCACGGGCAGCCATAATTGGACGTGGTACGCCGAAACGGTCAACGACGAGAACATCGTGGTCATCCACGATGCCACGGTGGCGAACCTGTTCTATCAAGAGTGGCATGCGCGGCGGAACGACGTGGTCGGTATCGGGGAAGGACCTGTGTCTTCCGGGCTTTTCATCTGGCCACAACCCGCTTCGGATGTGCTCAACATCAGGTTGCCGGAAGAGTGGTGCGGCGCGCGGCTCCGATCGTTCGATGCCTCCGGACGCGAGGTGCGGATCCCGGCTGGAAGTGGTGTGCTCCGATCGATCGATCTTTCCTCCTTCCCTGTGGGGATCTACGCGCTGGTGTGCGAGAACGGTGAACGGCGGATCGCCCGCACCGTTTCCATCGCGCGTTGAACCGGTCTCCTACTTGGGGAAGTAAAGCGGATGGCGTTCGTTGTAACGCCGCATGAACCGGAAGATCGTTTCCTCACGGTTGCGCTCGCGCTTGGGCAGCGCCTCGAACTCCGCAACGAGGTCCTCATCGTGCAGTATCGCCAGGTAGATGCCGCCACCGGTCACGGGCAGGAAGTTCCCCGTCGCCATGTCGAGCAAGCGTTGTTCCTGCACGGTGGTCGATGAGGGTCCCATGCCATAAGCGGATCCGTAGTAGCCCCAGTTCCTGTACGTGTTGTCATACACGATGTGGGCCACGGAACCCATCAGCCCGATGCGGCTGAATCCGTCACCGATGCGCACGTACACTACATCACGGTTGCAGAAGCCCCAAGTGCGGTCCAGATCGATGCGCTGCTTGGTCCCCGTGGTGTCCATGTAGAACAACTTGCCATTGCTCTGGCGAAGGTCTCCGGCGGGCTTGCCTTGGTCGCTCAGCAGGTCCTTCAACGGAACGGTCGGGCGGTTCGCGCGGAAGTCTTCGAAGCCGAAGTAGACGCCCTCCCGGAAGTCGAAACCGCCGTCGTAGAGGATCCGTGTCGTGTCGCGCACGGCGTAGGCCATCGAATCCCATTGCGCGTCCGCGTTGAAGGCCACCAGCAGTGGTAGCGCCGGGATCAACACGCGTTTCATGCCACGGAACGGATCAGGTCCATCACTTCGTCCGGCGCTTGCGCATGTACCCAATGCCCGGCGTAGTCGACGGTTTCGATGCGGCAGTTCGGGAATTGCTCCTTCAATGCGGGGATGTCGGCACGCGTGATGTAGTCGCTCTGCCCGCCCCGGATGAACAAGGACGGAACGCGGATGGTCTCAGCGGGTGCGGCGGCCAGGATGTCGCTGATGTCGCGCGCGAGCACCGGCACGTTGAAGCGCCAGGCGAGCCGCTCCGGTGTTTCCCAATAGAGGCTTTTCAAGAGGAATTGCTGCACACCCGGCTCGGGCACATAGCGCGCCAAGTGCTGCTCCACTTCCTTGCGCGTGGTCTTGTTCGCCGGATCGCTCGTCATGAGCGCTTCGATGACGGGTGCCTGGTTGCTCAAGGGATATTCACGCGGACCCATGTCCACCGATACCAGGTGCTTCACCAGTTCGGGCCAGCGGTGCGCGAGGTACATCGCCGTTTTGGCCCCCATGCTGTGCCCCACCAGCACGATATCGCGCAAGCCGAGACTCGTCACCAAGGCATGCACGTCTTCGGCCATCAACGGGTAGTTCACCCGGTCCGTATGCGGGGAGCGGCCATGGTCGCGCTGGTCCACCAGGGTGACGTCATACGCTTCCGCCAGCTCTTTGCCGATGCTGCCCCAATTGTCGCAGGATCCGAAAAGGCCGTGGAGGATGACGATGGACCTCACCCCCGGTCCCTCTCCCGTGGAGAGGGGAGCAATGCTGGGACCTGACCGGCGATGGAAGAGTTGGACGCTCATCGCAACTCGCGCAGATAAAGGCCGACCGTGTTCTCCATCCCGTACAGGAGCGCGTCGCACACCAACGCGTGCCCGATGCTCACCTCCAAGAGTCCCGGAACGTTCGCCTTGAAGAAGGCCAGGTTGTGCAGGTCCAGGTCGTGCCCGGCATTCAGGCCAAGCCCAAACCTGTTCGCCACTTCCGCCGCGCGGGTGAAGGGCGCGACGGCCGCTGACCGGTCCTTGTGGTAGTTCGCCGCATAGGGTTCGGTATACAATTCGATGCGGTCCGTGCCCGTGTCGGCTGCATGCGCGAGCAGTTCCGGATCGGTGCCCATGAACACGCTGGTGCGGATCCCCGCGCGCTTGAACCGGGCGAGCACGTCGCGGAGTATCGCCTTGTTGGACTTGGTATCCCAGCCGGCGTTGCTGGTGAGTACTCCCGGCGGGTCGGGCACGAGCGTCACCTGCGAAGGCCGCGCCTCCAGCACCAGGGCGATGAAGTCCTCGCTGGGATAACCCTCGATGTTGAACTCGGTGGTAACGACCTCCTTTAGCGCGTAGACGTCGCTGCGGCGGATGTGCCGCTCATCCGGCCGGGGATGGACGGTGATGCCGTGTGCGCCGTACCGTTCAATGGCCTGCGCCCACCGCACCACGTCCGGATTGTCCGCTCCCCGCGCGTTGCGCAAGGTGGCCAGTTTGTTCACGTTAACGCTGAGGCGTGTCATCTATCCCGATCCGTATAGCTTCGTCGCCGCCAAAAGTAGACGCCGCGACCAGCGCGCCCCGGCACGTTGTTCGCTCCGTAGCTCTCCCCCGCCAAGCGGGATGAAACACATGCACGCATCCGACCTGATCACTCCGGACATCTTTCCGCTGAAGCCCACCGATCCGGTGAGCCTCGCCTTGGACCGCATGGAGGAGTTCAAACTGGGGCATCTGCCGGTCGTGGAGAACGACCACCTCGTGGGCATGGTGAAGGACTCCGATCTCCTTGAAGGCGGTGCTGCCCGCGGGGCGGTGGGCGACGTGATGGAGCGCGTGGAACTGCCCTATGTGCGCGAACTGCAGCACATCTATGACGTGATGAAGCTCTTCGTGGAACGGGGCCTCACCGTAGTGCCGGTGCTCGACATGAACGGACGCTACCTCGGCGCGGTGAACGAGCACATGGCCCTGCGTCGCCTGAGCGAAGTGACCAATGTGCGCGAACCGGGCAGTGTGCTGGTCCTGGAGATGAACGCCATCGATTACAGCCTGCAGGAGATCGCGCGCATCGTGGAAGGCAATGACGGCAAGGTGCTCAGTGTGTACTGCCACCCGCTGCCGGACAGCACACGGACGGAAGTGACCCTGAAGATCAACCGGGAAGACATCAGCGACATCCTGCAGACCTTCGAGCGGTACGAATACAACGTGAAGACCACGTACCAGGGATCCCGCTTCCATGAGAACCTCTTGGGGCGTTATGACGAGCTGATGCGCCTGATCAATCTGTGATCGTCCGCCTCCCGTGAACGGGATCAAACCCATGCGCGCGGCACGTCGCCTGCTCCTTCTGCTCCTCCTGTTCGCCGCGAAGTCCGCAAGACCGCAGCAGGACAGCGCCTATGCCGGGCCGTTCGCCGTCCATGGTATCGTGGTGGAAGGCAACAGTACAACCAAGGAGCGCGTGATCCTGCGGGAGCTCACGCTGCAAGAGGGCGATACCGTGCGCACCAACGAGCAGCTCTACTACCTGATCGAGCGCAGCCGCCAGAATGTGTACAACCTCGGGCTCTTCAACAGTGTTCGCATCGTGCCCTTGTACCTGTCACGAACTGAGGTATTCCTAACCGTCACCGTGTCCGAGCGCTGGTTCTATTGGCCCACGCCCATTTTCAAGTACAGCGACCCGAACTTCAATACCTGGTGGCTCACGCGTGACTTCAGGCGCGTGTACTACGGTGCCTTCCTCTACCGCTACAACATGCGCGGCCGCAACGAAACGCTGTATGCCAAGGTGCAGCTCGGTTACGCCAAGGAGTTCGCCTTGCGCTACCGCTTCCCGTTCATCGACAAGAAGCAACGCTGGGGGCTCGCCTTCGGGGGTGGACGCACCCAACAGGATGAGATCACCATCGGGACGGTCGGTAACAAACGCGACTTCATCACCTTGCGTGGGCGGGAAACACGCCGCGAATGGAAAGGCGACCTGGAGGCCACGTTGCGCCCCGCTTTCGACATGCGCCATTCCTTCCGGCTCAGCTACACGCACGCCGATGTGCTCGATTCCGTCGTGCGCAATGTGCCCACCTACTTCAACGAGGGAGCCGCCCGCCTCAACTATTTCAACCTGGGCTATTCCTTCACCCACGACCAGCGGGACAACCGGGTCTATCCGTTGAGCGGCACCTACACCCTGTTCCGCGCCGATCACTTCGGACTGCCTTTCCTAGATGGCGGGGACGTGGACCTGACCACCTTCTACGGTGCGGTGCAGCGCTCCTGGCGCACGAGCGAGCGTTGGAGCATAGGGGGGAGCCTGCGGGCCAAGGTGAGCGTTGGTCCCGAGCTGCCCTACTACATGCAGCAAGGCCTCGGCTATGACGATTATGTCCGCGGCTACGAGTACTACGTGATCGATGGCGAGCACTACACGCTCTTCAAGGCCAACGCGCTCTGGGCCCTCGTGAAGCCCCGCGAATACATCTTCGAGGGCATGAAGAACGACAACTTCAAGACGCTCTATCTCGCCGTGTACCTGAACGCCTTCGCGGACTTCGGAAAGGTCTGGGACTCGCGCTACGCGGAAGTGAACCCCTTGGCCAATGAGCTGCAACAGGGCTATGGCGTGGGCGTGAACGTGGTGAGCAGCTATGACCAGGTCATGCGCGTCGAGTTCGCGGTGAACGGGTTCGACGAGCGCGCCTTCTACCTGCATTTCGCGCAGCCGTTCTGAGCAGGGCAGGAAGCATTCGCCCATCACCGAAAGCAACCGCCATCTTTGACCTCCCCGTCACCAACAGGCTTCGGCGGACGACCCATGCGCATCGGCACCCACGGACGATCCCTGGCACTGGAGAGCATTCCTTCGGTGAAGCGCATCCACGAGGCCATGCGGGCCGAAGGCATGGTGCCCGTGGTGGACAAGGCCTTGGCGGACCAGCTCGCGGCAGCAGGGCTTCCAGTGGACGCCCATACGGAGATCGCGGACAACCCGGCCAACGCGGGCATCGAGGTGTTCTTCAGCCTCGGTGGCGATGGCACCTTCCTGGACAGCGTGGCCAAGGTGGGCCGGAGCGGGATCCCCGTACTGGGCATCAACCTGGGGCGACTGGGCTTTCTCAGCAGCACGCGGGAAGAAGGCGCAGTGGCCGCGATGCGGGCCGTGAAAGAGGGGCGCTATGCCATCGAGGACCGCGGATTGCTGGCGGTACAAGGGGAAGGACTTGCTTTTGGTACACCATTGTTCGCCATGAACGAAGTGAGCGTGCACAAGCGGGACACCAGCAGCATGCTCGCCGTGGATGCCTTCGTGAACGACCGGTTCCTGAACACCTATTGGTCCGATGGGCTCATCATCGCGACACCTACGGGAAGCACCGCCTACTCCTTGAGCTGCGGCGGTCCGCTCCTGGATCCGACCTGTGACGCCATGGTGATCACCCCCATCGCCGCGCACAACCTGAACGTGCGGCCCATCGTGCTGCCGGGGGACAGCCAAGTAAGGCTGCGCGCCCACGCCCGTGAGGACAAGTACCTGGTCAACCTCGATTCCAAGAGCTTCACCTTGGACCGACCGACCGACCTCCATGTGCGGCGTGCCGACCATCGTGTGCGATTCATCCACTTGGAAGGCAGTGACTTCTTCAACACCCTGCGGGACAAACTCGGCTGGGGCCTGGATGTGCGGAGTGGACCTCCCGTCCTGAAGACCAACGGATAGAGCCTGCTCGGGTTCTCTTGAACGCGTCCCCCGGCCTCCCCGTCAAGCCGGGACGGAATCGCTTTTCCGCCCATGCTTCGCCGTAAGATGATCCCGTAGACACCGCTACGCGATGATCTTCCGGCTGCGCCTGAACGAAAAACAGTCGCGGTGATCCATCGCCCAAGAGAACCCGAACAGACTCTAAGTTCGCCCCCGGAACGGGCAAGGATATAGCCTTCATTCCGTTCCACACCGGATGCGCCGTCGGCTTCTCCTCCTGTTCTGCCTCGCCCAGCTCGCCCACTTGCGCGCGCAGGTGAGCGAATTGGGCATCACCGGTGGGGTCAGCTACTACATCGGGGACATCAACCCTACCCGGCATTACCCAACGAACACCCACCTCGCCGGCGGACTCTTTTACCGCTACAACTTCAACCAGCACTATGCTGTGCGGATCCAAGGGCTGTTCACCAAATTGGAAGCGTACGACAGCGATTCCAATGACTCCCTGCAGGTGTTGCGCAACCTGGGCTTTCGCACCAACCTGTTCGAAGTCTCGGCCACCGTGGAGATCAACTTCCTGAAATACCGGGGCATCACCAAGGACAGCCACAATTGGACGCCCTACATCTTCCTGGGCCTGGCTTACATCCACTTCAACCCGCAGAACCTGCTGGACGATACCTGGTACGACCTGCAACCCTTGGGCACCGAAGGACAGGGCACCAGTGTCGGCGGGGATCCCTACAAGCTGGACGTGCTGAGCATTCCTCACGGGGTCGGCTTCAAGTTCGCGCTTACCGACAAGCTCGACCTGGGACTGGAGTGGGGTTTGCGCCGCACGTACACGGACCATCTCGATGATGTGAGCGGCACCTACGTGGACAACACTTTCCTCACCACAGAGACCGGCCCGCTCACCGCCGCACTGGCGGATCCCAGCGTGCTGCGCGAAACGGGTATCAACACCGGCCGTTCGCGTGGGGACAGCTACACGCAGGACTGGTACCAGTACACGGGCCTCACGCTCTCGGTGCTCCTCACCAAGTTCACGGAGTGCGATGCCATCTGGGACAAAATGCGCAACAAGTAGACCTGCGACCATGCAAGGTCGCACCGGTGGAAGTCGCGATCCGCAAGAGGTGTGAACAGCGAGCCGCCCAAGCACCAAAAAGAGAACTTCGCGCCCCTTGGAAAAAACGCCGACCATGCCCGGGACCATGTCGACCGCCGATGAGCTGCGGGCGCGCATCGATCCGCTGCGCGTACCCCAGCATGTGGCCATCATCATGGACGGCAACGGCCGCTGGGCCCAGCGCCAGGGCGAATTGCGCGTGGTGGGGCATTCCAACGGCGTGAAGAGCGTGCGCGAAACGCTGGTCGCGGCTACGGAGATCGGGGTGAAGTACCTCACCCTCTACGCCTTTTCCACGGAGAACTGGAGCCGCCCTCAAGCAGAGGTGGACGCGCTGATGGACCTGCTCGTGAACACCCTGATGAGCGAGATGGAGAGCCTGCACGAGAACGGTGTCCGCCTCCACACCATCGGTGATACGGACAGCTTGCCGCCCGCCTGCCGCGCCACACTCCTGCGCGCCATCCAGCAGACCTCGCACAACGACCGGGTGACCTTGACGCTCGCCCTGAGCTACAGTGCCCGCTGGGAATTGCTGCGCGCCACACGCTCCATCGCGCAGGACCTGAAGGACGGGCGCATCGGAATGCACGATGTGAACGAGGCCATGATCACGGAACGACTCAGCACCGTGGGCCTGCCCGATCCCGAACTGATGATCCGCACCAGCGGCGAACAGCGCATCAGCAACTTCCTGCTCTGGCAGATCGCCTATGCCGAGCTCTGGTTCACGCCTGTGCTCTGGCCGGATTTCCGCAAGGAACACCTCTTCCAGGCCGTCCTCGATTTCCAGAACCGCGAACGCCGCTTCGGCCTTACCAGCGACCAGGTCACTCCGGCATGATGCGTTCATTACTCCTCGCGGTCGCCTTGTTGACCAAGCTCCTGGCCACGGCGCAGACCCTGAGCGGTCCGGTGCTGGACTACGCTTACCCGAAGGAGTACACCATCGGCGGGATCCAGGTCTTCGGTCTCGTCACCATCGATTCCAAAGCCGTCGAACTCTTCAGCGGCCTGCAGGTGGGCGACAAGATCAACGTGCCCGGTGAGCGCATCGGCCGCGCGATACAGGCCATCTGGGACCAGCACCTCTTCACCGATGTGCGCATCGAAGCGGCGGAGATCCGGGGCAACACGATCTTCCTGAACATCATCGTGCAGGAGAACCCGAAGCTGGCCAGTTTCAATTTCGGTGGAACAGTTTCCCGGAACGAGGCGGACAAACTGCGCGAAGAGCTGCACATCGAACGCGGCATGCAGGTGAACGACGCGCTGCTCGCCTACATCCGCTCTACCATCCGCCGCTACTTCATCGACAAGGGGCATCTGAAAGCGGACGCGCGCATCGAGCAGGTCGTGGATGCGGCGGACTCCACCGGTATGCGGCTTATCGTCCGTGTGGATCCAGGACCGCGCGTGCGCATCAAGGACATCATCTTCCACGGCAATGACAACGTGAAGAGCAAGCGCTTGCGCCGGGCCATGCACGATACCAAGCGCAAACGCTGGTACAATGTCTTCGGGTCGAGCAAGTTCAAGCGGAACGACTTCAAGAGCGACCAGCAGGCCATCGTGGCGGTCTACAACGAGAAGGGTTTCCGCAATGCCAGCGTGGTAAGGGACTCGATGAGCTATGTGAGCGCGAAAAAGATCCAGCTCGATGTCTGGATCGACGAGGGCAACCGCTTCTACTTCCGCAACATCGATTTCATCGGCAACACCAAGTACAGTAGCGACACCCTGCACACCGTGCTGCGCATCAAGAAGGGCGAGATCTACAACAAGCGTCTTCTGGACATGCGCCTGTACCAGAACCCCAGCGGCGCCGATATCAGTTCGCTGTACATGGACCGCGGCTACCTGAGCTTCTATCCGGACCCGGTGGAACGCGTGGAAGGCGACAGCATCGACCTGGAGATCCGCATCCGTGAAGGCCGCCAGTACCGCGTGCGGAACGTCACCATCAGCGGCAACACGAAGACCTTCGACCATGTGATCCGCCGCGAGATCCGGACCTTGCCCGGGGACCTGTTCGATCGCAGCGAGGTGATCCGCTCCCAGCAGCAGCTCATCGGCCTCGGCTTTTTCGATCCCGAGAAGGTGGGCGTGAACCCGAAGCCCGATCCGCGCACCGGCCTGGTGGACCTGAACTATACCGTTGAGGAGAAGCCGAGCGATCGCTTGGAACTGAGCGGTGGCTACGGTGCGGGACGCCTGCTGCTCTCGCTCGGCCTTTCGTTCACCAACTTCAGTCTGCGGAAATTCTTCGACGCGAAGGCCTGGAGCCCGCTGCCCGCCGGTGATGGACAGACCCTCAACCTGCGTGCGCAGACCAACGGAAAATACTACCAGAGCTACAGCCTCTCCTTCATCGAGCCGTGGCTCGGCGGCCGCAAGCCCAACTCGCTCAGCGTTTCCGCCTACTACACGCGCCAGACCAACGGCGCAAGCCCCGGGGACCTGCGCACGGACGGCACTTCGGCCTTCAGCGAACTCGGGATCTTCGGTACCTCTTTGGGCTTTGGCAAGCGGTTGAAATCGCCGGACGACTACTTCTTCATCAACCTTACCGGCAGCTTCCAGCAGTACAAATTGAACAACTGGGTGACCAGTTCGGGGACTTCCGCCCTGTTCTCCTTCTCGGACGGCAACAGCAACGTGTTCGCCGCGCAGGTCCGCTTCGCACGGCGCAGTATCCAGGAGCCCTTCTGGATCACACAAGGCTCCGAAACAGCCGTAAGCGTGAAGTTCACGCCGCCCTTCTCGGCGATCGGGAACAACCGCAGCATCGTCTACACCGACCTGACACCCGCCGAGCGCTACAAACTGGCGGAGTTCCACAAGTGGAAGTTCACCACCCAATGGTTCACGAAGCTCACCCGCAGCAAGAGCAAGCATGACTTCGTGTTCATGGCCCGCGCCGGCTTCGGTTTCTTGGGCCGCTATACCAAGCGCAAGGGTGATTCGCCCTTCGAACGCTTCTATCTGGGCGGTAGCGGCCTTACCGGCTTCCAGCTCGATGGCCGCGAGATCATCGCCCTGCGCGGCTACGACGATCTCTCATTGACGCCCAGCACCGGCAGCTTCTTCGTGAACAAGTACACCGCCGAACTGCGCTTCCCCGTTTCCCTCAACCCTTCGGCGACCATCTTCGCTACCTCCTTCGTGGAGGGCGCGAACGCATGGAACGACATCAACCGCTACGACCCCTTCCGCTTGTACCGGAGCGCTGGTATCGGGCTGCGCCTCTTCCTGCCCATGTTCGGGCCGATGGGCCTGGATTACGCTTGGCGCTTCGACGATGTCCCCAACTCGCCCAACATGGCCAAGAGCCAGTTCCACTTCACCATTGGCATCGATCTTGGGGAGCTGTGACCCGATGATCGCCTACTTTCGACGGCCTTTATCATGACCCTACCCACTTTCCGAACCCTGCTGGCACTGGTCCTACTGGCCCCCTCCGTGGCCTTGGCCCAGAAGATCGCTTTCGTGGACACGAAGTACATCCTGGAGCAGATGCCCGACTATGCCGCGGCCCAGCAGGAGCTGGACCACCAGAGCGGCGTCTGGCAGAAGGAGATCGACGAGCGCTGGAACCAGATCAAGCGCATGCGTGATGCCTACAACGCCGAAGCCATCCTCCTCACCGAGGATATGAAGACCTCGCGCTTGGAGGAGATCTCCAAGAAGGAGAACGAAGCGCGTGAACTGCAGAAGAAGCGCTTCGGCGTGGAAGGAGACCTGTTCAAGAAACGGCAGGAACTCATCCAGCCCATACAGGACCGGATCTTCCAAGCGGTGACCGACGTGGCCGGCACGAGCTACACCGCCATCTTCGATGTGGGCGGACCCGGTAACAACGTGATGTTCGCCAACCCGAAGCTCGATAAGAGCGACGCCGTGTTGAAGAAGCTGGGCATCAAGCCCGGCAAGGCGGGCGGTGGCAACGCGGGCAACGTGCGCGGCGATGAAGAGGAGGAAGGCACACCGGAAGAGAAGCCCAAGGAAGGCGGCGGCCGCGATGACGGTGGCACAACGCCCGAAAAGGACAGCCGCGATGGAGGCGTGACACCACCGAAACCCAAGAACTGAACACCAACCCCGCTTACCCGGGACCACCCAAGCAATGAACATGAAGAAGTTCCTCATCGCCCTGTGCGTGCTGCTGACCAGCGCCACCGGTGCACACGCACAGACCAAGCTCGGCCACATCGACCGCCAAGGCCTTATGCTCGCCCTTCCGGAGCGCAAGGAGGCCGAATCCAAAATGCAGGCCTTCGCCAAACAGCTCGATGACAAGCTGAAGGCCATGGGCGAGGAGTACAAATCCAAGCTCGCCGAAGTGCAGGCCGGTTTCGATGCGATGACGCAAACGCAGAAGGATGCCGCGCAACGCGAGCTCGCTGAGCTCGAACAGCGCATCACCGCCGCCCAAGAGACCGCCAAGGAGGACCTCGCCAAGCAGGAGCAGGAACTCCTTGCGCCCATGGTGGAGCGCACGGACAAGGCCATCAAGGACGTGGCCAATGCCAATAATTTCACTTACATCTTCGACAGCAGCACCGGCATGGTGCTCTTCTATGACAAGGGCGAGGACATCATGCCCTTGGTGAAGAAGCAACTGAACATCACCACGCCCTGAACCCGAACGCCGTGGTGGCCCGCGCGCCGATCGGCATTTTCGACAGCGGTCTCGGTGGCCTCACCGTGGCCTCGGCCATACGGCAGGCGCTCCCCTCGGAGCGCCTGCTCTATTTCGGGGATACCGCCCATATCCCGTACGGCGATCGAAGCCTGCGTGAGGTGCGCGCCTTCAGCGCGGGCATCGTGCGCGCACTCATGGGCAAGGGCTGCAAAATGATCGTGATCGCGTGCAACACCGCGTCCGCCGCGGCCCTGAGGGAATTGCGCGAGGCCTATCCACGTTTCGCGTTCATCGGTATGGAGCCCGCCGTGAAGCCCGCCGCTGAACGTTCACGCAGCCAGGTCGTTGGCGTGATCGCCACGCGCGCGACATTCCAGGGCGAGCTCTTCGCTTCCGTGGTGGAGCGTTTCGCCCAAGGCGTGAAGGTGATCGAGCAGCCGTGTCCCGGTCTGGTACAGGCCATCGAAGCGGGGGATCTGGAATCACCCGGCACCGAGCGCATGCTCCGCGCCTGGTTGGAGCCGATGCTCGCGCAAGGCATGGACGAACTCGTGCTCGCGTGCACCCATTATCCGCTCGTGCGCCCGCTGATCGAACGCATCTGCGGGCCGGAGGTGGAAGTGATCGACCCGGCCCCGGCCGTGGCGCGACAGGTGAAACGCGTGCTCGATGAACAAGGGCTGCTCGCTACGGAGGGCACAGGCGGCTTCCACTTGTGGACGAGCCTTATCACGGATGAATTGCCGATCGTCCTGGAGCTGCTCGATCTTCCGCGCGAGGGCGTCGCAGCGGCGGGTTGGGATGGTGGGACGCTCACCCTTCCTTGAACCAGCCCGCGTACATCAGGTAGTTCCGCGCGATCCGTTCGATCTCGTTGGCCGACAGGTCAGCGCTCACCGGCCCGATGCGCTTGGCCGGCACTCCGGCCATCAAGCTGCCCGGTTCCACCTTCGTGTTCTGTATGACCACCGCACCCGCCGCGATCACGCTGCCTTCGCCGATCTCCGCGTTGTCCATCACGATGGACCCCATGCCGATGAGCACCTTGTCCTTGATGGTGCAACCATGCACGATGGCATTGTGACCGATGCTCACGTCATTGCCGATGGTGAGGGCCGCACGTTGATACGTGCAATGCAGTACGGCACCGTCCTGCACGTTCACGCGGTCGCCTATACGGATCGCGTTCACGTCGCCACGCACCACCGCGTTGTACCAGACACTGCATTGGTCGCCCATCACCACATCGCCGATCACCACGGCGGTCTCGGCCAGGAAAACGTCGCGCCCGAAAGAGGGCGTGGCACCATTGAGCGTACGGACGAGGGCCATGATCAATTCTTCCGTTCGATCGGCGCGGGTGCAACGGGCAGGCCGCATCCTTCTTTCTTGCAGCAGTCGGGCAGCTTTTCCCGGGCGGCCATGTCGGGAAGCAGATCGTCCGCAGCATAGCCGAGCTCGGTGATCGCTTTCCTCACCTTCTCCACGTCCGTCTTCTTCTCGTTGATGGCCACGCGGATGAGGCTGTGCTCCAGGTCGACCTTCACGGCGCTCACGCCTTTCTCGTAGACGAGTTCCGTCTCGATGGTCTTCACGCACATATCGCACACGGCATTTGTTCGGATCGCGAGGGTATCCGTTCCGGCCCTGCCTTGCGCCAATGCAGGCAGAACGGTCAGGAGGAGAATCGCTATCAAGAGGTTCTTCATGGTTCGCCTTGTTCGTGCGTCTTCCGTTTGAAGGTGTGGCGGAACCCGCCGTAGACCATCGCGCCTTGGGTCGGTCCCCAGATCAGCGATGCATCAAAGTAAGGGCCGAAGGGGTCCTCGGGCGCGAGGATCTGGCGGGTCTGCGTGCTGCTGGCGAGATTCTCCCCACCGATGTAAAGCTCCAATGTGCCCAATACATGTGTCAACTGGGCGTTCAATGTCGCATAGGACGGTGCGTGGCCGGGCAGCCGGTAGGCTTCCGGATTCTCTGACGTGTCAGGCAGGCGCGCCGTTCCGAAGATGTTGGTGAACACGTCGAAGCGCCAGCGGTCGTTCCGGCTTTCGTAGGCCAGGTCCACCAACCCGCGATGCGCAGGGGTGAAGGGCCGTTCGCGCAGAATTCCGTCATACGTGGTGCGCACATCGTACCACCGATAGCTCGCTTTGGCACGCACCGTGTGTGAAAGTTCGACCTGCAGATCGGCGAGCACGCTGTTCGCATAGCTGCTGCCGTGCAACATGTAGATGGCCAGCGTCCGCGGGCTCCGGTCCAGGTCGGCCACCACCTGATCCGTGAACTCGCTCCGGTACACATCGATGCCCAGCGCCCACTTCTTGCCCAACCATTTCCACTTGTGCAGGATCGACGCGCCGAAATTCCATGAGCGCTCCATGCGGAGCGGGCCTTCCACGACCACGTTGCGTGAACTGGCGAGCGCGCTGGCGTTCTCCACCAACGGGTTGGCGCTGCGGACGCCATGGCCTATGGAAAAACGTACCGTCGTTAATGGACCGAGGTCGTACTTCACATGCACGCGTGGCGATACTGCATCACCATAGAAGCTGTTGAAGTCGGCACGGAGACCGGCCACCAGGGTGAAGCGCTTGCGCGAGCGCGTGTACTCGGCGAACAGACCGGGCATGCGTTCGATGCGGCTGAACGCGCTGTCGCGGAACCGCTCATCATAAGCGTCATACTGGAAGCTCGCGCCCGTCTTGAACTGGTCGTTGCCCTTGCGGAGCATCTGTTGGTACACCACGTTCGCGTAGCCGCTGAGCTGTGATCCCTCGTATCCGCGATCGCCGAACTCCGATGAGACCGTATGGTTGCGGAAGGAGGTCAGTATACCGATGCTCTTCGTGCTATCGCGCAGGATCCATCCGTTCTTGGCGATCAGGTCGGCCATCTCGTTTCCGATACGCGCTCGGTAGTGTCTGCCACCGGAGCCTTCGCCGGGCACATGCGCGTCCGTGTTCCCGCCGTCGCGCGCATCGGTCACGTAGCGCGCGATCACCTGTGTGGTGCGCTTGCCGTTGCTGAAGAGCCAGCGGTCCATGATGTTGAAGCGGCGGCTCAATGGCTGGTCGCGGAAGCCGTCGTTGTTCCCGTCCATATCGCGCTGGTTCAAGCTGCCTTGTACCATGATCAGGTTATCCCCCGCTTTACCGAGGTGCTGCGCTGCGTTCACGTTCAGCTCGGTACGGCCCTGGTTGTTGATGTAGAGATTGGTGAAGAGGGGTGGGGCTGTTCCCGGATCGGCCAGGCACAGGTCGATCTGGCCGGTCATGGCGTTCGGGCCGTTCACCGCCGTGCCGATACCCTTGCTCACATTGATCGCATTGACCCACGGACCCGGTATGAGCGTGAGCCCGTAGTTGCTGCTGAGCCCGCGTATAAAGGGGATGTTCTCCACGCTGATCTGCGCGTACTTGCCATCCAGTCCCAGCATGCGGATCGTCTTCGCGCCGCTCACCGCATCGCTGTAGCTCACGTCCACCGTGGCGTTGCTCTCGAAGCTCTCGCTCAGGTCGCAGCACGCGGCGCGCTTCAGTTCCTTCGCGCCGATGCTCTCCGTGCTCTGCGTGTTCCGCAAGCTCAAAGTGGTGCCCGCTTGCCGCTGGGTCACCTCGGTCGGCTTCAGTTCGATCACGGCGGAAAGCAGGATGGTGATCTCCTCTTCCGTTCGGTTTACGATGGTCGTGTCCGTCGCGTAGCCGACCGCCGAGGTGACCAGCTGCAGCGGAAAGGTCAGCCGCGCGACGAGTGTGAAGTGACCCTCTTGATCGGCCGTTGCCGATGCTTCCTGACCGACCACGGACAAGTAGGCGAAGGGGATCGGATCGCGGGTGCCGTTTGCCGCTGTGCCATTGACGACACCGGTCATTCGCGCGCTTACCTGCGCGTTCGCGGCTTCTGGCGAGCAGAGCCAAAGCCCGACTATGAGCAGCAATGCTCGTTTATGATGGACGTGCTTCAAATGGGACTGGTCTTTCCGTTGGAAAAAGGAAATGCCGGATCTGGATGACGACCCGGAACGGTAAAGACCTATCCTAAATGAGGAAGCTGCCCAAGTGGCTCAATCGCTCTGCCGTGGGCAAGGGCGGCGGGTGCGCCATGAGCCCGGATCCCTTCGGGGCATCGAGCAGGCTTGGTGCGAAGCCGATCCCCTTATCTGGTGAGCGCACGAAAGCGGCCACGATCGATGGAGCGGACTCGACATGGAACGCCGTGCGCTCGGGCGCTGTGCGCTGGAATTCACAGCACACGGCCTGTATCTGTGCGCCTTTCGGATGTTCCGCGTCCGGCGGGCAGCAATCATCGGCTTGTCCGATGCTCACTACCGATCGGCCGCTGCTCAGGCAGTTCATGCGCACCAAGGCCGGTGCCGCCGTGCCCAGCAGCAGCAGCAGTGCGGCGAAAGAGGCCAACCAGCGATGGGAGCGGAGTGCTTTCATGAGCGGCACGAAAGTACGGCCTTGGTACTGCGGCATCCGGTCCAGGAGAGGTGTTCGGGGCCAAGTCTTGTGATGCTATGAAGGGAAGGCGGGGTTCGCGAGGCTGTAGCTTTGCACCCTATGGAAACCGCTACGAAACAGCCCCCCGTCTCCGTTTACGCCGAGATGACCCCGAACCCGTCCACGATGCGCTATGTGAGCAGCCGTATGCTGGTGCCTGATGGTCGTATGGTGGAGTTCCGCACGCCGGAGGAGGCCGAGGCCGTTAGTCCGCTCGCCGCGCATGTCTTCAACCTTCCCTTCGTGACCGGTGTTTTCATCAGCGGGAATTTCATCACCGTCACCAAGAACGATTCCATCACATGGGACCTGGTGCAAATGGAGCTGCGCGAGTACATTCAGGAGTACCTCCAAGCTGATGGCCGTGTGGTGAACGTTGATGCGCCGGCCCAGAAGCTCGCCGATGCGAACGAACGCGCCGTCACGCATGCGGAGCCGACCACGGATGCAGAGCGCAAGATCATCGCCGTGATCGACGAGTACGTCAGCCCAGCTGTGGCAGGCGACGGCGGGCATATCGCTTTCCGATCCTTCGCCGATGGCGTTGTGGCCGTGGATCTGCGCGGCTCGTGCAGCGGTTGCCCCAGCAGCATGGTCACTCTCAAAGGCGGCATCGAGAACCTGCTGAAGCAGATGGTGCCGGGGGTGAGGGAAGTGGTGGCCGTGGAGTTGTAATGGTCTTGTGCATTCGCGCCCCGCTCCGCATCTCCCTGTTGAACGGTCACTCAACGACCGCAACCATGGAAACCAGGAAAGGGATGATCATCGCGGCCTTGGCGCTCAGCGCGGCTGTGATGGGGCAGGGCTTCGGCAGCATTGAAGGGAAACTGCTGGATGACAACGGCGATCCGGTGCCGTTCGTGAGCGTAACGGCCGGTCAGGGCGGCAATAGTTGGAGCGCGACGAGCGATATCGATGGGCGATTCACCGTGAAGCCGTTGCCTGCCGGGGAATACTCCATACGTCTCGTGGCGTTCAATATTGACCTCACCAAGGAAGGTATCGTGGTGCTGCCCGATGATATTACCCGCATGGGCGAGTTGCGACTACAGGACGCCAAGGACCTGCCCACGTTGGTGATCGTCAGAGAGAGGTACGTTCCACCGATGATCGAACACGACAACACGGGTGTCACCAAGGTGTTCCACAAGCAGTTCACGAACAACCCGAACAAGGTGGATCCGGTGAAGATGATCGCTTCGTTCGTCCCCGGTGTTGTCCAAGCTTCACACGGCGATGGCCTCT
Organism: Flavobacteriales bacterium; assembly: GCA_044224725.1. Lineage (GTDB taxonomy): Bacteria > Bacteroidota > Bacteroidia > Flavobacteriales_F > PHOS-HE28 > PHOS-HE28. Next base: position 43,645 of record JBGAJW010000015.1, read on the forward strand.
ACTTCCGCGGAGCGCGGGCCGAGAACATGTGCTACTTCGTGGACGGGGTGAAGCTCGGCAGCCGACTGAGCGGAGTGCCCAACGAGGCCATCAACAGCTTCAGCGTTTACACCGGCGGTGTACCTGCCAAGTACGGCGATATCACCGGAGGTATCGTGGCGATCGAGACGAAGAGTTACTTCGACCTGTACCAGCAGCGGAACGCTGGAGTGCAGTAGGCGTTGCATCCATGTTCAGTTGGCAGTTGCAGCGTCGTCCACTGCAACTGCCAACTGCGAACTCTTTACTGCGAACCCATCAATTCCACAAGACGTGTTCCTCCGGCGGAAGACCATAGAGCACCTGAGCGACGAGGACCTGGTGGCGCGCGTGAAGAGCGGCCAACAGTCCTCGCTCGCCGCGTTGTGGGACCGCTATGCGCACCTGCTTTTCGGCGTCGGCATGAAGTACCTGAAGGACGCCGAGCGCGCGAAGGACCTTGTCGTTGAGGTGTTCGCGTCGCTGCCCGAGCTGTTGGGCAAGCACGAGGTGAAGTCGTTCAGACCGTGGATCCATGCGGTGACGCGCAATCGCTGTTTGATGCTGTTGCGCAAATACGATCCCCAGACCCGGGTGGATGATGCGCTCCTCCAAGCACCGGAAGAAATGACGGATGACGCGTTGCTGCACGAGGCCACGCTGCAGCGCCTCGAAGTGGCCATCGGTGAATTGAAGGACGCTCAACAGACCTGCATACGCCTCTTCTACCTGGAGCGGAACAGCTATCAACAGACGGCGGAACGTACGGGCTACTCCGTGGAGCACGTGCGCAGCCACATCCAGAACGGGCGCCGCAACCTGCGCCTCATCCTCTCGCAACATGGCGACCAGAACGAACGATAACCCCTTCACGCCGCGCGGAACGCTTGACCGCGAGCGCTTGGAGCGCTACGTGCGCGGGGAGCTGACCCCGGCCGAGCGGCACGAAGTGGAACTGCGTATGGAAGCGGACCCATTGCTGCGCGATGCCGTGGATGGCCTGCGCTTGCCCGGTGCGTCCGCCGGTCTTGGTGAACTGGTGAAGTTCCGCCCTGCGCCTCTTCGTTCCAGCGGAAGGACCTGGCTTATCGCCGGCGTCACCTTGGTCGCGTTCATCATCGCGTTCTGGTCGACCTACCGGTCGGAACCTCTACCGCACGTTCCCCCTGTGGATCCTGTTATCGATCAGGTCGCCATTCCCGTCACCCCGGCACAGCAGGTAGCGTTCACCGAGGAACTTGCCCAAGCCACGGCCTTGCCCGAATCGTTGCGGTCAGCGTACCGGGGTGTGGATCATTTCGTTCAGCCGCAGGAAACGGTGGATGCCATCGTGCGCGATGATCCGCCTGCCCATGTGGACGCCTTGCCGGTAGCGCCGGTCACGGCTCCGCCCATCGATGCCGAGAAGCCGAAGGCGGTTCCTGCACCGAAGCCTTCACGGAAGTTGATGTTCTTCTTCGATCTGAAACTCGTGCATCCGAAGGAGCTGTACCCGATCGACCCCGTGCTGGAACTAGCTGATGGTTCCGTCGATGCGCGCTACAGCGATGCTCAAGCCAAAGCTGATGCGAAGCCGGCGGACAACGCCGTACCGTACGACCGCTACTTCAAAAGCGCCATGGACAAGTTCTCCCGGGGAGATCGGCAAGGCTGTTTGGAAGACATGTTCGTTGTTCTTGAGGATCATCCGGAGGATGTGAACGCGCTGTTCTACGCCGGCCTTTGCTGCTATGATCTGGGTTTGTTCCCGCGCGCGGCCAGCTTGTTGGACCGGGCACGCACCCATGAGGTCGACACCTTCGTCGAGGAGGCCGAATGGTACCATGCGCTCGCGGTGGAGCGGGCCGATGGTCCTGGGCGCGCATTGCCGTTCTTCAACGCCGTGGTGGAACGAGACGGGTTCTACGCCACTCGGGCCAAAGCCCATCTGGCCGAAAAGTGAAAGCCCCTCCACCAAGGTGGAAGGGCTCGTTCGTCAGAGAATAGACCTCAGTTCTTCGAGGCTTCCGCAGGAACCACGCTCACGTAGCTCTTGTCATTACGCTTGCGGCGGAACTCCACAACACCATCCGTAAGGGCGTAGAGGGTGTGGTCCACACCGATGCCCACGTTACGGCCCGGGTGGTGCTTGGTGCCACGCTGGCGAACGATGATGTTGCCGGCCACGGCCGTGCTGCCGCCGAAGATCTTCACGCCGAGACGCTTCGAGTGCGATTCGCGTCCGTTCTGGGTACTGCCTTCACCTTTCTTGTGTGCCATGGCTGGTAGTGCTTCTTAACTGATCGGCCCGAACGGGCCGGGGGATTACTTCTTGGGAGCTGCTTTCTTGGGAGCGGCCTTCTTCGCCGGAGCCTTCTTGGCGGGAGCCTTCTTTTCCGCTGCCTCTGCCGCTGCCTTCGGGGCCTTGGCCGCCTTCGGCTTCTCGGCTACCACGGCCTTGGGCTTCGGTGCCGTGCTCTTGCTGGCGTCGAATTTCTCGCCTTTGCCCAGGATGCTCTCGATCCAAAGCTCGGTGAGGTATTGGCGGTGGCCGTTCATCTTCTTGTAGCCCTTGCGGCGCTTCTTCTTGAAGACGAGCACTTTGTCGCCCTTGCCGTGGCTGAGGACCTTGGCCGCGATGCGCGCACCGTCCACCGTGGGGGTGCCCACGTTCACCGTGGTGCCGTTGCTCACGAGCAGCACGTTCCCGAGCTCCACATGCTTGCCTTCCTCGGCTTCCAAGCGGTGCACTTTCAGCTTCTGGCCAGCCTTTACCTTGAACTGTTGGCCGGCGATATCGACGATGGCGTACATAGGTCCTGCGAAATGGGCTGCGAATGTAACCGGTTGACCCGATCCGGCAAGCGGGTTTTTTCGCCCGCCTGCCGAAGCCCGTCCGGGGGTAGTTTTCGGCCGTTGCCCGGGTGGGATGGACTGTTCATCGCGCGGTGGATAATGCGCACGCCCTGAACGCGTTCCTTGCAGGCAACCGGACGCATCTTGCGCCGTCTCCCTGATTGAATCGGCAAGGATTCGACGCGTCCGGACTTAAACCCCTCGGCAAATGGAACTGTTCACAGGCATTTACGACTACTTCTATAGTCGCTTCGGTGAGGCGATGTGGTACATTCTGGGCTTCTTCGTCCTGGTGGGCGTGGTGGCCCAATGGCGCCTGTTCGACAAGGCCGGGCAACCCGGCTGGACGTGCTTGGTCCCCATCCTGGGCCAGATCAATTACCTGAAGATCGTCGGGCGCCCGGCCGGTCACCTGCTTCTGTTCCTGATCCCGGGCTACAACATCTACCTGATCATCAAGGTGTGGATCGAAACCGCACAGAGCTTCGGCAAGCGCACGATCATCGATTACGTGCTCGTGGTGGTGCTCAATGGCCTGTACATCCTGAACCTCGGGATGAGCTACGACACGCACTACGTGGGCCCCGTGTACGGCAAGAAGGTGGGTACCCACCCTAATGCGCCACGTCCGAGCTTAGCTTAAGAGGCTCTCCGCCTTCCGCAAGGCCCGCTCCAATCCGGAGGGATCCTTGCCGCCGGCCGTGGCATAGAACGCTTGTCCTCCACCTCCGCCTTGGATCTCGGCGGACAGTTGCTTGATGACGTCCGTGGCTTTCAGGCCGCGGGACTGTTGCAGGTCATCGCCGACCATAACGGCCAAGAGCGCTTTCCCGTCCTGACGGGCACCGAGAACGAGCAACAGGTCCTTGTTGCCCTCGCGCATGCGGAAGGCCAGGTCCTTCATGCCACCGGCATCCAGTTCCACTTCCATGGCGATCAAGCGGGCATCACCAAAGGTCTTCGCGGTGGAAGGCAGTGAGCCGATCAGGGCCGTGACGCGCTCCTTGCCGGCCTTCTCCACTTCCTTGGCCAGTGCGGCGTTCTGCTCCATCAATTGCTTCACCGTTTGCACCAGGTCCGTCGGGTGCTTCAGCAACACGTTCACTTCTTCCAGCTTTTCCAAGCGCTCGTTGATGTAGCGCTCGGCTTCTACACTCGTGATCGCCTCGATCCTGCGGATACCGGCCGCCAGTGCGCCTTCGCTCACGATGCGGAACAAGCCGATGTCACCGGTACGCGGAACGTGCGTGCCGCCGCAGAGCTCGATGCTCGGACCGAACTTCACAACGCGCACTTCATCGCCGTACTTCTCGCCGAAGAGCGCCATTGCGCCCATCGCTTTTGCTTCCGCTATCGGCATGCGGCGATGATCCTCGAACGTGAGGTCGGATGAGATCATGCCGCGCACTTCGTTCTCGACGGTCGCCAGTTCCTCGCTGGTCACCTTCGCGAAGTGGCTGATGTCGAAGCGCAGGCGGTCAGGCGCCACGAGCGAACCTTTTTGTTCCACGTGGGTGCCGAGCACTTTGCGCAGCGCATGGTGCAACAGGTGCGTACCTGTGTGATTACGCTGCGTGAGTTTGCGGCGATCGGCGTCAACCTGTGCGGTAAGCGAAGCACTCGGATCCTTCGGCAACGACTTGCAGAAGTGCACGATGAGCTGGTTCTCGCGCTTCGTGTCCGTGACGGCGATCTTCTCGCTGCCGCTGATGAGCCATCCTTGGTCGCCCACTTGGCCACCGCCTTCCGCATAGAAGGGAGTGCGGTCCAGCACCACTTGGAATTGGTCACCTCCTTTGCCGCTGACTTTGCGGTAGCGGAGGATGCGTGCCTCACAGCTCAGTTCATCATAACCAACGAAGGTGGTCTCGCCTTTCGCGAGTTCGGTCCAATCACCCGTAGTGACGGCCGTGGCGGCGCGGCTGCGGTCCTTCTGCTTTTTCAATTCAGACTCGAAGCCCTTCATGTCCACATCACGGCCTTGCTCACGCGCCATCAGCTGCGTGAGGTCGATGGGAAAGCCGTACGTGTCGAAGAGCTCGAAGGCGCGATCACCGGCTATGGTGCCCTTCGATTCGTTCAGCGTCTGCTCCAAGCGCTTGGTGCCCTGCTCCAGTGTGCGCAGGAATGCCTTCTCTTCTTCGTGTATCACATTCTCCACCAGCGCGGCTTGCTTGCGCAACTCCGGGAATTGATCCCCCATCTGGTCGGAGAGGTCCTTCACCAAGGTGTGGATGAACGCCTCGTTCAGCCCGAGGAAGCTGTATCCGTAACGCACCGCGCGACGCAGGATGCGACGGATCACATAGCCCGCTCCCGTGTTGCTGGGCAGTTGTCCATCAGCGATGGCGAAGGAGATCGCGCGCAAATGGTCCGCGATCACGCGCATGGCGATGTCCGCTTTCTCTTCCGCACCGTACTTCTTGCCGGACAACTTGGCGATCGCTTGGATCAACGGCTGGAACACATCCGTGTCGTAGTTGCTGCGCTTGCCTTGCAGCACCATGCAGAGGCGTTCAAAGCCCATGCCCGTATCCACATGTTGCGCGGGAAGTTCAACGAGCGAGCCGTCTGCCTTGCGCTCGAACTGCATGAACACGTTGTTCCAGATCTCGATCACCTGCGGGTGGTCGTTGTTCACCAGGTCACGACCCGGCTTCTGCGCCTTCTCTTCCGCGGTGCGCACGTCCACGTGGATCTCTGTACAAGGTCCACAGGGGCCGGTGTCGCCCATCTCCCAAAAATTGTCCTTGCGGCTGAAGGGCAGGATGCGGTCCTCCGGCATGAACTGCTTCCAGAGCTCGCGCGTCTCATTGTCCGCAGGCAGCTTGTCCTTCTCATCGCCACCGAAGTAGGTGACGTAGATGTTCGACTTGTCGATGCCGTACACGTCCACGAGCAGTTCCCACGCCCAGTTGATCGCGTCCTTCTTGAAGTAGTCGCCGAAGCTCCAGTTGCCGAGCATCTCGAACATCGTATGGTGGTACGTGTCGATGCCGACTTCTTCCAGGTCGTTGTGCTTCCCTGAAACGCGCAGGCATTTCTGCGTGTCGGCGATGCGCTTGTGTTGGGCCGGGCGGTTGCCGAGGAAGAGGTCCTTGAACTGGTTCATCCCCGCGTTGGTGAACATCAACGTGGGGTCGTCCTTCACGACCATCGGCGCGCTGGGCACGATGGTGTGGCCGTGTTTGGCGAAGTGATCGAGGAACTTCTGGCGGATCTCGCGGGAGGTCATTGACGACTTTTGATAAGGGGCCGCGAAGGTAGAGGTGGGGCGACGGCTACATTCGCCTTCCGCGACGAGTCACTCCCGATGGCCGAACTCAAATACCGCTTCAACTCCGAGACACTCAACTTCGAGCGCATCCGCGTGAGCGGCTGGCAGAAGACCAAGCGCACGCTCATCGCACTGATCCCGGGCTTGCTCGTGGGGGTCATAGGGATGTTCCTACTCGCCCAGTTCGTGGACACGCGGACGGAAGCCGAGCTCAAGCGCGAGAACCAGCAGCTCGCAGTGCAGTACGAACTGGTGAACAAGCGCCTTTCGGAGATCGAGAACGTGCTGTACGACGTGCAGCGCCGTGATGACAACGTGTACCGCGTGATCTTCGAAGCGGACCCCATTCCCAGTACCGTTCGCCAGGCGGGCATCGGGGGGATGAACCGTTATAAGGACCTCGAAGGCTACGCCAGCGCAGACCTGGTGATCGCCACGCGCAAACGGCTGGACCGCATCGCGAAGCAGCTGTACGTGCAGAGCATCTCCTTCGATGAGGTCGCCGGGCTGGCCATCCGCAAGCAGGAATTGCTTGCAAGCATCCCCAGCATACAGCCCATACCCAATGAGAAGACGGAGGTAAGCTCCGGATTCGGTGAGCGCCTGCACCCGATCCTGAAGATCGTGAAGATGCACGAGGGCCTGGACTTCACTTCACCGGTCGGAACCGAGGTGCATGCAGCAGGCGATGGACGCGTGACCTATGCCGATTACGGTACCAATGGGTTCGGGATCCACGTGGTGGTCGATCACGGCTTCGGCTATGAGACGCTGTATGCGCATTTGAGCCAGTTGAAGGTGCGCAGCGGCCAACGCGTGAAACGCGGAGACCTTCTCGGCCTGTCCGGGAACACCGGCCTGAGCGCGGGCCCTCATCTGCATTATGAAGTGCACAAGGCGGGCACACCGGTGGATCCCGCGAACTACCTGTTCAACAGTTTGACGCCCGACGAGTACGCGCGCATGATCGAACTCTCGCGCAATGCCACACAATCGTTCGACTGAGTTACTTTCGTCGCCCTCTCCTGAAGAAGTACGAGAACGAGGACCACGCGAACATGCCACTCAAGGAGAAGACGATCGAACGCATCTACTGGACCATCGGCGAAGTGGCCGAACAACTCGGGGTGAACACCTCGCTCCTGCGTTATTGGGAGAAGGAATTCGGTGTGCTGCGCCCGAAGCGTACCGGTAAGGGCGACCGCCTCTACACCAAGGACGATATCACCAAAATCCGCGAGATCCAGGTGTTGCTGAAGGAGAAGGGCTTCACCATCGTCGGGGCCAAAGAGCAACTGCGCGCAGCGAAGAAGACCGAGGAGCCGACGCCCACGGTTCCAGAAGCCTCCGTCAGTGAAGTGATCGAGCGGCTGCAACGTGTGCGCGATGAACTGCTGCTCATGCGCGACCGCATCGAACACGCCGAGTTCGCCACATCCTATAACGGCTGAGGGCTTGTCTCTTCAGAGATAGCGGCCCGGCACCAAGTAGTTCGTCACGTAGTCGCCTACGCCGTCTTCCAACGAGTGGAAGGCTTGCACGTAGCCTGCGCTGCGCAACTTCTCCATCCGCGCCTCGGTGAAGTACTGGTACTTGTCCCGGATGTCCGCAGGGGTATCGATGAACGTGATGTTCTCCGGCTTCCCCATCGCCGCGAACGTGGAACGAGCGAGATCCAAGAAGCTGCGCGCCGTGCCGCTGCCCAGGTTGTAGATGCCGCTGTTCTTCCGGTGCTCCATCAGCCAGATGCACACGGCGCACACGTCCTTCACGTAGACGAAGTCGCGCAGCTGCTCGCCGTCCTTGTAGTCAGGCCGGTGGCTGCGGAAAAGTTTCATGCCATCCGATGCGCTGATCTGATTGAACGCATGGAACACCACACTCGCCATGCGGCCTTTGTGGTTCTCGTTCGGGCCGTACACATTGAAGAACTTGAGGCCCGCCCAGAAGAAAGGCTTCGCGCTCTGCTCCAAAGCCCACACGTCGAACTCCTGCTTGCTGTCGCCGTAGGGGTTGAGTGGCTTGAGTGAGGCGATGGTCGAATGGTCATCGTTGTAGCCGTGTTCGCCGCCACCATACGTCGCGGCGGAAGAAGCGTACACCAGGGGAATGCCGTAACGCACACAACGTTCCCAGACCTTCTGGCTGTAGCGCACGTTCATCTCATCAAAAATGGCCTTGTCGAAGAGCGTGGTGTCCGTCTTCGCACCGAGGTGGAAGATGAACTGCACCTGGTTCTCGTTCGCATCAAGCCACGCGAGGAAGTCGTTCCGGTGAACGCGTGCCGTCAGCTTCTTGCCTTCGAGATTCGGTGACTTGTCGGCGCGGGAGAAATCGTCCACCGCGACGATGTCGGCGTAGCCCGCCCGCAACAATTCACCCACCAAGCAGCTACCGATGAACCCGGCCGCGCCGGTGACGATGATCATGGGGCGAAATTACAAGGGCAGGAGCAGGTGCAGGTGCAGGAGGCATTGCGCCTGCCACCCGCCCTACATTCGCAGCCCCTTATGGCCCTCGTACACATCACCCGCCGCGAGCGGTTCAGCGCCGCGCACAAGCTCTCACGCCCGGATTGGAGCTTGGAGAAGAACATGGCCACCTTCGGCAAGTGCGCCAACCCCAATTGGCACGGCCACAATTATGAACTGTGGGTCACGGTGAAAGGGGAGCCGAACCCCGAGACGAGTTTCGTGATGGACCTCAGCGAACTGGGGCGCATCATAAAGGAGCGCGTCATCGTGCATGTGGACCACAAGAACCTGGACCTGGACGTGCCGTTCATGAAAGGCCGCTACACCAGTACGGAGAATCTCGCGGTCGCCATCTGGGAGCAGCTCGAAGCGCCCATCAGCGCGCAGGGCGGCACATTGCACCGCGTGATGGTGCAGGAAACGGAGAACAACTACGTCGAGTACTTCGGACCCCTCACGGCTTCCCCGACGGGGAGGTGAACCGCACGCCAATTCGTTTGTTGTCCTGCCCATGAGCAAGAAGAAACCCCAACTGCCGGGCATGGCGAAGAAGCTGGCCCCATCGCGTGCGAACGGGAAGGCAACAGCGAAGCCTGCGCACAACATCGGGCCGGAGGATGAGGTGGACGGCTACACGCGTGTGGATGTTTACGACCACAAGACCATCGCGCGCATCGGCTCGCATTACGGTGATATCCTGAAGAGCATCGGTGAGGATCCTTCCCGCGAGGGCTTGCAGAAAACCCCGGAGCGTGTGGCGAAAGCGTTGCAGTACCTCACGCACGGCTACGACCTTGATCCGGCGGAGATCCTCAGGAGCGCGCTCTTCCACGAGAACTACAGCCAGATGGTGGTGGTGAAGGACATCGAGGTGTATTCGCTCTGCGAGCACCACATGCTGCCCTTCTTCGGCAAGGCGCACGTGGCCTACATCCCCGATGGCCGCATCACCGGGCTCAGCAAGATCCCCCGTGTGGTGGACGCTTTCGCCCGCCGCCTGCAGGTGCAGGAACGCCTCACGAACCAGATCCGCGATTGTATCCATGAGACACTGCGCCCGCTTGGTGTCGCCGTGGTCATCGAGGCGGATCATCTGTGCATGCGCATGCGCGGCGTGCAGAAACAGAACAGCGTGACCACGACCTCAGCGTTCACCGGGATCTTCCTCAGCGACCACCGCTCGCGCGAGGAGTTCATCAAGCTCATCAGCGCGAAGTTGCACTGAGGGTTGACCGTTGACTGTTGTCGGTTGTCCAGCGAGACGGATCAAACACGCGATGGACGGCTTCACCAGGGACACATGTTGGTCAAAGAACTGTCAGGGATCATCCGGTGTTCCGGGAGGTGTCCGATATTCGTCTCGCACTCGATAAGCCGCCGAACAACCAGCTACCATCAACCCGCCCCGAAGAACGGAAGGAGACCCCGGCTCTCCGCTCCGCTTCGGCCGGGGATAACCGAACCAGCATGACCGCATACGTCTTCCCCGGCCAAGGCAGCCAATTCCCCGGCATGGGGAAGGAGCTCTATGAGAGCGACGCCAATGCCCGTGTGTTCTTCGAGCATGCGAACAACATCCTGGGCTTCGCGATCACCGAGGTGATGTTCCGCGGGTCAGCGGAGGATCTGAAGCAGACGAACGTCACGCAGCCCGCCATCTTCTTGCACAGCGCTATCAAAGCCAAGGTGATGGGTGACGCGTTCCAACCCGCGATGGTCGCAGGGCACTCGCTCGGTGAGTTCAGCGCGTTGGTCGCTGCCGGTGCGATGGAATTCTCCGATGGATTGAAGTTGGTGGCCGCGCGCGCGAACGCGATGCAGAAAGCTTGCGAAGCCCAGCCCGGAACCATGGCCGCGATCCTCGGCATGGAAGACTCGAAAGTGGAAGAGGTGTGCGCGAATGTTCCCGGTGTGGTGGTCGCAGCGAACTACAACTGCCCCGGCCAATTGGTGATCAGCGGAAGCGTTGAAGCGGTGACCGCTGCCTGCGAAGCGCTGAAAGTCGCCGGAGCCAAACGCGCTCTCATGCTTCCTGTTGGGGGTGCCTTCCACAGCCCGCTCATGGAACCGGCCCGCGCCGAGCTCGCTACGGCCATCGCCTACACGCCGATCGTTGACCCCCGCTGCCCCATCTACCAGAACGTGGATGCCCGCGCGCACAAGGACCCCGCACGCATCAAGGCCAACCTCATCGCGCAGCTCACCGCGCCTGTGCGCTGGACACAGACCATGCAGAACATGCTCGCCGACGGTGCTACGAAAGTCGTGGAGGTCGGACCCGGCAATGTGCTCCAAGGACTCTTCAAGAAAGTGAGCAAGGAGCTGGAGACGGTGGGGGTGTAATCAGTTTCTAGTCGTGAGCTTCGCAATCGATGTCTACTTGGGCCGAACGACCCCAAGGGCAGGCCGAAGGCGAAGTTCTGCGTTGCGTTATGGCATGTGGGGGCTTGTGTACTCATCGGGATAGTGAGCCTGAGCGGATCGAGCTGACCATTGAGTTCGAGGACCGGCGAAACGCTGAACAGGCAACAAGATCCCTAATGGACCTCGGATTTCATGTAGAGGGACCATATGACTACTGAGCTGATGCATGACCGCGGCGCTAGCTTTCGCCCGCTTTGAGCGGCACTGAGCAACCAACCACCAGCGAAGAAGCGGTTCCTCTCGTTCCCACGACACGACATGTGGCCGAACGTACGGCGTACTCCGTGCTCTTCGCCATCGCGTTCTCGCACCTGCTGAACGACACGATACAATCCCTCATCCCGGCGATCTATCCGGTGGTGAAGGGCTCATTCCAGCTCAGCTTCGCGCAGGTCGGCCTCATCACGCTCACCTTCCAGCTCACGGCATCTATCCTCCAGCCCTTGGTGGGCCATTGGACCGATCGCAAGCCCCAGCCGTTCGCGTTGGTGGGTGGCATGATGTTCACGCTCACCGGCTTGTTGGCGCTCGCGGCTGCCTCGACTTTCACCACGATCCTCATCGCGGTCGGACTGGTCGGCGTGGGTTCGTCCATCTTCCATCCGGAGGCATCGCGCATGGCCTACGTGGCTTCAGGCGGGAAGCGCGCGTTGGCACAATCGGTCTTCCAGTTGGGCGGCAACGCGGGATCGGCTTTGGGTCCTTTGTTGGCGGCGGCGATCATCGTTCCGTTCGGGAAAGGCCTTGTCGCATGGTTCGTTGTGCTGCCCTTGATCGCCATGTTGGTGCTCTGGCGCGTGGGCCGCTGGTACCTGCGCATGATCGCCATCCGTACGCACCGCCAGGCGCGCCGACCTGTCGCACAACAAGCGCGTTTGCCTCGCGCGCGGGTGATCGCCACGGTGGCGGTGCTGTTGCTGCTGATCTTCTCCAAGCAATTCTACCTGGCCAGCATGACGAGCTACTTCACCTTCTACCTGATGGGGAAGTTCGGTGCCACAGTGCAGGACGCGCAAGTGCAGTTGTTCCTGTTCTTGTTCGCCGCCGCGGTGGGTACGCTTATAGGAGGCACGCTGGGTGATCGCGTGGGTTACCGCACCATCATCTGGGTATCGATCCTCGGTGCGGCGCCGTTCACACTTCTCATGCCCTATGCCGGACCGAACGGGACGATCGCGCTGTCCATGCTCGCGGGCGTCATTCTGGCCTCGGCGTTCTCAGCGATCCTTGTGTATGCGCAGTTGCTGATCCCAGGGCGTGTCGGCCTCGTTTCCGGTCTATTCTTCGGCTTCGCGTTCGGCATGGCCGGTATCGGTTCCGCCGTGCTGGGCTGTTTGGCCGATGCCACGGACATCGATACCGTATTCCATGTCTGTTCGTACCTGCCATTGATCGGCCTGCTCTGCGTATTCCTGCCGAACGAACGGAGCGCCATCGCCATGGCACAGGCCTGAATCCTACAGCTTCGCGTTCAGCAACTTCCCGCTGCCGATCACTTTGTGCAAGTAGGGCTCGGTGAGCGTCGCACGGATGGCTTGCACATGGTCCATGCGGTGGCAGTCGCTGCCGATGAGTTCGTACCAGCCGTTGTCGATGATCTTTTCGGCGGCCTTCTTCACGCCGGGGCCGTAGCCGCCCATGAGGGCGATGGTGTTCAATTGGAAGAGCACGCCACGGTCCTTCAGCTTTTCCATCGTGCCGGGGTCGGTGTGCCAATACTGGTAGCGCTCCGGATGCGCGAGCACCGGCCGGTAACCTGCTGATTGCATCTCGAACACCACGCTCAGCAACATCATGGGCTCACTGAGAAAGGGCAGTTCGAAGAGCAGGTAGTTGTCGCCGAAGGTGAGCACGCGCTTCTCCTTGACCAGCTTGTCCAGCTCGTGGTCGAGATAGTACTCGGCGGCCGCATCGATCTCCACAGGAATGCCCTTCACCAAGAGCTCGCGGCGGACGGTTTCCAAGCCACCGAGGATGATCTCCGGCGTGTTCTTGAAGCCATCGGCCATGATGTGCGGCGTGGTGATCACCTTGCTGTATCCCAGCTCATGCATCGCGCTGATCAGCTCGATGCTCTGTTCCAGCGTTTGCGCGCCGTCGTCGATGCCCGGGATGAAATGGCTGTGGATGTCGCAGGTGAGCACGCCGAGGTCAGCCGGACCAAGGTCAGGTTGCGATTTGCCGAAGATCCTGCTGAGGAGGCCCATCAGTTTCTATCGCAAAATCAGCGCTGCGCGTAGTGCGCTGAGTAGTACTGTTGGTAGGCACCGGATGTGACGTGCTCCAGCCAGGCTTCGTTGGCCAAGTACCAATCCACTGTCCGTTCAAGGCCTTTCTCGAAGGTGATGCTCGGCTTCCAGCCCAATTCGCGCTCGATCTTTCCGGCATCGATGGCGTAGCGCAGGTCGTGGCCGGCGCGGTCAGTGACGTAGGTGATGAGCTTGGCGCTCTCGCCCTCTGCGCGACCCAGCTTCCGGTCCATGATGCGGCAGAGCAGATGCACCAGGTCGATGTTCTTCCACTCGTTGTGCCCGCCGATGTTGTAGGTCTCACCCGTCACGCCCTTGTGGAACACCGTGTCGATCGCGATCGCATGGTCCTCCACCCACAACCAATCGCGTACGTTCTCGCCCTTGCCGTAGACCGGCAATGCCTTGCCCAAGCGGATGTTGTTGATCATGAGCGGGATCAACTTCTCGGGGAAATGGTGGCTGCCGTAGTTGTTGCTGCAATTGCTCAGCACGAAGGGCAGCTTGTACGTGTTGCCATACGCGCGGACGAAGTGGTCGCTTGCGGCTTTGCTGGCGCTGTAGGGGCTCTGCGGGTCGTATGCCGTTTCCTCCGTGAAGAAGCCGCCGTCGTGCAAGGATCCGTAGACCTCGTCGGTGCTCACGTGGTAGAAGCGATTCTGAACCCCCGCCCGGCCTCCCCCGGCGGGGGAGGAGGAATGCCAAGCGTGCTTGGCGGCGTTCAACAGATTCACTGTACCAAGGACGTTCGTTTGCACGAAGGCCATCGGGTCGCTGATACTGCGGTCCACATGACTTTCCGCAGCGAGGTGGATGACGCCATCCGGGGTATGCTCCCCGAAGACCTTGGCAAGTCCTTCCGTGTCACGGATATCGCACTTCACGAAGGTGTAGTTCGGTGCGCTCTCGATATCGCGCAGGTTCTCCAGGTTGCCCGCGTAGGTCAACGCATCGAGATTGATGATCCTGTACAAGGGGTAATTCGTGACGAAGCGCCGCACGACATGGCTGCCGATGAAGCCGGCGCCGCCGGTGATGAGGATGGTACGAGAAGAGTTCATAGGGAAGACCACAGAATCACAGGGACACAGAGTTCACCGAGGGATAGACATGACCTACCATTAACAGGCCCAAAGTGCAGTAGCGCAACTCCGTGTCCTCTGCGACTCCGTGCCTCTGTGGTCTTCATCCTCACAAGCTCCAATAGCTGAGGTTCTTCACCTTCTTGCGGTAGATGCCCTTCAGGTCGACGAGGATGCCTTTGTCCGTGAGCATGCTCTTGAACCAGGCCTCGTCCTTGTTCGCGTACTCGCTGTGGTTCACGGCTACGATGATGGCATCGTAGGGGCCTTTCATCTCCTTGGCGAGTTCGTAGCCGTACTCGTGCTTCACCTCATCGCTGTCCGCGTGCGGATCGGCCACGTCCACATGGCAACTGAAGCTCTTCAGCTCGCGCACCACGTCGGCCACCTTGCTGTTACGGATGTCCGTGACGTTCTCCTTGAAGGTTGCGCCCATAACCAGCACACGGCATTCGGCGGGGTTCTTTCCTGCGGCGATGACCTTCTTCACCGTTTGCTTCGCCACGTAGCCGCCCATGCTGTCGTTCACGTAGCGGCCGCTGTCGATGATCTGCGCGTGGTAGCCCAGTTCCTTCGCCTTGTACACGAGGTAGTAGGGGTCAACGCCGATGCAATGCCCACCGACCAGTCCCGGCTGGAATTTGAGGAAGTTCCACTTGGTACCGGCGGCCTCGAGCACATCGTAGGTGTTGATGCCCATCCGGTTGAAGATGATGGACAGCTCGTTGGTGAGGGCGATGTTCACGTCGCGCTGCGTGTTCTCGATGATCTTGGCGGCCTCGGCCACCTTGATGCTCGCGGCGCGATGCACGCCGGCCTTCACCACCAGCTCGTACACCTTGGCGATGATCTCCGCGCTTTCCGGATCGCAGCCACTGCTCACCTTCACGATGCTTGAC
The DNA here is from genome assembly GCA_044224725.1 of Flavobacteriales bacterium. Classification (GTDB taxonomy): domain Bacteria; phylum Bacteroidota; class Bacteroidia; order Flavobacteriales_F; family PHOS-HE28; genus PHOS-HE28. Next base: position 58,903 of record JBGAJW010000015.1, read on the forward strand.
AGCGTGTGGTCCTTGTCACCCGGATTGATCCGCTCCGGTGAGTAACCTACCTTGAAGTCGGAGACGAACTTCAAGCCGCTCAATTGCTCCAGCAGCGGAACGCAATCCTCCTCGGTGCAGCCCGGATAGACCGTGCTCTCGTATACCACGTAGTCGTTCTTCTTCAGCACTTGGCCCACCGTGCGCGTGGCACCGAGCAGCGGCTTCAGATCAGGGATGTTCTGGTCATCGATCGGCGTGGGCACGGCCACGATGAAGAACTCGACGTCCTTCAGGTCATTGATGTCCGCCGTGAAGTGGATGTCGCAGCCGTGGAACGCTTCGGCCTCGAGCTCATTGCTCGGGTCTTCGCCACGGCGCATCATGTCAACGCGCTTCTGGTTGATGTCGAAGCCCACCACCTTGATGCGGCGCGCGAACTCCAGCGCGATGGGCAGGCCCACGTAGCCCAGGCCGATCACGGCCAGTTTCGCGTCCTTCTTGACGAGTCTGTCGTACAGGTTGCTCATTTCTCAGTGCGCCTTGCTGGCGTCTCCGTTCTTCAGTTTGTAGATACGTTCGATGATCTCCACCACTTTCAATCCTTCCAGCGCGTTGGTGGTGAGCGTGGTGCGACCCTTCAGCGTGTCCACCACGTTCTCGATGATGAAGCTGTGGTTGTTCGCGCTGCCCTTGTAAGCGCCGTAGTCGTTCGCAGGATTGGTGGGCGCCAGCTCCGGCATCGCGTAGTCCTTGATGTGGCAAACCTCCACCTGGTCCATGTATTGCCCGCCGATCTTCACGCTGCCTTTGCTGCCGATGATCGTCATGCTGCTTTCCAGGTTCTTGTCCCACACGCTGGTGCTGTAGTTGATGCACCCCATGCCGCCGTTCACGAAGCGGAAGGTGACCAGGCCGCTGTCCTCGAAGTCCGTGAGGCCCGCGTGGTTGAAGTCGGCGAAGCGCGCCTGGATGTCCGTGATGTCGCCGAACAGCCAGTACATGATGTCGATGAAGTGGCTGAACTGCGTGAACAGCGTGCCGCCGTCGAGCTCCTTCGTTCCCTTCCAGCCGCCCTTCTTGTAGTAGCGTTCGTCGCGGTTCCAATAGCAGTTCACCTGCACCATGAAGATCCCGCCCAAGCGTTTCTCATCGATCACGCTCTTGATCCATTGGCTTGGCGGCGAGTAACGGTTCTGCATCACGCCGAAGACCGTACGGTGCATCTGGAGCGCCTTGTAGAGCACCTCCTCGCATTCGGCCTTGCTCAGGCCCATCGGTTTCTCGCACACCACGTGCTTCCGGGCTTCGAGGGCCCGCAGGCTTTGCTTGGCGTGCAGGCCGTTCGGGGTGCAGACGTTCACCACGTCGATGTCCGGCAACTCCCGCAGCATGGTTTCCATGTCCGTGAAGACCGGCACGCCGTATTGGTCGGCACCCGTTTCGCTGATCGGGCGCGGGTCGCAAACCGCCACCAGTTCGGCCTCCGGATGGCGCTTCACCATCTCCGCGTGCCGTTTGCCGATGTGGCCGCAGCCGACGATGCCGAATTTGATCGCGGAGGTCATGCGCGAATGTCAGGGGTCAAACCACAGAGGCACAGGGGCACGGAGAAACACGGGGACGTGCTGATGTGATGGATAACGGAAACCATTTCTCCGTGCCCTCTGCGTCTCCGTGCCTCTGTGGTCTTCATTGTCCCAGCTTCTTCACGCGCCCGTCCTTCAGCTCGTATCGCTCCCCACTCTCCGGACAGGTCGCCTCCCCGTTCGCGTCGAATTTCAGCTTGTGCCCGAACTCGCTCATCCACCCTGTTTGACGCGCAGGGTTGCCTACGACCAAGGCATAGTCCGGAACTTCCTTCGTGACGACCGCACCCGCACCGATGAAGGCGAAGCGACCGATGTCATGCCCGCAAACGATGGTAGCGTTGGCACCGATGGAAGCCCCTGTTCTCACGAGCGTGCGAAGGTATTCCCCCCGTCTGTTCACGGCGCTCCGTGGGTTGATCACGTTGGTGAACACCATGCTGGGACCCAGGAACACGTCGTCCTCGATCTCCACGCCCGTATAGATGCTCACGTTGTTCTGCACCTTCACGTTGCGGCCGAGCTTCACGTCCGGGCTGATCACCACGTTCTGCCCGATGTTGCAGCCCTCCCCAATGACGCAGCCCGGCATGATGTGGCTGAAGTGCCAGATGCGCGTGCCTTTGCCGATGGTGCAACCTTCGTCGATGACGGCGGTGGGGTGGGCGGTGTAGGGCTGGTCCACGATGGAACGATCAGCGGATGTGTGGATAACTGAAAGGGCCGCGAATGTACCGAAGGCGCGGACTAGCCCCGCCTTTGACCGGTCGAGCTTTCTGGGGACGCATGAGCGGGATCAGGAGGGCCAAACCAAGCGCTCCGCCAATGCCGCTGCGGGAACAGGTTGGTCCAAACTTCCGGACCGCGCCAAAGCCTCATGTACCGGGCTCAACTGGGCGGGTCCCATTTTTCCGTCCACGTTCCATCGCACGCTGGCGAACCACTCCTTCGCATCCGCCGCTGTCATTCCGTACCGCTGTGCGATCATATCCGGCGCGCTCTTCTTCTCCATCAGCCCACGGGCCTGGTCGCGCACCACCTTCAGCAAGCGCTGAACGGCGTCGCCCTGTTCTTCCAGCACCTCGTTCCGCGCCACCACCACGAAGCAGGGCCAACTCGGCCGGTATTCGTCCACACGACGGAAGGTCCCCGCATGTACCTGCGATGCGGTCATGAACTTCTCCCACAGGAATACGGCGGGTTCAGGTTCTTGCAGCCGCTTCACCGCGCCCGCCAGATCGTTCACGATGATGAAGTCCTTCTCCGTGGGTTCCCAGCCATGCGCCTTCGCATAGGCCAATGACATCAAGTGGGATCCTGAGTTGAAGCGGCTGATCGCGAAGGGAACTCCTTGGAGGTCTTCGGGCGTTCGCAGCGCGGTATGGGCTCCCACATGCACGCCCCAGGTGAGCGGGGTGTCCACGAAGGGAGAAATGATGCGGCCTGGGTTCCCGCTGAGGATGTCCTTCACCGCGCCTTCCGTGACCAGCACGGCCAAGTCGGTCTCGCCTTTGCGCAAGAGCTCGCACATACGCCCAGTCCCTTCCGGAACGGTTCTCCACTTCAATTCGATCTTGGCGCGGACGAACGCGCGGCGCTCAAGCGCCAGCTGCCAGGGCAGGTTGAACGGCTCGGGTACGCCCGCGATGCGAAGAGTGGTCAGGTCAGTTTCCAAGACACAAGATTCAAGGCCCAATATTCAAGATACAAGGCAAAGGTGCCGCTTGTGTCTTGAATCTTGAGCCTTGTGTCTTGAAGCTTCCCTACTTGCGAACGTACCCCTCGAACGTATTGTGGTCCTTCTCGTACAGTTCCTCGGGCGAAAGGCTCTTGAAGTAGTCGTAGGTGATCTTCAGGCCTTGGGCGCGCGAGACTTTCGGTTCCCACTTCAGCAGCTTGCGCGCCTTGGTGATGTCCGGCTGGCGTTGCATGGGGTCGTCCTGCGGAAGCGGCTTGTACACCAGCTTCTGTTTGGTACCCGTGAGCTTCACGATCTCCTGGGCGAACTGCTTGATGGTGATCTCCGCTGGATTACCGATGTTCACCGGGTCCGCGCAGTCGCTCTTCAGCAGGCGGTAGATGCCTTCGATCAGGTCGTCCACGTAACAGAAGCTGCGCGTCTGGTCGCCCTTGCCGAAGATGGTGAGGTCCTCTCCGCGCAGGGCTTGGCCGATGAATGCGGGGAGCACACGGCCGTCGTTCAACCGCATGCGCGGCCCGTAGGTGTTGAAAATGCGCACCATGCGCGTCTCCAGTCCATGGTAGGTGTGGTAGGCCATCGTGATCGCTTCCTGGAAGCGCTTGGCCTCATCATACACGCCACGCGGGCCGACGGTGTTCACATGGCCCCAGTAGTCCTCGGTCTGCGGATGCACTTGCGGGTCGCCGTACACTTCGCTTGTGCTGGCCACCAGGATGCGCGCGCCTTTCGCCTTGGCGAGGCCCAGCAGATTGTGCGTGCCGAGCGAGCTCACCTTCAGCGTCTGGATCGGGATCTTCAGGTAGTCGATGGGAGAGGCGGGGCTGGCGAAGTGCAGGATGTACTTCAGTTCGCCCGGCACGTGCACGAAGGTGCTCACGTCATGGTGGTAGAACTCGAAATCGCTGCGCTTGAACAGGTGCTCGATATTCTTCAAGCGACCGGTGATCAGGTTGTCCATCCCGATCACATGGTAGCCTTCTTTCAGGAAGCGGTCGCAGAGGTGCGAGCCGAGAAAGCCGGCGGCACCGGTGATGAGCACGCGTTCTTTCGCTTTCGGACCGTCCTTGCCAGGTTTGGTGCCGGTCCTGGCTGCTTTCTTCGGCGCCACGGTTTTCTTTTTGGCCATGTTGTTCGTGTGTGTCGGCCCGGTGGGTCGACGCTACGGTGCGTTATGCGTTGACGACGTTGCGGCCGATGCTGACGTACTTGAATCCCTTGGCCTTCATGGTATCCAGGTCGTAGAGGTTGCGGCCATCGAAGATCACCGGCTTCTTCAGCGCGGACTTCACGCGGTCCATGTCCGGCGTGCGGAACTCCGCCCATTCGGTGCAGATGATGAGCGCGTCGGCGTCTTTGAGCGCATCGTATTCATCGCTCGCATAGCGCACCACATCGCCCTTCATCTTCTGCACGTTCTTCATGCCTTCCGGGTCGAAAGCCGCCACTGTGGCGCCTTCGGCCTTCAAGGCATCGATCATGTACAGCGCCGGTGCCTCGCGGATGTCGTCCGTGTCCGGCTTGAAGGCCAGGCCCCACATCGCGAAATGCTTTCCTTTCAGCGAGCCGCCGTAGTGCTTCTTGACCTTCGGCATCAGCGCGGTCTTCTGCTCCTCGTTCACCTTCATCACGCTTTCGATGATCTGGAACTGGTAGCCCGCTTCCGCACCGCTCTTGGCCAGCGCCTGCACGTCCTTCGGGAAGCACGAGCCGCCGTAGCCGATACCGGGGAACAGGAATCGTTTGCCGATGCGGCTGTCGCTGCCCATGCCGATGCGCACCTTGTCCACGTCCGCGCCCACGGCCTCGCAGAAGTTCGCGATCTCGTTCATGAAGGTGATCTTCGCCGCGAGGAAGGCGTTGGCCGCGTACTTCGTCAGTTCCGCGCTGCGCTCGTCCATGAAGATGATCGGGTTGCCCTGACGAACGAAGGGTTTGTAGAGCTCGTCCATGAGCTTCATCGCCCGTTCGCTCGTGGTGCCTACGACCACACGGTCGGGCTTCAGGAAGTCGTCCACCGCGAAACCTTCGCGCAGGAATTCCGGGTTGCTCACCACGTCGAAGTCCACCTTGGCGTGCTTCTTCACTTCGGCCGTGACTTTCTCCGCCGTGCCCACAGGGACCGTGCTCTTGTCCACGAGCACCTTGTAGTCGGTCATCAGCTTGCCGATGTCGGCCGCCGCGTTCAGCACGTAGCTCAGGTCGGCGCTGCCGTCCTCACCGGGCGGCGTGGGCAGTGCCAGGAAGACGATCTGCGCCTTCTCCAGCGCGTCAGCCAGATCGGTGGTGAAGTGGAGGCGGCCCTGCCGGATGTTGCGCTCGAAGAGCACGTCCAGGTGCGGCTCGTAGATGGGCACCTTCCCGGCCTTCATCATGTTCACCTTCTCCTCGTTGATGTCCACGCATATCACGTGGTTGCCCGTCTCGGCGAAGCAGGTGCCTGTTACCAGCCCTACATATCCGGTCCCTACTACTGCGATGTTCATGTTGGTGGTCGGGCGCGGGGTCCCGCGTCCTTTCGATTTACTTGTTGAAGTAGCTTTTCACCGTTGTGGTGATGTGCGCCAGTTGTTCGTTGTCGAGCTCTGTGCTCATGGGGAGGCTGAGCACTTCATGGGTCAGTTGTTCGGTCACGGGCAGTGAGCCCTCGGGGAAGCGTTCGCTCTTGAAGGCATTCTGCAAATGGCAGGGTACCGGGTAGTAGATCATGGCCGGGACGCCGTTCGCCTCAAGGTGCTTCTTCAGGCCATCGCGATGACCGCCCGTTACACGGAGGGTGTACTGATGGAACACGTGCGTGCTGTCTGCCGATCGTACCGGGGTGACGATATGCGGCATGCCCGCGAAGGCCTGGTCATAATACGAGGCGGCCTTGTTGCGCGCCGCGGCGTAAGTGTCCAGCTGCTTCAGTTTGATGCGCAGGATCGCCGCCTGCATGGAATCCAATCGGCTGTTCACGCCGATCACTTCATGGTAGTAGCGCACATCACTGCCGTGGTTGCATACGCGGCGCAGCTTCTTCGCGATCCCGTCGTCATTCGTGAACAGCGCGCCGCCGTCGCCGTAGCATCCGAGGTTCTTGCTGGGGAAGAAGCTCGTGGTGCCGATGTCGCCCATCGTACCGGACTTCTTGTTCCCGGAAGCGGAATGGTAGTCGCCGCCGATGGCCTGGCAGTTGTCCTCGATCACGAAAAGGCCGTGTTCCTTCGCGATGGCCATGATAGCGTCCATGTCCGCCGTTTGGCCGAACAAATGGACCGGGACGATGGCCTTGGTCTTCGGTGTGATCTTCCGCTTGACGTCCGCCGGGTCGATGTTGAAGGTGCCGGGCAGCACATCGGCGAAGACGGGTGTGATCCCCAGCAGCGCAACGACCTCCACTGTGGCCACGAAGGTGAAGGAGCATGTGATGACCTCATCGCCTGGCTTCAGCCCCAAGGCCATCATGGCGATCTGGAGGGCGTCCGTTCCGTTCGCGCAGCCGATCACGTGTTTCACGCCCAGGTAAGCCGCCAGTTCCTTCTCGAATTCCTTCACTTCCGGCCCGTTGATGAAGGCCGCCGTGTCGATCACCCGCTGCAAGGCGGCGTCCACCTCGGGCTTGATCTTCTGGTATTGGCCGACGAGGTCGACCATCTGGATGGGCTTCATGGCGTGGGCGGTTTCCATCGGTTGCTCGGATGCCGCCGTGCTGGTCCGGAGGCGTTCGGGCGGCGAAGATATCCTCGCTCCCCACTCTGTCGTGGCCGGGAATCCGCGTCTGCGAAAACCCCCGATACCTTCTGCCGCGCGACTTTCCAGCCGCGCAAAGCAGCCATAGGCCGCCCTACTTTCGTCACCTGATGTCCCGCTTTCACCACCTCTTCCTCCCGCTCGCGTTTTTCACGGCGGCCCCCTGCTACGCACAGCACACGCTGCGGGATACATCCATCGTCGTGGTACCCATCACGTTGAGCTATGCCTATCAGATGCCGCAAGGCGACATGGCCCTGCGCTTCGGCAACAACAGCAACATCGGACTGAGCGCCGGGGTCAAATTCAAGAGCAGCTACTACCTCGGGGTGGAAGGCTCGTTCATCTTCGGCAACCGCATCAACGAGAACGCGATGCTCAGCCAGTTGATCACGGACAACGGTGACATCGTGGACCAGGATGGCCAGCCCTCTGCAGTGCTGCTGTATGAGCGCGGCTACACCGTGATGGCCACGGTCGGCAGGCTCATGCCCATCGTGGGTCCCAATCCCAACAGCGGCCTCTTGTTGAAGCTCGGTGGCGGCTACCTCCGCCATAAAGTGCGTATCGAGACCCAGAACAACGTGGTGCCCGCCCTTGAAGGCGAGTACTTGAAGGGCTATGACCGACTGACCGCCGGACCCGCGGGCATGTTCTTCGTCGGCTACCAGCACTTGGGCAACAACCGCTTCATCAATTTCATGTTCGGCTTCGAGGTCCTCGTCGGGTTCACCCATCACCTGCGTCCGTACAATTTCGATAACGGCAAGACCGACGATGGCCAGCGCATTGATGGCTTGAACAGCTTCCGCTTCGGCTGGACGCTGCCTTTGCACCGGAACGCCGACGACCGCATCTACTACCACTGATGCCCTTCCTCTATTCGGTGGCCGTGGGAGCGTACCACCTCGGCGTGCGCATCGCCGCGCTGTGGAAACCGAAGGCGAAGGCATGGGTCCAGGGACGCGAAGACCTCTGGGAAAGGTTGAGTTCGAAACGGGATGCCTTGCGCGGCTGTCTCTGGATGCATTGCGCGAGCGTGGGCGAATTCGAACAAGGACGGCCAGTGCTCGAAGCGATCAAAGCCCAGCGCCCCGACCTGCCTGTGCTGCTCACCTTCTTCAGCCCGAGCGGCTACGAAGCGCGCAAGGACTATGCGCTCGCCACACACGTGGACTACTTGCCCGCGGATTCAGCGTCCAACGCGCAGCGGCTGGTCGAACTGGTCGCCCCGCGTGCGGCTATCTTCGTGAAGTACGAGTTCTGGTACCACCATTTGCATGCGCTGAAGGCGAAGGGGGTCCCAACCTTTCTGGTGAGCGCGATCTTCCGCGATGGCCAGCCTTTCTTCAAATGGTACGGTGGCGCGTGGCGTACGATGCTCGGATCTTATGCCCGCATCTTCACGCAAGATGGAGCCTCGAAAGACCTGCTCGCCGGTATCGGCGTCACGAATGTGACCGTGAGCGGCGACACGCGCTTCGATCGAGTGATGGCGATCGTGGAGGCTGGGTCCCGGTCCGCGTTCGCTGTCCATTTCAAAGCTGCCACCAGGGACCCTGTGCTCATTTGCGGAAGCACGTGGCCTCAGGACGAGCAACTGTTGTCCGCTGTTCCCCTTTCCGTGCGTCTTGTCATTGTTCCGCATGAGGTCACCGAGGTCCACGTAAGATCCATCCTTAAAAGATTCGATCCCGAGCCAATGCTCGTAGAGGAGTATGAAGAGCGCATCATGGCGACTGGACAGGGAAATTGGCCGCGACTGCTCGTTGATCGTACCGGGCTTCTCGCGGGTCTTTATGGTGCAGGGGACATCGCTTATGTCGGCGGCGGCTTCGGCGATGGCATCCACAGCCTGCTCGAAGCGGCGGCATGGGGCAAGCCCGTGATCTTCGGGCCGAAGCATACCAAGTTCGCTGAGGCCAAAGGACTGATCGATGCGGGCGGGGGCTTCGAAGTGCGGAACGCGGAAGAGTTGCGTGCTGTGCTCGACCGGTTGCTCGGTGATAAGGCCGCACTGGCCAAGGCGAGCGAGGTGGCGGCGAAGTATGTGCGCGACAGGGTAGGAGCGACTGAGCGGACCGTGGGAGAGGTGCTGGCGAGAATGGTATAGTCGTTCACTTCAGCTTCTTGTTCTTCTTGTGCCGCTCGGCATCCCGCTTCGTGCGCTGCTCGAATTTCCTGTCGAAGGCTCCCTGCAGGTCGGTACCGGTCTGGTTCGCCAGGCAGAGCACGACGAAGAGCACGTCGGAAAGCTCCTCGCCCAGGTCCTTGGATGAGTCTGACTTCTTCGCGCTCTGCTCACCGTAGGTCCGCGCCATGATGCGCGCCACTTCGCCCACTTCCTCTGTGAGGAGCGCCATGTTGGTGAGCGGATCGAAGTAGCGGACACCGATGGTCCCGATCCATCCATCAACTTGCCGTTGAAGTTGCAGGACGGGGCCGGGTCCTGATCGCGGTATACGCTTCTTGCTCATGTCCCAAAGGTCATTCATGCGGCGGATCGGCCAATGCGCGCATGCGGTCCTCGTCGAGAAAGATCCGGAACTTCTCCTTCTTCTCCGGGCCCAAGCGGTCATAGAACCGAATGGCGTCCACATTGAACGAAGGTGTCTGCCATTGCATGCGGATGACGCCCTGTGCCAATGCCTCTTGCGCGATACGACGCATCAGTGCGCGACCGCGTCCCTTGTTCCGTGCTTCGGGTCGGAGGAAGAGACAATCCATGTGCATGTAGCGATCGGCATCCCACGTGGAGACTTCCACCGAGAAGGAGGCATAACCGATGAGCCGGGTGTCCTCCTCGGCCACGAGGCATTTCAATCGCGCATCGGGTGCGAAGAGCAGTCGGGTCAGGGCTTCCTCCTTCCCGGTCGGATCGAATGATGAGCGTTCGTATTCCGCATGCTCGGCGCACAGGCGCACCAGGTCGTCCATGTCTTCGGGCCGTGCCCATCGTATTCCAGCATTCATGGTGGTTCCTTGCGATCTTCGCAAAGGTGATCGCTCGCTGGCTCATTCCGATATCCTCCTGCCTCGCCTGTGCCATCGTGTGCGCTCAGGAGTTGCGATTCCAGCACATCACCACGGATGATGGGCTGAGCGACAACGCGATCACCTGCATCTACGAGGATGTCGATGGCTACATCTGGATCGGTACCGAACGCGGGTTGAACCGCTACGACGGCCAACGCGTCGAAAGGTTCATGGCCGCACCGGATGGCCTGGGTGGTGAGCATATCAGTTGCATCGCGGAGGACTCCCGAGGTGACCTCTGGGTCACCACCGCTGATGGCGGACTTTCCAGACGCGAGCGCACCAGCGGCCGCTTTGCCCAGGTGCGCTGCGACTCGCTCAACGCCAGATGCCCGCCCGCCGACCTGAACCACGTGCTGGTCGTTGATGATTCCCTCCTCGTGCTTTGCTCGCGCGGCAGCGGTGCCATCTGGTACCACATGCGCAAGGGGGTCGTTCAGCGCCGCGGGTTCCGTGACAGGCTGGTCAATGACAAAGGCGATACGACGTGGCGGTCCGAGGACAATTGGAGCCACCGTGCATTGAGGCTCGATGATGAGCGTCTCTGGTTGCCGATGCTGCGTAGCGGCGGGTCGTACATCGTGGATGCGCACTCGGGCGATCCGCTCGTGGAACTCCCCTCAACCGGGCTTATCACCAATGGCATCGCGGTGGATGGTACGCTGTACATGGGTGGATGGACGCCCGGCCTCTTCCGGGCCCGGCCGGACCTGTCCAAGGAAGTCACGCGCCTCCCCATCGATGAGGAGATCACCGCGATCCTGCCTTGGGATGAGGAGCGCTTGCTGGCGGCTACCAAGGTGGGCGGGCTGCTCTGGATCACCAAGGAAGGAACGGTGATGGCGCGGCGCCAGCACACACGGTCCGATCCCTCTTCGCTCTTGAGCGACCGTGCCACATGTCTGCTGCGCGATCGTGGGAAGAACCTGTGGGTGGGGACCTCCAAGGGGGTATCCGTGTTCGCGCCAGCGGTGTGGCGATGTGAAGCCGTGCCCCTGCTGCCGGATGGTCGGGCCGGTGATCTGGTCTTCCATGCGATCCAGCAGGATGCGGATGGTACCATCCGGCTCTCCACATCCAAGGGCTTCATCCTCGTGGACCCGGTGCATGGTGTGCGCCGCATGGTAGAGCTGTCCTACGCTGGAGGGCACTTGGAGGTGACGGGTTTGTATCGGACAGGGCCGGACGAGTACTTCCTCGGTACGGAGACCGGTATTTTCCGCTACGACCCCGAGCAGGAACGCATCCTTCCGGTGACGGAGACCGGAATGTGGTCGAGTTACCACGCGGCTAGTATGTTCCAGACGCGCACCATCTGGCCGTACCACGTGCCTGGTCGGGAATTCCTGCTCCTCGGTGCCTTGGGCTACGGTCATGTCGCTATCGATCGGACAACCGGTGGATCCGTGAATTGGAGCGACCACCGTGATGAACCCGGCACACTTATGTTGCGTTCCACCATTCGTGACCCACATGGGGTGTGCTGGTCGGCCACAGCAGGTGGTGTCGTGCGGTGGACCCCGGTGCCGATCGGCGGGGAACCGAACGGGACCGTGTTCAGCCCGCGGGCGAAGGGGCAGCAGCACCTGTCGGGAGAGGATGCGCAAGCGGTGACCTGCCAAGGTGATACCGTATGGGTGGCCCTGCGGGATCACGGGCTGGCGAGCATCATAGGCGATCAGGCATACGATCATCCGCCGCCTTCGCACTTGCCGCACGACCTCTTGGGCATTACGGTGGACCGGACCGGCGATGTGTGGTGTACCACAGGCAATGGTTTGTTGCGATACACACCCAGGACGGGTTCCTGGCTGCATGTGCCCGTTAACGATGGCCGCGACTTCCGGCAGCTTACCAAATGCATCACCACCCTGCGCGACGGACGTATCGCCTTTTGCGCGGCGGATCATCTGCTGCTCATCGACCCGGCGGACTATCGGACCATGCCGGAGCTGCCTGCGCCGCGCCTTGTGGGGGTCAGTAACACATGGGGTACTCTGGAGACCAACGCTCAAGGCGCTCTGGAGCTGCCGTTCCAGAACAGCGCCTTCGACGCGATGCTCACCGGGTTGCAACCCGTCGGTGCAGCGCCATTGACCTTTTTGTACAGGTTGGACGATGAGGGCACCGACTATCGCACGGTAGGCGCACATGAAGCGTTGCGCTACTCGGGCGTGCCGGTGGGCACGCATCGCTTGTTGGTGCGTGTGCGCGATGCCTATGGCCGTGAGGGTCCCGAACATGAGATGCTTACCGTCACAGTGGTGGGTCCATTCTGGCAGCGCTGGTGGTTCTTCGTGCTGGTCCTCGGTACGGGTGCCTTGGGCATGTATCTCTTCTCGCGTTTCAGGCAGAAGCAACGCATGAAATTGCAGCTGGTGCGTGACCGCATCGCGCGCGACCTGCACGACGATATCGGCAGCACGCTCGGCAGCATCAGTTTCTACAGCGAGGCGCTTAAGCGCAAGCTCGGCGACACGGATGACGCGATGGCGCAGCAGGTCGCAGAGAGGATCGGATCGTCCTCGCGCGACATGATCGACCAGATGAGCGACATCGTCTGGAGCGTTGATCCGAAGAACGATGAAGCCGGGGCCCTCGTCACCCGCCTGCAGGCCTTCGCCAGCGACCTGCTCGCCGCGAAGAATATCCCCCTTCATTTCCATGCGGATGCCGCGCTCAGCGAGCGCAAGCTCACGGCCGAGCAGCGCCGCAATATTTTCCTCATCTGCAAGGAAGTGCTCCACAACACGCTGAAGTACGCCGATGCCCGATCGGTGACCATCACCGTGGAAAGCACGGGCCGTGCCCTGGAACTGGTGATCGAAGATGATGGCAAGGGCTTCGATCCGGAGAACACGGACAGCTACAATGGCAATGGCCTGCCCAATATGCGGGTGCGTGCCGAAGCCATCGGTGCGGTGTTCACGGTCACCAGCGCGCCAGGGAAAGGAACCCGTGCGCGGATCGTGCTGCCACAGAATGCGCTCACCCCCCGTTCAGGGGATTGATGCGGACCGCCGCTCCGGTAGCTTTGGCCTCGTACAAGGACCCATGAGCACCATCCATGTCGCCCTGTTCGATGACAGCAAGCGCATCCGTGATTCGTTGGGCATGCTGCTGAGCACCACGCCGGGGATCGGCCTTTGCGGCTGCTTCCCTGATGCGGTGGATGTGCTGGCCAAAGTCGCGGCGTGCAAGCCCGATGTGGTCTTGATGGATATCGACATGCCCGGTATGAACGGCATCGAAGCGGTGCGCAAGTTGCACGCGCAAAGTCCAGCGCTGCCCATCATGATGCTCACCGTTTTCGGCGATGAGGACCGCGTGTACGATTCACTGCGTGCCGGTGCAGTGGGCTACCTGCTGAAGAACGACGATCCCAACGCCGTGCTCGACGCGATCAATGAAGTCCATGCCGGTGGTGCACCGATGACACCGAGCATCGCCCGCAAAGTGATGCTCCATTTCCAGCGCTCGGATGCGCCCGGGAACGTTCCGGACTTCGGCCTGAGCCCTAGGGAGAAGGAGGTGCTCACCGGACTGGTCGACGGCTTGAGCTACAAGATGATCGCCGACCGCTTGGAGATCAGCTTCGAGACCGTGCGAAGCCACATCAAGCGCATCTACGAGAAGCTCCATGTGCACAACAACGCGGAGGCCGTGGCGAAAACGCTGAAGGGGAGATTGCTCGGATAAGCCCAAGGCGGCAGGGGCAGTTGCAGGAGGCAGAAATGGGCCTCAACGGTCGCGATCGGCCGATTGCTCCTGCCACCTGCCCCTGCCTACGGGCACCCCCCGAACGTGGGATTGATGCCAGGCGGGGATGATGGCAGCTTTGACCACGCAACACAACCTCCATGCATCCACGCTTTCCCATGGCGCTATCAGCGCTCGCGCTCATCGGCTCCGTCAGCGCGCAGTTACAACGCATCGTCCTGCAAGGCAGCGGCGATCCACAGGTCTTCACTTCCGTGAACGCCGCCATCGCCGCCGCACAGCCCGATGACCGCTTGTATTTCAGTGGCGGCACCTTCAGCGACACCAATATAGTGGTCACGATCCCCCTGCACTTCATCGGTGCGGGTATCAGCCCGGACAGTTCGGCCGTAACGGGCACCACGACGATCGCCACCCCGAACAACTCCAACGACTACATCGCCATCACCACGGGGGCCAGCGGCAGCACGTTCACCGGTATCCGGTTCAATGCGGACAACTATTTCTACTTCGGGTTGGATGACGCCACCGACGACCCCACGGACCTGGTATTCGAGAGGTGTGTCTTCGACGATCGTGTCTACACCGTGAATGGCAGTTCGGTCGGTGCTTCGAGTGCGACGTTCAACGAGTGCGTGTTCCACAGTCTTCTCAACGGACAGACCGGGGTAACCGCCACCCTCACACGGTGCATTCTAGACTATCAGGCGGGCACCGGTGCTGAAGTCTCCGGCTTTGATGGTGGTGGCCTTACTATGCGCCATTGCATCGGCCTGGGCACACGCGTAGGCGATAGCGGCAACAGCACCATCGAGAACTGCGTCTTCACGCGCACATCCGCTCCATTCTGGCAGAGCAGTGGTTCCATCCTCACGAACAATCTATTGGTGAGCGCCGGTTTGGTGAGCAACATGACCCCTGGTGCGAATAGCGGCAATATTCTCGGTGTGGCCGTTACGGACATCTTCATCAGCGAGGACAACACCGACTTCGAGTGGACGGACGATATACATCTGCAGCCCACCAGCGTGGGTGTGGGCATGGCCACTGATGGTTCCGATGTGGGGGTGTATGGCAGCACGACCCCATGGAAGGAAGGCTCAGCACCCTTCAACCCGCACTTCCGCGCCGCTTCGATCGCTCCGGCAACGAACGCGAACGGTGACCTTCCTGTGAATATCCGCGTTGCCGCGCAAACCCACTGAGCCATGAGACATTCTCTACTTTTTGGTGCGCTGGTGGCCGCGATGTTCGCGCAAGCGCAGACCATCACCGAGTACCGCTGGTGGATCAATGATGATGTGAGCACACTTACCACAACAGCTGCTGGGCCGAACGCCGATCTGACCTTGATCGCGGACCTGGATCTGCCAGCCCTGACGAAGGACTACAACACCGTGACGATCCAGTTCAAGGACAGCGATGGCCGCTATGGGGCCCCCTACACGATGCTGTTCTCGCGCGGTACGGGCGCGGTGAACGGCTACGAGTGGTGGATCGATGATGACGTCGCGAACGGAAGCAGCGGAACCATCGGACCGGATGATGTGGTTGACCTGGTCGCCAACCTGCCGACGGGTATGACGAACGGAGATCATCTGTTCACCATCCGCTTCAGTGGCGCCAGTGGTACTTGGAGCGTTCCGCTGTCGACCGCGTTCTCTTTTTTCACGGCCGTGGAAGAGCTGCCGGGAATAAAGGACCTGTTGCTCTTTCCTAACCCGGTCACCGATCGGTTGACTCTCCGGCTCACCTGTCCAGATGTACGACAGCTACGCCTGTCAATACTGGATGCGACAGGTCGCCTGGCGCGCGCAGAGCAGAACTGGGCACCGATCGGCACAGCGGTGCGCTCATGGGACCTGGCCGATCTGGCACCTGGCACCTACGGTCTTCGCATCGAGGATGGTCGGCGCTCAACAACGCTCCGGTTCGTCAAACACTGACGACGGGCCCTTCGGAAAAGGGGCGGTCCGTTCGGGCCGCCTCTTCAATTGTGGATAAGGTAGGCGCCTGCGGTACTTTGCGGACATGCCGGGCATCCGTGCGCTCATCCTGTCGATGCCGATGCTCTTCGGCCTGGAACTCCATTGCCAAGAGTTGCGGTTCCAACATCTTACCGTTGATGATGGCCTTTCGGACAACGCCATTACCTGCGTTCATGAGGACCGGGTCGGCTTTATCTGGATCGGCACGGAGAACGGACTGGACCGTTATGATGGCAGCAGTGTCTGGAATGTGCCGGGCACTCGAATGCACATCACCGCCGTGACCGGGGATCGCGAAGGCACGATCTGGGCGGCGACGAAGGACAAGGGACTGCTGCGTGTGGACCCTGAGAAGGGCATCGACCGTGTGTTCCGAGCGGGCGATACCACCGGTGCGCCCATCGGCAGCGATCTCCTCACAGCACTTTACGACCTTAATGACACCACCCTGCTCATCGGTGCCCGGGAAGGGGCGCTGTTCTTCCTCGACAAGCGCACCTTCACCTGCACCCACTGGGCGGACAGCCTCGATCTATCACCGGATCGAGGCCGATCGGCATCGCCTCACGCGCAGGGCTGGTGCCATGCGATCACTCCGCTGAATGATACCCTCCTCTGGATCGGCTTTCTGCATTCGGGGAGGTCCCTCTTGGTCGATCGAAGGACCCTGCTCACGCTCCGGCAGCTCACGATCCGGCGCGAAGGTTCGGAATCCCAGACGTGCGCAGCGCTCCTGGGCGACACACTCTTCAGCGGTGGCTGGCAGAACGATATTGATGCGGTCGGTCTTGTGCCGGACGCGGGTACCCGGTTCGCTCCCACGCCCTTCAGGCGGTTGCCGATCCCTGATGAAGTGAACACGCTCATACGCTGGGACGAGCATCATTTGCTCGCGGGGTCGCGTGGTATCGGACTGTACATGGTGGATGTACGCACGGGCGCCACACGGCGGTACGCCAGGATGCGCGGTGATGCGAACTCGCTCATGGATGACCGTGTGCGCGCGCTGTTCCATGACCGGCAAGGCACACTTTGGGTGGCCACGGCGAATGGTCTTGACCGGTTCGTACCGATGGTCTGGCACATGCGGCGCACGGAACTCCATGAGGATCCGCGCCAGGATCATCCTGAGCTGGTCTTCCATCGTGCGGAACCGCTCGGCGGACATGGTGTGCGGATCTTCAGTTCGGGGGGCTTCTTCCTGATAAACGATGAAGGTCAGGTTCGGAACATCCCGGTGGAATACAAGGGCCGCGAGCTGCAGCCCACATTCCTCGGGCCTCTGGCAGATGGCCAACGACTGCTGGGAACGGAGTATGGGATCGTCGCGTGGGATGAAGCCCGGGGTCGTATCACCGGCCTGCACACCCCCCGTACCGCATCGGGCACAACGTACCCGGTGGGTGGTATGTACCAGGTCCGGGGCATGTCGATGGTGGACATCAGGGGTCGCGCGACCCTGCTGGCCGCCACGCTCGGCTACGGGGTGCATGCCATCGACCCGACCAGCGATAATGTGCTGGGCCTGGCCATGGGGCTGCCCCAAGAGCATCCGAGTGGAATGGCCCTCGTCAATGATGTGCTCGAGGAGGGGGACGCCCATTTCTCGTATGCCACCAGCGCAGGCATCCTCGGATGGAATGGTGCGGATCCGCTTGTATCGGTTGATTTCCATGGGGGAGGGAGCGGCCGGGTGGTGGCTCCCGGGGAGGATGTTCGTGGCCTGGTGCTTTTGAACGGCACGCGATGGGCCATCACGAGGGCGGGCGCGCTCCTCGCATCGGACCCGGCTGGCCTGCGGCGTTACGAACTCCCGGAACACTCGCGTACCGGCTTCCACGGTGCCACATCGGACAGGGATGGACATTTGTGGATCACCACCGATGATGGGCTGCTCCGTTTCGACCCCAAGACCGCATCCTTCATGCACGTACCGGTGGGTGATGGCACCGATGTGAAGAAACTCACACGGGCCATCACCGCGCTGCCTGATGGAAGGATCGCATTCTGTGCGGACAATGCCCTCTTCACCTTCGAGCCGCGCGCATATGATGCGCTGAATCCGGTGCCGGAGCCATTCCTGGTAGGCGCTTCGGTCGCGGGGAGGCCACTGTCCGTGATCGATGGCATAGCCGTGCTCTCGTACCGTTCAAGCGTGATCGACATCGCCATCAGCGCGTTGGCCCAAGGCTTCCCGCGGCCGCCGGTATTCGAGTATCGGCTCGATGGGTTGGAGGAGGATTGGCGCGAGACGCCCGCCCGCGAGGTCATCCGCTACGCGGGCATCCCGGTAGGTGAGTATCGATTGCTGGTGCGCGTGCGCGATGCGTTCGATCGCACCGGTCCGGATAACACCACCACTGGGACCACCTTGCTCACCATCCGCGTGGTCGGCCCGATCTGGCAGCAATGGTGGTTCTACGCCGTCGCGTTCATCATCGTGAGCTCCGGACTGTACGCTTTGTACAACTATCGGTTGAAGCAGGCGATGAAACTGCAGGCCGTGCGCAACCGCATCGCGAGCGACCTGCATGATGAGGTCGGTTCCTCGCTCAGTTCGATCACCATCGGAGCACAGTTGGCCGCGCGACTTTCACCTGACGCGAGCGAGCAGGTGAAGGGCCTCCTGGCCCGCATGGGCGAAACCAGCAGCCAGAGCCTGCGCAGTATCAGCGACATCGTGTGGGCCATCGATCCGAAGAACGATGAAGGCGAGGCTTTGGTGAAGCGCATGCGGCGCATCGCCCAAGAGCTGTTGGAGAGCAAGGGCGTTGATGTTTCATTCGATGTGGGACCCGGCGTGGAGGAATTGAAATTGCCGATGAACGCGCGGAAGGAGATCGTGCTCATCTTCAAAGAAGCCGTGCACAACGCGAGCAAGTACAGCGGTGCCCAACTCGTACAAGTGCTGTTGCACAGGCGCAACGCCACCCTTTCACTGAGCGTGAAGGACGATGGCAAAGGTTTCGACCCGGCCTTGCACCCGGATGGTCATGGCCTGGGAGGCATGCGCCGCCGTGCCGGAACGATCGGTGCGGAACTCACCTTGAACAGCGCTCCCGGAATGGGAACGTTGGTGGCGGTGGAGGTGGACCTCACGAGGATCCGGGATTGATAGGGCATCCGCGATCCAAGTGCTTTGTGGGCACATACACTGACCATGATGAAGCCCCTTTTCCAGGTTCTCTGCACTCTGTTCGCGGTCGCCGTGTCCGCGCAAACCCCCAAGATCGTGGTGCAGGGCACCGGTGCCCCGCAGGTTTTCGATCATTTCACCGATGCTATTGCCGCGGCCAACGCGGACAACATCATGTACCTCAGCGGTGGCGACCACATGGCCACCGGTGAAACGATCATAGACCATGAAGTGCACATCGTCGGAGCCGGGTGCGACCCGGATAGCGCCGGACTCACCACATATACACGCATCGTGGGTGTCGGCCATCTCATTTTCACCACACCGGCTTCCAACTCCACCATCACCGGATTGCGCGTTGCCACGTCCGGCGGTTTCCAGTATGGCGAGAACGGGCAGACCAACGGGCAAGTGACGAATTTCCTCTGGTCGCGCTGCGCTTTCGAAGTGCCCGTGAACATAACGGGGGACAATGTCACGAATACGTTCGATCAGTGCGTGCTTCTCGGTGGCATCAGTGGGGCCTACCAGACCACTACCACCACCTTGAACAATTCGATCGTGTACGGCAACGCAAGCACCGGCTTCGCACAGCTCAACTGGCACCACTGCTTGCAACTGGGAGGAGGTGGGGGTGGCAACTTCGATAGCTACTACGATTGCATCATCGCCATGCCGACACAGGCAGGCATCAACTACGGCAACGCGTTCGTGAACTGCCTCTTCTACAACGTGAACGACTTCACGCAGAACGTCACCAACTGCATCTTCACCAACACCAACCCCTGGGTGAGCAACACCAACGTGCTGTTCGATTGGACCGATGACCTGCATCTGGCGCCAGGTTGCCAGGGCATCGGCTTTGGAACGGACGGCACCGATGTCGGCATCTACGGTGGCACCTCGCCCTTCAAGCCGGGTTTCGTGCCTTACAATCCGCACTACATCCACCTGGACATCGCGCCGGCCACGGATGCCAATGGCGACCTGCCCGTGAACATCACGGTGAAGCGCCAGACGAACTGATCGGCCATGCGTACGCACAACCCCACGCGCACGGCGGTGTTCGCAGCCATGCTCGGCGCCAGCGGCCTCGCCGCGCAGAACATCGAGGCCTATCAATACTGGTTCGACGACGACGTGGAGGGCGCCATCACCACCACGGTGGCCGGCGCGCCCACCTTCGAACTGGACACGCCCATAGAGGCGGACGCGCTGAGCGCCGGTTTCCACAAGATCACCATCCGTTTCCGCGACAGCAACAATGCCTGGAGCGTGATCACGGAGCGCTACTTCAGCAAGAGCGGCAAGGATATGAACGCCTACCGCTACTGGTTCGATGATGATGTGGCCAACGCCACCACCACGAGCGTCGTGCTCGCGCCATCACTTGCCCTCGATCAGACCATCAATACCGGATCACTGAGCGTGGGCACGCACAAGATCAGCATGGAATTCCGTAATGGTGACGGTAGCTGGAGCACGCTGACCGAACGGTATTTCACCAAGGGCGGTGCGAACCTCACCGCATGGCAGTATTGGTTCGACGACAACGTGGGCGGCCTCGTAGAGACCGCCGCCGGACCGAACAGCGTGATCAATGTGGCCACGGACATCGATGCGAGCGCGTTGGCGGACGGTACGCACAACATCACTTGGCGTATGAAGGACGCCCTTGGCAGCTGGAGCGTTCCTGTTTCGCAGGACTTCGATGTGGTAACGGGCATCGCAGAGATCCCGGGACTGGAACGAGCGATCCTGTTCCCCAACCCGGCGGACGACCTTGTGCAGGTGAGGTTCGATGGTGCCGGTGCCGAGTTCAACTTCGACGTTCTGGACGCGATCGGCCGAACGGTCATGCCCGCTCGGCGCGCTGTGTTGGCGGGAACCGCGATCGTGACACTGGACCTGAACGGTCTGGGCGCAGGCACCTATCATCTGCGGCTGATCGGTCCGGAACGAGCGAAGGACATCCTGTTCGTGAAGCGCTGAACGTCTACCTTGCTGGTCATGAGCGCGCCCATCCGCGTCATCGCTTTCGACGACAACAAGGACCTGCGCGACATGTTCCGCATGCTGGTGGACGCACAGGCCGATATGATCTGCGTGGCGGTGCATCCCGATCTGTCGCAATTGATGCGAGACATCGACGCCGCACAGCCAGGAGTTATCGTCATGGACATACAGATGCCGGGCATGAACGGCATCGAGGGCGTGAAGGCGATCAAGGCTCGCTATCCGGACGCGCACATCCTCATGCAGACCGTCTTTGAGGACGAGGACAAGGTGTTCGATGCCATCTGCGCGGGGGCCAGCGGCTACATCCTGAAGACGGCGAGCGCGGATGACATGGTGGGCGCGATACGCTCCGTGCATGCCGGGGGCTCGCCCATGACGCCGAGCATCGCGAAAAAAGTGCTGGAGCGCTTCCGCGCCTCGGCTACACCGGCACAACCCGATGAGGGCTACAACCTGAGCCCCCGGGAACGTGATGTGCTCAGTCTGCTCGTGAAGGGGCGCAGCTACAAGATGATCGCCGACGAGCTCGGCATCAGCTTCCACACCGTGGATTCGCACATCCGCAAGATCTACGACAAGCTGCACGTGAGCGGCATGGCCGAGGCGGTGAGCAAGGCGGTGAGCAAGAGGATCGTTTGAGTTTCGGGTCTGCCTCAGCAGCCGCCACTCACCACTCGCTACTCTCTGGCCTTGCTGTCGATGATGATCGTGACCGGTCCGTCGTTGATCAATGATACCTGCATGTCCGCGCCGAAATCGCCGGTCTTCAGTCGTCCACCGACGAGCGCACCCAAGAAACGTATGGTCCTTTCGTAAAGGGGTATCGCCTCTTCGGGCCGTGCCGCTTTGATGTAACTGGGCCGATTGCCTTTCGCCGTGAGCGCGTGCAATGTGAACTGACTGATCAACAATACCTCGCCACCGACCTCGTTGATGTCGCGGTTCATCACGCCTTCGTCATCGGGGAAAACGCGGAGCCGTGCGATCTTGCCGCATAGCCACTCCAGCTCCTCCTCCGTATCGCCGATGGCAATGCCCAGAAGCACCATGAAGCCCTTGCCGATCCGTGCCCGTTCAACGCCTTCGATGCTGACCGAGGCTTCGCTGACGCGTTGGATCACCGCGCGCATGTCAATAGCCGTTGGCTTCGAACCACGCTTTCAT
>JBGAJW010000016.1:0-79753 GCA_044224725.1 Flavobacteriales bacterium
GAATGCTTGGCGCGTCTTTCTCCATGACGCCCACCATGAGTCAGAGATCGCTGTTTCACGAGCGGACAGCCTGAGCGTCGCTGCCGGCGTTGCGTATTTGCATCGATCGTCCTCCATGCAATGAACACAGACCGCCCCATAACCCTCGACCGTCTTGTCCGGATGATCGGCGGAGTGATCGTGCTGGCCATCCTGGTCTGGTTGCTCTACTACCTGCGCGCGGTGCTGGTGCCCTTCTTCATCGCCATCATTCTCGCTTACCTGCTGGACCCATGGGTCATGCGTGTGAAGAAGCTGGTGAAGAACCACACGGCCGCCGTGCTCATCACGCTATCCGCGATGTTCCTCGTGGTGGTCGGTCTGTTGGCCATCATCATTCCGCAAGTGGTGAACGAGATGCACCACTTTGCTCAGCTTATGGCCGAGGAGTTGCCCGTATGGCAAGCGCAGGTGCAGCACATCCCTTGGATCCGGGAAGCGCTTGCCGAAGCATCAAGCATCGACGTGCAGGGCTACCTGACCGGTGAGAACCTGAGCAAGCTCGCACAGAAGGTGCTACCTGGATTCTGGCAGGGCATGAGCAGTGTGTTCGGCTGGCTGCTCGGATTGGTGGGCGTGTTCACCACGTTGATCTACCTGATCTTCATCCTCATCGATGAGGAGGACGTGAAGGAGAACTGGGACAAACTCATCCCCCCGAAATACCGCACTCGGGTAGCGGACGTGGTGGACGACCTCGCCCGAGCGATGAACGTGTACTTCCGCGGGCAATTGAAGATCGCGGGGATCCTCTGCGTGATCTACATCATCGGCTTCAGCATCGTGGGCTTGCCGTTGGCCCTGGTCCTGGGTCTGCTCGCGGGCCTCTTGAGCCTCATTCCCTACTTCGCCCTGCTGAGCGTTCCCCCGGTCATGCTCAGCGCCGGCCTGCTGGCCTTGGACAACCACGGTCCTTTCTGGCCCCCGATGATCGGTGCTCTGATAGTGTACGCGGTGGCTCAAACGCTGGAAGGGCTCGTCCTCACGCCTCGCATCCAAGGGAAGAACACGGGACTGCGCCCCGAGTACATCCTTCTGGCGCTCTCGGTCTGGGGCTCCCTCTTGGGGGTAACGGGCATGATCATCGCCTTGCCGCTCACCACGGTGATCATCAGCTACTACCGCCGTGTGGTGCTCGGCGAACCCGTGAAAAAGGCCGTGCTCCCAGCCCCTTCCTCGCCATCGCCTTCCGTTCCCGGTCCTTCGACCTGACCTGTCCACATTGGCGCAGCATGCGTAAGCTGCCGAACTTGCGGCCCACGACCCGCCCCGACCGCGCCTTCGCGCAGCCGCTTCGGCGTAGCAAGGCAAGTCGGGATGCAACACATGCGCATCCGCTTCATCAAGGCACAGGATACCTGGTCCCTCCGGCACCGGGTGCTCCGACCGCACCAGACGATCGAGGATTGCGACTATCCGAACGACCGCAACCCGGAAAGCTTCCATCTGGGTGTCTTCATCGGCGAGCACCTCATCGGCATCGGCTCTTTCTATGCGGAGAAGAACGATGCGCTGAAGGGCTGGAAACAGTACCGTCTGCGCGGGATGGCCATCCATCCGGACTTCCGCGCGCAGGGCGCCGGTGCCAAATTGATCCGCTTCGCGATCGAGCACCTGCACGCGCAACGTGCCGACCTGCTCTGGTGCAACGCGCGGGAGAATGCGAAGGGCTTCTACGAGAAGCTTGGCTTCGTCATCCACGGGGAGCCGTTCCAAATCGCGGGCATCGGTGAGCACTTCGTCATGTACCGTCGCATCTGATCCCTTTGCCGGGACCACGGCCGGTCACAGATCGAAACGCTCCCCTTGCTTCGGGATGTCGATCCGCTGGAACCCTTGTCCGGCGAACCGCTCGCGCAAGCCCTTGAGCGACGATGCGACACCATGCACGAGGAACATGCGTTGGACCTTCGCCGCGTCCTGGCAGCCGATCCAACGTGAAAGTTCCCCGCGATCCGCGTGGGCACTGTAGCTCTCCATCCGCAGGATCTCCGCCCGCACAGGCACGCGCTCACCGAAGATGTTCACCTGGTCCGGTCGTTCCATGAGGTCCGCACCCAATGTGCCAGGCGCGCAGAATCCCACGATCAACACGGCATTGCGCTCGTTCGGCAAGCCATGCCGCAGGTGGTGCCGGATGCGGCCGGCTTCCATCATGCCGCTCGCGGCGATCACGATACAAGGCTCCTGGCGTTCGTTGATCTGTTTGCTGCGCGCCGCCTCGCGTACGAACTCCACACCGTTGAAGCCGAACAGGTCAGGGTCGTTGACGAGCTCCGCCCGCACATCGTCCTGCAACAGGTCGGCGTATTGCCGGTAGATCGCCGTGGCGTTCAGCGACAATGGGCTGTCCACGAAGACCGGCACGCGCGGTAACCGGCCTTCGTTGTAAAGCCTGTTCAACGTGTGCAACAGCTCCTGCGTCTTACCGATGCTGAACGCCGGGATGATGAGCTTGCCCTTCTTCTCGACACACACGCGGCGAACATGGTCCAGCAGCTCGTCGCGTACGATCTCGATCGGTGGATGATCGCGGTCACCGTACGTGCTCTCGCAGATGATCGTGTCCGCTTGGCGGAACGTGGAAGGGTCGGGCAGCAAGCGGTCCACGTATCGCCCCACATCTCCGCTGAACGTGATGCGCCGCGTTCCCTCTGCCGTGCCGATGTCGAGATGCACGCATGCGCTTCCGAGGATATGCCCCGCATCGGTGAAGGTCAGCTTCACGCCCGGCAGCACTTCGAACTCCTCGTTGTATCCCACCGCTTGGAACAGCGCCATCGCGGGGGCCACATCGCCGATGGAGTAGAGCGGTTCGATATCCACAGGCGCTCTTCCCTGGCGTTTGGCCCGTTTGAGGTCACTTTCGAAATCGCTTTCCTGGATATGCGCGCTGTCCGCGAGCATCACCGTGCACAGGTCGCGCGTGGCGGGCGTTGCGTAAATGGGGCCGTTGAAGCCCTGCCGGACAAGCCGCGGGATCAATCCGCTGTGGTCGATGTGCGCGTGCGAAAGCACGAGCGCATCCACTTGCTTCGGGTCGAAACCGAAGCGCCGGTTCTTCTCGTCGCTCTGCGGGCCCTCGCCTTGGAACATCCCGCAATCGAGCAGCACGCGCTTGGGTTTCCCATCGCTGCCCGTGATCTCCAACAAGTGCTTGCTGCCCGTGACCATGCCTGCGGCCCCGTGGAAAGTGATGCTGATCGCCATGCTTCGCTCGCCGTGGCATTGAGCGCAGGCGATGCGACGAAGGTGCGACTTGTCCCGCATCAGTGAGCTCTTTCCGCGATCGCCATCTGACAACTCGCGGGCATCGCACCGAACGCCGACCTGGGCACGCGGTTACTTTGGCCCAGCCCTTGTGCGCCCGAACGGAATGCGCGGACCGCTCTTCTACTTGCTCATCGCCGCTGCGTTCGGAGCGGTCGCGGTGTTCGTGCAGGAACCTTCGGGCGAAGAACGCCTCCAGAACGAAGCGCACAAACTGCAACGACGGATCGCGGAACTCAGCGGCGAACTGTGTGACCTGTGCGCCTCAACGATCCGATCGCTCACTAGCGACAGCATTCAGAACTGGCACGCTCTGGCCGAACAAACCGGATCGCTCGCTCCCGATGGCATCGAACTGTTGGCCAGCTGGAAAGGAACGCGCTATTGGACCAGTTCACTTCCGCTGGACGAGCATTCGCTGGACACCGCTACCAGCGCCCAAGTGCGGTCCGGCTCAACGGTGTACTTGCGCGCAGGTGCGCTGAGCAAGGAAGGCGGCTTGCATGCATTGCGCTTGCTCTGGTACCAACCGCCCTTCGAGAACCGCTACCTGCGACAACACTTCCACCCGTCGCTCGGGGTGGCCGATGGGGTGGAGGCCTCGGTATTGCCAGGGCTCGGCCCGGTGGTGCGGGACCCGCAAGGAGACGTGCTTTTCCGCTTGCAGTGGGTCGGCGAACTGCCGCCGCCCGGCACGTTCGCGTGGACGCGGCTTCTCGCAGCTTTCGCTTGTATGGCTATGGTGCTTTGTGCCCTATGGACGTGGCTTGCCGGATGGGCTGCGCGCGGGCAGCACTGGGCCGCGGTCGGGATGATGCTCGGAGCCGTGGCCGCCTTGCGCTTGTGGAGCCTGAGCACCGCACCTTGGCCCGTGTTCGAAGGCTTTGAGCTCTTCGCGCCCAATCTGCTCTTCGCCTCCACCATGCTGCCTTCTCTCGGGGACCTCTTGATCACCGTGGTGCTCCTGGTGTTCGTCAGCGCTTTCATCCGTCGCGCGATGGCAGCAGCGAAAGCTCCTGACCGGCCCATCGTTGTCGCCGTGTTCGGACTTCTGGTGCTGATCCTTTTCGCCGCGTGGATCAATGATGTGATGATCGCGCTGGTGCGCGATAGCCGCATCCCACTCGACCTCTTCCACGCGCAAAGCCTGGACGGTACGAGCGCTGTCGCCCTCTTGGCCATCGCCTTCCTCCTCTTCGCGTGGGTGCTGGTCGCGGATGCCTTCACGCGGTGGCTGGCTCCGCGCATGGTCGGCCGCGCACTGGCCGTCACCGCCGCAGCGGCTTTCGCCTCAGCGCACCTCACCTACCATGTGCTCGGCGGTTTTGATTCGGTGCTCGTTCTCTGGCCCTTGCCACCGCTGGTATCCCTGGCGCTGATGCGGCGGGGCGGCGCGCGATTCTCCAACGCGTTGATGATGATCACCGCCCTTGCGCTCCTCACGGTGCATGTCCTCAACCGTCAGACCTTCAAAAGGATCGAACGCGATCGTGAGGCTCTTGCCGAGAATTCCAGCACCCGTGAGGACCCGATGATCGAATGGCTCTTCCGCGAAGCCCGCACCGCCATCGCGCAGGATCCCGATGCGCGCGTATTGCTGAACGACAGTGCGGACATCACCGCGGCCGACCTCGATGCGCGCATCCGCCAACGCTTCTTCCAGGGCACATGGAACAACTATGATGCGCGGCTGTATCTGTTCAGCCCGTCCGGGCACCTGCGCGGCAGCACCGCACGGCAAGCGCCACCAACGCTCGCCGATCTGCGCGCACGTTTCGAGCAAGGCGTGCCGGTGGAAGGCGACCTCGCGCTGCGCAACGTGCATCGGCCCACGGAGAGCGCGCTCTATCTCGGTGCCATCGGCCAATTGGAGGGTGCTGATCAGGGACGATTGATACTCGAACTCCTTCCGCGCGTGCTGCCGGAAGGACTCGGCTTCCCTGAACTGCTCATGGCCGGCGATCGGGCCGTGGACCGCCGTGCCGACCGCTATGCGCGTGCCCACTATGAACGAGGACGACTTGTCGAGAGCTCGGGAACCGTCGCCTTCCCCACACGATGGACCACACCGATCCCCGCTGATGGCCTGCTGTTCGAACGGAACGGTTTCGAACTCTTCGCCACGGGCGATGCTTCCACGGAGGCCATGATCATCGGTTCCGCCTTGCCCACATGGATCGATCACGTTACCACCTTCTCCTACCTATTCCTCTTCTATGCGGTGCTCGGGGCCGCCTTCCTGCTGCTGCGCGCATCCATCGCCTGGAAAGGACTGCCCCCGTTCGGGCTCAGCGCGAAGTTGCGCGCGGGCATCCTGCTGTTCGCGGCCATCGCCATCCTGTTGTTCGCATTCGGTGCGCAACGCTTGTTGAGCGGCAACTACGCCGAGCGGATCGCGGAACAGCTCGATGAGCGCTCGCGCTCCGCCATCGCCGAATTGCGCCAGCACGTGCATCTGGAAGACGTGATCCGGCCCGGCATGGAGCGCGACCTGGACTACTGGACCGACATGGCCAGCGATGTGCTCCTCACCGACATCGCCGCCTACTCTCCGGGCGGGGAACTGATCGCGACTTCCCGTGAACAGGTATTCACCAACGGCCTGCTCGGCACGCGTATGGACCCGCGCGCCTATGTCGCCATGGCCGTGGAGCACCGTAGTGCGTTCGCACAGGAAGAGCGCATCGGCGACGCCGCGTTCCAAGCCGCGTACCGGCCGCTCCTCAATGACCGTGGTGACGTGCTCGCCTATTTGTCCGTGCCCTACTTCGCGCGCCAGAGCGAAGTCGACGATGAACGCACCGCCGGCTATGTGGCCATCGTGAACCTCTTCGTGCTGCTCTTCCTGCTGAGCGTCGCCGCCGCCGCCATCATCGCTTCGTGGACCACACGCCCCTTGCAATTGTTGAAGCGCGGGCTCGAACGCATCCAGCTCGGCGCGCGCAACGAACCGCTGCCCTACCAAGGAGAGGACGAGCTCGGCGAGCTGGTGCGCGTGTACAACCGCAAAGTGGATGAGCTGCGAGAGAGCGCCGAGAAACTCGCCCGCAGCGAACGCGAAAGCGCGTGGAAGGAAATGGCCAAGCAGGTGGCGCACGAGATCAAGAATCCGCTCACGCCCATGAAGCTCGGCATCCAGCATTTCCAGCATACGTGGGACCCGAACGCGCCGAACGCGAAAGAGAAATTGGACCGTTTCACAGCGAGCATGGTGGAGCAGATCGATGCGCTCAGCCGTGTGGCCGGTGATTTCTCCCGCTTCGCGCAGATGAGCGCCGCCCATGAGACCGTGCTCGACCTGAACGAGGTGGCGAAGAACGCCGTGGCCCTGTTCACCGGTGAACCGAACGCGGATATCATCCTCCACGATTCACCGCCGCTGATGGTGAAGGCCGATCGCGAGCACCTCTTGCGTGTGCTGAACAACCTCTTGAAGAACGCGCTGCAGGCGATCCCGGAAAAGCGTCGCGGACGAGTGGACGTGAAGCTGCGCAAGGACGCGGATCATGCCATCGTTGAAGTACATGACAACGGTACGGGCATCCCGGAAGAAGCACGCGGTCGCGTTTTCGAGCCGAGCTTCACCACCAAGAGCAGTGGCATGGGCCTGGGCCTGGCCATGGTGAAGCGTATGGTGGAGCAGGCCGGAGGCTCCGTTCACTTTACCACGCGCCTCGATGAAGGGACTTCCTTCTTCGTCTCCCTTCCGTTGCAGAAATAGCCCGATACATTTGGCCAATGGCTTTCAACAACCTCCTCATCGCTGATGCTGACGGCATCCGCACCATCACCATCAACCGACCCGATCAGCTCAACGCGCTGAACCGTGCCACCATCGCCGAACTGGATCAAGCGCTGACCGAGGCCGATGCCGACAAGGGCGTGCGCGTGCTCATCATCACCGGTAGCGGCCCGAAGGCCTTCGTGGCCGGTGCCGACATCAAGGAGTTCGCCCACTTCGCCGTGGAAGAAGGAAAGGCGCTCGCGGCCGATGGCCAGAAGAAGCTCTTCGACCATGCGGAGCGCATGAGCAAGCCCGTGATCGCTGCGGTGAACGGCTTCGCGCTGGGTGGCGGACTGGAGCTGGCCATGAGCTGCCACATTCGCGTAGCGAGCGACAATGCGCGCATGGGGCTGCCGGAAGTCTCGCTCGGTGTGATCCCCGGTTACGGCGGCACGCAGCGCTTGGCGCGACTGGTAGGCAAGGGAAAGGCCATGGAGATGATCTTCACCGCGGGCATGATCAAAGCCGACGAGGCCCTGCAATGGGGACTGGTGAACCACGTTGTACCACAGGTCGATCTGCTGGCCAAGTGCAACGACCTGGCCGCCGCCATCATGAAGAACTCACCCACCGCCATCGCCGCCGCCATCCGCGCGGTGAACGCTGGTTATGAACCCGGAGCGGACGGCATGCAACGCGAGATCGAGGAGTTCGGCAAGTGTTTCGGCACGTCTGATTTCAAGGAGGGGACGAGCGCGTTCATGGAGAAGAGGAAGGCGAACTTCACAGGGGCGTGAAAACCTGCTGGATCGACCGACTGGCGACGCCACTTGGGGAGGTGACTTGTGAGCTACTATCTGAGCCACCCGTGGCTGAACGTAACACGGACCAGAGTGTCGCTACCATAGGAGGCTATACGATCAAGAGCGATCGACAAGCCTTACCGATGGATTGGAATAAGGGAAAGACTCAAGCGCCAGCACTTATCGACGGAGGTTGTTTCTGGCGCTGGGTTTTCATGCGTACCGGTCCCGGCGAAGCAGAGTTCATCATTCGCTGTGGCCTTAATGCGCACTCGGTGATCTACGACCCAGCGACAGGTGAAGACCTCGCAGCGGTCGAGTATTGTAAGAAGGAGCAGGTCCTTCACATCGGGACGGAGGATGACAAGTATTTGCGCTATCGCTCCAAGGATGTTTCCGGTGCCTTCCCCCTGCGGTTTGGAGAATTGCCTTTTGATAGATGGGAGGGCCTATTGGAGGATCTGATACAGCTCAGCGAACAAGGGATCCACCTCGCCGTTCCGAATTTGCGGATAGGAGAGACCATGTACTTCCATGTGATCGCGGCATATAAACGGACCAACCCTCAACAAGACATATCGACGTGGCTCGCTGTTGACAGGCGTAAAGCCGAACTTGATTCATTCGCCCCCTGGCCATGAGCGCCCGCCACAAACTCGCCAGCCGAACGGCCATCTATGGACTCGGTGTTATCATGGCGCTCTTCGTGACCGGTTGTGGTCGACTGAACGATGATAGACTAGTGGGATGTTGGTGGAACGAAGTGCGACCTGATTACGATATCACAACGTTCTGCTTTCGGCCTGACGGAGATTGGAGCAGCTCAGGTCCTGACGAGTCGCCTATGCATGGCACGTACGAATTGAGTGGAGACCTCTTGCTTTGGCGTTGGATAGACTCCCGATATGGGCATGACACCACTTTCCGTTGCATCATGCACTGGAGCGACGAAGATCACCTTCGTCTTGCGATGAAGCTCGACCCACGACCAGGAGTTGAATTCAATTGGGAGCGCCGTCCGAAATGAGCGTCCTCCGCAAACTCGCCGGGCAAACGGCCATCTACGGGCTGAGCAGCATCGTTGCGCGCTTTCTGAACTTCCTGCTGGTGCCGCTGTACACGAGCAAAGGCGTGTTCGAGCCGGCGGACTATGGCGTGGTCACCGCGCTCTACTCGTGGACGGCCTTCCTCAACGTGGTACTCACCTTCGGCATGGAGACGGCCTTCTTCCGCTTCTCCATGAACACGCCGTTGCAGCAGCAGAGCGACAACGGGCGAACGATCTACAGCACCGCCACCTATGCGCTGC
This sequence comes from Flavobacteriales bacterium, assembly GCA_044224725.1. Taxonomy (GTDB): domain Bacteria; phylum Bacteroidota; class Bacteroidia; order Flavobacteriales_F; family PHOS-HE28; genus PHOS-HE28. The sequence continues at coordinate 9,146 of JBGAJW010000016.1, forward strand.
TCCTCCCCGCGCTCGTCTTCATGGGCTTGGGCAGCTTGTTCTCCGGCTCCATCGCTGACGCATTGCACTTCCCCGCGTATGCCAGTTCCGTTCTGTTGCTCGTCCTGATCATCGGCATCGATGCGCTGACCGCTATCCCCATGGCGCGGCTGCGCCAGCAAGGGAGGCCCTGGAAGTACGCGTTCATCAACATATTGAGCGTGGCGGTGAACGTGGGCCTCAGCGTGTTCTTCTTCCTGTACTGCATGAAGCGTTACAACGCCGGGGAAAGCACGCCGCTGATCGACCGCGTGTACGATCCGGCGTTCGGCGTGGGCTATGTGTTCGCCATCAACTTGGTGTCCACCGGGGTGAAATTGCTGGTGCTGCTTCCCGCGTGGCCATCGCCATCGCACTTCCAGAAACAACTGCTACGGGCCTTGGCCGCCTTCGGTCTGCCCTTGATGATCGCCGGTCTCGCGGGCATGGTGAACGAAACGGCGGACCGCATCATCCTCAAGTACCTGCTGCCCGCCGATGTCGCCAACGCGCAGATCGGTATCTATGGCGCATGCTACAAGCTGGCGATCCTGATCACGCTCTTCATCCAGGCCTTCCGCATGGGCGCGGAACCCTTCTTCTTCAGCCACGCGCGTGAGAAGAACAGCGGCGAGACCTTCGCGCGCATCATGAACCTGTTCGTGGCCGTGTGCATGGCGGCCTTCCTCTGCGTGATGCTCTTCATTGACCTGTTCAAGTGGTTCATCCCGAACCCGGCCTACCACGAAGGCCTACGCGTGGTGCCGATCCTCATGCTCGCGAATGTGTTCCTCGGCATCTACTACAACCAGAGCGTGTGGTACAAACTCACCAACAAGACCCGAGCCGGTGGGACCATCGCCGTCATCGGTGCCATCATCACGCTCGTGCTGTTGTTCTCGTTGATCCCGAGCATGGGGTACATGGGCGCGGCATGGGCTACCCTGGCCTGCTATGCGAGCATGGCGGCGATCAGCTACGTGTGGGGGCAGAAGCACTACCCGGTGCCATACAATGTTGGGCGCGTGCTCACTTACATGGCGGCGGGCGTTTTCATCTGGTGGAGCGCCGAGGCCTCGACCGCGATCAGCCTGACATTGCCCCACGGCGAGGCATTCAACTATGGTCTGAGAGCCGTCCTGTTGGCCGGGTTCGTCGGCGTCGTTTGGCGGAACGAACGGAGAACTTTGTCACCTTCGCATGGATGAGCGGCAACGACATCCAAGCCCTGGACGCGCAGCATCGCAAGCCCTTCCTGCGATGGGTGAAGCGCCGCTTCGGCATCTCTGAGGCTGATGCGCAGGATGTCTACCAGGAATCGGTGACGGCTTTCGCCCAGCGCGAAACGCAGAACGAGGGTGGCGAATTGGAGTGCCAGCCTTCGACTTTCCTGTACGCCATCGGCCGCAACCAGACGCTGAAGTTGATCCGCTCGCGCAAAGGAAACGAGAACAGCACCATCGAACTTGACTCAGCCGGTGGCCTGTTCGAATTGCCGGAAGTAGAGTCGCTGTTCGACATGGAACATGCGCGTACCGTGGTCCGTGAAGGTCTCGCCCGACTCACCGAACGACAGCGCGAAGTGCTGCGCCTCTACTACTACGAGGAACGGTCCATGCAGGAGATCGCCACCGTCATGGGCTACAACAACGCGGATGTGGCGAAGAAGATGAAGTACGAGGGCCTCAAGAAACTGTCCACGTTGATCGTGCGGAGTTGCGCGATCCCGTTCTTTTTCCATGCGTTCTGAACACGCCGATATCGAGCGCATCGAAGCGTATGTGGAAGGCCGCTTGAGCGATGCCGACCGCCGTGCGTTCGAGGAGCAGCTCGGAACGGACAGCGCGTTGGTGGATGAACTCCATGCCTACCGGGTTATGCGCAAGGCATTGGTGGATGTGTTCGCGGAAGAACATGAGCGTGCCACGCAGAATGGCAAAGTTGTGCGGTTGAACAACCCTCGAAAGAGCACTTGGCGATGGGCGGTGGCGGCGGCTGTTTTGCTACTGGCGGGTGCTGGTGCGCGGTACTTGCAGCATGCGAAGGAGTCCCTGCCTGAGCTGGCGGAGCGGTATGTGGTGCATGAATCTCCGCTGCCTGTGCTCATGTCCGGCCCGGCAGATCACCAGAACGTGCTGGACAAGTCGATGCAACTCTTTGGGGCTGGCCGGTACGATCAGGCCCTTGCTGAACTCGAACGGTTACCGGCAAGCGACACGGTCGCGTTCTATGCGGGTCTGTGCGCGGTTGAACTCCATCAAGATCCTTCCACCCGTTTCCAATCGGTGATCGATGATGCAACGAGCGGCTATCATCCAAAGGCGCTCTATCACTTGATGCTCTGGCAACTGGAACACGATTGGCGAACAGATGCTGTCCACCTGCTCCAAGAGCAACTGCGCATCAGCGATCATCCGTATCGCCAGCAATTGGAGGCATTGGCTGCTGACAAGGCGCTGCTGCCCTGAGCGATGTTCCAACGAACACCGTTCCCCGGCAAGGTGGTGTTGAGCTTCTTTCTGGCTGTTTGGTTCTGCGCACACAACACAGCCGTCCGCGCGCAGGCCGCATCCGTCTTGCAGCGCGCCGAACAAGCCTTGTGCGATGGGGATGACCTCGGCGCGGAACGTTCCTTGATGAAGTTGTTGGCGGAACCAGGGCTTGAAGGCAGCGCGCGATTCGATGCGCTGATGCTGATGGCGGAGATCCACTATCAACGATCTGCGCAGGAACAATTCTTGGCCGCTACCGAAAGCGCGGCCAAATTGCTGGGTCCACAGGACGGCCTTGAACAGGAATCGTGGGCGCGCGTGGAAACCAACCGTTGCCGCCACGCGTTCTTCGCGATGCAGTACGAGCGTGCGATAGAACTCGGAGAGTCCGCGATAACCCGCTACCGACGCGCCCCTGACCGGTCGCACTGGAAGAATGCCTTCCGGATCCATCAAGCACTGGCGGCCTCGTACCGCATCGGCACGCCGGAACGGAAGGGGAAGGTCTTCGCGCACTTCGACACAGCCCTGGCGCTGGCCCATGCACGCACGGACCTCCTGCCCTACTGGGAAGCCGCGATCCAGCGAAGCCTTTCGAACGCGGCCATGGACCGCATGCGAAAAGACAATCCAGACCATGTGAAGTGCGCCGACCTCTGCAGGCGCGCACAAACCCAGGCGCTGCGGATCATGGCGCGGAGCCACCCGAACAATCGGCTGGAGTGCGCGATGCTGATGAACCTGCACGGCTTGTACCTGGTTTACAACGGACAGCCGGACAGCTCCATGAAATGGTTGTCGAACGCACAGGATCTCATCTCGGAAGATGTGTGGCGCGCACGGGATGAGCGGTTCTTTCCGACCTGGCTCCTCACGCTGCGCTGGAAGGCCTTCGTATTCGAGGGCGAACCTTGGCGCTCGGATACCGCACTGCTCAATCGCTATTTGGATGAACTGCAAGCGGCGGAACCCTTGTTCACCCGCTATGCCGCCATGCAAGCCACCGCCAAAGGGCTGTTCACACAGGACCGGTACGACCGTTCACCTTTCCCATCAACACTGGCCGTTTGTCAGCGGCTGTGGGAGCTGACCTTGAATACGAGCTACATCGACCATGCATTGCGCACAACGGAAAAAACACGAAGCGACGCATGGAACATAGCGCAGTCGCTTCGGAGTCGGCGAGATCTGATTCTTCCCGATCCGCCGACAGAAATGTTGTCCTCGATACGGCAGAAGATGGACCCGAACGAAGGCTTGCTGATTTGCGTGGACTATGGCTTGGCACAGGTTGGCCATCGCGTTATCACCCTGACCGTGACCGTTGATTCCGTAGACTTCAACGAATGTGGATTCAACTATGACTGGTCCTGTGCATTGGACATGCCACAGCCGCTCGATGCGATGAAAGAACGTCGTGCGCTCCACTTGCTATACGACTCGATCTACGCGCCGGCGAAGCACCTGTTGAATGATCGGATCACACGGCTGCGTGTGGTGAGCACGAACGAGCTTGCCAAGTTGAGTTTCGACGCGTTGCTGGCTGATACCGCTTCCGCTGACATCCGAAAATGTCATCCGCTGGTGGAAGAGCACGCCATCAGCTATCCCTACTTCCTGTTGCCCTCGAGCGATGATGGACCCAGCTCCCCCCAACGCGACGGACTGTACTTGGCCCCGACGCGAGGATCAGGGGAACTGACGGACTTGACCATGCTGCGCGAAGCCATGGCGTTTTGGCACGAAGGTGTTTTGCCTGGTGATCTGGATAGTTCAGTGACCGATGCGGCTGTCGCGATGCAGCGCATGGAACAGACCGAATTCCTGGTGTGGGGTGGACACTGCGGCGGCAACATCTTCATACAGGATGAGCCTGTCAGCAGCTTCTCGACCTCCTTCACGGACAGCGCCACGACCTTGTTGCCCAGCCAACTATTGAGTTTGCATCAAGCGCCTTCGTTCGTGGTGCATGCCTCCTGCCAGAGCGGCGTGTTCTATCCCTACGGCAGTAGCGGTAGCGTCTCGTTCGCCCGCGCCTTCCTGTTCGCCGGATCCCGCACCGTGGTGGCAGCGCAACATGTGGCCGATGAGCGATCCTCCATCCGGCTATTGGAGCATCTGATGGATGAACTCGCCGACGGACAACCGGCGGACCTTGCTCTTCAACACGCCAAGCTCGCCTACTTGCGAGAAGCCGCTTCCGCCGAAGACGCACGCCCCTTATACTGGGCCACTTGGCAGGTGTGGGGCGAATGCACTCCGCTGGTACCCGCTGATAAACCCCTACGCCCATGGCCGTGGCTGGGGGGTGGAGCAATCATTGTGCTTGCTGGAGCCCGCGCATTCCGGAAGCGCAGGAAAATTTGATCGCATGGCGGGTTACCTCCTGCTCTGGATGGGTATCAAGCTGTGATACCCTTCCTCCGAACAAACTTGAACCCTTGACCCATGCGCAACCTTTTCGCTCTGTCCGCACTGCTCTTCGCCGTAACCAACCTCCATGCTCAACCGCCGAATTATGTACCCACAGAAGGGCTCATGGGTTGGTGGCCATTCAGCGGGAACGCGAATGATGAGAGCGGGAATAGTCACCATGGAATTTCGGTCGGAGCTACCCTCACAACAGACAGATGCGGGCAGCCCGCAAGTGCATACGCGTTCAACTCAAGTTACATTGAGGTACCGCCGATAGCGGCGATCAATGGCATGGATGACTTCGCTTGGTCGGTATGGTTCATGATCGAGGGCAACGCAGCCGAAGAGAGACAGTACTTGGTCGGACGCGGCTGGGACTTCACGGAGGGCTTCAGCATTTGGCGAGGGAATGATGACCGCTTGGCTTTGATCGTGAACGGGTTCAACGGATTCCAACAATTGTCCGCGAGTCCTGCGGCTCCCATCCAAGCGTGGCATCACTTCGTAGCCAATCGTGAGCAAGGTGTCGTCGGCTACTACATCGATGGAGTGCTCGATACGTCTTTCGCCTGCCCAGCGACTGTGCTCACAAGCACATGGCCAGACTCGCTGTATTTCGGAGCGCACAAGTGGTACAACCAACCGCCCGACTACTTCGAGTACTTCCTCAACGGCAAACTCGATGACATCGGTCTTTGGAACCGCGCACTGACCTCTGATGAAATCCAAGCCCTCTACCTCACCGGTTGTGGCCCATGCATCAGCACAACGCCCGTGAGCTATTCCGGTCTTTCTGCGAGCTACACGACGCTCGACGCTGCTACAACACTTGTCGGAAGTCCGGTCGGTGGTGTCTTCATCGGCTCGGGCATGTCGGGCAGCACCTTCGACCCATCCGCAGCAGGCGAAGGGACCCACGGCATCAGCTACACCTATTTGGATTCCAACAACTGCGTGAACACCTACAGCCTATGTACATCAGTGGTTATCGGAATGGGTCTTGAAGTTCCCCCCCGGACGATGGGGGGCGTTCGCGTTTTCCCGAACCCCAACGACGGCCAGTTCACGGTGGAAATGGAACTGCTGGGCTTGGTGTCCTTGCAGGTATTCGATGCACGCGGCCGACAAGTTCACAACGAAGTGTTCCAGGGCAACGGCAGCAAGACACAACGCATGCTGGACCTCTCTGGGCTGGCCAAGGGCGGTTACTCGGTAACCATGCAGAACGCCGGTGCGATGGTCACGCAGCAGGTGATCATTGAATGACCTGCGAGAAGGTGGCGTCCCCTCCACGAGCGTGTTGGTCACGGGCGAGCATCACGTGCCGCAAGGACATGCACCTTTGCGGGCATGAATGACTTCTCGACTGCGCTCGAAGTGACATCAGTGAGGATCGTCAACAAAAGCAAACACTCGCTCCCCAACTACGCTACCGCCCACAGCGCCGGCATGGATCTCCGCGCCAACTTGGAAGCATCCATCACTTTGGCCCCCGGCGAACGCGCCTTGGTGAAGACCGGCCTCTTCCTGGAACTCCCCGAAGGCACCGAAGCCCAAGTGCGCCCCCGCAGTGGGCTTGCCTTCAAACATGGCGTTACCGTGCTCAATGCGCCGGGCACCATCGATGCCGACTACCGCGGGGAGGTGGGCGTCATCCTCATCAACCACGGGCAGGAGCCTTTCGAGGTGAAGGATGGGGAACGCATTGCCCAGTTGGTCATCGCCCGGTACGAGCGCATCACCTTCACGGAAGTAGCTGACCTGTCGGTGTCAGAACGCGGGGCCGGGGGCTTCGGGCACACTGGAAGGAATTAGGCACCTTCGCGGCCAATTCTTCACCACAGAGGCACAGAGACACAGAGGACGGGCCGAGAACATTGAGCTTCTCCGTGCCTCCGTGTCTCTGTGGTGAACTTCAGACACGAAATGAAGATCATCGTCCCCATGGCGGGCATGGGCAAGCGGATGCGTCCGCACACCCACACCACCGCCAAGCCGCTGCTGCCCATCGCGGGCAAGCCCATCGTGCAACGCCTCGTGGAGGACCTGGCTGCCGTGGCCGGGGAACCCGTGGAGGAGGTCGCCTACATCGTTCACCCCAGCTTCGGCAAGAAGGTGGAGGATGAACTGGTCGGCATCGCGAAGGCCATCGGCAGCAAAGGCACCATCCACTACCAGAAGGAAGCGCTGGGCACGGCCCACGCCATCCTCTGCGCCGAACCCGCGCTCAACGGCCGCATCATCGTGGCCTTCGCGGACACGCTCTTCCGCGCTCAACTCAAGCTGGACAAGGACTGCGACGGCGTGATCTGGGTGAACAAGGTGGAGGACCCCAAGCCCTTCGGCGTGGTGAAGCTGGACGACAGCGGCATCATCACGGAGTTCGTGGAGAAGCCGCCGACCTTCGTGAGCGACCTGGCCATCATCGGCATCTACTACTTCGCCGATGGGGAGTACTTGCGCAGGGAGATGCAGTTCCTCATCGATAACGACATCAAGGACAAGGGCGAGTACCAGCTGACGAACGCCATGGAGAACATGAAGCGCAAAGGCGCGCGCTTCAAGGCCGGCAGCGTGGACGTGTGGATGGACTGCGGCAACAAGAACGCCATGGTGGACACCAACACCAAGGTGCTCGGCTTCCTGAAAGGCGACAAGAGCTTGGTGAGCGCTTCCCTGAAGAAGGAGAACAGCGTGGTGATCGAGCCCTGCTTCATCGGCGAGAACGTTTCGTTGACGAACAGCGTGGTGGGACCGAACGTTTCCATCGAGAGCGGCTCGGTGGTTGCTGGCAGCATTGTGAAGAATTCGATCCTGCGCGGCAACACGCGTGTACAGGACTGCGTGATGGACAACAGCATGATCGGCGAACGGGCACAAGTCAAAGGCCACGCGTTGGACGTCAGTATCAGCGACGACAGCACGATCGGCTGACCTTTGTACCGCCCGTTCACGCGGGATGAACCAGATGCGCTCCTTCTCCGCCTGCCTCTTTCTTCCGCTGCTGGCGGTGCTCATCGCGTGCGGCGGAGCGAAGCCCGTTGCCGAAAAACCCCGCGACCACGAAGGCGCAGAGGCCACTCACGCCGTTGGCGGCAAGAACAAGCGTGCGTTGGTCATGCGCCTCTTCATGGAGGCCAACCAAGCCCGGTTGAAAGGTGAACTTCCCAAGGCGATCCAGCTCTTCGAAGCCACCTTGAAGGAGGACCCGCAGAACGCGGCCAGCATGTTCGAGCTGGCCAAGCTCTACAACCAGGCCCAGGCCCCCGAGGAGGCGCTCGCGCTGGCGAAACGCGCGGTGGCCACCGACAAGGAGAACATCTGGTACCGCTTCCTGCTCGCCGATATGAGCATGCAGAACAGCGACCTGGCCGGGGCCACCAAGGCCTACCAGGAGATCGTGGCCAAATGGCCCGACCGCTATGAGGTGTACTTCGGACTGGCGAACACGCTGGCGCAACAGAAGAAGATCCCCGAGGCCCGGCAGGTGTTCCGCGATCTGGAAAAGCGCACCGGCAGCAACGAGGAACTGGTGATGCGCGAGTACGACATGCTCGCCAACGCCGGTGAGACGGCCGCCGCGAGGGACCTGCTCAACGATGCCATCAAAAAGAACCCGGAACAGACGCAGTACTACGGCATGCTTGCCGAGGTCTACGAGTCCATGGGTGATACGGCCAAGGCGGAGGAGCTCTACCTGAAGGCCCTCGCGCTGGACCCGGACGACAGCATGACGCGCATCTCGCTCGCGCAGTTCTATTACAACGCGGGGCGCGCCACGGAAGGCTTCACGCACCTGAAGGAGGCCTTCGGCGATCCCGATCTGGACATCGATCCGAAGATGCAGTTGCTGCTCGGTTTCTATGAGATGAGCGCCAAGCCGGGCGGGGATGTTCCCGCCGACCTCGTGCAGCAGAGCCACTTCCTCATCGACGAGCTGAAAAAGGCCCATCCGCAGAGCGGCAAACCCTACAGCATCGAAGGCGACTTCTACACGCGGGAGGGCAAGATCGCCGAAGCACGCGATGCCTTCGCCAAGGCCGTCGAGTTCGACAAGGACCGCTTCCCCATCTGGTCGGCCTTGCTGCAATTGGACGCGCAGCTGAACGACTACACCGCGTTGGATGACCACGCGCAACATGCCATCGAGCTCTTCCCGACGCAGCCGGAGTTCTACCTGTACAAAGGCATCGCCGCCAGCCAGCTGAAGAAGAACGATGAAGCCATCGAGGCCCTCGTTACCGGACGTGACCTGGTGGTGGACAACAAGCCCCTTGAAGGCCAGTTCTGGACAAGCCTCGGCGACGCCTACAACGCGGCGAAGGAATTCGCGAAGAGCGATGCGGCCTACGACAAGGCGCTCGCCATCAACCCGGACGATGCGACCGTCCTGAACAACTACGCCTACTACCTGAGCGAGCGCAACGCCGAACTGGAGAAGGCCGAGCGCATGAGCCGCAAGTGCAACGACCTGCAACCCGGCGTGGCGACCTACTTGGACACCTACGCCTGGATCTTCTACAAGCAAGGGAAGTTCAGTGAGGCGCGCACCTGGCAGGAAAAGGCCATCGCCAGCGGCGGCGAAAAGGAAGCCGTGCTCATCGAGCATTACGGCGATATCCTCTTCAAGCTGGGCGATACCGCCGGTGCGGTGGAGCAGTGGAAGAAAGCGAAGGACCTGGGCGGGGCGAGCGAGTTGATCGGACGAAAGGTCACCGAAGGCAAGCTCATTGAATGAGGTGCCGCGCGCGGTTCCTCGGCTTCGGGCTGCTCGCATTTCTCGCGGCGTGCAAGCCCATCCGTGAAGTGATGCCGTTCCGCGGGGAGATCCCCGCACGTGGTCCGGAGAAGCTCGTTGAACGATTGGTCGCCGACCGCATCACCGATGTGCGGTACTATAGCGCGAAGGCCGGTGTGGAACTGAAAGACAGCACGGGCTCGAAGAACTTCAAGGCGCACATACGCTGCGCGATCGACAGTGCGGCCTGGATCAGCGTGGTCCCTGCGCTGGGCATCGAAGTGGCCCGGGCGCTGCTCACCACGGACTCGCTGAAGGTGATGGACAAGCTGGGCGACAAGTTCTGGGTGGGCGATACCGCCCAGGCCAAACGCAAATTCGGCCTGGCCCCGGACCTCTCGCTGTTCCAGCAAGCCCTGCTCGGCATGCCCATCGGTCTGGACCCCGAAGAGAAGTACAAGAGCGACCGGGAGGACGGCCAATACACCCTCACCAGCAAGGAGAAACGCCGCTTCCGCCGCGCGGCTGAAGACATGGCCATCGACGACACGCTCGCGCACGATCACGACATGGGCGAGCGAAAGTTGGAGCGCACCCTGCGCCGGGCCGAGAAGAAGGACGCCATCGTTTTCAAGTACTGGTTGGAGCCCGACAGCTTCCGGGTGACCCGTGTACTGATCAGCGACCTGGCACACGATCAACAAGCGGACGTGCGTTATTCATCACGGACCACCGTGAATGGACACTCCCTGCCCAGCCTCGTCAGCCTTTCTTTGTCGGACCCCGCGCGCCACGCCGAAGCCGTCTTCGAACTGGACCGCATCAGCCTCGATGGGCCCCTCCAATTCAGCTTCAGGATCCCGGAGAAGTTCACTCCGATGGAATGAGCCACGGGCGCTGCTCGCGCTCCTTTTCCTTCCCCTGCTCCTGACGGCGAACGCGCAGAGCCGCAAGGAACTCGAGAAGAAACGCGACCAGCTCGACAAGCAGATCAAGGCCACCAGCGCATTGCTCGCTGCCGGCGAGAAGGAACAGAAGGCCACCCAGCGCCAGCTCGAACTCCTGCAAGCGCAGATCCGCCAGCGGCAAGAGCTGATCAATACGATGAACAGTGAGGTGTTCCGCGTGGACAAGGAGATCAGTGAGACCGAGGACCTGATCGGCTCACTGGAAAGCGACCTCGTGAAGTTGAAGGACGAGTACGCGCGCATGCTGCAGTACGCCTACATGAACCGCGATTCGTACGACCGCCTCAGCTACATCTTCGCTGCGGAGAGCTTCACACAGGCCTTCCAACGCAGCCGCTACCTGGACCAGCTCGCTGAGCAGCGCCGCCAGCAGGCGAGCCTCATCTCCGCCACGCAGGAAAGCCTCGGCAAGAAGGCCGAAGACCTGAAGGGGCGCCGCAACGAAAAGGTGTCGCTATTGAGCGAGCAGGTCACAGAGAAAAAGAAACTCACCACGGACAAGAGCGCACAGGAAGGCACCCTGAGCAGCTTGCGCAAGGAGGAGGACAAACTCCGCGCAACGCTCCGCAAGCAGCAGAGCAAACGTGAGAACCTGGCCGCCGAGATCCGTAAGGCCATCGAAGCGGAAGTCCGCAAGAGTTCCAAGCCCGCGAAGACCGGGACCAGCGGAGGCTCAAGCGAGAAGAGCTCCGGCAAGATGGAGCTGTCCTTGACACCCGAGGCCCGGGAGCTGGGCAGCGACTTCGAGAAGAACAAGGGCAAGTTGCCGTGGCCCGTGGCGAAGGGCACGATCACAGAGGGCTACGGCGAACACGACCACCCGGTGCTGCGGGGCGTGAAGACCTACAACAACGGCATCGATATCAGCTGCGAGAAGGGTGCGAGCGTAAGGGCCATCTTCCGCGGCGAGGTGAGCAGCGTGATCGTGATCCCCGGCGCGGGAAAAGCCGTGGTGCTGAGCCATGGCGCCTACCGCACCGTGTACAGCAACCTGCGCGAGGTGAGCGTGAGCAAAGGTCAGAAGGTGGAGACCAAAGGGGCCGTGGGCTCCGTGATGACCGATGAGGATGGCTCCACCGCGCACATCGAGATCTGGAAGATCACTTCCGCAGGCGACCTGGTGAAGGTGGACCCGGGTGCGTGGATCTACCGGGATTGACACCTCCACACCATGTTGCGCTTCCTCAAATGGATGCTCCTCATCTTTCTCTTCGTCGCCGGGACCGCCTTCCTCTTCCGTGAGCGGGTCTTTCGGGCGTTCTTCCACTTCGAGGGGCTTCACGAGCGATCCCTGGCAAATGCCGGAGTCCACGCATCAGCCCGGCCCCTCGCGTCTCTCGCACACAGGACCAACGATGTAGAAGCCTGCATCGACGCCGCCCTGGAAGAGACCGCCGAGGCCTTGAGCTTCACCACGGGCCATGTCCGCAACGATGCAGCGAGCGCGTTGAGAACCGGAAAGGCCAATTGCATCGGCTATTCCGCCGTCTTCAAAGACCGCTGCGAAGAAAAGCTCGCGCGGGCCGGCCTCTCGGACGAATGGCGCGTTCGCCACATGCGCGGATCGCTTCACTGCGGATCCTTCAACATGCACCGCCTCTTCTCCTCCCCGTTCTGGAAGGACCACGACATCTGCGTAGTGGAGAACCACCACACCGGAGAACGACTGCATGTGGACCCCTCCCTATTCGACGCCCTGGGCATCCGGCGGGTAAGCGGCCCCCCGAACTGACTACTTTCGCCGCGCGGTACGGACAAGACACTTTTCATCCGGAACGCGGGACCATGGGCAAATTCGGTACAACGGAGATCATCCTCATCCTGGTGGTGGTCCTCCTCCTGTTCGGCGGAAAGAAGATCCCCGAACTGATGCGCGGCCTCGGCAAGGGCATGAAGGAGTTCAAGGATGCCAAGGACGGCAACGAGCCGAAAGACGACAAGTAGTCCGACGACCGCAACATGTCGACACTGCGTGATGCGCAGGCCGCATTGGCCGCCGGAAGCACTTCGGTCGTTGAACTTACCCGCGCGGCGCTCGCACTGGCCCGCGCGAAAGCCGATCTGAACATTTTCCTGGAGCTTTTCGATGAGAGCGCGTTGGCCAAAGCCGCCGAGGTGGACGCCAAACGCGCTGTGGGTACCGCCGGTGTATTGGCGGGGGCCATCGTCAGCCTGAAGGACAACCTCTGCTACAAGGGACACAAGGTTTCCGCCTCGTCGCGGATACTGGAAGGCTTCGTCAGTCCCTACAGCGCGACCGTGGTGGAGCGCTTGCTCGCCGCCGATGCGGTGATCATCGGCCGCACGAACTGCGACGAGTTCGCCATGGGCAGCAGCAATGAGAACAGCGCCTTCGGCAACGTGCGGAACCCATTGGATCCGACGAAAGTCCCGGGCGGGAGCAGCGGGGGTGCGGCTGGCAGCGTGGCGGCGGGCATCTGCAACATAGCCCTCGGCAGCGATACCGGTGGAAGCATCCGGCAACCGGCCTCCTTCACCGGAACGGTCGGATTCAAACCCACCTACGGGCGGGTTTCGCGCTATGGCCTGATCGCCTTCGCCAGCAGTTTCGACCAGATCGGCCCCTTCGCACACACCGCCGAAGACGCGCTCGCTGTGCATCGTGTGATCGCCGGGCATGACCCGTTGGACAATACGAGCAGTTCGCGACCGCTCGCGGAGACCCCGGCTCTCCGCTCCGCTACCACCGGGGGTCAACCGCTACGCATCGCCTACTATCGCGAGTGCATCGAACGAGATGGCCTCGACCCTGAGATCAAGGCGCACCTCCTCAACAACATCGAGCGCTTGAAGGAGCGCGGCCATTCTGTGGAGGCCATCGAATTGCCGATGCTCGACCATCTGGTCCCCACCTACTACATCCTCGCTACAGCAGAGGCCAGCAGCAACCTGGCGCGCTTCGATGGCATCCGTTACGGGCACCGCAGCAAGCAGGCGCAGGGCGTGGACGAGACCTACCGGAAGAGCCGCACCGAAGGCTTCGGCGCGGAGGTGAAGCGCCGCATCCTGCTCGGAACTTTCGTGCTCAGCGCGGGCTATTACGACGCTTACTACGCCCAAGGCATGCGCGTGCGCCGCCTGATCCGCGACAACACGTTGAAGGCCTTCGAGCGCTTCGATCTGGTGATGACCCCGACCTGCCCGACCACGGCCTTCGGCCATGGCGAGATCAGCGACCCGGTGGCCATGTATCTACAGGACATCTTTACCGTGCAGGCGAATTTGGCCGGAGTGCCGGCCATCTCCGTTCCCACGGGCACGCACTCCAACGGGCTGCCGTTCGGCACCCAGCTCATGGGCAAGCCGTTCGATGATGAACTGCTGATCGCCATGGCGCAGCAGCTATTCTAAGGCCGCGAAGCTTAGAATCTGGAGGAGACCAGAGGAAAGCCTTAGTTTGGGCTGGTAATAGCACCCGCATGGGTCTGCGTCGCCCCACGTACATCGCCGCCTTGCTTATCGCGCCTCTGCTTGCTGCCCAGCAGGAAGAGCACTATTTCGCCGATACCGAAATGAAGGAAGGTGGCGCGGCTAGGTCCTCTCTCGTTCTAGGTAGCAACATCCTTGTCGGGGGGTATTCATACGCCAAGAAGCAGCTTACTCCCTCGGTCACGCTGCTGGACACCTTGGGGAATGTGGTTTGGACCACGACAACCCACGATACAACGGACTACAACCTTAGTCAGTGGAGCTATCCGCCAGTGGAGAAACTGCTCGATGGAGGTGATGGTTTTATCTATGCCGCATCACCCATTTCGAATTTTGAGGGGCTGATATGGAAGGTGAATTCCGCCAACGGCGACATTGTCTGGCAGAGACACTGTGAGTGGAATCTCTTCAGCTACGGCTCATTGCTGTCCTTGGATAATGAACGTATCCTTTTCGAGCATGGAAATGAAGCGCAGGACATAGTCATTGACTATGTGGACCGGGCCACAGGAGATGTTACCGGAACGTACTCTATCAATCCTTCGTCCGACTACTCGTTCGCCGTGGCCTTAGACCATGATGGGCATGTATACTATACCAAGGACGACAGCCTTTTCAAGGCACCCGTGGAGGATCCGGGTACCCGCATCTGGTCCAAGCGGTATTCGGCTGCAAGCCTGAGATATTTCAGCCAATTGTACGTGGACGAAGCTGACAGTCTTTTTGCCATGGGCACTGGCAATTCGGGCCAACCTGCCAAAGTGCTGGCTGTGGCTGTCGGGAACGGTGATATGCAGTGGCAGCAACCCTCCTTCACTGATGTTCGCTACCAGGACCTAAGCGATAGGAACGGGAAGATCTACTCCGTGTGGAAGAATCTGCTGGTCGGCGATGGTGGGGGCGCTTTTCACGCGACCTGCGTCGACAAGCTCACTGGGGAAGTAGCTTGGACAACGAGCATCAACAACCCGCCCGTGGGCTTGCCGGGCCCGTCCAGCGACGATGACGAAGGTGCCCAGGCAGGGGAGGTGGATGATGCGGGCAACTATTACATGACGGGGTTCTATGGCGGAGGGGACTACGGTCCGGGGGTCTGGGCCGTAGCCAAGGTAAATGGTGCCAATGGGGAACTCATATACAGTCGGACCATTACGCTTGACTCGCTTCAATACAACAACCTCAGTTGGGGTACAGGAGCGTTCGTGATTAACGGGTTGCCGTGCTTCGTCGGAGAGCTGGAAACAGCGCACCAGGAAGGTTACAGGCGCGAACAGGCCACGTTCGTTCGTCTCGATCCCGGGAGTGGCGATATCGTGATACGGGAACCGTTCAACGGTGAACACCCTCAACAGTCATCTGCCGTTGGCATCACTTCATCGGCGGCGGGCACTTACGTTCTCAAGCAATTAGGCCGGAGGGTGTGCTTGGAGATGTATGACCAGGACAATACCCTCGTGTGGGAGCGGTCGTACGGGGGGAGCTACGCCTTGTGCACGGGCCAGTTGGCCATCGGTCCTACAGGGGATGCGTGGTTCACGGCGTTCAGCGTACCCTTTGAGAGTTTCTACTCCTACATTAGTTCGGATGCGGACAGCCTTTGGATAGTCAGCGTTTCACCGGACGGGACGCTACAACAGCAAATCCGGTTTCCGACCGGAAGTCCGAACGATAGACCTGTGGACCTGCTCGTTGATGAGCAAGGGCGCGCTTACATGTGCTATGCCCAACCCGACTCTATGTTCTTCCGTGCCGTCGTATCGGGTGTATTGGGTCCGAAAACCTTCCTTGACCTCACTTATCTATGGCCCAATCCCAGCGTGAACGTAATGGTGGACCATGACGCAACGACCTTGTTCGTTCTCGGGAGACGTGGGAGCGCCCTGAAACTCTTGAGTATTGATAAGAGCATGCAACAGATCACCGCAGTGGACACTATCCCGACCAGTCCTCCTATCCTCAAGCTCCAACAGGTACTGCGCCTTCCCGGTGACCGACTGTTTGTGATCGGCGAAGGGCAATTCAAGCAACGAATGGCCATGTATGATGTCGCCGCACATGATACCATCTGGTGCGGCTGGGCAACCGGGCCGGCTCCGATCCGGGCGTGCTGGGCTGGTTACGGGATATATACCGCATCGCAGGATACAGGCAACACCGCGGCGGTACGGCGCTACAATGCGGACACTGGCGAACTCATTTGGACGCATACGGTCGATGGGCCGGCGGTCAGTCAGAACTGGGTCTTCGCATTGTGCCATGATCCTTACAGGCAGCAGATCATCGTTGGTGGCTGTGAGTACCAAAGCATAAATGGCCCCAACAACGTGGTGATCCAACGCCTGGATTCATCGGGGGCGTTGATTGAAGACATCTATCGCGTGGGTGGCCCTGCACTGATGGATGGCGCTTATTGCGCGGCCGTGCTCCCGAATGCCAGCGTATTGGTGGGTGGTTCGTTGGATACCACCGCATATGGGAGGGCTGGTTTCATCTACACACTGGAGGAGCCACTCCCAATGCAGGTGCGGCCAGATCCAGGGCCGTCTCACGAACAACTCATGGTGTATCCTCAACCGATGGCACAGTTGTCTTGGCTTGATCCTGGCCTGCTCCCCGCGCCATATACCTTGATGTTGTACGATGCCAATGGATTGCAAGCGCAGGTGATATACCAATCGCGAACAGCGCCCATCCCGTTGGTCCGTGGCTCTCTTGCCCGCGGACTTTATTTGGCAAAAGTCACCGCTGGCGATGGCACCAGCCATTGCCTCCGGCTGATGATCGAGTGATGCAGAATTCGGCGCCAAGGTGACCAAGCATACTGGGAAGCGCTCAGCGACCGCGCGCATGACCAAATTGCGCAAGCGCTTCGATCGGCGTCCCGGCCTGATTCTGGTTGAACCTCCCTCCGGGAGGCAGGCCTTCCTCCAAACCGAGGGCGTGCTCACGGAGGTGGAGGGAGCACCCCACCAAGCGAGTGGAGCCCAGGCGCACATTGTTCCGCTGGTTCGGGGTTCACAAGTGGTAGGTGAACATTTGCGCTAGAGCGCCGGACCTGCGCCCGAAAGGTGGACCATCCAAAGGGATACTTGTGTGGTTTGAAAAGCCTGCCACCTTTGCTCGGACACAACCTTCCTCAGCATGATTCTTACGCGCCGCATGGACCGCATGCTCTTGCTCATCTCTTCCACGATCGCCGCATTGTGCGCCTTGGCACAGGCCCCCCCCTCGATCGACTGGCAGAAGGCCTTGGGTGGGTCCTTAAGGGACAAGGCGTATGCCGCTCACCCGACCATGGATGGTGGGTTCGTGGTGGTTGGCCAAACACAATCCGACGATGGTGATGTGAGTGGGAACCATGGAGGCCTTGACGGCTGGTTGATAAAGCTGGGACCGACGGGGACAATCCAGTGGCAGAGGGCTTTGGGCGGGAGTGCGGACGACTGGTTGGCATGCACGCAACAGGTAGCCGACGGTGGCTACATCATGGCAGGTGCCGCCGAGTCCAACAATGGCAACTTTAGCGGCAACCATGGCGGTAAGGATTTCTGGGTGGTAAAGCTCAACGGGGAGGGCGTGCTCATCTGGCAAGTTTGCTTGGGTGGTGACCACTGGGATGAAGCGGCTTCGATCCAACAGACATTGGATGGGGGCTATATCGTGGCCGGCAGGACTGCATCCGACAATGACCAGGTCACGGGCTTTCACGGCGGCATGGATGTATGGGTAGTGAAGCTGGATGCATCGGGCGTGCTCCAATGGCAGAAGGCATACGGAGGCAGCCTGGCGGACGAGGCGAACTCCATCCGGCAGCTCAGCGATGGTGGCTACATCGTTTCCGGTTTTACTTATTCGAACGATGGTGATGTCACTGACAACCATGGGAGCTACGACTACTGGATCCTGAAGCTGGATGCCACAGGAACGCTTGAATGGCAGAAAACATTCGGAGGCAGTGAGAGCGATGAGGGGGAGCAGATACTCCCGACCGTTGATGGTGGATTCGTGGTGACCGGCAACACATCGTCAGGCGATGGCGACGTTTCCGAAGCGCCGGGAAACGGAGATATGTGGGTGTTGAAACTGGACAACGCGGGTGAACTCCTATGGGAACGTGCGTTTGGAGGAACCGATAACGACTACGGCCGCTCCATCGTGATCACCGATGACGGGCACTACGTGATGGCGGGCTATTCCGGTTCGGCTGACGGCGACGTTCCCGGCAATCAAGGAGACTTCGACTATTGGGTCATCGATATGGATGAAAGCGGCACTCCGGGGTGGTCTCTTTCCCTGGGTGGCGGCGATGAGGACGAACTCCGATGGATGGAGGCCACCAGCGATGGGGGCTACATCGTGTCGGGGGCCACCCTGTCCACCAGCGGGGACGTGACGGATAACCACGGGGACTATGACGTGTGGTTGGTGAAGCTCAACTTCTTCGTGGACGGGATCGCGGCCGACCAGCTACCGGCCTTCAGTGTTTCACCTAACCCAGCTTTCAGCCTCGTCCGCATCACAGCGGAACGCTTCATCGACAATGGCGAATTGTGGCTCACAGATGCGACTGGTCGCATAGTGCTGAAAGAAGGAATGAACGGCATTACGAAGATTTTGGACCTGGAACACCTCGCCGCGGGTTGCTACACGCTGAATGTGCATACCGGGGAGCATGTAAGTAGCACACGCCTGCTCTTGGAGTAGGAACCGCTTTACGCGGGCAACACACCCTTCGGGTCATCTGATGTTCGGATGTAAACATGTGGCACTCGGGAAACACCCGAGAGCCGGGATGGCATTGCAAAGGAGTTTCATGAAGTTGGAAGGCAGCGTAGTGCCGAATATTCGACCTTCTTTCCCCCAAAACGCCAACAGCCTCCGCTGATCAAGCGAGGGCAGTTGGTAAGGCAGGTTCCGCTTGGGGCGGGTATTTGGCCGAGGAACGTGTTAGCCCCGTGGAAGGGCACCGCCACCGCTTATGCGACGCGGCTGGTCACGATCTCCGAGAGTGGGCCTTCGCCGGCGGCGTCGAGCGCCGTTACGCGAAACCTGTGCAAATCCTCACAACTCGCGTGAGCGTCGCCCTCGTCTGATATTGACTCCTGCTACCCTCGATCCGTACGGCCGCTGATCGTTTACTGATCCGCCCCATACGGACTGCACGGTCCGTTCCGTTCTCCCTCCGGTCTGTGGCGTGCTTTTTCCCGTTCATGGGCCGACCGTTACCTTTCGTCGACCGCGCCGTTCACAGATGATCGTGGACCGCTGCCTAGAACCATGCGGAGCCCGGAGCGTATGAAGCCTACTTTTCGCCCCCACATGACGAAGACCCGTACCCTGCGACTGGTCCTGGCCGCCTTCTTACCAGGTCTTTGTTCCATTCCCGTTTCCGCCCAGGATCCCATGGCCCCCGATGATGAGGTGCTCGCGCGGATCAATGACCTGAGCAACTTGCCCTGGCTGAAGAACGACCCGTTCAGCACGGACGTGGGCGCGTTGAACACGCATGGCTTCGCGCCTACCGACACGCCGAGCTATTCGCCCGATGTGTTGCGCCAACGGCTCGCGTTGTTGGATGAGCGCACGCCTTTCAAGCTCACTTACAACGAACAAGTGCAGGGGTACATCGACATGTACACCCGCCGGAAAAGGGAACAGGCCGGGCGCATGCTCGGATTGGCCCAACTCTACTTCCCCGTATTCGAAGAGGCGTTGGACCGGCATGGTATGCCGCAGGAGCTGAAGTACCTCGCCGTGGTAGAAAGTGCATTGTTCCCAGGTGCGAAATCACGCGCGGCGGCTGTGGGCCTCTGGCAGTTCATGATCGGTACCGGCAAGATGTACGGACTGGAAGTGGACAGCTACGTGGATGAACGCTGCGATGTGTACCAGAGCACCGAGGCCGCTTGCCTGTACCTGAAAGACCTCTATCGGATCTTCGGCAACTGGGAACTCGCGCTGGCCGCGTACAACTGCGGACCCGGCAACGTGAACAAGGCCATCCGCCGATCAGGAGGCACGGATTACTGGAGTGTGTACAACAACCTGCCCCGGGAAACGCGCGGCTATGTACCCGCCTTCATCGCGGTGAACTACCTCTTCAACCACGCGGCGGACCACAACATCTACCCCGTGATCCCGAACTACTGCGCGTACGAGGTGGACACGGTGCAGGTGTGCTATCCGCTCGACCTGGCCAAGCTCGCCGAGATCACCGGTGCCAACACGCAGGAGCTCCTCGACCTGAACCCGGTATACAAGCAAGGCCGTGTGCCGGACATGAACCAGGAGGCGACGCTCTATCTGCCGCGCACGCTCGTGGACGAGTTCATCGACCGCGAGGATTTCATCCGCTACAGCTACGTGCCGGACATGCACATGCCCGCTCCCGTGGCCAAGGGTGCGAACAAGAGCACCGGCGCGGACGGCGCAACAGCAAAACGCACGCATACGGTCCGGCGCGGGGAATCGCTTGGTACCATCGCACATAAGAACCATGTGACCGTGGGCAACCTGCGCGCTTGGAACAAATTGCGCAGCGACCGAGTACGTGTGGGCCAGAAGCTCATCGTGAGCAAGGCTTCAAGCGCTGCGGCTTCTGCGGACCAATCGTCCAACGAACAGAAAGTTCTCCCAAGCGCTGCCACGGAGATCATCTTCCATACCGTACAGCCGGGCGATACGCTGTGGGGCATCGCACAGCGCTATCCAGGCGCTTCCGTGGAAGAGATCAAGCGCATCAACAGCGATTCGGATCTGCGCCACCTCGTCGTGGGCAAGAAGATCAAGGTCTCGGTACAGAAGGGCTGAGCACCTCACCCCAACCCCTCTCCCGAGGAGAGGGGCTTCGCAAGACCCTGCAGCTTTTTCACATTCCATTCCGCTCGAACCGGCTCCGGGCTTCCCATTGACGGTCAGGCAATAGGCCGAAGAAGGTGCGCGTTCTCATGGCAGGGCATCGTGCGATGTTGATAATTCAACGAGCCGAACGAGCCGGTCGTCGACTACTTTGCGGTGGTCATCAAGACGGGTTTCTCGTCGATCACGCATCCGCATGGAACTCACCCGCATCCGCCCCTTCGCCCACAAGCACTGCCGTTTCAAACTGCGCAGCGGCAAGGAAGTGTTCGGCGTGATCTGGGAAGTGGAGAGCACGGAGAAGCGCTCCCTCTTCTTCGCGAGCATCGGTGACTACGAGCGCCTGCAGCGCGATCCCCAAAAACCGGTCAGCGTCATCAACCTGCGGCCGGAGGAGATCATGCATGTGGAGAGCATCGCGAGTTGATCCGCAGATGTCGCTGATGACGCAGATGAATGCGTCAGGTCAATCCATTTTGGTCGTCCTCACACCGATCGGTCGGTGCTGTGCCCATAACATGATCAGCGGGCTGATCATCAGGCTTACCGGAACGATGGAGAAGTACCATGGACGGAAAAACGTCCAACCGGAAGGCAGGTAGTCGCGATGCCACGACGTGATCAGGATCACGAACCGTTCGAACAGACTGAACGGATCAATGAGCAGCCACGTGATCGCCCATGCCACCCACCATGAACGTCTGGCGCGTTCCAACAGAAGCGTGGTGATGATGACCAGGAGCGACAAAGGCCGTATCCAGAACCAGCGCGCGTGATGAAGATGGGCTGCCATCGTACTGGCCAGCCATGCGATCAATTCGAGGCCGGACCCGATGATCGCCAGCCAGGTGCAATACAACAGCATCCTGCTCCATGCCTCGGAGCGCTCACGATGGAATACGCGCCAGATGGCCAGCAACGGAATGGTCAGGACGAACAAAGCCTGAAGCAGGTCGGCCAGCGAGGCCATGTATGGCCATGTTGCGGCCATCTTCACCGGCTGGACAGCAGCCTCGCGCGCTGAACGAGGAACGCATAGATCAGTGCAACCTCTTTCAGCCGTTCGAAACGCCCACTGGCACCACCGTGGCCCGCCTCCATATTGGTCTTCAGGATGATCGGCTCGGCCGCCTTCTGGTGTTCGCGCAAGCGCTGCACCCATTTGGCCGGCTCCCAGTACTGCACCTGGCTGTCGTGGAAACCGGTCAGTACCAGCATCGCGGGATAGTCGGCGTCCTTCACGTTGTCATACGGTGAATAGGACAGCATGCGCTCATAGGCTTCCTTCTCCTTGGGGTCGCCCCACTCATCGAACTCGCCGGTGGTGAGCGGGATGCTGTCATCCATCATCGTGGACACCACATCCACGAAAGGCACTTCGGCCACTACGCCGTTCCACAGGTCGGGACGCATGTTGGTGACGGCGCCGACGAGCAGTCCCCCCGCACTGCCGCCCATGCAGAAGAGGCGTTGCGGATCGCTGTACTTGTTCTTCAGGAGGTACTCGGCGCAGTCGATGAAATCCGTGAAGGTGTTCATCTTGTGCTCCATCTTGCCGTTGTCGTACCAGTTGCGGCCGAGCTCTTCACCGCCCCGGATATGGGCCAGCGCGTAAACGAAGCCCCGGTCCAGCAACGATAGGCGTGCACTGCTGAAGGTCGGGTCCATGCTGATGCCATAGGAGCCATAGCCGTACAGGAGCGCGGGTGACGTTCCATCGATCCTGGTGCCCTTGCGGTATACGATGCTGATCGGAATACGCTGGCCGTCACGCGCCGGTGCCCACACGCGCTCGCTCACATAGTCCGCCGCATTGAAGGTGCCCATGACCTCCTGCTGCTTGAGCAGGATGTCCTTCGCCGTGTTCAGGTCGTGCTCGTAGATCCCGTTCGGCGTGGTAAGGCTGGTGTATCCATAGCGCAGTTTGTCGCTGTCGTATTCCGGGTTCGTGCCGGTATAGGCCACATAAGCCGGGTCATTGAACACGATGGGATGGTCCACGCCCGTGCTGAGCTTGCGCACGCGCAGGTGCGTAAGGCCGTCCTTGCGCTCGCTGAAGACCATGTGGTCCTTGAACAGGTCCACGTCTTCCAGCAGGACGTCCTCACGGTGCGGCACCACTTCGGTCCATGCCGCCTTCGAGGTATTGGACACGGGGCACTTCATGAAGCGGAAGTTCGTGGCCTTCCAATTGGTGAGGATGAAGAACTCGCCATTGGCGTGTTGCACACTGTACTCGTGCTCTTCTTCGCGGGGAAGTACCACCCTGAACGACCCCGTCGGTTCGCCCACCGGCAGGTACCATTCCTCGGTGCTCAATGTGCTGCCCGTCGTGATCATCACGAAGGCGTTGCTCCGGTCGCGGTACACATCACAGCTGAAGGCGCCGTCCTTCTCGTGGTAGACCTCCACGTCGCTCTTCTCGTCCGTGCCGAGCGTATGGCGGAAGATCTTGTAGTTGCGCAAGGTCTTGTCCTTCCTGCTGTAGAAGAAGGTCTTGTTGTCCGCCCAAGCGCCCCCTCCACTCGTGTTGGTGATAATGTCCGGCAGTTCTGCGCCGGTCGACAGGTCGCGGAACCGGATCGTGTACAGACGGCGGCTTACGGTGTCCACACTGTACGCGCAGAGCTCGTTGTCCGGGCTGATCTCGAAGTCTCCGAGATCGAAATAGTCATGCCCGACGGCCATGGTGTTCTCGTTGATGAAGTCCTCCAGCCTCTCCGGCTGGCCTCCGTCAGCGTTCGCCTTGCCGCGCATATGCACGGCATACTCTTTCCCTTGTTCGAAGCGGTGGTTGTACCAGTACTTCATCTCTTGGAAGAGGGTTTCGCGGAGTTGCTTCACGGGGGCGAGAAGGCTGTCCGCATAGGCGTTCTCAGCGGTCAGATGCGCGATCACTTCCTGCGTGTGCACGTCCGGTTGCTTCGCCTCGCGCTGCTCCTCGCTCAGGCGCATCCAGAAGTACTCGTCGTTGCGCGCATGGCCGTGCTCGACCATTTCGTGGGGGACCTTTTTGGCCTGGGGGGGGCGGGGTTGTTCGCTGGGCATGTGGGTCATCGGCTCGCCGCACGCTGCTATCATGCAGATACCTGCGATGAGGCCGGCGTTGTGGTACATGGGTTCGATCCCGTGGGCTTGGGAAGACCATGGGGCGGGCAAGTTACCCCGGCCCTCCATTCCTTCCGGCCCGGGTCGGCATCACTCCAGCACAGCGCGCAGGACATCCAGTGAACGAAGCTCTCCGAAGCCTGCCACATGGAGCCGATAGTAAATGAGCAGGTCTTCCAGCAGCCGACGTCGTACTTCCGCGGAGGTCCTCAGCAGGGTGACCGTCTCCCCCGGTGCTTCGATGCGGCCTATCAGTTCGGCGAAAAGGTCGACCTGCGCCGGTTCCATGCAGAACTCGTGAGGAGCTTGGCCGTGGAAGAAATAGCCTTCGCGCAGGTCGAAGCGGTGTTCACCCGCATCGGGGATCTCAGGGAAGAAGCCCAAGTGGCGAGACAGTCCAACGAGAAGCAAAAGCGGCTGATGGGTCATGTCCGATCCCGTGTCCATGTTTTCCAAGGTCTCCTGAAGGAAGCCGTAGAGTTGTGCGTCTTCGGACTCCTCGCGCAGGGTGCGGTTGAACACTTCCTGGGCGAAGAGCATCAGCACGCCACGCACCGGCTCCTGCTGCAGCCGCGTGTACGGCCGATCGATCCGCAGTTCGCGTACGGTACGGAGCTCATGCTCGCCCGCTTCCGGCACCACCAGTTCCACCCGGGACAAGGGTTGAAGCGCGGCCGATCGGGCAGTGCCCTTCCCTGCTGACCGGACCATGTAGGACCGCAATCCGAACCGCTCGGTATAGGCCCGCAACACGGTGCTCTTATCGCCGTGCTTGATGGCCCTCAGGACGATGGCTCGCGTGGTCTGGACCATGCGCGAAGTTCAGCGCCGGGAACCGATCACCGCACCACCATCACCTTGGTGTTGCAATGCGACGTACCGGTCGGGTCTGAAGCCAGCACGATGTACACGCCGCTGCTCACGCGTTGTCCGCTCAGATCCGTTGCCGGCCACACCGCTTGGCCGCCGTTGGAGATGGTCCTGTAAACGAGGTTGCCGGCCATGTCCGTGATGCGCACGTCGCTGTCCGCGATGAGGCCGGTAATGGCGACCGGCCCTTGGTACGTCCCGCGCACAGGATTGGGGAAAACCGTGGCGCAGTCGGCTTCCTTGGCCCCGTCGGTCGCTTCCCCCCGATAACTCACGATGCCCTGGTCCGTGCCGATGAACACTTCGCCGGTGTTGCCGTTGATGGTGATGCTCGTGACGTTGTTGCTGGGCATCGGGCTGTTCTCCTTGGTGAAATGCTCGAGTTGGGTGGTCCCGTCCGGACTCACCAGGAACACGCCGCTGCTCTGCGTTCCGAGCCATTTGCGATCGCCACCGTCCACCGTGATCGCGCTCACCACTTCGGTCTCCAACAGGATCTGCACGTTCCCATCCTGTTCGATGAGGATCTGCTGGCAATCGAAGTTCTCATCACTGAATATGGCGTCCGGGTTGTAGAATACCGCGATACCCTTGCCCGTACCCACCCAGACCTCCCCATCCTGGTCCTCCGCGACGCTGAAGACGTCCATCGTCGGCAGTTTGCCCTGGTTCTCGTAAGTGGTGAGCACCTTGAACTGATCGTCGCCCGTGTCGTCGATGGTGCCGCCATCCGTGAAGACCAGCAAGCCACTGGTGCGGGGGCGCACCAGCCATTTCTGTCCGTTCTCCATGGCGGTGATATCGGACAACAGTTCGTTCCCGCCCAGGATGGTCCCGGGATCGAAGGACTTCCATGTCCCGTCCTTTTTGCGCACACTGATCACTTTCTGCGTGTTGGCGTTGGACACCCAGAGGTTGCCGTCCTTGTCGAAGTCCAATCCGCCGACATCCACGACGCCATCCGCAGGAGTTCCATTGGTGCCCAGCGAGCTGTTCGTCGCGTTCCATATGTTCTGTACCACGCCATCCTGCCATTCCAGCACCCCTTCCTCCCAGCTGCCCGTGTACGCATGGCCGGTTACCTCCGGGTCCACCGCCACCGCCATCGGGTCCACGGCGCCTCCGCCGATCCCGTTCACTCCCATCATCAAGGGATCATCCGCTTCCCCCACCGTTCGCCATTCACCATCCCTGAAGAGATGCACTCCTTCATGACCGTATGCGTTGGTCCAGTTCCCCGTGACCGAGCCGGTGGCCACCATCAGCAGGTCGTTCCGCACATCCAGTTCGATCGCACCGCTGGTACGGGGGCCATTCGGCAATGTGATGATGCCCGCCCCGCCCTCATCGCATCGGACCAGGCCCAGATTCAGGCTCGCCACCCAGACCCCTCCATTGGACGCCCCGGTAACGCTGGATACGATGAAGTTCCGTCCATTCGCCGAACTCGTGGAGAAGATCCGCTGTAAGCCATTGTCATATTGCCGCGTCTCGAAGATCTGTCCGATCACAAGTCGCTGCCCGTCCGGTGAGACGGACATTCCCCGGGTGTCCCTTCCATACGCGTCGGACAACCGCTGCCAGCCACCGTCCCAGAAGTAGATGGTATCGGTCTCGGCATTGCTGGGCGGGGGAGCGGACCAATTCACGAAGAGCCTGCCCGAAAACGATTCCACATCCGTGAAAAACCCGTCCGCCTGTGGCAGGTCGATCCGCTGGTGCCAACTGGTGAAGGCGGCCAGATTGGGTTCCTCCTTCCAGGCGCTGAACAGGCCCCTCTCCGTTGCCGCATAGATGGAATCCTGGTGGAAGGTCAATGTGTTCACCCGATTCTGCGCGGCGTTCGGGAAAATGAACCAGGTATCCTTCACCTCATTGCGCGCCAGATCGAGCACGACAATACCGAAGCCACAGCTCAAATAGGCAAGTTCACCCTCGCAGGTGATGCCATAGATCCGCTTGTCCCCGATGATGCTGCTTCGCCGGATATCGCTCAGGTTCGTGCACACACCTCCGGAAACCACATCCACGTTGCCATTGCCGTAGCCGATCACCAAGGCGTTCCGCGCACTGTTCCAGCCCAGGGCGCTCACGTCCACATCGTTCAGGGCATTCGTCTTGTTGATCCGCGCGACCTCGTTGCTGGCGGGGTCGAAACTGAAAATCCCGTTGCGCGTGGCGCAGTACGCCGTGCCGTTGCCTTCGACCACGGCCACCGTGGCGATGTAGCTGAAATGGTCGCGCCATTGGCCGATGGGGATCTGGGCATGCGCCGCGCAGGCGAGTGCGAACTGGAGCGTGATAGCGGCCAGGGTACGGATGGATGGCATGCGGACGGGTGATGAGCACCGGTATCAACGTGTTTCCGGCGCGATCGGTATGGACAAAGAAACCGCTTGAACGTAACGGTCCCCCACCAAAGGCGGAGGACCGTAGTTGAGGTCGCGTGCGGATTCGAACCGCAGTAGCAGCTTTTGCAGAGCTGTGCCTAGCCACTCGGCCACGCGACCTTGAGCGGGCGGCGAAGATAGGCGAAGGGTAATCGATCGGCGGATGCGGACAGGATCCCCGGCCAGGATTCACCCTCGGCCCTCGATCTCGTAGACCACATGGTCCAACGCGCCGCCCACGGGCGGGTGCTCTTTGGTGAGCCTTACACGCCAATGGAACTCGCCGGGCCACGTGGCTTTCAAGTGGTTCATGATGCGGCGTGCCACCTGTTCGATCAACGCGCTGCGCTGCGCCATCTGACCCAGTACGATCGCGGTCACCCGGCCATAATCGATGGTATCCTGGAGGTCGTCGCTGTTCTCCGCGTCGGAGAAATCACCCTCCACCCGCACATCCACACGGTAATGCCCCCCGATGCGCGCTTCCTCCTGCAGGCAGCCGTGGTATCCGAACGACCGGATCCCGTTCACCTCGATCACGCCCATGATGCGCATAGATCGAGCCCTGCCTTCAAGCGGGCGATGACCTCTTCCTTGCCCAACAGTGCGCTCACGTCGAACATGCCCGGACCCTGCATGCGGCCGGCCACGAACAAGCGGTACACGGGCATCACCTGGCCCACCTTCATCGCTTTCGCTTGGAGCACTTGGTTGAAAGTGGCTTCAAGGTCTGACGGTCCGGGAGTTTGAAGGACCGAAAGCGCGCCGATGTAGGCTTCGATGGCTTGGGCGGTTTCGGGTTTCCAGCGCTTCTTCAGCTCCTCGTTCGCGGCCTCGTTGCCGGTGAGCGGGGAGCCCTTGGTGAAGAGATAGGTTCCCTCAAGCATGTCGTCGACGAAGGTGGCCCGCTCCTTCAACAAAGCGGCGGCGCGGGTGGCCCGGTCCAAGGAGGTCTCGATGCCCTTGTCCTTCAACCGGGCCATCAGTTTGGCCCCCAGTTCCTCATCGGGCCGCATACGCAGGTATTGCTGGTTGAACCACTTGGTCTTCTCCGGATCGAACTTGGCACCGCCCTTATGCACCCGCTCGAGGTCGAACAGCTGGGTGAGTTCCCCGATACTCATGATCTCCTGGTCCGTACCGGGGTTCCAGCCCAGCAGTGCGAGCATATTGATGAACGCTTCCGGGTAGTAACCCCGCTCGCGATAACCGCTGCTCTTTTCCTTGCTGACGGGGTCGACCCAATCCAATGAAAAGACCGGAAAACCGAGGCGATCACCATCGCGTTTGCTGAGTTTGCCATTGCCATCGGGCTTCAAGATCAACGGCAGGTGCGCGAACGCCGGACGCTCCCAACCGAAGGCTTCGTAGATCAGCACATGCAATGGGGCGCTGGGCAGCCATTCTTCCCCCCTGATCACATGCGTGATGCGCATCAGGTGGTCATCCACGATGTTGGCCAAGTGGTAGGTGGGCATGCCGTCGCTCTTGAACAGCACCTTATCGTCGATGTTGGCGCTGTGCACCACCACCCACCCGCGGATGATGTCCTCGAAGCGCACTTCCGCATGGCGGGGCACCTTCAACCGCACCACGTACTGGTCCCCACGCTCCAAGCGCTCCTTCACCTCGTCCGCGCTCAAAGTGAGCGAGTTCTTCATGTGCTCGCGCGTGACCGCGTTGTAGGCCGGGGCGGCAACCCCCGCGGCCTGCAGCCGGGCCCGCATCGCCTCGAGTTCTTCCGGCGTGTCGAACGCGTAGTAGGCCTTGTCCTTCGCTATCAATTCATCAGCGTACTGCTTGTACAGCGGCTTGCGGTCGCTTTGGCGATACGGTCCATCAGGACCGCCCAACCATGGGCTTTCATCGGGTACCAGACCACACCACTCCAAGCTCTCCTTGATGTACTGCTCGGCCCCCGGTACGTAGCGCGCCTGGTCGGTATCCTCGATGCGCAGCAGGAACTGCCCGCCGTGCTTGCGGGCGAAGAGGTAGTTGTAGAGGGCAGTGCGCACACCGCCCATGTGCAAGGGGCCGGTGGGGCTGGGGGCGAAGCGGACGCGAACGCTCATGTGCTCAAGGGATAGGTAACCGTTCGAACGGCCTTCAAAAGGGCGGCGAAAATAGGTTGGGGCTTCCGGGAACGACCGGTCAACCCGCCGTACAGGGCTGTGTTGTGGAACAACGATCCAACACCAGACCCTCGCCCCCTCCACCGCTTGTCAACAAATTCGTCGAATATTTCACGGCATTCATCGAAATCGTTCTGACATTTGTGACCTCAATCATTCGCCCATGAAGCTCCAACAACTCCTTTCAGCGGCGGTGTTCGTCCTCTCCTCAGCCGGCCTGAGCGCCCAGTGCAGCGAGGTTCCTTTGGTCGACAAGGAACTCTTCGACCTGTTGCGCAAGCAGCCCACGCTCTCCGCCACTCATGCTTCATCGCGCATCGACGTGGTGAACGACCGATTTGAACCCTGTACCCGGCGAAAGGACGCGCGCTACGTCCGCACGATCACCCCCACGGCGCATGGCTATTCTGTGCGGGTGCAGACCCCCCACGGGTTCACCCTGATGACCGGCATGTTCGCTGACGCCGATGCCAACGTGCCCCATGGCGATTTCCGCTACTACGATGATGCCGGTACCCTGCGCGCCGAAGGCCGGTATGTGGACGGCCTGAAGATGGGTGTCTGGCACCGGTACGACGACCGCGGCCAGGCCTTGTTGGACAAGGAATACGATGGCCTGGATTGGGAGGGAAAGCAGTTGAAACTCGGACTGGCCAGCCAATGCTGCTACCTCGGTGATATGGCCGAGGAGCGCGAACAGTAGCCCCAAAGCCACACGAAAGAGAGCGGGTCATGAACGGCCCGCTCTCCTTCGTTTTTCGGCCACTCCTCTCATGGGGGAGCGCAAGAAAGAAGTGCTCAACGCAACTGTACCCCTTTCAGCAGCAAGCGTTGCCAAGAGGGGTTCTGGCGCAGATAATCCTTCACCTTCGGGCAAAGGGGGATCAACTTCAGGTTGTTGGCCTCCACATGACTCAAGGTCTTTTCCGTGAGCACGCGGTGCGCATCACCGGTGGCCAATTGTTTGGGCACGTCCGTCCGGGTGAGGAATATCCGATCGCCCTGGTGGTCGTATTCGATGCGGGCCCGCTGATCGCCCACTTTCAGCACGAACTGGCGCGTGGCCTTTTCGTCCGTCAGTGTCAACTCGCTAAGGTCCGTGACTGCGGGGGTAATGGTTTTCGCCATGGTGAGGAGGGCCGCAAAGATAACCTTACGGACGCGCACTGGTCGCATACCGGTCCCGTCTCGGCCGCAGTCCCTTCCATCGAGTGCGCACAATGAACCAGTTCAATGGCGGCCCTGCGCCCCCATCGGACTTTTGTGCCCGACACGTGGATCCCCATGGACCGCAAAAGCCAGATGGGCACAGGTGCAGCAGCCGTTACCGGAATTACGCTCGCCGATCAGCGGACCAACGATTTGCCAGTAGTGGTGTGCTTCAACCATTTGCCCTCGGAAAACCCGAAGATCATGGCCAACACCGTCCTCCATAAAGCCGCTACCCGCGGCCACGCCGATCATGGCTGGTTGAACAGCCACCACACCTTCAGCTTCGCGAACTACTATGACCCGGAGCGTATGCACTTCGGCGTGCTCCGCGTGCTGAACGACGATACCGTGGCCCCCGGCATGGGCTTCGGCACGCATCCGCATGACAACATGGAGATCATCTCCATTCCGCTGGAAGGCGATCTGGAGCACAAGGACAGCATGGGCAACACCGCGGTGATCCGCAACGGGGACGTGCAGGTGATGAGCGCCGGCACGGGCATCCGCCACAGCGAGTACAACCGCAACAAGGAACAACTGGTGAAGTTCCTGCAGATCTGGGTCTTCCCGAACAAGCGGGATGTGGCACCACGCTACGACCAGATCACATTGGACGCGGCCAAGCGGCACAACAACCTCCAACAGATCCTGTCGCCCAACCCCGAGGATGAGGGCGTGTGGATCCACCAGAACGCGTGGTTCCACTTGGGCACCTTCGACAAGGACTTCGCCACGACCTACGAGCTGAAAGACAAGCGTAACGGGGTGTACGTGTTCGTCCTCAGTGGGGACCTTACGGTGAACGGCATCCCACTGAACCAACGCGATGGATTGGGTGTTCAGGAGGCGCCTTCCTTGAACCTGAAGGCGGACAGCCAAGGTGCCGAAGTGCTGCTGATGGAAGTGCCGATGACCATTGAACAATGACCGAACTGACCACCATTGACACCCGAACGCTGAAGGAGGCGCATACCGCGCAACCCGTGCATCCGCTGATCCGTGGGCGGTTCAGCGCACGCGCCTTCAGCCCCGAGCAGCTCTCTGACGCTGAGCTCCTCACCCTCTTGGAGGCGGCGGCTTGGGCACCCAGCGCAATGAACGAACAGCCTTGGCGGTATCGCTATGCGCTCCGGGGGACCGCGTGGTTCGATACCCTTTGGAACTGCCTGAACTCCGGCAACCAGCCGTGGACGAGGGATGCCGCCGCATTGGTGGTCTGTTCGGTGATGACGAAACTCGAACGCAACGGCCAACCGAACCACAGCCGCCACCACGACCTCGGCCTCGCCAACGCACAGCTGCTACTGCAGGCCACGAGCATGGGCATCTATGGCCACCTCATGGGCGGTTTCGACCATGAGAAGGCCGACCGCGAACTCGGTATCGACGCCGAACAGGAGGAGGTGGTTTGCCTGCTAGCCATCGGCCGCCTCGGAACGCCGGATAGCCTCATTGAGCCCTTCAAGACCCGCGAACTGACCCCGCGCACCAGGCGTCCCCTTGCAGGCACGGTACAGCGGCTCTGAGCTTGCTCCGTTCGGAGGCTGGAATTGACCGGCGGCATCAGCGGCTGCCAAGGATCACAGCTGCTGAGTAAGCTTGTACCATGAGGCCATTCCTGTTCGTACTCGGCGTCCTGGTCCTGCTGGTGCCCGAGATCCTGCGGGTCTACTACATCATGCCCTTCCCCGGCAGCCAGGAGGACATGCCCACGGATCTGCGGCAAGTGGACATCGCCTACTGGCTGCACACCAATATCTGGTGGGTGCGGTTCATCGGTCTTGCGCTGATCATCGGGCCGTTCATCCACTACCTGCGTACCGGCAACTGGAGGAAGCGGATAGCCGTGCTGTTACCTGTTACGCTCTGCGCGGTGGTGTTCTACGCGTTCAACTTCAAGTTCATGGCGGACAAGATGTTCTACCCGCCGAAGGTGAAGAACCTCGCCCCCGTCCCCTCTCCCGAGGAGAGGGGGGCCCTGCCCGATAGCGTCGCGAACCACTTGGTGATCGCCGTGGAACGCAATGGCGATGCGCGCGCTTATCCGATCGAACTCATCGGCTACCACCACCAAGTGCTCGATACCATCGGTGGTGAACCAGTTCTGGTGACCTATTGCACCGTGTGCCGAACAGGCCGCGCTTGGAAGCCGGAAGTGAAGGGCCAACCGGAAACCTTCCGGCTTGTGGGTATGGACCATTTCAACGCCATGTTCGAGGACAGCCGCACGGGATCCTGGTGGCGTCAGGTGAACGGCGAGTGCATCGAGGGGCCATTGA
Organism: Flavobacteriales bacterium; assembly: GCA_044224725.1. GTDB lineage: Bacteria > Bacteroidota > Bacteroidia > Flavobacteriales_F > PHOS-HE28 > PHOS-HE28. Next base: position 42,076 of record JBGAJW010000016.1, read on the forward strand.
AAGGACAACAACTCGAAGAAGTGCCGAGCCAACAGATGACGCTCGGTGAGTTCGCTTCGCGTCATCCGAAGGGGCTGGTGTTCCAACCGGACAGCAACTTCACCCAAGAGTACGCGGGGCTGAAGGGCTTCGATGATGGAACGATCGAATCTTCTCTCGAATACCGCGACACGGCAAGCTGGCAACCCAAGAGTTGGGTTGTCGGCGTGGTCCTCGATGGGCATGAGAGAGCGTATGATTGGAACTATCTCTCACGGAACGAGGTCATAAACGACACTTTAGGTGGTCAGTGCATCAAGTTGTCGACCGACTCTGCCACGGGATTCGATGGTCTGGTTGTGTTCTCGGAGGTATCCGACAGAGCAGATGGCTCGGGGAGAGATTCTACCTACGTTGAAATGAACATTCCTGCCTACCAGGAGTTCTGGCACAGCTGGCGCACCTTCCACCCGAACACCACGCGGTACGAGCCGAAGCGCTGATGCACTCATCACCGCATCTTCACATCCGCTCATTCCATGGCCCACGACCCCCTCTTCGAACAGCGCATCGCCGACGCCCTGAAAGCCCAAGGTGCCAAGCCCGAGCACAAGAAGATGTTCGGGGGTGTGGCCTTCATGGTGAACGGCAACATGTCCGTCGGTATCACGAACAAGGGCGACTTCATGGCGCGCTTCGACGGCGAGCGGCACGAGGAGATCCTTCAATGGCCGGGTGCAAAGCCCATGACCTTCGGGCACAAGAGCATGAAGGGCTTCCTCTTCGTGGATGCTGAGGCCGTGGAAAGCAGGGCCGCCTTGGACAAATGGGTGAAACTGTCCTTGGCCTATGTGAACGGGCTGCCCATGAAGGCGAACAAGGCTTCTGCCGCTTCGACAGCCAAGAAGCCCGCGAGCACGGTAAAGAAGAAGGTTGCCCCTGCCAACCCCGGTTCAAAGACCGGGGCAAGGCCCGGCAACAACCCTCGGAAGAAAAAGCCCGTATGAGCGGCCCGGCCACATAACGGCCGTCCTATCATGAGCGCACTCGCACAACTCGCTACCTCCTTGGGCCGTGCCGATGAACAGCCCAACATCGCGCTCGCTGAGCGTATCGTGCTGGACAAGGACGTGCCCGCCGTGCGTGAGCTGGTGGAGATCCTGAACGGCAAGGACAAAGCCCTGAAGAGCGACGCGTTGAAGGCGCTCTACGAGGTCGGCTACCGTTCGCCCGAGCTCATCGCCCCGTTCATCGCGCAATTCAAGAACTTGCTGGCGAACCCGGACAACAGATTGGTCTGGGGTGCCATGTGCGCCATCGATGGCATCGCCACGATCAAGCCGGATGCGGTGTACATGATCCTTCCACAGATCATGGCGGCCGTGGACCGCGGCACGGTGATCACGCGCGACCATGCCGTGAAGACCCTCGCCAAGCTCGCCGCACAAGAGCGCTTCGCACGCACGGCCATGCCACTGCTGCTGGAACAATTGCGTACCGCGCCGTTGAACCAATTACCGATGTACGCTGAACTCGCCTCAGCCGTCGTGCTGCCACAGGACACCGCCACGATGCGTGCGATCCTGGAAACACGCCTGCCTGAATTGCCCAATGAGGCGAAGAAGAAGCGCGTGGAGAAAGCGTTGCGGAAGTTGCGCGCAGCATAGGCTCGACGGTACGCAGACCGCGCCAATACCACAGATACGCCGCTGACCTGAACGCCGGTGGTGGGCGTCTGCCCTCCACTTCCATTGCTGTGCCGCATCTTCACGGCATGGAAGGTCTCGTGTTCCTGCTCGCGCTGGTGCCCATCGCACTGCTCGTTCTGCTGATCATCAACATCAGCAAGATGAACGGGCTGCGCGAAGAAGTGCGCCTGATGCGCCTGCAGATGCAGGAGCTGATGAAGTCCTTGGCCCAACGGCCCGCTGGCCCTCCGCCGCCTGCGAAGGAGGCGTCTCCTGTTCAGGCTCCTCCTGCCCCAACGCCACAGACAACCGTTGTTGTTCCGCCCCCAACTCCTGTCCCTTCGAGCGAAGCCGAAAAACCTCCTCCTCCGGCACCGCCACCGGTCGTCATCGTCCCACCCCTTCGCACCGAGCCGCTCCATGCTTTGCGCGAAGAGTTGCGTGAACAACAGTCAGCGGCGGCCCACAAACCGACCGCTGTTCCGGAGAGGGTCATCATCGCGCCGCCGCCACCAAGGCCCCCTCCGCCGCCCGCGCCACCGAAGCCTTCCTTCCTCGACCGCAATCCGGACCTGGAGAAATTCATCGGCGAGAACCTGATCAACAAGATCGGCATCACCATCCTGGTGCTCGGGTTGGGCTTCCTGCTGAACTGGGCTATTGACAAGGGCTATATCAGCGAGACCGCGCGCACGCTCATCGGTGTCGGTAGCGGAGGTGCGCTTATCCTCCTTGCCCACCGGTTGCGGGAGAAATTCCGCGCGTTCAGTTCCGTGCTCGTGGGTGGTGGATTGGCGGTGCTGTACTTCACCATCGCCTTCGCTTACCGGGTATATGAGATCATTCCGCAAGCGCCGGCCTTCCTGGTCATGGCAGGCATCACGGGGCTCGGGGTTCTGCTCACCTTGGTGTACGACCGTCGCGAACTGTCGGTGATAGCGCTGCTCGGCGGTTTCGCGGCCCCGTTCCTGACGAGCCGTGGCGATGGCAACTACGTCGTGCTCTTCAGCTATCTGCTCATCCTGAACACGGGCATGCTGGTGCTGGCGAACTACAAGAAGTGGCACCTGATCAACGTGATCGCCTTCCTGCTCACCTCGGCCATTTTCGGTGGCTGGCTGAGTATGCGCTTCCTCGATCTGGAGCCGCGACCAGTGTGGCCCGCGATGGGCTTCGCGACGGCCTTCTTCCTGGTGTTCTTCATCATGAACCTGCGTTACAACCTGAAGCACGGCTCACAGTTCGTTGCGCTGGACTTCTCGTTGTTGTTGGCGAATACCGCGGTGTATTTCGCGGCCGGGCTTTCGATACTCCAGAACGTGAAGCCTTCGCTCGATGGCCTCTTCGTCATCGTGCTCGCTGCTTTCCATCTGGTGTTCGCGTGGATGTTCCACCAGCGCGCCAACGCACCGAAGCACTTGGTATTCCTGCTGATCGGCCTGGTGCTCACCTTCCTCAGCTTGGCAGGGCCGCTCCAGTTGCACGGTGATCACATCACGCTGTTCTGGGCGGCGGAGTGCGTGTTGCTCTTGTGGTTCTCGCAGCGCACGGGCATCCGCTTGGTGGAACGCGCGAGCATGCTGGTCGTCGTGCTCATGCTCATCAGCTTGGTGATGGACCTCGCGAAACACTACGGCGAAGTGCCGTTGATCCGATTGACGCCCTTGGTGAACAAAGCGTGGATCACCGGCATGGTAGCGGCCATCGCGCTCTTCCTGTACGGCCGACTCTGTACGCTGTTGCCCGCCGATCGCTCCGTTCTTCCGGGGCTCTCACCGAAGCTTCTCCGCAATTCCGCATGGGTGCTCTGCGCGGCAACGGCCTATGGGGTGAACTTCCTGGAGATCGGCCATCAGCTCGGCTTCATGCTGGGCGCGAATGTGGTCGTCATGGCGCTCGCGGCCTATTCGCTCGCAGCGTTCGCGGGGATGCACTTCATCGCCCGCACAGCCGGCCGTGCGATGAGCATTGCGGTGCTCGCGCTGCTCACCCTTGGTCTCTTGCACTACATCACGGGGTTCTATTCCAACAGCATCCATGCGCTGCTCGATGTGCGCACCAACGCAGGCGGGGATGGCTTCGCGGTGTTCCATATCGCCGCGTTCATCGCCGCGGTCCTCGCGTTGGTTTGCGTTGTGCGAACGGTGCGAACGATCGTTGCGAAGAACTCACCGGCTTGGACGCTCTACGTGTGGAGCATCTGTGTGTTCCTGGTGTTCTTCGCCAGCCAAGAGCTTGACCATGCGATGCTGGCCGTTATCGCACCGACCACCTATGATGTGGGAGCGGACAACTGGGCGGAGGGTGCCGATCAACGCTACGCGCTCATCGATGCTCTGCACTCGGCGCGAAAAGCGGGCTACCCGATCCTTTGGGGGCTCGGCTCCTTCGTGTTGATGTGGTACGGCATGCGCATGCGCCAACGCATGGTGCGCGTCATCGCTCTATCGCTCTTCGGCCTCACGCTGTTGAAGCTGTTCATCTACGACCTCAGCGGTATCAGCGAGGGGGGGAAGGTGGCGGCGTTCATCTGCCTCGGCATCATCCTGCTCGTGGTGAGCTTCATGTACAACAAGCTGAAGCTGCTGTTGAAGGAAGATGCGGGATCAGTGGACCAGAAGATCAGAGGATCAGAAAATGGACCGGCTTAGAACCCTTGGCGCATTGACCGGCGTTCTGGCCGCGTTCCTCGCGCAGGCACAACCGCAGTGGAGCGCTCCCCTCGCACCTGTTGAACGCGATGGCTACTACACCATCGTGCTGTCGCCGGAAGTGGTCGGGCGCTCGCGGGAAGACCTGTCCGACCTGCGCTTGCTCGACTCGTCCGGAAAGGAAGTAGCCTACCTGATCGAGCGCGAGCCCACTATGTATGAGCGCACATGGATGCGTTCCTACAAGCTGCTGCGTAATGAACGCATCAAGCGCACGACCATTATCGAAATGGAAGCCGACAGCGCAGCCATGGTGGACGAGCTCCTCGTGCGGGTGCGCAACGCACGGGTGAGCAAACGCGCGCGCATCACCGGCAGTGATGACCGTGCGGACTGGTACATGATCCTGGACGAATGCCTCGCCGTGGGCGAAGGCGATGGTGAGACGAGCGTGCTCCGCTTCGTGGACCTTCCCTTGAGTGACTACCGCTACTACCGGATCGTGCTGGATGATTCGATGAGCGCGCCCGTTCAAGTATTGGATCTCGGACACAGCGCACGTGCGCGTAGCGAAGGGCAGTACACTCCCATCGATGGGCTCGAATTCTCCCGGACGGAAGACCGCTCGACAACACGCATCGCATTGCATGGTGGCTCGCCATTCAGCGCCGACCGTCTCGTGTTCGACATCCGCAGCGATGTGCCCTTCCGACGGCAGGGACGATTCACCCGGCATGTCAGGTACACAACGCGGGAACGCAAGCGCGAAGTGATCCGAACGACGGAAGAACAACTCGGCGACTTCTCGCTCACACGGACTTCGCGCGGGAAGGTGACGGCACCCGGCAATATCACGGATACGCTCTTCGTCCTGATCGAGAACGGCAATGACCAGCCGCTCGACATCACCGGAATCCGGGCTTTCCAGCTCGAACGGCGCGTGATCGCGAAATTGAACGCCGGTGGTCGTTACACCATCACTACCGCTGATGCGAAGGCGCACATGCCGCGCTACGACATCGCGCATTTCCGGGACAGCCTGCCATCCTCCATCGGTGTGCTGAATATCCCTGCGATGTCCGCGAGACCCATCACGCCCAAAGGCGGTCCTTCTTTTGCGCCGTCGATGAAATGGGTGTGGGCGGCGATCATCGGCCTTGGCGCGATCATCGCTTTCTCGGCGGTGCGGTTGCTGCGGCGCTCTTCAACAACAACGGATCGAACGGAATGAATACGCGTATCGTCGTTCTCGTGTTGGTCATTGGCTTGTGGGCGCGACATGTCGAGCCGCTACATGCACAATGCCCGGGTTGCGTCGCGAACCTCGCCTGCATCGCTGACCCGGCCTACCCCACGCTGTGCCCCACCCAACCGCCGGACGCCACGGCCGGTGAACCCTACGCGGCCGATATCACCTTCTGGTTGCCGGACAACTTCACCGACCCCGGTACCGGTTTCAATGTCGACTTCCTGATCATGACCATCACCGGCGTGAGCGGGCTGCCGTACGGGCTGGACATCACGTACAGCGACGCTTTGGGCATCTACTATCCACAGGAGAACCAGTACGGCTGCGCCCGCATCTGCGGCACCCCGGTGGGCGCCGGCACTTTTACCATAAGCATCAGCATCATCGCGCATGTGGCGTACAACGGGTTCGAACTGAACGCGCTGCAACAATTCCCGCTCACGCTCGTGGTGCAGCCCGGAACAGGAAGCAATACCGGCTTCAATTTCACCCCGACCACAGGATGCGGAACAGCCGATGTGCAGCTGGACGCGGTGATCGACGGCCAGGGCGCCCCCGTGACCTACGCGTGGGACTTCGGCAATGGGAATACCGGCACGGACGGATCGGCGCTCCAACACTACGATGCGCCCGGCTCCTACTCCATCTCGTTGCAGACCACGATCGGCGGCTACGTGCTGAACAACGTGAACGTGGGCGGGGTGAGCGACAATTGGTGCGGTGATGTGGAGGAGCCCAGCCTTTTCGGCGCATGCACCGGCGACCCGGACCTATACTTCATCCTCACGGACGGCAACGGCAACAGCTACACCAGTTCCGCGAACGACAATTCCGGCTCCGCCAGTTGGTCCAACGTGGACCAATTGCTCGCGACACCCCCGTATTCCATCGCCTTCTTCGATGAGGATGTGATCAGCCAGGACGATGACCTCGGCACGTTCAACATTCCGCCCGGCAGCGTTGGAACGGTGCCGTTCACCTTGGGCAATGGCACCAACGGCAGCTTGCAGATCGACCTCTTGCCTCAGCAAGTGTTCAACGATACGGACACCGTGGTGGTCTTCGCCGCACTACTGCCGAGCCTGTCCTATGACACGCTCACGGCGCAGCTTTGCGTGAGCGATACCGGGCTCGTGGGAATCACGTGGTTCAACGATGGCGATACGGCTATCACGGGTGCCCTCTGCCTGGACGCCGACAGTTCCGGGACCTGGTGGGCGGTTGTGAACAACGCGTTCGGCTGCTCCACGGCCACGGACACGGTCATCATCTGTCCGCAGATCATCATCGAACAGAGCGGCAATGTGCTGTTCACCGAGACCGGTCTGGACGACTACCAATGGAGTTTGAACGGGGCCCCGATCTCCGGCGCTGACGGTCCCTTTCTGGTGGCCGAGACCGGCGGGCTCTATACGGTGAGCGCCACGAACGCGGATGGATGCTCGTTGACGGCCGAGTTCCAGCTCGTGATCATGGGGGCCTTGCCCACGGACGATGTCGGACCGGCCGTGGAGGTGTTCCCGAACCCGACCAAGGGGGCTTTTACCGTACACGTGGAACAAGCTGGATCCCTCTCCGTCCTTGGTGCGCAAGGACACCAAGTGCTCGCGGCCAGGAGGGCTTCTGGTGCGGGGAACGTGGTCTTCGAGGCAGGAATGCTCGCTCCGGGCACCTACTATCTCTGGTTGGAAACGGAAAAGGGGCGGAGCGTCTCGCGCATGTCCATCCTGCCCTGAACGCTGGCAGGCGCCGAGTGTACCATCCACACCGGCCTGTCCGGATCTAACATCTGTTCACAGGCTGCGCCCTTGCCATCCCTCTACATTCGGCCAACATTCCCCGCGCTGGCGCGTTCCTTGACCGTCAGCCTATGCCTATGGCTTCCGACTACAATCTCCTGATCGAAAAGCTGGATGCCTTCATCCGCAAGTACTACAAGGACCGGCTGATCCGCGGGGCCTTGTACAGCGTTGGCCTGCTGGTTCTCTTTTTCCTGGGCGCATCGCTCAGCGAGTATTTCGGTCGCTTCGGCACCACGGCACGCACGGTGCTTTTCTGGGGCTTCTTGTTCGTGGCCGCCGGTGTGCTGGCGCGCTTCATCGTTTTCCCGCTCGTGAAGCTGTTGCACATGGGCAAGGTGATCTCGCATGATGAGGCCGCCGCCATCGTTGGCCAACACTTCGGGGAGGTGAAGGACAAATTGCTGAACACCTTGCAACTGCGCGAGCAGGCGAACAGCAACTTCATGCAGCGCGAGCTCATTGAGGCGAGCATCGCCCAGCGCAGCCGGGAGCTGTCGCCTTTACCCTTCACCGCAGCCATCGATCTGAGCAAGAACCGCAAGTACCTCCGCTATGCCTTGCCGCCATTGGCCGTGCTGCTCGTCCTGCTTTTCGCCGCACCGAGCCTGATCACCGATCCGGCCAACCGCATCATCAAACACAGCAGCGAGTTCGCGCCGGATGCGCCCTTCCAATTCACCGTGCTGGACAGCAGCCTCACCGTGCCGGAGCAGGAGGACTTCGACCTGCACGTGGAAGTGAGCGGCGATGTGATCCCCCAACAGGTGGAACTCGACATCAATGGACAGCGCATCCCGCTGGTGAAACAGGACGCCGTCCACTTCACGCACCGCTTCCGCAATGTGCAGGAGGCGATCGATTTCCGCCTCAGCGCCGAAGGCTTCAACAGCAAAGGCTACACATTGGAAACCGTGAGCAATCCGATGCTCACCGACCTCGCCTTGCGCTTGGAATACCCGCCCTACCTCGGCATGCCGAACACCACCACGAACGGCAATGGCGATGTGACCGTTCCCGCCGGTACGCGCATCACGTGGACCGCCAACACGCGCAGCACGGACGAACTCGTGCTGGCGTTCGACGACACGACCTTCTCGCTCGAACCCCAGAGCGATAACGCCTTCATCGCCTCGCGCCGTTTTTTGCAAAGCCGCACCTACACGCTCGTGCCGCGCAAAGGCGACCGCGCCGCGCAGAACCCCTTGCAGTACCGCGTGGATGTCGTGCCCGACCTATACCCCACCATTCTCGTGGAGCAGAAAACGGACAGCACTTCACCCAAGCGTCTCTACTTCAAAGGCGATATCGGTGATGACCACGGCTTCAAGCGCCTCATCTTCCATTACGGCTTCAGCGAAGGCGGGGACAGTGTGACCACCGAACAACGCGAGGGCACCAAGGAACTTCCCATCGATGGCAAGAACACGCGCCAAGAGTTCTTCCATTATTGGGACCTGAGCGATCTGCGACTGGAGCCCGGTGACAAGCTGGAGTACTGGTTCGAGGTATGGGACAACGACGGTGTGCATGGCAGCAAGAGCGCCCGCAGCGGGACCCAGGTCTTCGAAGCGCCCACGTTGAAGGAACTCGCCGAGAAACAGGACGCCGACGCCGAAGCGGTGAAGGACCAGTTGAAGGAGAGCATCAAGGACGCGCAGGAACTGCAGAAGGAACTGGACAAGCTGCGCCGCGAGATGCTGGACAAGAAAGAACTGAACTGGCAGGACAAGCAGAAGATGGAGAACGTGATGCAGAAGCAGAAGCAGCTGCAGGAGCGGATCGAGAAGACCACCGAGCAGTTCAAGCAGAACAACCAGGAGCAGCAGAGCTTCAAGCAGATGGATGAGCGCCTGTTGCAGAAGCAGCAGCAGGTGCAAGAGCTTTTCGAGAACGTGCTGAGCGAGGAGATGAAGAAGCTCTACGAGGAGGTGCAGAAGCTGATGGAGCAGATGAACAAGGAGGAGCTCCAAGCGAAGATGGAGGACATGAAGATGAGCCAGGAGGACATCGAGAAGGAGCTGGACCGCGCGATGGAGCAGTTCAAGCAGATGGAGGTGGAACAAAAGGCCGAGGACATCGCCGAGCAATTGGAAAAACTCGCGGAAGAGCAGAAGAAGCTGGCCGAGGAAACCAAGAACGAGACCGGCGACAACAGCGAACAGAAACAGAAGCAGGAGGAACTGAACAAGGAGTTCGAGGACATCCAGAAACAACTGGACGAACTGGAGAAGAAGAACAGCGAGCTGGAGAAGCCCATGGACCTGCCGAAGACGGAGGAGCAGGAAGAGGAGATCAAGAAAGAGCAGGAAGGCAGCCAGGAGGACATGGAGAAGAAGGAGAACGGCAAGGCCGGTGAGAAGCAGCAGAAGGCCGGTGAGCAGATGGAACAGATGGCCTTCCAGATGAAGAGCGCGATGGGCGCGAACGAGCAGGAAGAGCACGAAGAGGATATGGACGCTTTGCGCCAACTCCTGGAGAACATCGTGGAGCTGAGCTTCGATCAGGAGGCCGCCATGAACGATCTGGGCCGCACCGCGCCCAAGGATCCGCACCTGGTGGACATCGGTCGGCAACAGAAGAAGATGCGCGACGACGCCAAGGTCATCGAGGACTCGCTCTTTGCTTTGAGCAAGCGCGTGCCCCAACTGCAGGCCGCCGTGAACCGCGAGATGAACGCCGTGAACGAGAATATGGACCAGGCCATGGAGCACCTGGCGACCAGTCGTGCGGACATGCGCGGAAAACCCCAAGCGGCGGACAAGCAGCAACGGGCCATGACCGGCCTGAACAACCTCGCACTGCTGCTGGACGAAGCCCTTCAGCAGATGCAGGCGGAGCCGCCCCCCGGCCCGCCCGGCAGCGGCAAGTGCAAGAAGCCCGGCGGCAAGGGCAGCAGCGCCGGTGAAAGCAAGAAGATGGCCAAGACCAAGGCCAACCAGAAGGCCTTGAGCAAGCAGCTCGAAGAGATGAAGAAGGCCTTGGAGAAGGGCAAGAAGCCCGGCGACAAACCCGGCCAATCGCCCGGAGAGAAGCCCGGAGCCGATGGCAAGCCGGGCGGAATGGGACTGCCGGGCATGAGCCAGCAACTGGCCCAGCTCGCCGCGCAACAGGCCGCCATCCGCAAGGAGATGCAGCGCGCGGCGCAGGAACTGAACAAGGACGGCAGCGGTGCCGGACAGCCCCTGCAGAAGCTCGCCGAGGAGATGGAGAAGAACGAGAAGGACATCGTGAACAAGAACATCACCCAGGAGACCCTGAAACGCCAGGAGGACATCATGGTGCGCCTGTTGGAGGCCGAGAAGAGCGAGCGCGAACGCGAGCTGGACCAGAAGCGCGAGAGCAACGAAGGCCGCGAGACCCCCCACGCCGATCCCGCCCGCTTCTTCGACTACCAGCGCAACAAACAGCGCGAGGCCGAACTGTTACGAACAATGCCACCGGGATTGAAGCCCTACTACAAGGCGAGGGTCGCTGAGTATTTCGATACTTTTGGCCGACCCTGAATTCCGCCCATGGGAGCCTTGATCGAGGACGTGCAATACACCCAACGGATCGACTTCCCCGCGAAAGCGGAGAACATCGCGCTGGCCGAGAAACTCATCGATGAGGCCTGCCAAAAGCACGGCGTCCACGAGAGCCATTACGGCAACATCCTCATCGCCCTTACCGAGGCGGTGAACAACGCCATACACCATGGCAACCGGTTGGACCCCGCCAAGAGCGTGGGCCTCGGCTACCAGATCAAAGGCGACCAGATCGTCTTCGTGGTGAGCGACGAGGGACCGGGCTTCGACTTCCAGCACCTCCCCGACCCCACCGACCCACAGAACATCGAGAAGCCCCACGGTCGTGGCGTCTTCCTGATGCGCGCCCTGGCCGACAGCGTGGAGTTCAGCGACAACGGCAGCACGGTGGCCATGGCCTTCAGCCTGCAGCCGGTGAAGGAGTGATGGCCACCCGCGGCCACATCGCGTTCATCGTCCATCAGGTCCCGTCAGCATTCCGTGAGCGAGAGCGCTTGCGCAAATGGCTCACCGCCGTAGCGAAGGACCATGGGCATAGCATCGGTGAGCTGAACTACGTGCTGATGAGCGACAAGGACCTGTTGAAGTACAACCGCGAGTTCCTTCAGCACGACGAGTTCACGGACGTCATCACCTTCGACGGCCAGACCGGCACTGGGGTGAGCGGCGATGTGCTCATGAGCCTGGACCGTATCACGGACAACGCGAAGACCTTCGGCGTGAGCGCACAGCACGAATTGCGACGCGTGATGGTGCACGGGCTCTTGCACCTGCTCGGGCACAGCGACAAGAGTGCGGCCAAGCGAAAAGCGATGAGCGCGCTGGAGGACAAGTACCTGGCGCGGTACTGACAAGAGCGCCGATGACGCGGCGTGCAGAGGTTCTTACCGCAGAGGGCGCCGAGGGACGCAGAGACTGAAGCTCAAGCTCGTTGAAACGATTGGAATTTCTCTGCGGTTCTCCGCGCACTCAGCGGTTCAATTGTCGCGGTCAGGCGGGGAACAGCAGCGTGAAGGTGGTGCCTTTGCCCAACTCGCTGTCCACCGAAAGCAGCACCCCGTGCGCATTGAAGATGTTGCGCGCCTCCGTAAGCCCAAGGCCCATGCCGCCTTTGCGGCCGCTGAAGAAGGGCTGGAAGATGCGCTCGCGGTCCTCCGCGCTCATGCCTTTGCCGTTGTCGCGGATCGTCACCTGCACACGGTTCTTCACACGCTCGGAACGGATCTCCAATCGGCCATTCCCCTCCTCCATCGCCTCCACGGCGTTCACGAGCAGGTTGGTGAAGGCCACCGTCAATGTCGATCGATCGATGGGTACGGTCCCCAATGAGGGGTCGAGCCGCAGTTCGGCTTCCGCCTTCCGCAATTCACACCGGTCCTTCACCCGCGCAAACGCATCGGCCAGTACCTCGTTCAGAGAGCCCTGCTCCATTTTCATTTCCAGCGGTCGGCTGGTGTGCAGCATCTCGGTGATCAACTGCCCGATGCGGTGCGAGTTGCGGCGCAGGATATCGAGGTAGATCTGCTGCTCGGGCAATTGCGTGCCCTCGGATTCCAGCTGGTCCAAGGCCAGTTGGATGTTCGTGAGCGGATTCCGCACTTCATGCCCCACCATGCGTGCGAAGCGACCGGTCACGCTCAAGCGCTCGCCCTCCGCCACCAGGATCGCCTGGCGCTTCGCTTCGGTGATATCCGTGAAGGTGACCACCATGCCGTCCAACAACCGCACGGCCGAAACGGCCAATGTGGTGGTCTGTCCATCGCGCGTGTATTCGCTCTCGGTCTTGAGCGGCTCACCTGTTTCCACCAAACGGATGTACTGGTTGAAGAGCACCGAATCCCTGTTCTCGGGATTCACGTCCAGGATGCTGCGATGTAGCATCTCTTCGGCCTTCTTGTGCACGATGGTCTCCGCGGCCTCGTTCATTCGCGTGCATTCAAAGTCCACGATCCTGCCCCGCTCATCACGGATGGCGCGGAAGGCCATGATCCCGCTTTGCGAACTGTCAAGTACGCGTTTCAAGCTGCGTTCGGCGATCTCGCGCGTGCGGGCCTCCTGATCGAGTTCGGCGGCCGTGCGCAACGCTTTCCGCTCCGCGTGCTGCGCGCGCACCAGCGCTCGGAACATCCACCACAGCAGCACCCCGATGCACAGGACGGACACGCCGGCGTATACCGCCACCATGCCGGGGCCCGTGAACACCAGGTCCCTGCCCTTGGCCTCCTGCTCGCTCAATCGTTCGGTGTAGCGATCCATCAACGAACGGTGCGCGATGCGCAATTGGTCCATGCTCTGCTTGCCCAAGCGGAAGAGGATACTGTCCGGGCGGCCCAACGGTACCGTGCCCAAGCGCTGGTCGCGCACACGCTGCTCGAGGTATTGCATCCGGAGTTCTATCCGCGAGCGCAGCACGGCCAGCCCCGACCCGGATCCGGTGTCCGGAGCCAGCAGCACCGCCAGTTCCGCGAGGTGCGGGGCCAAGGTGGCTTTCGCGGTGGTGTAAGGCTCCAAGTATGCGCTGTCATTGGAGAGCATGAAGCCGCGCGTCCCCGTTTCGGCATCCTTCACGATGGACAGCACCTCATCCAGATCGCGGAGCACCCTGTGCGAATGCAGGATCTCCTGGTTCTGTCGCACGTAGCCCACCAGGTTCCGGTAGGTTATAGCGAGCAACACGAGCATGACCAGAACGCTCGTGACCGCGAGGCTCTTCAGCAACAGGTTATAGCGGCCTTGGCGGCGTATGGTCTCTGGTCTGAGGGGCATCCGGCGGGTCTGGTATGGTCCACGTACAAGTCGCGCTCCGTGTTCACCGACAGGCCCTCAAGGTAGCCCCGTGCCCGCAGCACCACGCGGAGTCCGTGTTCATGAGCATGTGCTCGCGCTGTTATCGAGGCGCGCCGTTCCCATGGAGTGGAACAATTTCCCCAACGGCCCGTGGCGATCGACCCCCGCCACGAACACGCGTTGGCCTGATATTCAAGCTACTACCGCGAACGCACGGACCGGGCACGGATCGGGCAGTCGGTGTGACCGGTATCGAGGCGTCCTCACGCCCTCAAAGACGTTCACGAACAATCCCGGGATCCATGAGAACCATGAGCAAAGAATCGACAAGTCACCCGCTGAAGCGCGCACTGCGCACATTGATAGCGGGCGCGATGGGCGTAATGCTGCTCATCGCCTGCGAGAACGGACCCAGCCCGCAAGAACTGGCCTTGAAAGCCGAGAACGAACGACTGAATCACGACCTGCAAGGCCGCGATTCGCTGATCGGCGATATGACGCGCTCCTTCGACGAGATCCAGGCCAACATCGAACTCATGGAAGGCCGTGAGCAGATGATCGCGGAGAACTCCTCTGAGCAACAGCTCAGCCCGAACAAGAAGGACAGGATCGTTCGCGACCTGCAGCTGATGAACGGACTGATGAAGGAGAGCCGCGACCGCATCAAGGAACTCACCGCACGTCTCGATCGTTCGAAGATCGACGCCAAGGGATTGCGCGCCAAACTGAAGGAGCTCGATCTGCAACTGGCCCAGCGCGACAGTGCGATCACGAACATGAAAGGCGACCTGCTGGCCCGCGACTTCCGCATCGACCAGATCAACAAGAACCTGGATTCGATCACCATGGTGGTGGCGAAACGCGAAGCGGTGATCGACCAGCAGACCGCTGAACTGAACAAGGCCTATTACATCATGGGCACCGAGGAAGAGCTCGAAGCGCAAGGCGTGCTCACCAAGGAGGGTGGTTTCATCGGTATCGGCAAGCACACGACGCTGAACGGAGAAGCATCAACCGCCACGTTCACCCGGACCGATGTGCGTGACCTCCACCGCATCCCCGTGAAAGCCAAGAAGGCCGAACTGATGTCCGAGCACCCGGCCAGTTCCTATGAAATGGTGAAAGAGGATGACATGATCGCCTACCTGGAGATCAAGGATGCCGACGCGTTCTGGAAATTGTCCCGATACGCGGTGGTGGAAGTGAAGTGATCCTTCCTTCCGGCGAACACGGCGCGGTCCCGACGTCATCGGGACCGCGCTGTATCCGGCTCCACTCGTACTCCCGCCCCGTTCTCAACGCATGCAACACTTCAACCCGAACACATCCATGGACCACTTGCTCCGACGCCCGCTCTTCTCCGCACTGCTCGCCGCCTTCTCCGTCGTACCCGCCATCAGCCTCGCTCAAGGTCCGGTCTTCGGGGTGAAAGGCGGTGTTACGCTCAGCAACCTCTACTCCGGCGACGTGGATGACAGCAACGGCCGCGTGGGCTTCAACCTCGGCGTGCTCGGGCGCACCGATCCGCAACAACCGGTAGGGCTCCAGGTGGAACTATTGTATACCACCAAAGGCGAGACCTTCACCTACGACGGCTTCCTGATCGACCAGGAATTCAAGTTGAACCTCGGCTATCTGGATCTGCCGGTGATGGCCTCCATCCGCTTGGGCCCGGCCATCGAGTTCCAAGCGGGGGTCTACGGCGGGCTCTTGTTGAGCTCCAACCTCTCATCGAGCGGCGATCTGGGAACCAGCTCCGATGATCTGGACAAGAGCAACTTCCATTCGCTCGACTACGGCTTCGTGGGCGGTGTCGCCTTCAATGCCGGCGCCATGCAGGTAGGAGCGCGGTACAACTATGGCCTGAGCAAGCTGGCCGGTTCGGACGAGGCCGAAGCCATACTGGGTGACGCCAAGAACGCCTATGCGCAACTCTATGTAGCATTCGGTTTCGGACAATAGACACTGACCCCGATAGGGCCGTTGCGCAGAAGCGCGGCGGCCCTATCATGCGTTCACTCGAACAATACCACGCCGCGCTTCAACCACGAACGACATCCCATGACGACCGAGCCCCAAATGCCAACAGCCGAACGAACCCCGAAAGCGAGAACCGTCAGCCCGCGTGTTGATGGCAAGCGGCCACGACTGAAACCGCCCGCGTTGAATCTCGAAGAGCATGTGCGATGGGAGGGAACGCCGATCACCAACCCTGGAAGGGAAGCGACGGAGGTGTCATGTCGGACCCTGCGAACGGATCCTGAACGGTCCTTCCGTTCGTTTCCGCATGCGATCCGCAAACAAGAAAGCGCGAACCGATCAACACGCCTACGCGGTGCATGCGCACCGCTTCGGCACCTGAAACACGGTTCGGCGTTCAACCCATGGCACGCAAGAAAAAAGTCATTCTGTCCGAACCGCTTCGCGATCGCTTGAAGACGATCAATGTGCGGCCCGATGAGCGCAAGGTGATCACCATCGGCGCCATCCATGTCCTCGGTCCTTGAAGGCAACACTACCCGTTGGCCGAAGCGATCGGCTGAACAACACATGGAACAACGCACGTTCTCCAGCGACCTACTTGCCCTCCTGTGCCAGTATGAACGGATGCTGCTACGCCGGTACGGTGTGCGCCTCCGCGTGGACAAGATCACCCGCGATGGAAAGAACGCGCTGTGCTCCATCGCGCAGGTGCGGCGTACCTGGTTCAGGTCCGCTCGTTCAACCGGCGAATTGATCGAGCTGGCGCAAAACGCCCTGATGCCTTTGCACCAAGTCGGTCTCAGCCCGCTGGTCTCCACGCTGCCCCGACAGCCGAGCGCCACGTTCCCCGCATTGGACAAGAATGACCCGTTCGGCATCCATCGCGCATTGCGCCATGCCGGTTTGAACGAGGCACCTCCTGGCAGCCTCATGGAAGCCGGCAGCTACCCTTCGTTGACGCCTTGAATGCGAACGGCTCCCTCCGCGCAGTGCGGGGGAGCCGTTGTTGTTCCTATTCGACGCCGACGGGCGTCAACGCGTTCACTTCGCCAGCACCAACCGCACACCGGCCGAAGCATGGTAGAAGTTCACTCGCGGGTTGGTGGCGAACCGTTCCCCGTCAAAGACGTCGCTCATGGCCACGTCGTAACCAGCGTTCACGAACAGGACACCGAGCTGCACCTCACCGGCAAAGCCCAGATACCATTGTGTACCGCGCGTCTCCACGTCCAAGGAGTTCTGATCCAGCTTTGAGCTCAGACCGATCAGGGCCGTGGGGCCACCCATGAGGCTCACATTCACGGCGGGCTCCTCAGCGGGGTCGAGCAGGTTCAAGCCGAGCATCAAGGGTACGCGCAACGAACGCTCGGTGTACGTGAAGTCCTGCGGCGGAATATCCGCGGCGGTCGCATAGGTGAAGCCCAGGTTGCGCACCATGAAGTGGATACCGGGTTCCAGGAACCAATGATGCCCGAGCTTCATATCGGCTCCGAACATGTAGCCGCCACGCCCGATCCAGCGCTCGTCACCGGCCTTCTGCACATTGGAACCGTTGTACCCCGCGGACAAGTGGAACTCCTGGGCACTGGTACAGTTGCCTATCAGTGCCGCGGAACCGGTGACCATCAGGGAAAGGAAGTGTCTCATGTAGTTGGAATTTCGGCGATGGTCCGGCAGATCCCCAGCCACGTGATCCCGCGCCACACATCGGGTCTTGCGGTGCGCAGGCCGTAGTGTGACCTCCACAGATCGGGGAGGCGCCTCCCCCTGTTCCGCGTTGCGCGAAACCCTGGTCCGTTTGCAACGCTCAGGGTTGGCGTGCTTTTCACCGCGCAGGGGTCGGCGGTCCCACAATTGGTGAATGCCCTTCCGTCGGCAACTGGCCGGGAACCAACAACCCAACAACAATGGACAACTCAACTGGAAAGACAGCGCTCGCGCTGGTAGTGGGCATCGCCGCAGGGGCCGCCCTCGGACTCCTGTTCGCACCGCGTTCGGGCAAGGAGACACGCGCTGCCCTGCGCAGCAAGGGGGAAGACCTGCAGGAGGACCTGGAGGAACGCATCGAGCAGGCCCGCAAGGACTGGAGCAAGGCCAAGGGAAAAATGGCCGATGCAGCTTCGATGACGAAGGACGAGGTGAGCGACTTCGTCCACTACATGTTCAAAGAAGGCAAGCGCTCCGCTGGCCGTGTGAAGGAGGAGGTGAGTTCCACCGCCAACGACATCGCCGACCGCGCGAAACGCGCGGCGGACGACCACAAGCAGGCCGCACGCGCGAATTGAATCCGATCACAGTACCTCGCCGAGCTACGGCGCACGAAACATGGAAACCACCACCCGACCCGACTTCAGCGACCTGCTGAACGAAGTGGGCTCTGACGCGAAGGCCTTCTGGTACGCGCAGCGCGACTACACCCTGCTCGTAGCGAGTGAGAAGGCCGCGAAGGCCGGACGCTCAATGGTGGGAGGAATGATCACCCTCGCTCTCGTCAGCCTGGTGGTGCTGATGCTGAGCATGGCGGCTGCCTACCTGGTCGCGGACCGGGTAGGCAGCACCGCCTTGGGCTTCTGTTATGTGGGATGCGGCTACGTCGTGGTGACGGTACTGTTCCTCCTGCTGTGGAAATCGGTGCTGGGCAAAAAAGTGCAACTCGATATCATCAACGCCTTCCATGACAAAGACTGAACGCTTCAGCAGCTTGGAGGACGTGCACGCGCTGCGCCTCCTGCTCAAGGCGGAACGTGACGCGCGTGCGGAGGACCTGCGCGCCCATTGGGAGCACATCCAGGACAAAGAGTTCCGGCGAGGGCTGATCCTCGATGCCGCATCCGATCTCTTCCGTTCCAACAACGGGAACGGTAGTGCCTTGGGGGCCCTCGTCAGCGGGGTGAAAATGGCCGGTGGTTGGCTTCCCTTGGTAGGCCCCCTCCTCGGTGGGCGGAAGGGCGTGCTCGGCAGTCGGCTCTTCTGGACAGGTCTCAGCCTCGCGCTCCCCTTGTTGGTGAACAAGGATGGCGTCTCGCGGGCAGGCGACGTATGGGACAGCGTTCGCAACGGCATCCAGCGGATGAAGGACCTCCTGCACGGGAACAAAGGCGTTGAGGTGGAAGACCCATGATCGCCCGCGAAAAAACCGATCCGTACGCGGCGCTCCGTTCGGCAACAAGGAGCGATGCGACACCCACGGCAAGCCGTTCCGGTAAGCGTCGCCGTTGGCGCACGGTGCTCATGATCATCGGCGCGCTCGTTCTGGTCCGCATAGCGTTACCATACGTCCTGCTGCACTTCGCGAACAAGCGATTGGCCGCGATGCCGAACTACTACGGCCACATAGCGGACCTCGACCTCGCGCTTCTCCGGGGGGCCTATCGCATCGAAGCGTTCAACCTGGAGAAGAAAGACACGGTCTCCGAAAAGCTGACCTCTTTCATGAGCGCCGACCTGATCGACCTCAGTGTGGAGTGGAGCGCCTTGCTGGACGGATCGCTGGTCGGTGAGCTGGTGGTGGAACACCCGGAATTGCGCTTCACCAAAGATGCCGCCGAACCGGCCGAAGCGCTGAAGGACAGCGCCGACTTCCGCACCTTGCTGAAGGACTTCATGCCGTTGAAGGTGAACCGCGTGGAGGTGCATCAAGGAGTTGTCCGCTACCGCGATGCAGGCAGCACGCCCGTGGTTGACGTACAGATGTACGATGTCGAAGCGCTCGTGTTGAATCTCACCAACTCGGCTGATTCGGTGAAACTCCTTCCGTCCTCACTGCGCGCCACCGCCAAGGTGTACGGAGGGGATCTGACACTCAACATGGGACTTGCCCCGTTGGCGGACAGCACACGCTTCGACATGAACGCGGAACTCGTACACACCGACCTGACGCGCATGAACGACCTCTTCCAAGCCTACGGGAAATTCGACGTGAACAAGGGCACCTTCGGACTCTACTCGGAAATGGCCACCCGCGATGGCGCGTTCAAAGGCTATGTGAAACCCTTGATCAAGGACCTCGACGTGCTCGGGTCGGAAGACAAGCACGATGGGATTTTCCACAAGCTCTGGGAAGCCGTGGTGGGCGCGGCCGGCGGCATCCTGAAGAATCCAGGTACGGACAACGTGGCCACCAAGGTGACCTTCGAAGGGAGGCTGGACCATCCGGAAGTCGGCGCATGGGGAGCCGTTGCCCAGTCGCTGCGCAACGCGTTCATCAAGGCCTTGCCCCCGTCTCTCGACAACGAGATCAACATCGCCAACGTGGGCAAGAAGGACGGAGAAGAGAAGAAAGGCTTCCTGCGCAAACTGTTTGGCAAGAAGGAAAAGGCCGATCATTAGCGTGAGCTACTCCTTCCAGCGGCAATTCACGCTCGCTTGGTACGTCCTCGCAGGAATGGCGGTGCACGCCCAGCGCTCCGACCGGCACGCGGATGTGGATACCCAGTACGTGAAGGACTACTCGCATCTCCTCACGGGCCGCTCCTTCCTCAGCACCAAGTACAACGCCTTCCGGATCGACCCGGTCTATGAGGGTACCGCGTTGAACTACCGACCGAACAACCAGATCAACATCGGCGTAGGTGCGAGCTATCGCAAGTTCACGCTGAACCTCGGTTTCGCGATCCCCTTCCTGAACCGTGATGATGAGCGCTACGGCCGCACCCGCTACCTTGATGCGCAAGCGAATCTTCTCAGCCCGGAGCGCGCTACCAACTTCTTCTTGCAGGTGTTCAAGGGTTACCACATCAGCACCTACAGCCGCCAAGAACTCGGTTGGCCGGACCAAGGCGTCGCGTTGCCCTATCGTGGTGACCTGGTGGAATTCAACCTCGGCATCAGTACCCTTCGCGTATACAACAGCCGCCGCTTCAGCTATCGCGCGGCGTTCAACCAGGACGCATGGCAATGCCGCAGCCAAGGCTCATGGTTGCTCGGCGGATACGCGCTGTACTACCGCTTGAAGGCCGATTCCTCACTGGTGCCCACCGCGCTGGCTCGGCAGTTCGATGCACAGGCCGCATTGCGCAAAGGCGATTTCGGCGACATCGGACCCATGGGCGGATACGCCTACACCTTCGTGCTCAAGCAACGCTGGTTCGCCACCGCCTCCTTCGCCGTGGGCGCCGGGCTCAGCGTGCAGCACACCCTGAAGGACCCGCCGCCGGAAGTCGCGGCGGCCGGATCCTCGACCACCTGGGGACCCGGCTGGCACCTACAGATGCGGGGGGCCATGGGCTACAACAGCCAACGCGACCAGGTGAGCCTGAGCTTCAACGAAGAGCGCGTGAGCTATTTGATGACCGACCAGAGCCTCTTCCGTTGGCACGTGGGCAACATCCGCTTCAACGTGGTACACCGCTTCTCAGAACGATTGCCCTGGTTCGATCGCGGCTTCCGCTGGCTGAAGAAGAAGACGCCCGATATGCTGAAGACCGGGGATGCCTGAGTGCGTGCTTCGGTCCTATCCGAGTGCGTACCCGCTGCGCAACCACCGGCCGTTCACCGCGCTCATTCCACCACCAATTTGCTCCCCGCCAACCATCTCTTCGTATCCCGCAAATGCAAGTAGTACGTGCCTGCCGGTAGTGCGCTCACAACCAATGTGGCCCGTAGAAGGTTGAGGTTCTGTTGTACGGATTGCTCCAACACCAAGCGACCGGTCTCATCCAGTAGCTGCGCCTGTACCTGCCCCTCAACCTCGCCCCCTTCAGGCAGGTCCAATACCACACGTACCACATCACTCGCCGGGTTGGGGCTTAGGCGCAGCAGCTTTTGCAGGTCCATCACGTACTCCTGCACCCCTACGTTCTGGCAGCCGGGCACTACACAGCCCAGGCTGTCGGTCTTGATCACAAAGATGGTTTCCATATTGGGGGTGGGATCCTCCAAGGTCTGGAACAACAAACCAGTGAGCAGGAAACCTCCATCACTGGTCGGCTCTACATCGTAGGGCCAATGGTCGCCCATGTTGTTGAATACCGTCAGATGGCGGGACCATAGGCTATCGCCTGTAGCGGCGTACTTGGCCAGTTCCGTGTACCAGCTGTAAATGCCACAAGCAATGATCGTTTGGTCCTGGAGGATCTCGAAATCCCTGGGGAAGGCTTGATAAAAATAGTGCGACCGAGTCTCCCAGATTATATTCCCGGATGGATTCCTTTTGATAAGATCATACTGCGCCCACCCCCAAGGCCAATTGACCTCGCGGTACTCAGTGCAGGACACAATACCACCATCGGCTGCCACACGCACTGCTCCACTACCACCTCCGTTGTCACCGAAGAAACGACGCCAGATCTGATTTCCCAGGCTATCCGTGCGTATCAGCCAGCCCAAATTCGTAAGATTACCTGGCAATCGATAACCAAGCAACAGGAAGCCGCCATCTGTGTATTGCGCTACCCCCATGCCCTCGTATAGTTGGTCCGGCGCACCGTATGTGCGCTCCCATTCTAGGAGCCCTGTACTGTCCAATTTGACCAGCATTGCGCTACCGGACGCACCCAGTGTATCGCGGAACCCGCAGTAGACAAAGCCACCATCGCTCGTTTGTCGCATCTGGCGGGTTCCAACAAGATTCGAGTCAGCTGGGTCCGAGGTCATCACCGACACTGGCGGCAACATGTTCCCAAGAGCATCAAAACGTGCAAGATCAATCGTGAAATCGTATCCATTGAAATGTTGCACAGTTGACGCGAAGCCGCCGCTATTCATCTTGGCCACCGGATCGTGGAACCCAAAATTTGAATGATAGTTTTCCCCTGTCCCTAGCTCGTATTTTTCTTGGAAGGCGCCATCGGGTCCAAGCTTGTAGACCACGCATCGGGTTCGTCCGGTACCATCATTCGACACTTGGTGACCGAATACTACAAAGCCGCTATCAGTTTCAAAGATGGATCGCCCACTGGCATCACGCCCATCCTGAACAGCATTCATTTCGACAATAAAGCTGCTCTGGCAGGGAGCATGGTTGCTCCCTGCCAGAACCACAATCAACAGCGCGGACGAACGCATCATTTCGCGATCGTGCATTTGGTTTCACCGACCACAATGCCGTTGTCCACTACCCGCGCCAGGTAGAACCCATTGGCCCATGGCATGCCTTTCAAACGAACTGGCCATATGATCAAGGTGCTTTGATCCGCTGGGTTGGGATAAGTCATGATGCCCGAAGGTACGGCTGCAGCGCTGTTCTGTGCTGCTGCCTGAATAGCGCTGGTGCGGCCAGAGCTTAGATGCTGCCTTCAATAGTACCCCACCTCTTCCGGCCGCGAGAACGCGTAGCCGCGTGCGCCGAGGTCGAAGTTGGAGATGGGGTTGAAGACCGTGGTGGCGTTCGCGGATCCCGGAACATCGGGATAGAAACCGATGCTCACCTCGAAGGTCTTCACCAACAGATACTCGTTGCGCACCAGGAGCCCGATGGCGAAGGCCGGATAGATCCGGTTGCTCAACCACCGGTCGTGCTCTTCATCCACGGTGCCCACACCGAACAGCGCGACCGGCGCGATGCGGAAGCCCAGGAAGGAGAACGGCGCGTACAGCACGGTCTGTAAGCCGAGCACGGTCTTGCGTGTGCCGGACACCACCTCGCTCGAGAAGCCGTAGAGCTGCTGGCCGTTCAAGTCAAGGCGGTCCCTTGACCTGTTGAAGCCTAACGTTGAGCGGAGCTTCACGAATTGGCGCAGGTGCCACTTACCGAAGGTGAGCCGGTCGGTGAAGTAGTCCACATCCACCCGCAACGCGCCATCGACCCCCTGCCCATGATGGAAGAAGGTCCCGTAAGCCACCGTCGCGGTGAGATATCCCAGCGCATCGTAGTTGCGGCCGCGCGTGACTTCCGCACCGAGGTAAGGCTCCGGGGCCAGCAGCTCCCGTTTCCGCACGCCGGCGTTCACGCGCACCAACAGCCCCTCCGGTACATCTTCCGTGAGGCCGAAGCGGAAGAGGTAGCGTTCCTTGTAGAACTGCTGCTGACTGAGCCCTGCTCCCACCAGGAAGAGCGAAGTGTTGCTGTTGGTCCGCAAGGTGTCCTGCTCGAAGGAAGGACGCTGCGTGAAGCGTGTCTGCGCATACCGGACACCCACGATGATGCGGCTCAATTGACTGGCGAGCGTGGTGTCGTTCAACAAGGGGAAGCTCCGCCCCGCCCACGTGTCCAAACCCACTGGGCGCACGCTTGGCAATGCCATCTCTTCACCGACGCTGTCCGTTGTCGTGCTATGCGTCCATGTGCTGGTGAGCGCGGCACCGCCCGCCCACCTCGTAAGCGGCGAGAAAAAGTCGCGATGCACTTCGGCGCCCACTTGGTCCTGCTCAGCGGAGGTCGCATAAAAGGCCGATGTGCCGATGTAGGTGTCCGCGATGTTGTATACCACGTACTGCCCGTTCAGTTCGGGCCGCTGTGCCCCGAGCGAATACGCGACCCCTTGTTCGAAGCGCTGCCCGAACCCGAGCAGGTTCCTGTCGCGCACGGTGATCGACCCATCGCTCGTGCTGATGTCCCCCACCACGTCAATGGACCACTTGTCCAGCACGAACACGACCACATCCACGCTGTCGGCCGATCCGGACACGCGCTGGACCGTGACCCGCGCAGCGTTGACGACGGGAGATGCGCGGAGCAAGCGCTCGGATTCGGTGAGCTTCAGCGGATCCACCCGCTGCAGCTCCTTCATCAGCAAGAGACCGCGGATCACCTGCTCATGCGTCCGCACATGCAGCCCGTTGCCGATGCGTTGCAGCCGACTGGTCGGGGCCTGTGCGGTATCCTCCACGGAATAGCCGAAGGGGTCGTTCACATACACCCGCACATGCCGGATGACCTTCCCTTTGTACTTGCGGAACGCGGCGACCCGCTTCGCCGGCTTCTTCGCCAGGGCGGGCTCCTCCTCCTCTGCGACAGGTTCCACGAAAACGCCTTCATAGATCCAGCGCGCCACCTTGTGCTTCTTCGAATAGGCGTGGAGCTTCTCGTAGATGGCGGCCGAATCCGCCGGAGTGTTCTGGGCACTTGTCCTTGCCGAACAGCACACCAGCAGCGTGCAAAGGAGGAGTGTGGATCCGCGCCAGAGGGTATCGTGGCCTTCTTGAACGCGCAGCATGATCGCGGGAACCGTTGAGACGGGGCGTATCTACTTCTTCTTTCCCACCATGGTCCGTGGGAGGCTGAGCAGGGAGGACGCCATGTGCGGCTGGTCATCGCCGAGCAGGTATCCAAAGGGCTTCAAGGGTTCCACGCGATCGCACACGACCTTCACGATCGCTGTGAGCGGAATGGCGAGGAACATGCCGGCGATGCCCCACAGCGCGCCGCCGAACAGCACCACCACGATGGACACCAGCGCGTTCACTTGCACCCGCGAGGCCACCACGCGCGGCACGATGAAGTTGTTGTCCACGAATTGCACCGTGAGATAGACCACCAGCACCAACAGCAGTGCCGACGGGCTCTTCGTAGCGACGGCCATGAGCATGGGCAGTGAGATGGCCACCAGCCCGCCGATGTAGGGGATCATGTTCAACAGGGCGCCGATCACCCCGAAGAGGATGGCGTACTCGATGCCGATGATCATCAATCCCACGGAATTCAGTACCGCCACGATGAGCGCTTCCAGCAGCAGGCCCACGAGGTAGCTCTGCACCAGCGAGCGGGTCTGCACCAGCACATCAGCGACCATGGCGTGCCGATCACGGGGAAAAAGCTTTGCGATGAACTCCAGCAGCAGCGGCTTGTAGAAGAGGATGAGGAAGATGTAAACGGGCAGCAGGAACACGAAGGCGAAGACGCCACCGATGGTGGTGAGCGTGGACCCCACGAGCATCGATCCGTTCTTGGTGACCTGGGATTGTGCTTTGGTCACCCACGCGCGGATGGCCGAGCGTTTCATGTTCGTGAGGTCAGCGGCCCAGCGTACCGCATCATCATAAAGACCCTTGGACCTCTCCTTGAGCGCGGGGAACGAGTCACTGAAATGGACCACCTGCGCGGAGATGAACCAGATGAGGCCGGCGAGGAGCGCCATGGCCAAGGTGATGGCGATCGCGATGGCCAGCACGCGGTTCAGCCCCCTGGCCGAAAGCAGGTTCACGACCGGATTCAGGACGATCGCGAGGATCGTAGCGAACAAGAGCGGTGTGATGATGTCCTGCCCGATCCAGAGAATGAAGAAGAACGCGACCAGTCCGAGCAGTATCGCCGACGCTTTCGCATACGCCGGCCAAGTGGTAGTCGTGGTGGTTTCCATGTGCTTTCCGTTCATCATCGGCCGGACGGCCCTCTTATCGGTGCGGCCTTCTGGGCCTCGTCGATCTTCTCCTGCTTGGTCCCCTTCTCTACCACGTGCCCGTGATCCAGAACGACTTCTTGCTGCATGACCCGCACCGCGTTCGCCGAAGGTCTGATAGGGCGGCCGTGGACCTTGGCCCACACGTACACGAACTCCGCCCCGAGGAAGAAGGTCTGCGAGCTGTAGAAGGTCCAGAGCAGCAACGAGATCAACCCGGCGGCCGCACCGAACATGGACGTGGGATCGGATGCGCTGAAATAGAACGCGATGATGTAGCGCCCCAGGCCGAACAGCGCCGTGGTGAAGAGCGCACCGGGGAGCACATCGCGCCATGCGATGCGCGCGTCCGGCAGGTATTTGAACAGGCAGGCGAACACGCCGGTGGCCACCGCGATGGACAGCCCCAAGGAGATCCCGGCCAGCAGCACGATGCTCAGTTCCGGCAGCGCCCGCTCCAGGTTGTCCGAGAAACCCTCGATCAGCGCGTTGATGAGGAAGGTCACCACCATCAGGAAGCCCAGACCCAGCACGAAGGAGAACGACAGCAGCCGGGATACCAGGAATCCGACCACGGAGTTGCGTGGCTTCGGCTTGATCTCCCACATGCGGTTCAACGAGCTCTTCAATGCGCCGAAGATCCCCGAGGCGCCCAGTATCAGCGTGATGATGCCCAGCATCGTGGCGAGCCAGCCGTGCCCGCTCTTGTACGCACTGCCAAGTATGTCCTCGAGCGCCTTCGCCGTATCCGGACCGACCAGCCCATTGAGGTCGGCGAACACTTTGCCGCGTATGGCATCAGGTCCAGCGATCAGCCCGGACACTGAAATGATCACCACGAGCAGCGGCACGATGGAAAAGATGGTGTAATACGCCAGCGCCGCACCCATTTCGAAGGTGTTGTCATGCGCGTACGCCTTCACCATCGCTTTGGTGAACCGCCAGACCTTGGAGATGTACCCTCGTGTTTTCCGGACCATGGTCTGCTTGCATCGTCCCACGACCAACCCCGTACCGATCGGCTGACCGCACAGTGGAGGCCGTGATGACGCCGTGAATGTGGCGATCATTCTCCGGACCGGGGCGACTTCTCCCCGATCCGAGTATTCAGCCGCCTTTGCGCGCCGCTCGCTTGCGCTGACGTTGTTCCGCATTGCGCGCCCGTTCCTTCTGCCGCATGATGGCGCCTTGGATATCCGCCAGAACACCCGGCAGGAGCGTGCGCGTCAACCCTTCCCGCGTGTAGCACCAGATGAAGTTGAACAAGCTGCGATCCTTCTTGCGCCCGATGCGCAAAAGCATGGTACGTTCATCCGCCGGCCGGTCCTTGCTGTCGTGATGCACCGCGGTGTTGGTGAGCTGTGTCAGGAGCCGCCGCTTCCCGCCGTCCGCCTTCAGTATCTGCAACCAGGCATCGCTGTACTTCAGGGTGAAGGCGCCCATGGCCGAATCGTTGTTCGCGCTCATGTGCAACTTCAGTGAACCGATCCACCCGCTGTCCGCCCGCAGCAGGATGAGGTTCTCGCTCATATTGTTCGCCGCACTCAGGGGCATGTCGCGCACGGTCACGTCCAGCGTGAAGGCATCCTTGGTCGAAGCGAGCGGCGCTGCGTACTCCCCGTGCAGGACTCCGGCATCGAAGAGCTTCGCGTCAACGGTACCGCGCATGGAGGAATCCGCCAGCGCCAGCAAGGTGTCGTTGCTCACGTTCATGATCGTAGCCCCGATCCCCGTGAGGCGCATGCTGCCGTAGCCGTTCCCCACCTCGAAGCGCTCCGAGTAGGTCATGTCGGTGTTCATCAACCGCAGGGTGTCCACACGCAATCCGAAGGGAACGTTCCGCAGCGCGGAAACCGGCAGCGGCATGAAGTGCGAGAGCGCGTCCGGCATGGACTTGTCCAGGAACACGTCGAAGAACGCCCCGTCCACCGTCAAGCTGCCCATCTCCACCTGCTGTTCGGCGAAGGCGCGGTAGAGGTCCACCCGGGCCAATGCGATCGACTTCACGTCCAACGCGTAGATCGTGGTCATCTCACGCAAGTACTTGTGCGTGGTCTTCCGGTCCACATGGGGCGTGTAGCGCAGTGAATCGATGGAGGCCAGGCCTTCCGGGTGCAGCAACCCGATGTGCGCGATGGACAGGTCGTACAGCGGAGGGAGTTCGGCAGCGACATGCTGGATGTCCACCTGCGCCGTGCCCACGACCCATTCCAAGGGATCGCCCAGCTTCGGCAATCGGATGTGTACCTCGTGTGCGCGTGCATCCATGCGTCCGATGCTCAGTTCCGGCGCACGCTCGGTGAGGTCCACCGCCGTTCCGCTCGCTTCCGTTACCAACAGTTCGCCTATGCTCAACAGGTCCGGGGTCTCCTGCGTCTGCCGGTCTTCCGCCGAAGTCCTCACCTGCGCATCGCGATGCGAAGCGTAGGTGTACCGCACCACCGGTGTGTATACCGTGGCGGAAGCGATCCGCACTTCGTCCTTCAGCAACAAGCGCCAGTACGAAAGCCCGCTCACGGCGATGCGCCCTGCCCTCGCGTTCAGCACGAAGCGGCCACGTCCGTGACGAAGGCTGTCCAACAGGGCCGTGTCCGGCTCCAGCGAAAGATCCAGGATGGCCAGGTCGCCGCCGATCGGATCGATGTCCACCTTACCGATCTTCAGGGAGTACAAGGGCCCGCCCGCCTTGCTCACCACCTCCCGGAGCTTTTCCAGTACCAGCCCTCGCATCCACTCGGAGCGCAGCAGTGCCCGACCTCCGAACACCAAGGCCGGGATGATGATCAGCAGGACCGCCAGTTTCCACCAGCGGGTGCGCGATGTCGTGTTCTCCATGCTCGGCTATCCGGTGATGCCGGGCGCTACCCCACCGTCGGGAACGGGCGCTTGCGGTTCGCGCACGAGCGTGGGCCTGTGTATCGGGTCCTTCTTCTCCGGTCGCCGCTCTGGAATGGGTGCCTTGTGCTTTTTCATTCGAGAGGGTATGCGAAGATCAGCCCAGATCGTGGAGCACACGACCGTACGCTGGATGCCGCCCGCATCGCGCAGAACATGGGCGTGATCGGGTGAGGATCGCCCCGATACGTGGAACGCACACCCCATAGGCGATGTCCGGGAGAGAGTGGCATGTGCGGGAACATGCCGTGGAATGAGGTTGGTATACGCTGAGGAAACCCACACCCATGACAAACCGACCACATCACCTTTTGGCCATCGCCGTCCTCGCGGGCGGTTTCGCTCTGGCCGGATGCAGCAATTCGC
The DNA here is from genome assembly GCA_044224725.1 of Flavobacteriales bacterium. Taxonomy (GTDB): domain Bacteria; phylum Bacteroidota; class Bacteroidia; order Flavobacteriales_F; family PHOS-HE28; genus PHOS-HE28. The sequence goes on from JBGAJW010000016.1 coordinate 71,277, forward strand.
CGGAAGAACAGAAGTCGGAAGCCGACAAGAAGATCGAGAAGATCGAAGACAAGATGGCTGACGCGAAATTGGCCGACACACCAGCGGAATGGGAGAAGGAGCGCGCTGACATCCTCGCCGATCTGCGCGGACTGCGCGACAACATCGAAGCGCAGTTGGCCAAGACCAACGTGGACCTCGCCGACAAGAAGTTGAAGCCCAGCGTCCGCAAGGAGAAGGAGGCCTTGAAGGCTGAACTCGAACGCGAAAAGGCCAACGTGGAGGGTTTGGTCACCAAGGCGGAGAACGCGACCGACGCCACGTGGAGCTCCACCAAGGCCGACATCAACAAAGCCTCGGACGATGTGAAGGGCTGGTGGGCCCGCCTGAAAGAGAACATTGACAAGAAGACGAACGCGGACAACGACAAGGATGGTCACTAGACCATCACCCGCTTGGCATTTTGGTGGAAGTGTCAAGCGCGGAACGGCACCCTTCGGGGTGCCGTTCCTGTTTCCGGCAGGCGCGGCGGCCCGATCCCATCGACCGGTCAGAGCACCCGCATGAGCATCATCGCCAGCACGGTAGCCATAAAAATGAGGGCGAAGCCCAGCCCCACCCACTTCCGCAGGGACCGGTCACCGAAGAAGACCACGATGAGGAATTTCATCACCGTGTTCGAAAGGGTGGCCAAGAGCACGGCCGCTACCCCGTTCAGCGTATCGGCCGCACCCGGTCCGCGCGCGATGGACAAGGTGATGGCGTCCATGTCCGTGGCACCGAACACGGCGCTCGTTACATAGAGGCCCTCCGTGCTGTAATGCGTGGAGGCCAGGTCCATCAACCACTGCACGGCCATGTACGCCAGCGCGAACTGGACGGCTACGGCGAAGTTCAACGGGTTCGTCATCGCCACCTCCGGTGCCGCTTCCTTTCCGTCCTTTCGGTTCACGAGATAGGCGATACCGAAGGCTACGGCTGTGATCAGTGCGATCGGCAGGGCCATGTGCAGCGCGAGCTCGCGGTTCACCACCCAGGTCTCCAGCAGGATGCGCGGGTACAAGGTGGCCGTGGCCGCGATGATGCCGACCGCCGCCACCACGTGCGAGCCCCCCGGCTGATGGCGTGTGCGCCGTGAAAGGCTCAGCGTTACCGCCGTGCTCGAGACCAGTCCGCCGACAATGCCAGCGAGCAAGGTGCCCTTGCGCGGACCCAGGATCTTCGCCAAGAGGTAGCCGGCCAGGCTGATACCCGTCACGAGCACCACCATCGTCCAGATGTCGTGCGGGTTCCACACGCCGTTCGGGCCCCACGGCTCGTTGGGCAGGAAGGGCAGTACCACGGCCGAGATGATCGTGAACTGGATGAAGGCCCGGATCTCCTGCGCCGTGAGGGAGGCGACGAACCGATGGAGTTTCAGCTTCAAGGAGAGCAGGGTGGTGACGATCACCGTGACGATCACCGCGAACAGGATCTCCCCCTGGTACACCACCGCACCCAGCACGAAGGCCAGGATGGCGGAGAGCTCCGTGGTGATGCCGTAGCTGCCGCTCTTCGCGGTGAGCGCGTAAGTAGCGACGACCAACCCGGAGAGGCCGGCCAGTGCGATGATGAAGACCCATTCACCGTAGCGCTCGGAGAGGAAGGCTGAGAGGAAGCCGAAGAGCGCGATGAAGGTGTAGGTGCGCACCCCGGCGAATGGCTCTTCCTTGTCCACCACGCGCTTGGCGTACTCGCGCTCCAAGCCGATGAGGAAGCCGAGGCCCAAGCTGATGAACAGCCGCATCAAGAGTTCCTGCGAGGCTACGGTCACCGTGCTAAGTTCGGCGATCGGCACGGTCCGCCTCCTTGGGAAGTGCCTGTACCGAGGGGGCGCGTACGATCAACCTGGTTCCGAACCACCTTTGTATCCATGGAGATCGCTGTAGCCCTCGTCCAACTCGACATGTTCCCATGTGATCCTATCAAGAACCTGGAACGCATGGACCAGTTCGTGCGCCAGGCGAAGAAGCAAGGTGCCGACCTGGTCATCTTCCCGGAGGATGCGGTCTGTGGTCCACTGCGAGGCCAACTGGATTTCGTGGTCTCCGCCCCCGCCTACCTCACCCACTTCCAAGCGCTGGCCGTAAAGCACGCCATCGACATCGTGCCCGGCACGTGGACCGTTGCCGAGAACGGCCTGCTCTACAACCAGGCCCACTACATCAACGCGGACGGCTCCGTCGCCGGCATCTACCGCAAGATCAATTTGTGGGAAACGGAGAAAGCGCACATCACGCCCGGCGCGCTCACCTCGGTCTTCCCCACGCGCTTCGGGCTGGTGGGCCTCATCATCTGCTGGGACATCGCCTTCCCGGCCATGTTCGCGGATATGGTGGCGCAGGGTGTGGAGCTGGTCATCTCGCCCACATATTGGTCCTTCACCAAGGGTAGCGATGAACTAGGCGAAGAGGTGGACAAGGAGATCCTACTCATTGATTCGCTCTGCACCACCCGCGCTTTTGAGAACAACATCCTCTTCGCTTATTGCAATGCGGCGGGGGAGCTTCCCGGTCCGGAAGGCAACGCCGTACTCTCCGGGCGCTCACAGCTCACACATCCCTTGGACAAAGTGGTGTGCAAGGCGGAAGGCAACGCGGAGGAAATGCTCTTCGCCAAGCTGGCCCTCCACCGCGCGCCTGCGGATCCCGTACTGCCCGCCTAGAACAACCCGCTCAGCGGACGTTCTCTACCGGCACCGGATCCGTGGTGCCACGATGTTTGTACACGGTGTAGTAGAGCACCGTGGCCACCAGCGCACCGAGCGCGAGGATGCCACCGATGATCGCCATCATGGAACGCGCGGCGGGCGCATCGCTCGGCTTGTGGTCTTCCAATGCCGGCGGAACGGGTTGGGCCCCTTCATTGAAATGCTTGTCTTCTGACATGGCTGTGGTGTTGGTTTCTGACCAGTCTCCGGTCAAGCCATGGGTCTGAAAAACCGTGCCCGGCCATTGCACTGTGCAATTAAGGCCCCGGCCGACGCGAGAGTTCCCCATACTGATGGCGCGGGAGTTATGCCTGCGTGGGCAAGTGGGCAGGCAGGTCGTCCTCCCGGGCCTCTTCTCTCTGCTTCCCGCGAGATCCGATCCACCGCCGCCCCGCCCGCCCGTCGAAGCGCTGGGCCTCTACCAGCGGTTGGCGCAAGCGCATCGGTAGGCCGCTGTTCGCATCACCGTTGCTGGTAAGGTCCGCGACTTGGACTTCCCCCGACTTGATAGAGGGTCATCGCGCAAAGCCTCTGCGTGAGCCTGATACCTTGTTGAGGGTCGGAGCAGGGCGTACGACCCGGACCCGTTGTCCGCATTCCCCGTCCCGGGGAGGTCACACCCCATTCATGCGTCCGCGCCCCGGCCGAATCCGGCGGACATGCGGAAAGGTCCGCTGGAACGCCGGTTGCTGAACAACACGGCAACGCGCCAAGTACGAACCCATGTCCGAAGCCAGGATCACCGAACAATTGCGCCTCCGCCTCGATGAGGTGGGCATGGTGTACCAGCAATTGCCGATCACCCTCGAACGGGCGCGCAAGGCGACCGTAGGCGAGGCGTGGCACGCCTTCTTGCACGAACAGGCCACCGCCCTGAAAAGCCAATGGCAGGTCCTCCGTGCCACAGCCGCCTCTTGGGGAAAGCGCACGCGCCCCTTCCACTCGCCCGAAGTGGACGAGCAGTTGAACGAGGCCCTCCATGCGGTCCGCGCCAAGCGGATCGTACCGGCCATGGAGGATCGGGTGCGCAATGTGATCTCGGTGCTCCGCGCGCGCGTGCTCGCCCGCTTGGAAGAGGCCATTGAGCTGGCCGCGCGCATCCGCGAGCACGAGCTCGTTGAGCGCCTTCGCCACTTGTACCAGGAAGAAAGCGAGTTGCAATTGGCCTTGGAGCAGAGCCGCTCGGGTGGCTAACAGTGCGGCCCAGTCAACGGAACGTTCCGCAACGCATCGGGACCATGAGTCGGCACACTTGTCTGTACACCACGCTGAGCACGGCCGTGGAGGCCCTGCGGCAGCGGGGGTGTCCGGACGAACTCCTCCTGCTCCGAGCAAGGCGCTGAGACCGCAGCGGTCCGCGGCACGGTGATGGGTAAGACTTCCCGGACCGATACTTTTCGATCCGATCACAGCATGAACAACGGATTACGTGGCTTGCTCGCCGGGGCGGGCGCAATGAAATGGGGCGGTGGATGCTTCGGGACCGTCCTGGTCTTCGTGGTCATCTACATGCTGCTGGGACATTGCTGAGCTCAGCGGTTTCTTGCACGGCGGTGCACACAAAAGGGCCGGATGGTGACATCCGGCCCTTTACACGTATTCGGTTCGGCAAGCCGTCAGCGTTTGCCGTTGCTCGTTGACGACTTGCGCACGGTCCCGTTGGAAGCGCTCTTCGAGGACATGTCCTTGCCTTTGGCGTTTCCCTTGGCGCGCGAAGTGCCGCTGTTGCCTTCTTCCGCACCGACCGGTTCTTCCGTTCCGACGGCTTCGGTCATCACCTCTTCGCCGATGCCGGTGAGCTTCTCGTCAGCGGCCTGCTCCTCTTCGAGGTTCTCCTTCAGCAGGCCGGCCTCATCGTCCAGTCCCAGTTGTTCCGCCCATGCGCACAAGCTGGTGTAGGTGGCGATCTCGTAGTGCTCCACTTTTTTGGCGCCGTCCACGAGCGCGGCATCGAGCGCTTCGTCATCAGCGTATTCCTCCATGAGCTCGTTGCATTCCTGCAGGATGCCGAGTATGGCCGGACAGGTCTTCGCTTTCGCGGGCAGCTCCAGCAGCTCGAACACCTGCTCGAGACGCTCCACTTGCACCTTGGTCTCTTCCAAGTGCCCGTCGAAGGCAGAACGCAGTTCCCCGTTCGTGGCCGCTTTCACCATTTTCGGTAGCGCCTTCACCAGTTGCTTCTCCGCATAGTAGATGTCGGCGAGCTGGTCCTCCAGCAACTTCCGCAAGCCGCTGGTCGGTTCTTTTTTCGTTGCCATGTTCAGTGTTGTGGGGTTGGTATCGATCGATACCCGCAGGCGGATGCGTTCCGCCTGCGGGACCGGTCCGTTGATCGATCAGCGTTCGCCGTTCGTGTCGGTGTTCTTCACCGCGTCCTGGCCAGGCTTTCTGCCTTCCTGCCCTTCGGCCGTGGTGCGCTTGGCATCACCGGCGTTGTCGTCCTTCCGCTCGTTCTTCTTGTAGGACGTGTCCGTCCTCGCCGAGGGTGCGTGCGACTGGTCGGCGGTGCGGCGCGTGTCGGCCGCATCCTTCTTCGCTTCCACGTCCGGTGTGTTCTCGCGGGAAGGGTTCGCGCCCGGCTTATCGGTGCGCTCCGTGCCTTGTTCGCGTTCGCCGGCCTTGGGTTGCGTGCCGCTCACGTCCGTCATACCGGATCCTTTCTGGGCACCGCTCGTGGGCGTTGCCGTGTTCTTGGTCTGCTCTGCCATGTTGCTGAATGTGTTTGGGTTCGCGTGATCGGCCGGTCCGCTTTCGGAACTTCAACCTGCCACGCCCATACCTTCAGCAAACCCTTTTCCGGGATCATGGGGACCGACGGAGCAGCGGGCCGCCAGAGGCGAACAGCCCTTGTGCAGCAAAGGTTCTGCGTCGATCAATGGATCAACGGGCGCTCATCCGTACCGGAAGACCCTGAGGCGATCGCCCCACGGTAACGAGGGGGAAACACCCCAAACCAGTCTCAGATCTCGATCCCGAACATCTTCAACTTGTTGTAGAGCGTCTTGCGATCGATGCTCAGGGCGTCCGCGGTCTTCGACTTGTTGAAGCTGTTGCGCTCCAGGGCTGAGAGGATCGCCTGCTTCTCCGCTTCATGTGAAACGGAACGCAGATCATCGGACGCCGGAGCGGTGGGCGCGTTGTCGTGTTTCAGGCGGGGGCGCATGGAGGCCCCGCCGATGATCTCGATGGGCATCTGTTCCATGCCCACCGTATCCGAAGTGGAGAGCAGCACTGCGCGCTTGATCACGTTGTTCAGCTCGCGCAGGTTGCCCATCCACGGGTGCGTGAGCAGGCGCTCATGCACCTCGGGCGAGAAGCTGGTGGCATTCCGCTTCAACCGTGAAGCGGCCTGGAGAAGGAAATGCTCGGCGAAGAGCGGGATGTCCTCGGTGCGGTCCCGCAGGGGCAGCAACACGATGGTGAATTCGTTCAGGCGGTGGTACAGGTCTTCCCGGAAGCGCCCTTCGGCCGCCGCCGTGGGAAGGTCCTCGTTCGTCGCCACGATGATGCGGACGTCCACGGCGATCTCCTTGTTGTCACCGATGCGCCGCACTTTCCGCTCCTGCAGCACACGCAGCAGCTTCACCTGATTGTCGTAGGTCAGGTTGCCCACCTCGTCCAGGAAAAGGGTGCCGCCGTTGGCCTGCTGGAAGCAGCCTTCCTTGTCGCCGAGCGCGCCGGTGAAGGATCCTTTCACGTGACCGAACAGTTCGCTCGACGCGAGATCGGCGGGCAATGCCCCGCAGTCCAACGCGACGAAAGGCTTCCCGTTGCGTGCGCTCCGTCGATGGATCTCCTTGGCCACGTACTCCTTGCCCGTACCTGTTTCACCCGTGATCAGCACGGACAGGTCGGTAGGTGCGACCAGCTCGATGTGTTTGATCAGCTGCTTGGCGAACATGCCCGCACCCTGCACGAATTCCGGAGCGCCCGCAGCGGACAGCTGCGGTTTCCGCTCCGTCGCCGGCTTGCGCAACTCCTCGTTGTCCTTCTTGTGCTCCAGGGCGTCCTCGATGCGCAGCACGATATCATCCGGATAAAGCGGCTTCACCACGTAGTCGTGCGCGCCTTTGCGCATCAGTTCCACGGCGATACGCACATCGGAGTAGCCCGTGATCACGATCACGGGAACGCCGGGCGCAGCTTCGCGGAAGTGCATGAGCATCTCCAGACTGTCCGAATCCGGCAGGCGATGGTCGCACAGGATCAGGTCGAAGCGGTGCTCTTTCAACAGGGCGAGCGCGGCGGTCTTGCGGCCGGCGGTGTCCACCGCATAGCCGCGCTTCTCCAGGAACCTGGAGAGGAGCAGGCAGATGTCGTTGTCATCATCAACGACGAGCAAACGTTGTTCGGCCATGGTGGAATGGTTGGTCAGGAGGTCAATTCACCAGCCCCACTTCGCGGAGGCTTCCCAGAATAGCGCGCAGATCGAGCGGTTTGGGAAGGAACAGGTCCGCACCGGCGCTCATCGCGCTCGCTCGCTCCTGGTCCATCGCGCTGATCACGATCACACGCGTATGCGGGCGGCTGGCCTTCAGCTCGGGGATGAGCTCATAGCCTTTGCCGTCGGGGAGGTTCACGTCAAGGAACACGCCATCGTACTCGCCCGTGGCCAGGCTCTTCCGGGCTTCGGCCAAGGAGTTCACCCCGGTGGAGGCCATCCCGTGCCGCACGAGGATGGCTTTCAGGAGCAAACAGATCTCCGGCTCATCGTCCACCAGCAGCATTCTCATGGTCTTCGCTCGGCTTGGGTCCGGTGGTCGTTCATGCCGATGAGGCCTGCGCCCCTGGTGAATGCTGCCGTTCATGTGCGACGGTATCGCACAAGTCGTGTACCGCAAGCGCTTACCGGCGACGCAGTGCCGAAAGTAGGGTCGTAGCCGATCCTCTCCGCAGTGGTCGTGGGGAATGGAATCCACACCGGTGTGGAATCCAATGCCCCGTCGATCCGTCCGCGAACATGTGTGCCGCAGCCATGCCGGCCCCGTTGATCAAGCCTCTCATCCATCGCGGACACCAATGCCTCCCGCTGGCACAGGATCCGTCCCTCGGATGGCAAACACACCGACTACATGGGCAACCTGCTTTACATCGTCGCCGTGATCCTCGTCATCGGCTGGCTGCTGGGCGTATTCGTTTACAGCGCAACGGGTCTCATCCACTTGCTGCTGGTGATCGCCATCATCGCGATCCTGCTCCAGGTCATCCGGGGCCGCAAGGTCCTATAGGCGGCTAGCGGCCTGCGCGATCAACGCTCCGGCCGTGCGCCTTGTGCGACGAGTTGCACGCGCAGGAGCTTGGTGCGCCGCACCAGGTCGGAGCATGAACGTGCGCTTTCTTCGAAGGAAGGCGTGTTCTTCTTCAGGCGTTTGCGCTGGCGCTTCATCTCCTTCGTAAGCGACTTCACGTCATCGCGAAGGCGGCCGAGCTTCGCTTTGCGGTCCTGTCCTGCTTGCGCGATCGCGTCCACCGCGGTGGCCGTGGTCTCCAGCGCATCACGATAGACGCGAAGCGTATCCTGGTATGCGTCCATGTCGAAACGCATGGCTTCCATCGCCTTCGCGCGGTCGGGCATGCGCAAGTAGGTGCTGTCCCCGATGATCGGTTGGGCGGATGATGCGAACGACAGCAAGGATGCGCAGACAAGAACGCTCAGGTGCTTGGACATGCCGCAAAGATGCGCGTACCTGAGTGATGAGTGGCGAGAGGTGAGTAGCGAGTGCTGCTTCCGACATGCAGCACTCGCTAC
>JBGAJW010000102.1:0-10639 GCA_044224725.1 Flavobacteriales bacterium
GTCGCTCGCTGGCACCAGGCCAGCGATGCGCAACTGATCGTCCATGAGACCCGTGATGCCTGAATAGGGGCCATCCAGGAAAAGGCGCGGTGCGAGCAACACCGGCTGCGTTCGCGGGTAGGTGAGGGCGGCGTGTACTGTTTGTCCGGGCGCGGCCGTGTTCCATACATAGGTTTCCAGCTGCCCTGTGGGGGCTTGTAGCTGAACATTGAGGTGGAAGGACAGTGCGCCATCCGTGGTCAGTTGTGCGATCAGAACACGGTTCGCACCTGCGGGGTCCACGCCTGTTCCGTTGGGCATGGCAGCCCACGCATCGTTGGTAACGAGCAACTGACCACCAGATGAGGTCAAGGCGCCCAAATCCACAGCACCGCTCACGTTATATGTAAGGGCGGTGCCGGTCCCCGCTGTTTGGCCATCCGCTACAACAGGTCCAGATGGGAACGCCGCGAATGCAGAACAGAGGCTGGTGTTGCCATCCGGGTCCTCCGACTTCAGGATGCCTACCATTTGGGTACTGACGCCACAACCGGCCTCACCGCCGCTACGCCCCGCGGTTCCGATGGTGAAATACGAGTCGAACGCCGCTCCCAAGGGTAGGGTACTTGCGAGTGGCGCGTCCGGCACCCCATTGGCTTCGAAATTCCAGAAGCTCGTGGTGGTGGTAAGGTCAAGCCGGTTCGGGGCGCTCCCTCCGCCAGTAGTTCCTGGGCCACCGAAAACCATGTTCAACTTGTAGTTCGGGGCCATATCCACGAACACCCTGTACACCACTGAACCCGGAACAAGTGGTGTGCCCGTATTCATGGAGTTCGCAAAGGCGGCGTCCACGTCATTGACTATGGTGTACTGTTCCACGAGCACATCTTCCAGACCTTGTGCTCTGGTTTCTGTTGGGGTGAGTAAGCCAAGGGCGGCGGCAACCGCGCACAAGGCTGCGGTCTTCGTAAGCCAAACGGGTTTTCGCATAGCACCGAAAGTTAAGCGGCAGCCGTAGTGGGTGGGGTATCGATTGAAGGCTGCATTGCATTCCAACCGCTGGACCAGATCGGTGCCCAGGACCCAGAACCAACGGCATCACCTCGCATTACCTTAGGTGGCCTTCCACCCGAAGAGGTGGAGCCTCGAACATGAAGAAGCCTCTGGTACTATTGCTCCTGCAGGTCTGCAGTATTGGGGTGTTGGCGCAGAATTTCCGTTGGCATACGCCGATGGTCGTTCCCGCTGAGAACGGCGGCTTCACCCTTGCCGGCATCTCAGCTAACGCTAATGGTAGGTTGGCCATTGGAGGCCGCATCAAGACCAGTTTCAGTTTGGGCTCTTTGTCGCTCACCAACTCGGGCATCCCTTACGATGGTTATCTCGTGGTCGTTGATTCCTCGGGTGGCGTCCTATGGCACAAGCAGTTCACGGGTGCGAACGTGCAGTGCAGTGCGCCAGCAATGGATATGCTTGGGAACGTGTACGTTCTGGTCGATGGGGGCGGCGCTAGCTACTCGGTCAACGGAGGCGCGGCTGGGCTTCAAACCCGAACAGACCGATATGCACTCCACGTTTTCGACCCGAGCGGTAATTGGATTCGTGCATCCACATTGGTAACTGGAGGGATATATGTATTCGATGTGCCTCAGGACGAAATCGTGATTCGAACGACGGTAGGGCCGAATGGCGAAGCATGTATCGTCGGCTATTTCTACGGTAGTGGGGTGACGATCACGGGGCCAACCAGCACACTAACCGTCCCCGCGCCATCCGGAGGAACAACACCATATCCATTCGTACTGAAACTGTTGCCTAATGGAGATCCGGCTTGGATGTACGCCTACGACCGTAGCCAAGGCATCTCGTATCAAGACGTTGCGATCGATGGTGGTGGGAATGTGTTTGTGGCCGGGAATGTTGAAGAGCGGAACGCGCTGGACTTCGATCCTTCCCCAGGAGTCGCGAAGCCGTACATCGGTTCGGGCCAAGATGGGTTCGTCCAGAAGTTCTCGCCCACTGGAGTCTTCCAGTGGGTGAAGCAGTTGGATGTGAACAGCTCCTTCATGTATGTGCGCGGGCTCGCCATTAGCGGGAACCACATCAGGCTTGTGGGTGACTATTCCGGCCAAGTGGACCTTGATCCATCGACCGCGGAGCATGTCATAAGCACAACCAAGGACAATGATGCGTTCGTGCTTTCACTGTCCACGGATGGCAACTTCGAAGGGGTGCGCAGCTGCGGTGGCTTCCGCTATCAGTATGGAACGAACGTCGATCATGCCGCGAACGGGGATGTCTTCGTTGTTGGCGTGTTCAGCGACACCCTGCGCTACGAAGGGCTTTTCCCATCATTCTCCGCTACGGGCTATGATCATTACCTCCTCCGGCTGGATGCCAACGGGAATTTGAAGTGGCTCGTTACGTTGCCTTTCTCGGCGGATGGAACAAGGGCTCGTCGATTTTTCGCATCCGGTGGTTCGAGCTACCTGTTCGGCTTGCCGGTGGTCAACGAGAACGCTGACCTTGACTTCGGGCCGGGTCAGCAGTTGGTGACCACTTCTACAGCATACACGCTTCGTGCATTGATCCAATACGGTGACCAGACCGTTGTTGGTTGCACGGACCCGAGTTCATCCAACTACGCCCCCACGGCCATCGTGGATAACGGACTCTGTATTCGGCCAGGTTGCACGAACCCGTCTGCTTTCAACTACGCAGCCACGGCGAATTGGGACGATGGCTCGTGCGTTCTGCCAAGCGCTGCCTGTATCGCCGATCTCAACGGAGATGGCGCGGTCGATGTAGCGGACTTCGGAATTTTCGTGGCGCACTTTGGTGTAGCCTGCCCGCCTTGACCTGTCGCCGCACGGGCGGCTAGGGCAGCCGTTCTATTCACGACCGACCTATAAAGAACCCATCAAATGAAGCACGTGTTCGCCTGCCTCTTTTACACACTCGCATGGTGCGTTTGCGCCCAAGACCTTCAATGGTCAAATGTCCTTTCCGGCCAAGGCGAGGAGACCGTTTGTGGTGCGGCGTCCAATGCGAATGGTCAACTCGCGGTGTGCGGCCAGTTCCAAACCACGATGGCATTGGGCGGGATCCAGCTGACGAATTCCACAGGTGACTATAATGGCTTCGTGTTCGTGTTCAACAGCAGCGGCGCTGTACAATGGCACAAGCAGTTCACCGGCCAGAATGTGGAGTGCGCAGGACCCGCGATCGACGCTGTGGGTAACGTCTATGTGCTGGTGAACCGGCGCTCGGGTTCCACGTTCTCGTTCAACGGTGGCACCGCCGGCAACCTCACTTGGTCCTACCCGGCCGCATTCATCAAGTTCGATGGGGCAGGTAACCTGGTGCAATTCACCCAAATGAACAGCGGTGGTATGACGAATGCACAAGGCGCCCAGGACTATCACAACCTGAAGATGGAAGTTACGCCCACAGGGGAGATCTATGCCTTGGGGCATTGTTGGGCTTTGGGCCCTGAGCTGTTCACCCTTACTGGCGGAGGCACCACCATCACTGTCCCGCAACCGCTTGATCTTACGCCCCCCGCACCGTTCCTGCTCAAGATCGCCTCCAATGGAACACCGCTGTGGGCCAAGGCGTGGACCAGCGAGCGCACGGCATTTATGGATATGGGCATCGATGAAACCGGGAATGCTTATGTGGTCGGCAGTACGTCCTACCCACAGTTCGACTACGATCCTTCACCGAGCATGGTCGCCAACTTGGATATCGGCTACGGTGCGGACGCCTTTATCCTCAAGTTCAACCCGGCCGGGGGCATGGAGTGGGTGAAGCAGTTGGACGCCAACAGCTCCACGGCTACGGCCGATGGGATCGTGTGTGCGCAAGGCAACCTGTACCTCACCGGCAACTACCGTGGCACCGTCGACTTCGACCCCGGCAGTGCTACGCACCCGCTCACGAGCGAGACCTACATGTCAGCCTTCATACTTGCGTTGAGCACAGAGGGTGCGTTCACATGGGTGAGGCAACTGAGCGGCACCGTGAGTGAGCAGGGCAGGACTATTGACGTGGGCGCTGATGGTGCCATTTACTGTGAAGGCCAATTCAGTGGTACACTCCAATACGAAGGCCTTCCAGCACTATCCGCAGCGAGTGTCAGTGATCGGTTCTACATGCGCATCGAACCAAGCAGTGAGCTGAAGTGGTTGACTCGCCTGCCATTCAACAATACACGGGGGTATCAGTACATCGTTTCTGGAGGCTCTCCGTTCGTGTATGTCATACCTGTTGTCACAGAGGCCGCAGACATCGACTTCGGACTGGCAGAGCAACTTGTAGCACCAGTCTCGGGAGCCGCCGTGTACGCCATTATCCAGTATGGGACAACGGCGATCGTCGGTTGCACCGATCCCGGTGCGATGAACCATGAACCGACGGTTGTGGTGGACAACGGACTTTGCGCTTACGCCGGATGCACCGATCCCGAGGCCATCAACTACGTGCCAACCGCGAATTGGAACGATGGCTCATGTCTCTACCTGAATCCCGCGTGTCGCTCGGACCTGAATGCCGATGGTGTGGTGAACGTTATCGACTTCGGGATCTTCGTATCGGAGTTCAATGGTACTTGCCCATAGTGCTCGAGGTAATGCGCGTAGCATCAAGAACGACCAGTATGAGAGCTTGCCAAACCCGCTTTTCACGCACATTCCATCGCATCGGCACCCTGCTCATGCGAGCCATTGGCCTTCTCCCGCTTTACTGCGTGGTGGTCGTTCACGCACAAGACCTGCGGTGGTCGGAATTGCTCACTGTTCAAATGGCGGGCAACGACATTCTTTTAGGCGGCAGCGCATCCAATACAGATGGGCGTCTGGCGATCGCTGGAGGATTCAGCATCTCCGCGTCCATCGGATCACAAACCCTCACCAAAAGTCCGCCGGGGGGGAGTGATGGCTATCTGTTCGTGATCGACTCCACCGGCACATTGCTTTGGTACAAACAGTTCCACGGACAGCGCGTCATTTGTGGCCGACCTGAAGTGGATGCGGTCGGCAACGTCTATATCTCCGTTGAATTCACGGCAGGAGCCACCTATTCTTTCAACGGTGGTTCGGCAGGCACGCAGTCTTGGTCCTATCGCTACGCTGTGATCAAGTTCGATCCGCTTGGGAACCTCGTGCAGCGCACGGTTATTTCAGTGCCCAATCTCGAGTGGCCGGACCACTTTGGACCAGTGAAGATGGTGGCAAGCCCTTCCGGTGAACTCTGCGTCACAGGGACCTTTTCCACCGGCACCGCGCTGACAGTGAACGGGCCGGAGAACAGTCTCACCGTGACCGCGCCCGGTGGAGGCAATGAGCCCTTCCCGTTCATTCTGAAATTGCAAGCCAGCGGCGATCCCGCGTGGGGCCATGCATTCGGTGATGGTCACGACCTCTTCTTCCGGGCCCTTGATACGGACGATGCCGGCAATACCTACATCGCCGCGGATCTGAGAGATGCTCCTGGGCTTGACCTCGACCCCACATCGAACGTGCTGACGCCTGATATCGGTGGAGGGCAAGACGGCGTCTTGTTCAAGTTCGGACCCACTGGCGCGTTCCTATGGGCCAAGCAGTTGGATGCCAATGGTTCCTTCTTGAACATGCGCGCGCTGACGTGTGTACCGGGGCACATCTACCTCGCAGGAGACTTCTCTGGGCAGGCCGATCTTGACCCCGGCTCGGCAGTCCACCTGTTCAGCAGTGCACATCACTATGATGGTTTCGTTCTCGCGTTGGATGCTGACGGTGGGTTCCAACAGGCCCACCAGCTGTCCGGAATCAACGACCAACAGTGTACTTGGGTTGGTGTGAATGCCCAAGGTGATCTGTATGGCGCAGGTGTGTTCAACGATACGTTGCTGTTCGATGGATTGCATACGTCATTAACGGCCAGCGACTATCAGTACTTCTTGCTTAAGCTGACCCCGGCCGGCCAGCTTCCTTGGTTGGCCACGCTCCCGGGTGCTTCCTATCAACAGCCATTTCCTCCGCCGGATCCTTCTTTCGCTTCCGGTGGATCCCCGTTCTTCTATGCGCTGATCCCGATCACCGCCACCACTGATGTGGACCTTGGTCCCGGTGTTCATTTGGTATCACCTGTGCAGGGCTCCATGGTATGGGCGCTCATACAGTACGGGAGCGCTGCGATCGTAGGTTGCATGGATCCGGGTTCCATGAACTATACGCCTACTGCGGTGGTCGATAACGGCACGTGCACACATCCTGGATGCACCGATCCCGCCGCGCTAAATTTTTCGCCAACGGCGAATTGGAACGATGGCTCATGTCACTACCTGGATCCCGCGTGCCGCTCGGACTTGAATGCCGATGGTGTGGTGAACGTGATCGACTTCGGGATCTTTGTCTCTGAATTCAACACCAGTTGTCCTTAACGACAGACGGAAACGGGTGTTCGCCTTCAGATGCTATCGAAGACAGCACCCGCGCCATGCGGCGCTGCCTGGATGTGCTGAACGCGTTGGGTACCGAGTTACAAGGGCTGCTGGAAGTGGGGGGATGCGGGGCCGGTGAATAGAGGGCAAAGGCCAAGAAAAAACTATGCCCCAGCAAACTCCCCCGCCAACATCTCCGCCTGCCGCAACACCAGCTCAGTTGCCAGCTTCTGCATGTCCGGCGGATAGCCATAGAAGCGCAGTGTTCGCTTCACGATCACCTTCAGCTTAGCCTTCACGCTTTCCTTGATCGTCCAATCGATGCTGGCGTTCTGGCGCACGCGCTCGGTGAGGATCACGGCCAGCTCGCGCAACTTGTCCTGTTGCATCAGCTCCTTCGCGCTGTCGTTGTTGGCCACGGCGGTGTAGAAGGCGTACTCGTATTCCGTGAGCCCGAGGTCGGCGGCTTGCTTGTCGCTGGCCTTGATCTCCTTGCCCACCTTGATCAGCTCCTCGATCACTTCGGCGGCGCTGAGGATCTTGTTGTGGTAGCGCTTGATGCTGTCCTCCAGCATGTCCATCAGGCTGCGGCTCTGCACGATGTTGGTGCGGGCGCGGGCCTTGATCTCGTCGTTCAGCAGCTTCTTGAGCACTTCGATGGCCACGTTCTTGTGCGCCATGCCTTTCAGCTCCAAGAGGAACTCTTCGCTGAGCACCGAAATGTCCGGCTTCTTGATGCCGGCGGCGTCGTAGACGTCGATGACCTGTTCGCTTACGAGCGCTTGGTCGATGACCTGCCGGATGGTGGTCTCCAACTCCTCATCGGTGCGGCCACTGCCGGTGCTGTCGAACTTCACGAGGCGCGCTTTCACGGCTTGGAAGAAACCGACCTCGTCCTTCACATCCATCGCCTGGTCATGCGGGATGGCGATGGCGAAGGCCTTGGAGAGCGCGGTCACTTCGTTGATGTAGCGCTTCTTGCCGTTCTCCAGCCCGAGTACGTGCTCTTCGGCGCCGAGGATCAGGGAGAGCTTCTTCGCCGTATCCGCTTGGAAGTACTCCTCGTAGGGGAAGCCGCCGTACATGTCCGCGACCACTTCCAACTTCTCCAGCATCAGCTCCACGGCTTGCTCCTGCGCGATGGTGGGATCACCCTTGCCGCCCGCATCGGAATAGAAGCTGAGCGCCTTCTTCAGGTCGGCGGCGATGCCGAGGTAATCGACCACCAAGCCGCCGGGCTTGTCCATGAACACACGGTTCACGCGGGCGATGGCCTGCATCAGGTTGTGGCCTTTCATCGGCTTGTCGATGTAGAGCGTGTGCATGCTGGGCGCATCGAAGCCGGTGAGCCACATGTCGCGCACGATCACCAGTTGCAAGGGATCCTTCGGGTCCTTCATGCGCTCTGCGAGGGCGCGGCGCTGCTCCTTGGTGCTGTGGTGCTTGGCCATCTGCGGACCGTCCGATGAGGCGGCCGTCATCACCACCTTGATCTTGCCTTTGCTCAGGTCGTTGTCGTGCCAATCCGGACGCAGGGCCACGATGGCCGCATAGAGTTCTGCAGCGATGCGGCGGCTCATGGCCACGATCATGCCCTTGCCTTCGAAGACTTCCTGCCGCTGCTCGAAGTGCGTAACGATGTCGCGCGCTACGTTCTTGATGCGGTTCTCGCTGCCGATGAGTGCCTCCAGCTGGGTCCACTTGGCCTTGGCCTTCTGCGTGTCGGTGAGTTGCTCCTGGTCCAGGTCGTCGTCGAGGTCCTTGATCAGCTGCTTGCCTTCCTCGGTAAGGTTCACCTTGGCCAGGCGGCTCTCGTAGTAGATGCGCACCGTGGCGCCGTCCTCCACGGCCTGCGCGATGTCGTACACATCCACGTAGTTGCCAAAGACGGCCGGGGTGTTCACATCCGTGCTCTCGATGGGTGTGCCGGTGAAGCCGAGGTAGGTGGCGTTGGGCAGGGCATCGCGCAGGTACTTGGCAAAGCCGTACACCACCTTGCTGCCCACCACGTTGCCCTGCGCATCCTTCTCGTCGATGTTGCGGGCCTTGAAACCGTATTGTGTGCGGTGCGCTTCGTCGGCGATTACTACGATGTTCTGGCGGGGGCTCAACTCATCGTACACGTTCCCTTCCTCAGGCTGGAACTTCTGGATGGTGGTGAATACCACGCCGCCGCTCGCCACCTTCAACAACTCCTTCAAGTGATCGCGGTTCTCGGCCTGCACGGGCTCCTGCCGCAGCAGCTGCACACTGGCCGCGAAGGTGTCGAAGAGTTGGTCGTCCAGGTCGTTGCGGTCGGTGATGACGACAATGGTGGGGTTGTCCAAGGCCAGCACCACCTTGCCGGTGTAGAACACCATGCTCAGGCTCTTGCCGCTGCCTTGCGTGTGCCACACCACACCGCCTTTGCGGTCGCCTGAGGGTTGATTGCTTACACCCGCCACGCCGTAGCTCTCGGGGGATTCCGCGCTCAAATTCCCATCCTCCGGAGGGGTGCCCGAAGGGCGGGGTGGTGCATTATTCCCCTCCACCGGAGGGGTGCCCGTCAGGGCGGGGTGGTTCTCCAACCACGCCATCGTTTCATCCAAATGCTGCAACACATCCTTCGCGGTGATGTGTATCACCGTCAACCCTAACGACTGAAGGTACTCATCCCGCCTCGCATCATACTCCTCCTTGTCGTCGTGGCTGCTACCATCGATCTCCACCACAACGCCGCAGTTCGCGCAGTAGAAGTCCACGATATAGTTGCCCACGATCTTCTGCCGGTCGAAGTCGTAGCCCATGAACTTCTTCTGGTGTACTTGCTGCCAGAAGAGTACCTCGGCCAGGTTACCGGCCTTGCGTAGTGCCTTGGCGCGTTCCTTCAGGTCTGGGTTGAAAGGCAGGTCGAAGTACTTCTTGCTGTCGCGTGAGATCTTGGGGTATGCACGAGGAGTAGCGGCAGAATGCACCACCCCGGCCTTCGGCCACCCCTCCACGGGAGGGGAATTGACCACCCCGGCCTCGTTCCTCGGCCACCCCTCCGCAGGAGGGGAATTAAATCCCGTCGCCCGCAACGTGCTTGCCACCGCCCGGTTCACCGCGTAGTACTGGTGGTAGGCGGCGATCTTCTTTACCGTGGTGATGGTGTTGACGCCCGTCTTCGGGTCCTGCTTCTTGCTGCGTTCGAACACGATGAAGTGCCGCACCAGGTCCAGCAGGGTCTCCTTGTTGAGCATGCCCGTGATCAGCGTTTCCAGCTGACCCACTAGGGGCGAGGCCTCCACCTTGCCATCCGCTGTCTTCCAGCTCATGTACCGGCTGTAGCCGCTGCTCACCGTGCCGGCCTTGGCCTCCAGGCCGTCGCTGATCACCACCACGCAGTTGTAGGTGAACAGGCCCGGGATGGTCTCCTTGTAGGTCTCCACCTGCCTGAAAGCGCTGCGGATGCTCGCCTTCTCATCGGCGGCGTTCTTCAGCTCCAGCAGCACCAGCGGCAGGCCGTTCACGAACAGCAGCACATCGGGCCGCTTGTTCTTGCCGTTCTCCACCACGGTGTACTGGTTCACCGCCAGCAGGTCGTTGTTGGTGGGGTTGGCAAAATCCACCAGCCACACCAGGTCGCCACGGGTGTTGCCGTCATGCTGGTAGTCCACCTTCACGCCTTCGGTGAGCATGCGGTGGAAGACCTCGTTGTTCACCAACAGCTCCGGGCTGGCGATGCGCGCCACCTGCTTCACCGCTTCCTCCTGCGCCGCCGCCGGTATGAGCGGGTTGATGCGCCGCACGGCCGCGCGCAGGCGCTCCAGCAGCAGCACCTGCTCGTAGCTCGTGCGCTCGGGGTGCTCGCCATCGTGCGCAATGCCCGGGCCGTGCTGGTAGGCATAGCCCAGCTCGCGCAAGCGCGCAATGGCGAACTGTTCGATCTGGTCTTCGGTCATAGTTGAACGGACAGTCAGCGTCAGGAAGGAAAGTTCTTCCGCAAGATCTTGATGTCTGCTTTGTACTCCTGATCCACGATGAAGACCTTGACGTCAGCTTGATACTCCTGCTTGACCAGTTCACCGGGACTGATGATCTGGTGGTTCTTCTGCTTGTACTCCTGGTCCACGAAGTAGACCTTGTACTTGGCCTTGTACTCCTGGTTGACGATGAAGACTTTGGCTTTGCTCATGCTATTGGTGTTTATCGTGTTGATCTATGCCGGAACATCCAATTGCTTCTCCAGCGCCTGCCGCACCAGCCCCATCACATAAG
>JBGAJW010000017.1:0-77548 GCA_044224725.1 Flavobacteriales bacterium
TCCGCACGGAGCTCGAGGACATCCCGGGCATCGGTCCGGAAACGGCGAAGAAGCTGCTGACGAAATTCGGATCGATCAAAGGCATCAAAGAAGCGCCGACCGAAGAGGTGGTAGCGGAGATCGGGGCGGGGAAGGCGCAGATCCTGTTGGGGACGTTGAATGCGACCCCAGAGCCCGGCTAGTACAGAGTCATGGTCTCCGTCCTTCTCCCTTTCCACAACGCCTGCTCTACCCTCGATGCCGCCATCCGCAGCATCGCCGAACAATCATTCCGTGAATGGGAACTGCTGCTCATCAACAATGCAAGCACGGATGAAAGCGCTTCCATCGCGCACGACTGGTCACGCCGCGACGCGCGCATACAGGTTATCCCAGAACCAAACAGCGGCATCGCCCACGCCCTGAATACCGGCCTCAAGCACTGCACATCGCCGCTCATCGCCCGCATGGACGCCGACGACCTCGCGTACCCGGAACGTTTGGCAAGACAAATCGCATACATGAACGCGCATCCGGAGATCGGTGTGCTCAGCACGCGCACGCGCTTTGAGACCACGGTGGAGAAGAGCAGCGGCATGGCCTGGTTCGTGAACTGGCAGAACGCCATTCTCTCGCCCCATGACCACGATGTGAAGCGCTTCGTTGATGCGCCGCTTGCTCATCCTACGGTAATGTTCCGCCGCGAACTGGTGGAGAAGTTCGGCGGCTATGACACAGGCCCGCTACCTGAGGACCATGAGCTCTGGCTGCGCTGGATGCACAACGGCGTGCGGTTCGCGAAGCTGCCGGAGGAACTGCTGACCTGGAACGACCATGTCCAACGCCTGAGCCGCACCCATCCCAACTACAGCGTGGACGCCTTTTTCACCACCAAAGCGAAGTGGATCGCGGCGTGGTACAGACGGAAGTTCGCGGATGAACGCCCGATCATCATTGCGGGAACCAGCGGCCTTTGCCGCGACCGCGCCGCCCGATTGGAAGCCGAGGGTTTGCGCGTCCATGCGTTCACCGATGTGAAGAAGCGCGAGGTGCCGGGCTATGCCTTCATCGTGCACGATGAACTGCCGTCCGCCGGTAAGGCGCTCGTCATCTCCTTCATCAGCCAGCGGGGTACGGGTGATCGCATCGCCGCATTCCTCTCGTCGCGCGGACTTGTCGAGGGGGAGGACTTCATCCTCGCGGCCTAACCGATCCGCTCGGCCCGCTTTGGCCGCAGGCGATCCCGGATCAGGAGCATGTGCTTCTCCTCGCATTCGAGCGAAGCCGTCCAACGCGCGCCATGCTCGGCGTGCCAGGCGCGGCGTTCCTCGATGCCCTCTTTGTCACAAAACTCGAGCAGGTGCTTGACGAAGTGTGCGGCGGTGCCCGCAGCATCTGGCCCGAAGAAATCCCAATGGAAGTGGAGGTGGGGCATGAGGGTCGGATTTATACCACAGAGGCACAGGGACACAGAGGGCACAGGGCGTAGATCGGGCTACTCGTTGAGGTTGCCATTCACTACCCGACGGACACCCTGCTTCAGCAAGGCTTCGTTGAAGTTGATGAGAAGCCCGAGCCGACAATCCGTCAATTTGAGGTAGGTAAGCAGCTGCGCGATATGCGCATCATGGAAAGACTCGATGGCCTTGACCTCCACGATGATGCGTCCATCCACCCGCATGTCGAGTCGCATTGCCGTACCCAGAGGCTTCCCCTTGTAATGGACCGGAACCGAGACCTGCTGTTCGACCTGTAGCCCGCGATCACGAAGCTCTTGTATAAGGCATTGCTCGTAGATGCTCTCCAGCAGCCCAGGCCCCAGCTCGCGATGGACCTCGATCGCTGCCGCGATGATCTTCGAGCTGAGCACATTGTCAGTCATCGCTCCGTGTCCTCTGTGACTCCGTGCCTCTGTGGTCTTCCCTCACGCCAACTTCTCGCTCAACAACCGCATCTCGATGGTCGGTGCGATGCGTTCATACAACATCCGGTACGTGGCCTCGCTGATCGGCATGTCCACGCCGAGCTTGCTGTTGATCTCGTGTACGCACTTCACGGCGTAGTAGCCCTCGGCCACCATGTTCATTTCCAGTTGCGCGGCCTTTACGCTGTAGCCTTTGCCTACCATGGTACCGAACTCGCGGTTGCGGCTGAAGGTGGAATAGGCCGTCACGAGTAGATCGCCGAGGTAGGCCGGTTCATTGATGTCCCGATCGATGTGATGGACGGCCTCCACGAAGCGGGCGATCTCCTGGATGGCGCGGCTCACGAGCACCGCCCGGAAATTGTCGCCGTAACCAAGGCCCACGCTGATGCCGCTGCACACGGCGATCACGTTCTTCAGGATCGCCGCGTACTCGGTACCGTAGATGTCATCGCTGATCGTTGTCTTCAGGAATCGCCCGTTCAGCGCCTTGCCCATCGCTTCGGCCTTGGCCGTGTTCTGGCTGGCGATGGTGAGGTAGCTCAGGCGCTCCATGGCCACTTCTTCCGCATGGCACGGGCCACAGATCACGCCGAAGTTCTCCTTGGGCACACCCCAGTGCTCGAAAAGGTACTCGCCCACGATCTGGTTCGTCTCCGGCACGATGCCCTTCACAGCACTGAACATGGTCTTGCCGGCGAGCTCCGACCTGTCGAGCTTCTCCATCGTGTTCTTCAAGAACGCCGAGGGGACCGCGACGATGAGCGTATCGGCCTCCTTTACCACGGCATGCAGGTCGTCACTCATGGCGACACGCTCCACATCGAACTGCGCCGCGCTTATGTAGTTCGGGTTGTGCCCGTACTTCGTGATGTGTGCGATGTTCTTGTCGCCACGCACCCACCACCCAGTGCGCTCCGCATTGCTGGAGAGCAATTTCACGAGGGCTGTTCCCCAGCTGCCCGCACCGATCACGGCTACGCGTCCCAGCCCCATCACCACGTCACGTTGACTTTCTCCTCCTTGCCATTGCGGAGCACGGTCACCACCGTTTGCTCCCCCTTGGTGAACTTGCCCAATCCCTTCATGTAGCTCATCATGTCCGTAATGCGATGCTCTCCCAGTTTCACGACGACATCGCCTGCTTTCAATCCCGCCTTGGCGGCCGGCTTGCCGTCGGTCACGCCGTCGATGCGCATGCCTTCGCCGCTGTACGCATAGTCAGGTACCACGCCCAAGGTCACCTTGAAGGATGGACTGGAGGTCGTGTCCACCGCCGTCTTCGTGAATGCGACCTTGCCACTGTCGTTGAGCGAAACGATCAGGTCTTCGATGTGCCGCGTGATGCGCAGCATGCCGTCGTAGTTGATCTTCTCCTCATCATCACTGGGCTTGTGGTAGTCCTCGTGCGCCCCGGTGAAGTAGTGGAGCACGGGAACATCCTTCAGGTAGAAGCTCGTATGATCACTTGGGCCAACACCGCTTTCCGTTGTTTTCACCTTCAAGGGCTCAGGCGCCTTGGGCTTGCGGGGGTCGCGCTTCACCGGCTTCACGGCCTTGGCGGTGTCCGGCCGCAGGACGTTCCATGCAGGAGAAGTGCCGACGCCATTGATGATGATCGTGTTGTTCGTATCGAGCCGACCGACCATGTCCATGTTGATCATGTAATTGAGCTCTTCGATGGGCACCGCCGGATGCTTCGCCCACCAGTTGCTGCCGAGCAGTCCCATTTCTTCGCCGCTGAAGGCGAGGAAGAGGTAATCGTTGTTCCGTGCGTTCGGCATGGTTTTCAGGTCGCGCGCGAGTTGGAGCATCATCGCGACACCGCTGGCGTTGTCATCCGCTCCGTTGTGGATCCCCGGCTCACCGCGATGCAAGGAGCCTTCGATGCCCAGACCCAAGTGGTCGTAGTGCGCACCGATGACCACCACGTTCGTCCGACCGTTATCGATGAAGCCCGCCACGTTGTGCCCCGTCATCACCGGACGGTCGATGTCCACGCTCACCACGATCGGTTCGCCATCGAGGCCGAGTTTCTTGAAGCCTTGCTTGGTGAGGAAGATGACGGGAACGCCACAGGCCTTCACCTTCTTGCTCAATGTGCTGTCGGGGTCGGTAGCGGTGGGGTCATCGTTGTACAAGAGCACGGCATTGGCCCCTTGCGCGATGGCGTCTTTGATGCGCCTCCCCAGGTCGTGGTAGTCCAGCCATTCGCTGTGCGGGTGGATGCCGTCCGGTGAACCGATGGAGATCGCGGCCGCGTGATCCTTCACGTCCACATCCTGGAAATCGTTCCGACCCTTTTCCGGGGCGGATATTCCGTACCGGCACTTGGCCAAGCGGGTGAACACGGTACCGCTGGAGGACCATTTCACCGGGTAGAAGTCAACGCCGATTCTCAGTTGGTTGCGTCCGACTTGTGCCGAGTTCTTGGTTCCGAGCAGCGGCTCGCCATCGAAGGTGAAGGCCTGCAGATAGCCCGCACTGTCGCCCTTCGCGGAAAGTCCGGCATCCTTCATCTCCGTGATGATCCAGTCCGAGGCCATCCGTTCGTATGGTGTGGCGGTCTCGCGGCCGTGCAGGCTGTCGCTCGCCAGATAGCGGATGTCCGTGCGCATGTTGGCTATGGACAAGGAGTCCGCCTGTGCTTGGGCCGATGCGGATGCGGACACGACCACCAGAAGCGCCAAGGAGAGGAAGCGGGGTTCTTTCATGGGTGCCCGAAGATATCCGCACACCAGACCATAAGGACCGACATGCTCCCCCATTCGACCGATCGATCGTTCTCCTTGCCAACTTGCGGGCCCCGACAGGTCGGGATGAAAAACATGAAAGCGTTCCTGCTTGCAGCTCTTCCGGCATTGGTGCTCGGAAGCTGTTCCACTTCTCCGAACCATGCGGGTCCGGCCAATACCGACCAGCCTGAGGACCGTATCTGGTCCATCATCGACGCGCAGGACCACCGCGATCCCAAGAGGCTCGTCGAACTCCTTGCCGACTCCTCAGCGGTGATCCGGGCCAGGGCCGCGCTCGCCTTCGCCTCGGTAGGCGACAGTTCAGCGGTGCCCGCACTACTGAAGGCATTGGGCGACCAGGACCCGAGCGTTCGGGCGAATGCGGCCTTCGCCTTCGGGTTCTGCGGCGACAGTTTGAACGTGCATCAGCTCATCGAGCGTTTCTCACCCGAAGAGAACCCGGCCGTGCGTGGCCGCATCGCCGAAGCCGCCGGACGTTGCGGGCGGAAAGCGGGAGCCGATCTGCTCTTGCGCCGTTCGCTTTCCACCAAAGCCGATTCACTGGGCGTGCTGCGTGGGCTATTCTTCGCCACCACCACGGGAAGCACGGACACGAGCCATGTGCGTTACGCGCTTTCCTTGTACACGGCCAATGACTACGAGCTCGACGAAGCCGCGCTGCAAGTAGCTGCACGCAGCAAGGTTGACCTGGTGAAGCCCCTGGCCGCCCGCTTGCTTGATATCGCCATGACGGTGCCCGATTCTGGCGGTGTTGAACTGCGGCTGCCCTTGCTCATCGCGCTCAGTAAGACGGGGAACGATGACGCGTTTATCCGGCTGCAGGAATCACTGGTGAACGACACCGACCCGCGCATGCGCGCGATGGCCTTGCGCGGTATTGGTCGTTTCGAGGAGCCGAAGAAGAACGAGCTGATCTGGAACGCCCTGAAGGACACGAGCGGTATGGTGCGCGACATCGCCATTGAACAGATGCTCACACTGAAAGAACTGCCCGATGGACAGGACCTGTGGAACATGGCGCAGGAGCACTACGACTACGCGGTGAAGATCCCGCTGTACAGTCTGGTGATGAAGCATGCGGATGCGGACACGCGCCGGACGTGTCGGCTTCTGCTGGCCAGTACATATGAGCAGGGTGATCTGGGACCCTACCTGAATGCCGACCTGGTCAAAGCCCTGTGGTACGAGAGTGATACCACGCGAACGATAATGCGAGGAAACTCCCCAGCGGTCGTACGGCAGGCCGCAATGGCTGCCTGGCTCCAGCATTTCGACGAAGCACTGAAGTACAAAGAGGTCAGTATGACCATGCGTAATCAGTCGCTTGCGGACTTCCTGCGCACGGCCTTCCTATCCGGGGACGCGGGCCTGATCGCCTCTGCGTGTGAACGGATAGACAAAGAGTCAAAGGAGTTCCTGAAGTCCTGCCTCGACAAACCATTGGACTTCGCGGCGCGTTCCGCTCTTCATCCGATCCGTGATCTGGAGACCATCCAACTGCTGGATGCGCTTTGCGCCAAGCGGGATGGCTACGATCCGCCCAAGCATGCATCCCCGCCCTACAACCACGCCATTGATCGCGCGCGCCTTGCCACTATCAAACCCGGGCAGCAATACCGCGTCACGACTTCCCAAGGCGCCATCATCCTCGCACTTGAACCCGATGCTGCTCCGGGCAGCTGTGCCGCCTTCGATTCACTGGTGACCGCAGGCTACTACAATGGCAAGTACTTCCACCGCGTGGTACCGGACTTCGTCGCCCAAGGCGGCTGCCCGCGCGGCGATGGTTACGGCGGCATGCCTTGGACGCTGCGCACCGAGATCGGGCTCGAAGGCTTCACCACCGGAGCGGTCGGTCTTGCTTCAGCGGGAAAGGACACCGAGAGCTGCCAGTTCTTCATCATGCTGGCCGATGCTCCGCATCTGGATGGGCGCTACACGCGTTTCGCGCATGTGGTGAGCGGGATGGACGTCGCGTGGCGGCTGCGCATAGGCGATGTGATGACGCGCGCGGAACGGATGGACTGATCAGCGCTTTCCGCGCCGCAACTGTTCTTCAACGAAGGGCTTCACCAAGCGTGCCACCTCCTTCGCGCCCGCATTGGAGAAGTGGATGCCATCGAGATAGAAGTCCTTGTCCTGCGCCAATGTTGAAGCGAGATCGAACATGGGAAGGCCACTTTCCGTGGCCAGTGCCTTCGTCGCCGCATTGTACAGCTCCATGATGCGGCGCGCACCGCTCGAGTCTTCCGCAAGGATCGGCTGGGTCATCAGCAACAACCGCACATCGCGCGCAGCGCACAGGTCGGCGATGCGGGCGATGCGCTCGGCATATTCCGCGACAAGAACATCGTGGTCTGCGAGCGGCACACGGCTTCCACGCATGCGAGACGTGTCCGCAGAGGCCGGGGCTCCCGCGAATGTTGACCAGTCGATCGTACGTGGTACACGTGCTTGAACGAGTCGTGCCATCGAACCGATCAGCCGGCTGTGCTCCATGAACCACTGGGAGGCGGAAATGCGGTCCGGAGCCATCAGCCCGGCGTCCTGCTTCGCGCTGATGCGCCCCCGATCCGCCGCCCCGGGCATGAAAAGCACGATGTCCGGATGAAGATCGAGCAGATGATCCTCCAGGAAGATGGTGTTGCCCCGCGTGCTCGTGCCGTTCACGCCCGCATTGCCCACCCAGGCATCATGGCCATCAGCCGCGAGTCCGCAGGCCAGCAGATGTGGCCAGGTGGCAGCATCATCGATGTAGGCGCATTCCGTGGTGCTGTTGCCCAAGGTGATGATGCGCACGGCGGTATCGTCCGGCAGCGTTCCGCGTAGACCAAGCCGGTTGATGCAGTAGCGCACCGAACTGTCCATGCCCGCGGGCGCATGCGTGATCCGCAACTCGCGGCAGCCACAAGCTCTGCGGGTCCGACCGGCGCGCACGTAGGCCGGATCAGCATCTGTCACGCGCATGATCCCTTCTCCCGCTGCGGCGAGCAGCATCAAGACCAGAACGGAACGGACCGATCGCTTCACAGCAGCGAAATTGCACGCTCAGTTCCCTATAGGCAGCACCTCTTTCAACTTCTTCCCGAGTTGCTGGCTGAACACCTCGGCCCCGGCGTAGTTCACGTGGGTCGTGTTCTGGAAGTGGTCGTCCGGTAGCGGCATGCGCCCGTAGTCGAGTACGGTGACGTTCGGCAGGGCATCGAGCTTTTCCAGGTAGGCGATCGCGCCTACCATGTTCTGGAAACCCTCGTAGTACGAAGAGTGGTACGGCGCGATCACCAGTACGATGGGCCGCGTGGTGCTCGTGAGCAACTTCTCCCACGCTGCCTGCTTCGTCACATCATCCGTCCATGTGAATACCGACTTGCGGCGCGTCGCCACCATGCGTGCGAATTGCTCCGGCTTCGGCGAGAAGGTGACGAAGAATCCGCCGTTGGACGTGCGGCTGCTGCCGCTACGCTCCCCGATGTACGACTTCACATAGTCATCGTACACGTTGAAGAAACGCACGGCCGGATAGTGGTGGAACCAGCGCTCCTGTGCGCCGATGTAACCCGCGATGGCCGGCTTATCGATGCTCGGGATGAAGTGCGCGATGTTGCCCTTATCGTTCCGGAAGATCTCGTAGTCCCAATCGATGATGATGGGCGTTGACTTGTCCTTCTTCAGTTCTTCGGCGAGGAAGATGCTCGTGAGGTCGATCATCGTCTTCTCGATCCCGTAGTTGTAGCAGCGCGGATCGATGGTGGTGGACACGAAACTGCCGGAAGCGCGGGAGGAGCCGAGGATCGGGATCTCCTCCGGATGCGTCTCGTTGAACAGGCGCCAGGTCTTGTAACTGCCCGCGGTGGTACACTTCAGGACCACCTGGGAAAAGAACAGCTTGTCCACCACCAGGCACAGCAGGACGATGCTTCCGAGCACCGGGAGCACCAGCCGCGTGAGGACGCGCCTAGAACTGGAAGTAGTAGAACTGGTCTCCATATTTCCCGAGAACGATGACGAGCATGGCGACGGCGACCATGAAGGCGCGCGGGTGCTTGTAGTTGAGGTCCTTCGGCAGGCGGTAGGACAGGATCAACAGGCCGGTGACGAAGAGGCACATGATGGCCGGATAGACCGCGCCTTTGAGCACGAGCGCGTGCAGGCCGATGATCCCGTCGAAGTCGAGGATGCGTGAATAGATGATGCCCGCATGGCGCATGGAGACAGCGCGGAACATGACCAGGCCCAGGGACCAGATGAGGAGCGTGTGCAACACGTTCAGCACATGATGGACCCGCGGCACGGCGTACAAACCGAGCGCACGGGCGGCGGCATTCACCGGCTTGTTCACCAGGTCACCCCATATCATCACCACGGCCTGGAAGGTCCCGAAGAGGATGTAGTGCCATGCCGCGCCATGCCACAATCCGCTCAAGGTGAAGGTGAACAGCAGATTGTAGTACCAGCGCCAACGGCCCACGCGGCTGCCGCCCATCGGGTAGTACACATAGTCGCGCAGCCAAGAAGAGAGCGAGATGTGCCACCGCCGCCAGAACTCCCCGGTGGACGCGCTCAGGTAGGGCCTGTCGAAGTTGGTCATGAGCTTCACCCCCATCACGCGCGCGGAGCCGATGGCGATGTCCGAATACCCGCTGAAGTCGCAATAGATCTGCACCGCGAACAGAAAAGCCGCGAAGAGCACCGCCCAGCTGCTCACCGCGTTCGGGTTGGTGTACACCACGGTCACATAGTCCGCGATACGGTCGGCCACCACGACCTTCTTCAGGAAGCCCAGCGCCATCTGGGTGAGCCCATGGATGAGGTTGTCGTACTGAAGGCTGTGCTTCTGGTGCAGCTGCGGGAGGAGCGCGCCGGGTCGTTCGATCGGCCCCGCCACCAGCTGCGGGAAGTACATCACATACAGCGCGAAATAGCCGAGGTTCCGCTCGGCCTTCTGGTTGCCGCGGTACACCTCAACGGTATAGCTGAGGCTTTGGAACGTATGAAAGGACAGGCCGATCGGCAACACGATGCCCAGGTCCGGTATGGTATACGGCACCCCGGCGGACTGGATCAGCTCCCCGATGTTCGTGTTCAGGAAGTTCCAGTACTTGAAGAAGGCCAGCACGCCCACATTGGCGATGATGCTCGCGATGAGCCATCGTTTCCGCTTCACGCCCTCGCTGTTCTCGATGAGGATGCCCGCGCAATAGTCCACCCCGATGGTGAAGGCGAGGATCAGGATGTACACCGGCACGAAGGCCATGTAGAACCAGCAGCTCGCCACCAGCAGCATCAACCACCGCCACTTGTGCGGCAGCAGGTAGTACATGGCCACCACCAGCGGGAAGAAGACGAGGTAGGCGCTGGAGTTGAAGACCATGGACTAGGCGGCAGGGCGCTCGAAAGGACCGCGAAAATGCGCATTCAGCGATGACCGCTGAACACTCGACAAGTCAGTTCAATAAGAACAGCAGATGACGCCAATGACACAGATGTATCCTACTCCGGCGCACACCGCATTATCGGTGCCACCTGCGCCATCTGCGGATCATTCGGTACGCTCCGGCCGCATCTGGGGAAAGAGCAGCACCTCCTGGATCGCCGGGTTGTTCGTCATCAGCATCACCAGCCGGTCGACCCCGATACCCACGCCGGAGGTCGGCGGCATGCCGTACTCCAGGGCACGCAGGAAATCCTGGTCGATGAACATGGCCTCGTCGTCGCCGCGCGCTTGGAGTTTTAGCTGTTCCTCGAAGCGTTCGCGCTGATCGATCGGGTCGTTCAGTTCGCTGTAGGCGTTGGCCAGTTCGAATCCGTTCACGAACAGTTCGAAACGCTCGGTCAGGCGAGGATCGTCGCGGTGCTTCTTGCACAGCGGGCTCATCTCGATCGGGAAGTCGCACACGAAGGTCGGCTGGATCAGCTCCGGTTGTACCAGCGCGCTGAACAACTCATCGATGAGCTTGCCTTTGCCCATGCTCGGCTCCACGTGGATGTGGTGCTGGGCGCAGAGCGAGCGCAACGCGGGCTCGTCCATCTCCAGCACATCCTTGCCCGTCTTCTCCTGGATGGCCCCACACATGGTGATTCGCTTGAACGGTGCCTTGAACTCCAGGGTATTCTCCTTGAAGGTCGCGGTCGGTCCACCGTTCGCGGCGACGCAGACCTGTTCGAGCATGCGCTCCATGAAGCCCATCATCCAACGGTAATCGCGCCAGGCGACGTACATCTCCATGATGGTGAACTCCGGATTGTGCGTGCGGTCCATGCCTTCGTTCCGGAAGTTGCGGCTGAACTCGAACACGCCTTCGAAGCCGCCGACGATCAGGCGCTTCAGGTAGAGTTCGTTCGCGATGCGCAGGTACAGCGGCATGTCCAGTGCGTTGTGGTGCGTGACGAACGGCCGGGCCGCCGCGCCACCGGGGATCGGCTGCAGCACCGGCGTGTCCACCTCGTGGTAGCCCGCGCTGGTCATGCACTCGCGCATCGCCGTGATGATCCGTGAGCGCTTGAGGAAGGTCTCCTTCACGACCGGGTTCACGTTCAGGTCCACGTAGCGCATGCGGTAGCGCTGCTCCGGATCGGAGAACGCGTCATGCACATTGCCCTGCTCATCGGTCTTCACCACGGGCAGCGGCTTCAGCGCTTTTCCGAGCACATGCAGTTTCTTCACATGGATGGTGACCTCTCCCGTACGCGTGCGGAACACATGGCCTTCCACACCGATGAAATCACCGAGGTGGAGCAGGTGCCGCCACACTTCATCGTACATCGACTTGTCCTCTCCCGGCGAGATCTCGTCGCGGGCGATGTAGATCTGCTGATCACCGGTGTGATCGCGAAGCACGGCGAACGACGCCTTGCCCATGACACGGAAGGTCATCAGGCGACCGGCGAACACCACGTCGAAGGGCTGGTCGGCGAATGTGCTCTTGATCACTTCGGCGGTATGCGAAACGGGGAACTCGGCGGCAGGGAACGGATCTATACCGCGTGCGCGCAGCTTGGTCAATGCTTCACGGCGTACAAGCTCTTGCTCGCTCAAATGCTCGGACATGGGGTGGATGAAAGGGTGGCGAAGATACCCGGAGACCTTCAGGGAACCCACGAGGTCCGGGATCCCAGCCCGGAAAGGAACCGGTAGATGACGAACAGGAACATCACGATACCAATGAAGTAGATCCACTTCCCGTGGCTGCGGTCATCCGCGTTGTAGACGTACACGCGTTCGCCGTTCGGCAGCGTCTTCTTGGCGGTGTTCAGATGGTGCCCGATGAATACGCCCAACAATCCGCCGAGCAGAGCGAGCACATAGCCGACGATCACGCGTAGTGTTTGGGGCTTGGCCGGTTCCGCCAGTTCGTTCAGCCGTGCCTGCTCGAAATGCGGGATAGCGGCCTCGTTCACGGGTTCACCACGGCCGGCCAGGATCTTCCGTGCCAGTCGGCGATCGAAGGCGTTCCATTCGTCGGCCTTCATCAACACGTCCCGCAACTCTTCGTTCGTGAAACTGAACAGGTAGTGGTCGTCACCCACCTCGTTGAGCTGCTTTTCCGCAACCTCTTCCAATGCTGCTTCAGCCCGCGGGAAATCGCTCGGTGGCAGCTTCACGGAGAAGTACTCCGGCGACGCCCCGACGAATGCGCTGCTGATGTAGTTGCGGCTGTCCTCGATAACGGGCGAAAACCCGAGCAGCTCCAGATCCGATACAAGCGCCTGTGCTTCTTCGGGTGTGCGGAACGTACGGAAAGGGGCTGCTTCGTCCATGGGCTCGTGGCCCTAAGCTACTCCCAGACGGGCCCTCCTCCTTCCGTCGGTTCGGTGAACAGCTCCTGGTCCCCGGGTTGCTTTCCACAATCGAGTATCAGGCCTTCCATTCCGGCAGGCCGAGGGAAGTCTCCCTTGCTGATGTCGATGCTCGCATCCGCGTACACCTTGTTCATGAAGTACCCGTATATCGGCAACGCCATGTTCGCGCCTTGGCCGAGATCCGTCCGGCTGAAGCGCACGCTGCGGTCCTCCGCGCCGGTCCACACCCCGGTTACGAGGTCGGGCGTGATGCCGATGAACCAGCCGTCGCTGTTGTTCTGCGTGGTGCCGGTCTTACAGGCCGTGGGATTCTTGATGTTGCCGTACTTGGCGCGATTGCCCCAGCCCATGCGCAAACGCATCGCCGTGCCGCGATCGGCCACACCTTTCAGCATGTCGAGCATGATGTACGAGGTGCGCGGGTCGAGGGCCTCTTCCGTTGTCGGCGTCACGTCGTAGATCGCATTGCCGTTCTTGTCTTCGATGCGCGTGAAGACGATCGGATCGATATGTACGCCTTCGTTCGCGAAGGTGGCGAAGGCGGAGGTCATCTCTTCCAGCGACAGATCGGCCACGCCCAAGCAGAGCGAGGGCACGGGGTCCAAAGGGCTCTTGATGCCCATGTGGCGCGCCAGAACAGTTACGGCCTGCGGGCTATACTGCTTCATCAGGTAGGCGGTCACCGTATTCACCGAGTTGGCCATGGCGCCTTTCACCGTGAGCATGCCGCCATACTTGGCGTCGCTGTTCTCCGGGCACCAGTCGGGCTGGCCTTCCGGCATGTCGAAACAGGTCTTCTGGTTCGGTACGCGCAGGCAGGGATCCATCCCTTCGCGCACGGCGGTGGCGTAGATGAAGGGCTTGAACGTACTGCCCACTTGACGGTGCGCCTGTTGCACGTGATCGAACTGGAAGTGCTTGAAATCCGGGCCGCCCACCCAAGCCTTCACGAAGCCCGTGTGCGGATCGATGCTCATCAGGCCGCTCAGCAGGAAGCTCTTGTAATAACGGATGCTGTCGTTGGGGCTGAACGTCGTGTCGATCTCCCCGCGCCAGCTGAACACCCGCATCTTCTGCTTCTTGTCGAATGCGGCGGTGATCTCGCTCTCCTTCAGCACCGGCCATTTCGTGTCGCACCCGCCTTTGTCCGGGTCGCAGTGGAACAGCTTCTTGCCGTCTTCGGTGATGGTCTCGATGTATGCGGCCGGTCGCTGGCAATTCGCGCAGAGCTTCCCGGTGAAGGTCTTGTAGCGGTCGCTGCGTTTCATGGCGGTCTCCATGATGGTGGCCACCTCGTCCTTGGTCACGCGGAAATCGAACGGCCGGTTCTTCTTGTCCTTGATGTCCTTGAAGAACTGGGGCTGCAGCTCGGTGCCGAGGTGTTCACGCACGGCGTACTCGCCGTACTGCTGCATGCGCCGGTCCACCGTGGTGTAGATCTTCAGGCCATCGGTATAGATGTCGTAAGGCGAACCGTCCGCCTTCGCGATGCGCAGCTCTCCGGTCTTGGGGTCCTTCTCGCTGAGCAGGTCCTGCAATTGCTTGCGCAGGATCTCCCGTAGGTAAGGTGCCGGGCCTTCGGTATGGTCCACGCGTTGGAAATCCAGGCCGAGGGGCAGGGCTTTCACGGAGTCGCATTCCCGTTCGGTGAGGAGTCCGTTCTTCTCCATCTGGTTCAGCACCACGTTGCGGCGGGTGAGCGTGGTGTCCGGCCGACGCATGGGATTGAAGAGCGCGGGGTTCTTGCACATGCCCACGAGCATGGCGGCCTCGTGAAGCTTCAGCGAATCGGGCGAAGTGTTGAAGTACACGCGCGCAGCGCTGTTGATCCCCACCGCCTGGTTGATCCAGTCGAAGCGGTTGAGGTACATGGCGATGATCTCGTCCTTGGTGTACTCGCGTTCGAGCTTGGCGCTGATGAGCCACTCCTGCGATTTCTGCCGCACGCGTGAGAAGAAGCCCTTCGCCGGCTCGTGGAAGAGCATCTTGGACAACTGCTGGGTGATCGTGCTGGCACCGCCCTTCTTGCCGAGGAAGACCACGGCGCGCATCGTGCCGCGGATGTCGATACCGCTGTGGTCGCGGAAACGTTCGTCCTCTGTGGCGATGAGCGCGTTCACCACATGCGGGCTGATGTGCTCGTAGCTGACGGGGATCCGGTTCTCGCGGTAGTACTGCCCCATGATGCTGCCATCGCTGAACAGCACGGCGGTCGCCAGATCGCTGCGCGGGTTCTGCAGCTCTGAGGTGCTCGGCAGGTCCTTGCTCGTTGCCGCGATGGTGAGCAGGAGGCCCAGCCCGATGAAGGGCGTGAGCACCAGGATCCACCACAGGCGGTTCGGGTTCACCTTCACCGCGGCCTTCTTCTTCGCCATGTGTTGCCCGCCGTTGCCCGGCGGAGGCGGGGTTTGCGTTACGAGTTGTTCTTTGACCGCTCTACACTGACACCGACATCGATGATGCCCTGCAGCTTTTCGACGCGCATGGCCTGTTCGAGCGTGAGCGAATAACGGCCCGACCGGGGGAACCTATTGTGCAGCTTGTACAGCACGTGCGCCTGGAAGCGGTCGCTGCTGATGAAGCCTTGGCCCTTGCCGTACCAGCGACCGGTCGGGTCGGCCAGTGTGCATTCAACGGTATCCACGGTCTTGCGCCCGTCCGGATCGGTGAGCGTTACGAAGGCGTACAGGTTGCTGAACGGGTAGTCGCCGGTGTGGCGCAAGTCCAGATAAACGTCGTGCGTGGTCACTGTGTCCTTCACGTCGAAGGCGAAGCTGGGGTTCCAGCCACGCTCCCAATCGCCGTTCGGCGTTTGCGCGTCTTCTTGGAAGACCACGCTGTCGGCGCAGCCCGCCAAGAGCAGGGCCGCGCTGAACATCAACACCTCCATTCTCTTGGTCCGCCAGGCACCAGCCAGGCCCGTTATGGTCAACCACGCACCCGCGTGGCCGCCAGACAAACAGGCGCATTTCATGACCGATGCGAACGTCCGGTTCACGCCGCTGGCGGGGTAGAAGGACCACCTCCATCACTACCATGGGGCCGCTCGGGCCGGGGTCCGCGACGATCGCGGCCACGGCGGTTGCGGTCACGGCCACCCCCGGTCCCCGAACCGGGGTCGGGAGGACGGTCTCCGCGAGGCTGCTGATCCGGTCTCGGTGGACGAGGGCCTTGGTCCTGCCGTGGCGGGCGCGGACCCTGCGGCTGGTCTTGACGCGGAGGCCGCGGGCCTTGCGGTTGTCCCTGTGCGCCTGCACCAGCTTGCTGCCCCTGTGGACGGGCTCCACCACCGCCGCCGCGGCGATCACGATCACGTCCTTTGCCGCCGCGCTTGTTGCGTTTGCCGCCTTTGCTCTTGCTGTCGAAGCGCGTCAATTCATCCTCGCCGCCCACCTTCTCGTAGGCGGGCTCTTCTTCAACCCCGACGTTCTTCGCCGCCTCGTTCTCCTCGGCCAACGCCGCGAAATCCACCTCCACCTCCACGCCTTCCTTGTTCTGCGCGAGGATCTCCCGCACCTTCTCGATGGGGAATCCCGCCATCACGGGGGCGCTGCCGGGCGTCTTGAAGAGGTACCACATCTTCTCCTCGAAGATGTCCGTCTTCATGTGGAAGCCCGTGCCCTGCTTGGTCTTCAGTTTTGCGTTCTGCGAGGGGTAGCTTTTCACCGCCTCGATGTACATGTCCAGTTCGTAGTTCAGGCAGCACTTCAACTTGCCGCATTGCCCAGCGAGCTTCTGCGGATTCAATGCGAGTTGCTGGTAACGCGCGGCGCTGGTGGTAACGCTACGGAAGTCGGTGAGCCACGTGCTGCAGCACAGTTCACGGCCACAGCTGCCGATGCCGCCGATGCGCCCGGCCTCCTGCCGCGCGCCGATCTGCTTCATGTCGATGCGCACCTTGAAACGGTCCGCCAACTTGCGGATCAGGTCGCGGAAATCGATGCGCTGTTCAGCCGTGTAGAAGAAGGTGGCTTTGGTGCCATCGGCCTGGTACTCCACGTCCGTCACCTTCATGTCCAACCGCATCTCGTGTACGGTGGTGCGCGCGGAGAGCATCGTCTCGTCCTCCAGCTTGCGGCATTCGTGCCAGCGGTCGATGTCTTCCTGCGTGCTCTTGCGCAACACCTTGCGCAGCTCGTAGGTATCCGTAACGGAGATGGTGCTTTTGCGCTGCATCTGGGCGCGCACCAGCTCCCCTACCATGGTCACCATGCCGATGTCATGTCCGGGCGCGGCGTCCACGGTCACCAGCTCGCCCGGCATCAGTTGCAGGGCACTGGCGTTGCGGTAAAAACTCTTGCGCGTGTTCTTGAAGCGGACCTCCACCGCATCAAAGGGCGATTGACCGCTGGCCAAGGGCACCCCGGCCAACCAATCAAAGACGTCCAGCTTGTTGCAGCCGTTCGTGCCGCAATACCCGTTGTTCTTGCACCCGGCCGGTTTTCCGTCCGCTCCCGTTCCACAATTGCCGCAGGCCATACTGTGTGCGCCAAAGCCCGGCGTAGGCGTATCCGTTCGTGCGGGGCCTAGCCCCGAATGATGAGCGGCGAAGATAGACGGATGGGAACCCCTTGAAAGGGCGGTGAACGAGCGACTTATACCGCCATCGGGCGGGAAACCCGTTTGAACGGCTCCTTCTCAAAATGCTTCGGGTCCTTCACCTTGGTAGGGTGCGTGGCGTGGTACTCGAACTCGTCGCGGAAGTGGCGGATGGCCGAGGCCACGGGCCAGGCAGCGGCATCCCCGAGCGGGCAGATCGTATTGCCCTCGATGCGCTTCTGGATGTCCCAGAGCAGGTCGATATCGTCGGTGCGGCCCTGGCCGTGCTCCAGGCGGTGGAGGATCTTCTCCATCCAGCCGGTGCCTTCACGGCAGGGGCTGCATTGGCCGCAGCTCTCGTGGTGGTAGAAGCGCGTGTGGTTCCACGTGCTGCGCACGATGCACTGGGCATCGTTGTAGGCATAGAAACCGCCGGAGCCGAGCATGCTGCCGCTGGCGAAGCCGCCATCGCTCAGGCTCTCGTAAGTCATCAGGCGCGGCTCGAACTTGGCCGTCTTGAAGTAGAGCTCCGCCGGGATAATGGGCACGCTGCTGCCCCCGGGAACCACGGCTTTCAGCGCGCGGCCTTCCACACCCCCGCACCACTCATCGCTGTTGAGGAATTCCTCGCAGGTGATACCGAGCTCGATCTCGTACACACCCGGCTTCTTGATATTGCCGCCCGCGCTGATGAGCTTGGTCCCAGTGCTCTTGCCGATGCCGATCTTGGCATACTCCTCACCACCATCGTTGATGATGGGCACCACAGCCGCGATCGTCTCCACGTTGTTCACCACCGTGGGGCACTCATACAGGCCCTTTACCGCGGGGAAGGGCGGCTTGATGCGCGGGTTGCCACGCTTGCCCTCGAGACTTTCCAAAAGGGCTGTCTCTTCGCCGCAGATGTAGGCTCCAGCCCCGATCTGCACATGGATCTCATGGTCGAAGCCGCTGCCCAGGATATTCTTGCCGAGCCAGCCCGCAGCGCGCGCTTCGTCGATCGCACGTTCCAGGATACGGCTCACGTAGAAGTACTCGCCGCGGATGTAGATGTAGCTCGTGTTCGCGCCCAGCGCGAAGCTCGAGGTGATCATGCCTTCGATCAGAATGTGCGGGATCCGCTCCATCAGGTAGCGGTCCTTGAAGGTACCGGGCTCGCTCTCATCCGCGTTCACCACCAGGTAGCGGGGCACGCCGGGCGGCTTGGCCATGAAGCTCCACTTCATGCCCGTGGGGAAACCCGCGCCGCCGCGGCCGCGCAGGCCGCTCTTCTTCACTTCCTCCACGATGGCGTCCGGGCTCATGGTCTTCAGCGCCTTCTCCACGCTGCGGTAGCCGCCGTTCGCGCGGTAGCCCTCCAGCCCTTGGATACCGGGCTTGTTGTCGTGCTCAAGGAGAAGCTTGCGGCCCATCTTATGCGATCGGAGCTTGTGTAGGGACTGTGCGGGTGAAGCGAAGGCGCATCAGCGATCCGTGTAGTTGTTGCGCGGCTGATTGCGCAGTTGGTCCAGCAAGGCGTCCACTTTCTCGGGTGTCAGGTTCTCGTGGTACTTCGCCCCGCACTGGAGCATGGGAGCCGTACCGCAACTGCCGAGACACTCCACGCCTTTCAGCGTGAACATCCCGTCCTTGGTGGTCTCACCCACGCGGATGTTCAGCTCCTTCTCGATGTAGGCGATGATATCGTCGCTACCCCGGATCATGCACGGGCTCGTGTGGCACACCTCGAGCAGGTGTTTGCCGATGGGCCGCAGATTGTACATGCTGTAGAAGCTCGCGACCTCATACACTTCGATGTGCTGGATGCCGAGCACTTGAGCCACAGCGTCCATGGCGTTCACGCTGAGCCAGCCGTCGTTCTCGCTCTGCGCGATGTGCAGGATGGGCAGCAACGCACTCTTGCTGCGGCCCTCCGGGTAGCGGGCGATCAGGCGCTTGCACTCGGCCAGTCCTTCAGCGGAAAAGCTGAAGGGCGGTGTTCCTTCAGTAGTGGTGACTGCTTTGAGTGTGGCCATCACGCGTCGAGTTCACCTGCGATCACGTTCATGCTGCTCATGGTGAGGATCGCGTCGCTCAACATGGTGCCTTTGATCATTTCCGGATAGGCTTGGTAATAGATGAAGCACGGGCGACGGAAGTGCAGGCGCGCCGGTGTGCGGCCGCCATCGCTCACCAGGTAGAAACCAAGTTCGCCATTCGCACCTTCCACACAGTGGTACACTTCGCCGATGGGCACTTCGGTCTCGCCCATCACGATCTTGAAGTGCCAGATCAAGGCTTCCATCTGGTTGTACACCTCGTCCTTCGGCGGCAGCACCCACGCGGGCACATCCGCGGTGAACGACTTCTTGTCGCTCAGCTTGTCGAGCTTGTCCAGCGCCTGCTTGATGATGCTGATGCTCTCCTTCATCTCCTGGTCCCGCACCATGAAGCGGTCGTACGTATCGCCGTTCTGGCCGATCGGGATGATGAAGTCGAAATCCTGGTAGCTGCTGTACGGGTCGGCCACGCGCACATCGTAGTCCACACCACAAGCGCGCAGGTTCGGACCGGTGAAGCCGTAGGCCAATGCGCGCTCGGCACTGAAGGGTCCGCAGTTGATCGTGCGGTCCATGAAGATCCTGTTGCGCGCGAGCAGGTTGTCGAATTCCTTCAGCGCTGCCGGATAATTCTTCACGAAGTCGCGGATCAGCTGCCAGCACTTCGGGCTGAAGTCACGCTCGAAGCCACCGATGCGGCCCATGTTCGTGGTGAGCCGGGCGCCGCAGACCTCTTCGTAGATGTCGTAGATCTTCTCGCGTTGCTGGAAGATGTAGGTGAAGCCCGTGAGCGCCCCGGTATCCACCCCGATCACGCTGTTGCAGATCAGGTGGTCGGCGATGCGCGCCAGCTCCATCATGATCACCCGCATGTACTCCACGCGTTTGGGCAGTTCGATGCCGCAGAGTTTCTCCACGGTCATGTGCCAGCCCATGTTGTTGATCGGCGAACTGCAATAGTTCAACCGGTCCGTGAGCGTGGTGATCTGATAAAAGGGACGTCGCTCCGCCAACTTCTCGAACGCGCGATGTATGTAGCCGATGGTCTGCTCCGCGCTCTGGATCACCTCGCCGTCGAGCGTGAGCACGTTCTGGAAGATGCCGTGCGTGGCGGGGTGCGTGGGCCCGAGGTTCAGCGTGTTCAGGTCCTTGTGCTCCGCGTTGGGCACAAGATCATGCTGCCAGTATTCGGGTTTCACGATACCGGAACCTGAGGGCGTGTCCCCCTGAGCTTGTCGAAGGGTGCTCATCGGCCGAAGTAGCTATCGTCCTTGTCCTCGCGCGTGGGATCCTCCAGCGGGTAGTCCTTCCGCAGAGGGAAGGCCGGGAAGTCCTCCATGTTGAGGATGCGTTTCAAATTCGGGTGCTCGCTGAATTGGATGCCGAAGAAATCCCACGCCTCGCGTTCCATCCAGTTCGTCGTAGGCCAGAGGTCGGTGAAGGTCGGGAACACCGGGTCCTTCATCGGCGTTTCCGTCTTCAGGCGGATGCGGTGGCCGTTGCGCATGCTGTGCAGATGGAACACCAGGCCGAGCGCGTCGCGGTCCGCATAATGCATCCCGCCCATGGACGTCAGGAAGTTGAAGTCGACTTCGTCGCGCAGGAACTTCAGCGCAGCGTGGATCACCGGCTTCTTCACGGTGATCACCAGCATGTCCGAAATGCGCTCGTGCGAAAGCACCCCATCGCCGAAGGCAGCGACGAGCTTATCGATCGTCAATTGATCGCGGTCGGCTTTGATGGCGAATGCTGGCATCTTTCTTCTCTCTGCGTCCTCCGTAGCGCTGTGCCTCTGTGATCTTCGCTCAGTCGATCTTGTAGGTCTTGAGCAGGTGCTCGTAGTCCTTGCTATAGCGGCGGCGGAAGCCCTCGTTGGCCACCAGCTCCTGGATCTTCAGGATGCCATCGATGATCTGTTCCGGGCGCGGCGGGCAGCCGGGTACATAGACATCTACCGGGATCACGCGGTCGATGCCTTGCAGCACGCTGTACGTGTCGAAGATGCCGCCACTGCTGGCACAAGCCCCGACACTGAGCACCCACTTGGGCTCCGCCATCTGCGTGTAGACGTCCCGCAAGACCGGGGCCATCTTCTTGGCGATCGTGCCCATCACCATGAGCAGGTCGCTTTGGCGCGGGCTGAAACTGAGGCGCTCCATACCGAAACGGGCGAGGTCGTAGTTGCTGGCCATGGTGGCCATGAACTCGATTCCGCAGCAACTGGTCGCGAAGGGCAGTGGCCAGATGCTGTTCTTGCGCGCAAGGCCGATGGCGTCCTCGAGCTTGGTGGTCATGAAGCCACTCCCGGAATAGCCTTTCGGCGGCGGCACGATCGTGGGCTTGCCGAGGGCGGGGCGTTGGGTGATCTCGTTGCTCATGTCGTTCTC
The DNA here is from genome assembly GCA_044224725.1 of Flavobacteriales bacterium. Taxonomy (GTDB): domain Bacteria; phylum Bacteroidota; class Bacteroidia; order Flavobacteriales_F; family PHOS-HE28; genus PHOS-HE28. The sequence goes on from JBGAJW010000017.1 coordinate 21,425, forward strand.
CTCATTCCCACTTCAGCGCACCCTTCTTGATGACATAGAAGAAACCCGCAAGCACGAATGCTATGAAAAGGACCATCTCAACGAATCCAACAAGTCCGAGCGTCTTGAAGTTCACTGCCCAGGGATAGAGGAAGATGACTTCCACATCGAAAAGGACGAAGAGGATGGCGATGAGGAAGTACTTCACACTGAAGGGCGAGCGGGCGTTGCCGTACTGCTCGATGCCGCACTCGAAGTTCTCGTCCTTCACCTTGCCGGCCTTCTTCGGGCCCAGCCATGCGGCAAAGGCCAGCCCGCCGAACACGAAGCCCAGCGCGATGAAGGTCTGGATGGCGATGGGGACGTAGTCGTGCGGCGTGCTCATGCTTCGCTCGCGGGAGCCTTGAGGAAGGCTGATGCGATGTGCGCAAATGTATGCGCGGGGCCATACGCGCGCTCAGGCGGCTTTGCGACCCGTGGAGGTCGGCCTGGGCACGGCACGGACCTGCTCCGCGCGCTCTTGTGCGACAACGCTCATGGGCCTTCCACCCTGCTTGGCCAAGGCGTAACAGATCGGGTCCAGATGGTCGAAGACCGCTTGTTCCCTCGGATCGGCCTCCAAAACAGCCATGGCGGAGACCAATGAGGTATGCGCTGCTTGGATGCGCCCGGGTTCCTTGGTGCGTAACCGTGCTTTCACATAGGTGAGCAATGTGCGCTCGAAGCGGAACCTGCGGCTGTGGCTGCGCAGGAAGCGCTCGACGTTGCGCACCGCATAGTTCAACAGATCGGTTTTGCCGGATTCGAGCAGGATGAGCAGGTCCAGCAAACGGCCCATGGCATGCATCTCCTCGTGCGGCTCGATGCCGCGTTCGTTCAAAAGATCGCGGCACCAATGCGCTGCGGCATCATAGTGCCCGGCCCCGAAACAGGCCCATGCGGCCTGGAACCGGAGACCTGTTTTGCGGATCACGCTCAGGTGCGCCTCGAACCGTTTGAGCCCGGCCTCCATGGCGGGAAGCTTCTCCATGGCCTTCTCGAACTCGCCCAACCGACAAAGCAGCGCCAAATCAAGGCTCGCCCCCATGGCGAAAACCTTCATCTCCAGGTCTGGCGAGGGCACTTCCGGCAACATCGCGGGGATGCGCTTGAAGCGCTTCAACCCGTCCAGCGCTTCGGCATAACGCCCTGAGCGGAGGCGCACATAGGCCAAGTTGCTGAGAACGGCCAAAGCCAGGTTGGGCTCGTCCTGGAAGTGCGCTTCCTCCTGTTGCAGCAAACGCTCGTTCTGGTCGAGATGCGTTTCGCACAGCGGCATGTCGTTGAGGGAGAAGGCGACGGCGCTCAGGATATGGTGCCGCAGGAACCGGGCCTTGGGTGAGGCTCCCTTGTCTTCATTCTTCAGGATGGGATCATTGAGCAATGCGCGCAGGGAACCTTCGCCACGTTCGCTGCGGGCCTTGCCCTCCCGATACAGCAGCATGAATGAGCGGCTCTTGAGCTGCCAGAGTTTCTCCATCTCTTCCAAGTCGCGCAGAAGCCCGGTGCTCCGCTCGGCCAACGCATGCAGGTCGGCGTCGCTCACGCCTTCGTAGTTCATGCGCTCCATCAATCTCCGTTCCCACTCCGCGACATGCACCAGCACATGCGTTTTCCCGTGCTGCTCGCCGAGAAGACGCGCATTGCGAAGCAGTTTTTCCGCGTCCGCGTGCAGCCCGCGCTGGTAGAGGATCTCCACACGGTGCAACTGGCGGTTCAGGCGCGAGTCCACGGAACTGTCCGCGTGAAAGGCCTCGAGGCTCGCGAGGATCGTATCGTACAGCCGGTGTTTGGTGACCGTGAACCGGGTGAGGAAGGCTTCTCCCTCGAACCGTTTGCGCAGAGCTTGTTCGTCATAGGGGTCCATCGCCGCGATGGCATCGAAGAGCACCAATCCAGTGTTCTTGCCCCCCACTACATGGCGACCGGCGTACAGTTTGAAATAGCGTTTCTCCTGCCGGGTCATCGAGCGGATCAACCGGTGGACGTGGTCGTGCGCGTCAGTGGGCATGTTCAGTGTGATGCTTGAGGAGCCAAGGCCGCGATAACGGATGAGAAAATAGGCCCGATATCCGGACCGGCCCCCTGCCGAGCGAGGAACGGACCATGACACAACAGGAAAGGAAAGGGCGCAGTTCACTCAAGGGCCTGAAATGAAAAAGCCCTCATCGATGAGGGCTTCGGTCATCCGTTGGATGGTTCAGTGCTGAACTCGTCCCTTCTTGTTGCCTTCGCCATCGGCCTCGTCATCACCGTCATCACTGATGCCGCCCCCCCCGTTGTCTCCGTCACCTGCTTCAGCGCCTCTGTATGTGGCACCCGTGGGCATCTCGCCTTTGTTGATGTCCTGACCTTCGCTCGCCTCGAATGCACGTGTGGTCACTTGATCATCCTTGCTCTCCGGCGCAGGGCAATCATCTTCATGCTTGCAGCAACCCGCCGTAAAAAGCACCACCAGCACACCTGTGAACAGGATGCGCGTATCAGCGATGGTGGAGAGGACACTTCTCATGGATGCTCAAAAGTAATGTGGCGATCGCTGTTCTGCAAATCTCCGGCGCCAGGGGTCACGCCTTCCTTGGAAGGGAGTTCGATGGTTACCCGTGTGCCGGACGGTTCACCGCATGGTCCGTGGAGCTGTTCGGGACCCGTTATCCGGATATCCGCCAAGTCGAGCTTTCGCAGGACATCCGCGCGCCCCTTGGTGATCTCGATGCCCCTGGAAATGTGGTCGGAGCCGTTCCCTGACTTGCTTTCCCGGCTCGCCTCCACCCCTATACCATCATCCAGGATAGTGATCCTGACGTGGCCCGGGATGCCCGGCCCCACCAGGATCGAGACCGTGCCCTGCTGGTCCATGGGCAGGATACCGTGCCAAATGCTGTTCTCCACATAGGGTTGGAGCATCATGGCGGGCAGTTCCAAACGGTAGGTGTCCACGGCCGGGTCGATGCTGATGGTGTAACGGAACTTGTCCTTGAAACGCATGTGCTCGAGGACGAGGTACAGATCCAAGCGTTCAAGTTCTTCGGCCAAGGTGGTGGTGTCGTTGCGGCTCGCATCCAGGTTCTTGCGGATGAGCTTGGCGAAGCTGGTGAGGTACTTGTTCGCCGCAGCGCGGTCCTGGCGGTTGATGTAGAACTGGATGCTGTTGAGGGCGTTGAAGATGAAGTGCCGGTTCATGTTCGCATTGAGCGCTTGCTGCTCGAGCTGCAGCATCCGGGACCGCAACATGAGCTGGCGGGTCTTCTCCTGCCTCGCCCGGCGTATGGCGCGGAAGCGCATGATCGCGAAGGCGAGCGAACCCGCTCCTGAAAGGCACACCGCGAAGAACCACCAGCGCAACCAGAAGGGCGGTGCGATGTGGAAGCCGAAAGAGGCCGAAGTTCCCCATTGGTGACCATCCCGGGAAGCGCGCACCTGGAAGGTGTAATCCCCTTGCGGCAGGTTGGAGTATGAAGCGAAACGCGCATCCGTAGGGGGCAACCAATCCGGGTCGAAACCGAGCAATCGGTATTGGAAGCGCACACGTTCCGCGTCCGCGAGGGCAACGGCCGTGTAATCGAAGGTGAGGTGGTTCTTCCGGTAGGCCAGGTCCAGTCCTACGGGCAATCCGGTACGTCGGTCGACACTGTCGCTCTGGCCTTTCCAATCCGTGGGCAGCATGAAGGATCGCAGGCCGGTGATACGCGTGATGGGATCGCCATAGGGCACTGAGGCCGGCCCCCGGGCGGGATCATGCATGACCAAACCGGCATTGGTGCCGAAGAACAAGCGGCCCGCGCGGTCGCGGAAACCGGCGTTCAGGTTGCATTCCGTTCCCCGGATACCGTCCACCGCGGTGAAGTGCTCCTTGTCCGAAGGGTCATTCAACAAGCTGTCCGGATGAAAGCGGAACAAGCCGTTGTTCGTACCGGCCCAAATGGCCCCTTGGCCATCACTCAACAACAGGTCGATGAAATTGGACCCGAAATCAGTGCCCAAGCGGAAATTGACGAGCCGCTTCCCGTCGTGGCAGGAAAGGCCATTGCTCGTGCCGATCCAGACGCGCGCTCGTTCGTCCACCAACAGGCATTGGATCGTATTGTCGCACAGCCCATCAGCGGTGGTCCACCGTTCCGTACGGCCTTCCCGCATACGCACCACGCCGAGGTCCGTTGCCAGCAGGTGCCACTCACCTGCCTGTTCGATGTCCCTGACAGACCGCAACAGGGTTTTCTCGTCACGCGCGACCGTCCTCAAAGCACCGGTGGGAGGCAGTATCGCCAACCCTTCACGCGTTCCACACCAGAGCGTTCCGTCCGCATCGCTGTGCAAGGCGAGCACACGCACATCGCCGAGGCTCCGGGCGCTGTCCAGCGGAAGGACAACACCATTGCGCACATGTACCAGCCCTTCAGTGGTACCGAACCAGAGGGAACTGTCCAGCGCGGTGACCGCGCACCACACGGTATTGTTAGGCAACCCATCAAGGGTGGTCAACACCGCCATGTTGTCCAAGCGACATACCCCGTTCCCGTAAGTGCCCAGCCATAGATCGCCACGCGCGTCCGCCGCCATGGTCATCACCAGGTCGCTGCATAGCCCGTCGGTCACGGTCCATGTGACGAACCGATCACCCGCGTGGCGAAGCACTCCGGCACCGTCCGTTCCGAGCCAGATCCCGCTTTCATCGTCTTGGAAGAGGCACCAGATGTTGTCGTTCGGTAGGCCCTGGTGCACCGTGTACGAGCGCAGCCGAGTCCCGTCCAGAACGTTCACGCCGAACTTGGTGCCTATCCAAAGTCGGTCCCGCCGATCGATCAGCAGGCTGCGGACGTTGTTCTGCATCAGGCCGCTTTCCTCGTCGTATTCGGCGATGGTGCCATCGGTGCGTTGGCCGAAAAGCCCTTGGCCGAAGGTGCCGTACCAGACCGTGCCATCCTTCGCGAGCGCCAATGCGCTGATGCTCCTTGGCCCCATCCCCAGCCCAACGGAACGGGCATGTCCGTCCTTCCACCGGTAGGCCCCGGACCGCGTACCGATGATGAGCTCGCCGTCAGGTGCGACCAAAAGGGCGCGCACTGTGCTCGCCGTATCCGAGGGGAATCCCGGAAGAAGCGCGACGGTGCCCCCGCTGGCCCGGAAAAGTCCCGAGCCATCCGTGCCGATCAGGATACCCCCGCTCGCGTCTTCGGCCAGCGAGAGTATCCGTGCATCACGCGCTTCGCCGGGAAGTTCTACGATGGAGCTCTGCTTCCCCCGAAAGGCCACGAGCGACCCGCCGGCACCCAGCCAGACCGCGCCGTCCCTGGCACAGAGCACGGCGTTCACCTGTGCGTCCGGCAGGCCTTCCTGCAGGGCATAGTTCACGAACGTGTGTCCATCGAAACGGCTCACCCCGCCGAGCGTACCGAACCAGAGGTAACCTTCCCCGTCCTGCGCGATGCACCGCACCTGGCTCTGTGCGAGACCTTCCTTGGGCGTGTATTGCGTGAACCCGAATTGCTGTGCCCGTATGCCAAGCGCGCACAGGATGGCCACTGAAGCGAGCAGCGTGCGCGCTTCCGAAAGGAACACCGGTATCGGACGCACTCCTATCAGAACGTATTGATCATCGAGAGGAAATCGGGCAGGCGGCGGCGGCTCACCGGTATCAGCGCGCCGTTGTCGAGCATGGCCATGTTGCCCTCTCCCCGGCTGAAGCCCTTCAGGTGCTCCAGGTTGATGATGTAGCTCTTGTGTACGCGGAAGAATTTTTTCGCATCAAGGTTCGTCTCGAACACGCGGATGTGCTTGCTGCTGATCACCTTCTTCCCATCGCGAGTGAATACGGTGGTGTAGCTATCGCTCGCTTCCAGGTAAGTGATGTCCTCGTGCTTGATCAGGACAAGCCCATCGCGGCTGGGCACGGCCACGCGTGTGCTCAACGGCGAGCCCGGGTCGTTCATCAGCGCTTCAAGGGCGCTCACGTGCTGCGCTCCGGCGGAAGGGTCGCTGCTCAACTTGGACAATTTGCGCACGGCGCGTTTCAGTTCCTCCGGATCAATGGGCTTCTCCAAGTAGTCGAGCGCGTTCTGCTTGAACGCCTGCAGGGCATACTCGTCGTACGCCGTGGTGAAGACCACGGGCAGTTCGAGGTGCTTCACCGAGCGCAGCAGCGAGAAGCCGTCCTCCCCGGGCATCTTGATGTCCAGGAAGAGCACCTGCGGTTTATGGTCGTCGATCAACGTTCGTGCTTGCTCTGCGCTGGCGGCCTGTGCCACCACTTCCACTTCCGGGCAGTTGTCCTCCAACATGATGCGCAGGTTCTCCCGGGCATCGGACTCGTCATCGACGATCAGGGCACGCAAGCTCATGGGACAAGGGTTTGATGCCCGGAAGCTATTCGCACCCACTGATGCGGTGAGGCTCCGTCTTGTGGATCGTCGTTTTGATCGAGCGAACCGTCAGTGTTACCCCGCTACTTTGGCGGTCCATGGTCGCGCTTCGAAGCACCCTGTTCTTCTCGCTGGTATCGTTGGTCTCGGGGGTTCCGGCGCAGGATAGCGCGCAGACCGTTCTGCGCCGATACGCCGATTCGGCTTACGCGGAGCGCCTCGTTACGGTGCGGGGGTATCAGGAGATCTACCACACACCTGTCTTCACTGTTCCGGAGGAAGACAGCTTGGTCATGATGGACCGGATACGTGGATCCATCTTGAGCGTTCTGTCCGGGGCCGCAAGAGCTCGCGACACATACGCCTGTTATCGCAGGTTGAACGATTCATTGAACGCCGACGCCCCCGAGACCCGCAAACCACTAGCTCCCGAAGAACAGATGTCGGCCATGGCGGATCGAAGGAGGATCATCGAATCGCATTGCTGGGGGCGGGGTTTCTGGGCTGAATTCACACCGGAGTACCGGATGCGAGGTGTGCCGCTCGACTCTGTCTTTCCGTCCGAACTGCCCGGCCTGTTGTACTCGGGTGGTCTTCTGGATAGCGCGGCGTGCTCCCTCTCGCAGATAGAGCTGCTCCAGAGATTGCGGAGCACAGGGTTGATCGACCAGCCCGGTTCTGTCAATATTGAACGCGGGATACGCTTCGGCCACTTTGCGACCACTACCGCGTTACTTGAAGAAGCGAACCGCGAAATGAATGCCCGCCCCCGGCGAAGACAACGTCAGGTTTCGCAGCGGAAGTGGGTGCAACACCTGATAGCGGAGGGCCGGTTGGACAGTTCTGGCCGCGTGCTGGATACACCCTTTGATGGCCCGTACCGTTGTCCATCGGATGAGGAGATCTTCTCCCTGCTTCAGGGGTCCATCGTCATGGCCTCCTGTCCAACTCCTTGCTCAACGAGTGAATTCTTCAGCACGGGCTATGAAACCATCGCACGGCTCTTTCCCGGCATAAGTTGGGGAGCGCTCAACATCAATACGGATACGGTGAGCATCGAAGGAGGACCACGGCGCACGCTCACGGTGGTACTCTCCTTCTATGCGAACGGAAACCACTACAGCACCCGCACGTTGGATGGTTACATCGACCCGGGCGACGCGGAAGTCACCTACGACGATCCGGACTGGTCGCGCTTGCGACCCTTGCTCTCATGCGCCAACAAAGCACTGTGCGATGCGGGAGAACAGAAGCGTTTGATGGCGCTCCAGCGCTACCCCGAATGCGATGCGTGCGAGTACGGGTTTCTGACCTCCGGGTACACGCTTGTGGCTATTGATCGCGGACTGTTCCATTCCCACTACGCCCACAAGGGCTGGGATACGGCTTCCGTCAACGCGCACGGCTATGAAGGGTTTCTGGACCGCTTCTGCCGGGCAGATGTGGACTCCTTGATCACCCGGTTGCGGTCGATCGGTGTCCTCGATAACATCGGCGAGCAGGCTCTCGATTCATCCTTGACGGTGGCGAACCAAGAAGCGCGGAGCAGCTGGCCGGAGGTCCTGTCCTGCTTTCCACACCTGCTGGTCCGGTTGTCTTGGACTTGGCCTTCCGATGAACTGAAATTCGCCGAGTTGGCCCAAGCATCGGGAGGTGGGTTCGAACCCTCCCATATCAAGATCCGCTCTCATGGGAAGGGAATGTTCGCGGAGCGGACGGTTCAGTTCGTTTTGCAGGGGACGTCGTTCCGCAGGAAAGTGGAAGGTGGCGGGCGGAACCATCTATTTCTTGCGCTAGCCGCGAACGACGCATTGGCCAAGGCGGGCGTGGATGGGCGTTTCTGTCCGATGCGGGACGAACATCTGTGGGCGATATTCCTCACGCGCGCCCAGTACGACGCTCTGCATGATGGATTCCTCAGCGACTATTTCGATCCATGGGAAACAACGGAGAAGTCAAAGCCTCGCCACTAACTAGCCCCTTGTCGCCTCCACGAACGCTTGCACGCGCTCCCGTGCTATGGGCACGCGTGCACCATCCTTCATAACGGCCCAGTGCCCATCATCGCGCAGGTACTCGCGCAGCTGGTCCACGTTGATCAGGTGCGAGCGATGCACGCGCAAGAACTGCAGCGGGTCGAGCATATCCTCATAGACCTTCAATGTACGCGTGTCCAAGTAGCGGCTGCCGTCGGTGAAGTGCAGGAGTGTGCAGTTGCCATCCGCTTCAAGGTGCGCGATGGTATGCGGCTCGAAGAGTTTGAACCCTTTGGAGTGGTCCACGGCCAATCTGGGTGAACCTCCGTGCTGCTTGATGGAGCGCACGGCGGCATGCAGGTCATCGCGGTAGCGCTGGCTCTCGTCCTGGGCGCCGCGCATCAGGTCCCAGCGGCGCAGTGCCTTGTCGACCGCTGCGCCCAACTCGTCCGGGTCGATGGGCTTGAGGATGTAATCGACAGCGTTGCTGTGGAAGGCCTGCACCGCGTAGTCCTTGAAGGCGGTAACGAAAATGACCATGAACCGGGCGTCGGGCAGTCCTTCCAGCAGGTCCAATCCCTCTGTGCCACTGGGCATGCGGATATCCAAGAACACGAGGTCCGGATCCAGTTCGGCAATGCGCTGTCGAGCGCTGGCGAGTCCGTCCGCAGTACCCACCACGCTCACTTGGGGGCGCTCATCGGCGAGCATCATGCGCAGGTTCTCGCGCGCGAGCTCTTCATCATCCACCAGCAAAGCGCGTAGCAGCGGGGCTTCCATACGGGTCGAAAGTAGCGGAGCTGGGGGTAGTTGGCAGTAGGCGGTTGCGGTTGACGGGTGCGCGGTCTTCCTGCCAACCGCTGCTGCCCCTGCCGACGCTCATCCTCGTCCGTTCCCCCATCATCCATCGCCGTTGCTCGTTCACAGAAGTTGGCGAACTGCGGGTCAGGGTAGTTTGGCGTTGCATTCAACGAAACCCCTTGTCGCGATGAACTCACTGAACCCCACGAACGGCATCTGGATCTTCAACGACCAGGGCAACTGAACACATAAGGCGAACACGGCCCTGTAAGGCCGTAACCACAGGGGGTGTCGGGCCGTTGAAAAGCCCGTCATCCCCTGTTCCATGTCCAGCCAGAACGTGCACGAGATCCGCATCCGCATCGACCAGATCGAACGGCTGCTCATGTTCGACTACGAACCCGGCACCGAGGATGCGCTGTTCGACATCTGCGACCCGCAAGGGCACATCCTGAAGACCGGCGAAGTGCACGGGCCCGTAACACAGGTCCGCCTGACCGACGTGCATGGCGATGACCTGATCCTGATGGTGCTCGATGGCGAGACCTCTACGGTACGCCCTATCCAGTTGCGCAAGGTCGCCTGATGCACACCTCTCCTTATGTGGTCCCGACCTACCGGGCCATCACCATCGTCAGTACGGTCCTCTCCCGCGATGCGGAAGGAGAAATGGTCCATGCGCTGACCACGGATACGACGCTTCCAGAAGAGGTCGTTGTGGTGTACGACCTGACCTGAAGTCCCCGCTCCTCTTCCTGTTTCCACCGCAGCCCGTTCGCGGGCCTTCGTCGTTATGTGGTGGAAGTAGTTTGGCTCTCGAAGGCAGCGCGCCTTGCTCCGCCGAAGCGGCTACGCGAGGGCGAAGCAGGAACGAGCCTCTGTCTTCGGGAGGAAGGTTTTGGTTTGGTGGAGAGTCACAGGGTCTCTTGCGAAAGCGGGAGGCCCTGTTGTTTCAAGCCGTCGCCGCTTGGCGTTTGTTCCTGCGCCATTCCATATCGATGAGCGCGATGATGAGGCCCAGCACACCGCCCCCATAACTGGCATTGTGCATGCTGCCGACGGACAGGAACGCATGCGTATCCAAGACCTCGGTGGGAAGAAACCAGCCTTGTGGTGGGCTTTCTAGAAAGAACCAGCCATAGCCCAACCCGACCAACGCACATCCTGCGGCAACAACGAGTGTGATCACAACACCGCGCACAACCGCCTTCCGCATGCTGCTCACATCCGGTTGAAACAGCGCTGTTCCTCCGAGAAACAAACCGATGAGAGCGCCCACCCACCATGTGGCCAGAAAACCAATCACAGCAACCGTTGGCCGATGGCCACAGAACCATGCATAATCGAAACCGAACTGATCGTACTTGAACCGCGTGAAGTACTCCGGAGCGATGGTGAAGCTGAGCTGATCATGCAAAGCGCCATAGACACCGGCGATTCCGGGGATCAATACCAAGGCCGCGCAGAGGAGCACCAACTTCTTGCCCATACTTCTTCCAACGAGGGCACAAGCCGATCCGTACGCGGAACTACGCCGGGCTCAACTTCAGCATATTGCTCATCCCCTTCTCGGCGATGGGCATGCTGGCCAGGTTGATCACCAGGTCGCCTTTCTGCACTTGGTTGCGCTTGCGCAGCAGGTGCTTGATGTCGGCGATGGTGTGGTCCGTGCTCACCGTTTTGTCGTAGTAGTGCGCACGTACGCCCCAGACCAGGTTGAGCATGCAGAGGATCTTCGGGTTGCTCGTGAACGCATAGATGTTCGCGCGCGGCCGCATGCTGGCGATCTTGAAGGCGGTGTAGCCGCTGTGCGTCATGGTCACGATCGCCTTCACGGGCATGGTGTCCGTCATGCCTACTGCTGCGATGCAGACGGCCCATTTCGGCGAGTATGCGGTTCATCACGCGCACGACTTCCACGGGGTTCTTGCCCACACTGGTCTCGGCGCTGAGCATCACGGCGTCGGCATGGTCGAGCACGGCATTGGCCACATCGTTCACCTCGGCGCGCGTGGGTGTGCTGGCGGTGATCATGCTCTCCATCATCTGTGTGGCCACGATGCAGGGGCGGTGCTGTTTCAGGCAGCGCTTGATGATGTCCTTCTGGATCAATGGTACTTTTTCCATGGGCACCTCCACGCCGAGGTCTCCACGGGCCACCATAAGCGCATCGGATTCACGGATGATGTCGTCGATCTCCAACAGGGCTTCGGGCTTCTCGATCTTGGCCACCACGCGCGCGTGTTTGTCCTGCGCGCGGATCATGTGCTTGAGTTCGATGATGTCGCGTGCACTGCGCACGAAGCTCAGGCCCACCCAGTCCACATCCTGCGAAAGCGCGAAGTCGAGGTCCTCCTTGTCCTTGTCGGTGAGGCAGGGCAGGGAAACCTTGGTGTTCGGCAGGTTCACCCCTTTCTTGTCCGTGAGCTTTCCGCCGCTGAGCACCTTGAGCTTCACTTCGGTCTTGCCGTCCGTGCTGAGCACTTGCATGCGCAATTTGCCGTCGTCGAGAAGCACCATTTCACCGGGCTTCACATCCTGCGGGAACTGCTTGTACACCGTGCTCACCTTGCCGGGCACGCCTACCATCTCTTCCGTCGTGATGATGAGCTCGCTGCCGTCCGGTACGTCGATGGATCCGTTCTGCATAACTCCGACGCGGAGCTTCGGGCCTTGCAGGTCGGCCAGGATGGCGGTGCTGATACCGAGTTCCGCGTTGAGCTCGCGGATAGTGGCGATCACTTCGGCATAGAAGTCATAGCTGCCGTGGCTGAAGTTGAGACGGGCCACGTCCATGCCCGCGCGCATCAGTTCGCGGAGGACGGACACAGAGGAAGAGGCCGGGCCGATGGTGGCCACGATCTTGGTCTTGGGGTCGTTCATTGGAGGAGTTTGTGCGCGCCGCGTTCGGTGCGAGCATCAAGCGGGTAGGCCATCAGCACGAATTCGGTCTTGCGCACGTGGTCGATGAGCTGTTCGGGTGTGATCGGGGCGGATTCGTCCACAACGAGGAAATAGTCGGCCTGCTTGTGTTCCTTCAGCAGGATGCCGTCCGTACTGTGGTTGTTCACCAGCACGTACTGGGCCTGGCTGTCCTCGTCCATGTGGTCGAACGCGGAATAGCTGGCGAGCTTCTCGGGACCGGGATCCGTGATGTCCTTGTCGCGCCTCGTCAGGTTGATGCCCAGGGTGCGGTTGAGCGCCCAGCACAATCGGTAGTCGTTCACATGGCAACTGATGCCGATGAGAGTGACCTCCGGGTCGGGTTCCATATCGAGCTTGTGCTTGGCCACACGTGAGCGCTAGGGCCGTAAATGTAGCGTGGCACCTTCCGCAGGGCCGGCGCTCAATCCTCGGTCGGGTTCCGGGCGGCACCAGCCTCATGCGGTGGCAGTGCAGGCCTTGATTCGTGCGGCTTGTTCACCGAACGGGGGAGTGAATGGCGGTCGCGCGGACCCCGGCGGTGATCACGTCGCGGACGATCGGAACGCTCCTCTCGTTCACCGTGCCCTTGCTCGCCACGACTTCCGTGCGGCCTGATGTGGCGATAGGCGGCGTTCGCCGCGTCCTGTTCCGCTTTCTTCTTGCTGTGCCCCTTCCCGGTTCCGCGCACCGCTCCATCGATGCAGGCCTCCGCGATGTACACCTTGCCCCGGCCGCTGCGGTTGGCTTCCTCGCTGATGCGGAACTCTACCTTATGCTTCTTCTTCTGACCCCACTCCAGCAGGCGGCTCTTGTTGTCGCGATCCTCCTGCTCCACGGTCTTCAGGTCGAAGTGGGCCTGGATGAGCGTGAGCACGGCCTTGTTCGTCTTGTCGAAACCCTTGTCAAGGAAGATCGCGCCGATCAGGGCCTCCAACGCGTTGCCGGGCACGCTGGTCTCGTGGCTGCGCCCGATGTTGCTCTCCACCACCTTCTCGATCTCCACGTGCTTTGCGAGGATGTTCAACTGGTGGCGGCTCACGAGCTTGCTGCGCATCCGGGTGAGGAAACCCTCACCCTGGTCGGGATACTTGTTGAACAGGAACTGGCCTACGACGGCGTCCAGGATGGCATCGCCCAGGAATTCCAGGCGCTCGTTGTTCGGCAGTTCCGGCCGGTCCTCCGGAACAGCGCTGCTGTGGCGCAGGGCTTGGCGATAGAGGGCGAGGTCCCCGGGCGTGAGGCCGAGTTTCTGGCGGCACCACGCGCGGATCTTGCGCTCTTCTGGATTCTTCGGCCGACTGAAAAGGACGGAGAACAAGGCCTAGCTGTACTTGCGGAAGATCACCGCCGTGTTGTGCCCACCGAACCCGAAGGTGTTGCTCATGGCGGCGTTCACCGTGCGCTTTTGGGCGGTGTTGAACGTGAAGTTCAACTTCGGATCGAGCTCCGGGTCATCCGTGAAGTGGTTGATCGTCGGCGGCACGATATCGTGCTTCACCGCCATGATCGCTGCCACGCCTTCCACCGCGCCCGCGCCACCGAGGAGGTGACCGGTCATGCTCTTGGTGGCGCTGATGTTCAAGCGGTACGCGTCCTCGCCGAAGATGCGCTGGATGGCCTTCACCTCTTGCGGGTCGCCGATGGGCGTACTGGTGCCGTGCGTGTTGATGTAGTCGATGTCCTTCGGGCTCAAACCAGCGTCCTGCATGGCGTGCCGCATGCACAGTTCCGCACCCAAGCCGTCCGGATGCGGTGCCGTGATGTGGTAGGCGTCACTGCTCATACCACCTGAAAGCACCTCGCAATAGATCTTGGCCCCACGGGCTTTCGCGTGTTCGAGGTCTTCAAGGATGACGGCCGCACCGCCTTCACCGAGCACGAATCCATCGCGGTCCTTGTCATACGGACGGGATGCCGTTGCCGGATCATCGTTGCGCGTGCTCATCGCGTGCAGCGCGTTGAAGCCACCGACGCCCGCCTCGTAGATCGCCGCTTCGCTACCGCCAGCGACCACCGCTGTGCAGGTGCCGAGCCGGATGTAGTTGAAGGCGTCGATGAGCGCGTTGTTGCCGCTAGCGCAGGCGCTCACGGTCACATAGCTCGGCCCGCGCAGGGTGTGACGCATGCTGATCAGTCCCGAGGCGCTGTCAGCGATCATCTTCGGGATGAAGAAGGGATTGAAACGCGGGGTCCCGTCCCCTTTGCCGAAGCCGATGCACTCGTCCTGGAAGGTCTTCAGCCCGCCGATGCCGCTGCCCCAGATCACCCCGATGCGGTCCCTGTCCAGCCCATCGGTCAACAGGCCGCTATCCGCCAACGCCTCATCGCTGCAGACCAGCGCGAACTGTGCGAAGGGGTCCATCTTCCGAGCCTCCTTCCGATCGAAGAAGTCCTCAGGGTTGAAACCCTTCACCTCGCAGGCGAACTGCGTCTTGAACTTGCTGGCGTCGAAGCGCGTGATGGGCGCGGCACCACTACGGCCGCTCACGAGACCCTCCCAGTAATCCTTCAGGGTGTTACCGAGGGGAGTGAGCGCGCCCAGACCGGTGACGACCACACGTCTGAGCTGCATGCCGCAGTAAGGTTACTTCGCGTTCTTCTCGACGTAGTCCACAGCCTGACCCACGGTCTGGATCTTCTCGGCCTGGTCGTCGGGGATGGCGATGTTGAACTCCTTCTCGAACTCCATGATGAGTTCGACGGTATCGAGGCTGTCAGCGCCAAGGTCATTCGTGAAGCTCGCTTCCGTGGTCACTTCGCCCTGGTCTACCCCGAGCTTGTCCACGATGATCGCGATGACCCTTGACTTGATATCCGACATGTCCGTTCGTTTTAGTGAGGGTGCAAAGGAAAGAGAAAAACCAAAGGCGCAAGTTCCTCCTCGGAGAGTACCGGAACCGGTTGTCTTTCAGGCATCAAGCCTTTTCATAACGGACCATTACCTCGTCCAATGCCTTCCGGCGAAGGTCCGGCACGTGGCATTCTTCCGAGGCATATCCCACTGGGATCAACAGGAACGGGCGCTCATTATCAGGGCGCTCCAGCAACTTGGTCAGAAAGCCCATCGGGCTCGGCGTGTGCGTCAGCGAGACCAGTCCGGCATGATGGATGGCGGCCAACAAGAAGCCGCAGGCGATGCCGACGCTCTCTTCCACGTAGTAGTTCTTGCGTTTTGAACCGTCAGGCCTCGGATCGTAGGCCCGTTTGAAAACGATGATCAGGAACGGTGCGGTCTCCAGAAAGGGCTTCCGCCAGTCCGTACCGAGAGGCGCAAGGTCTTCGAGCCATTCCGGTGGCATGCGGCCGTTGTAACTGGCGCGCTCTTCTTCTTCCGCTGCCTCACGTATGCGCCTCTTCAAGGCGGGGTCGCTCACCACGCAGAAGGTCCACGGTTGCTTGTGCGCGCCGCTGGGAGCGGTGCTGGCGGCTCGCACCAGATCCTCGACCACCTTCACATCGACAGATCGATCACTGAAATGCCGCACGCTGCGTCGCCGGTCCATCAATGTGAAGAAGTCGCGCGCCCGGCCATAGCTCTCGTCCGCAGTGAGACGGAGCGGTTCGTAGCGCACGAAGGGATGGGTCTCTGGCATCCGACGAAGATCGTGTTCCACCTTTGCCGCCCAGTTGCGCATGACCCACTTGATCCGCATCGCCGTCCTCGCGTCAGGCTCCGGCACCAATGCCCAGCGGCTTATAGAGCATTTCCATCTTCACGAGCGAGCGGAGGTGGCACTCATTGGCTGCGACCAGCCGAACGCCGGTGTGATCCAACGCGCATGGGACCACAACGTGCCGTGCCACCTGTTCAATGGGGCGCAACTCAAGGATGGTACCGTGCTCCGCGAACTGCAGGGTCAGTGTATCGACCTGGTGGTCCTCGCCGGGTTCATGCGGTTGATCCCCGCTGCTATGGTCCGCGCATATCCGGAGCGCATCGTCAACATCCATCCGGCGCTGTTGCCGAAGTTCGGTGGCAAAGGCATGTTCGGGCATCACGTCCATGAAGCGGTGATAGCGGCGAAGGAGACCGAAAGCGGCATCACCATCCACTACGTGAACGAACGCTACGACGAGGGTGAGCACATCGCACAGTTCCGCTGCCCCGTACTGCCGAATGACACGCCTGATTCATTGGCGGAACGGATCCATGCGCTGGAGCATGCGCACTATCCCGGCACCGTCGAGTCCGTCCTGAAGGCCGCGATCCCATAGCCACGAGCTTCGAGCTTGGTCCGGTTGAAAGCTCGAAGCGCGTGGCTCGAAGCTCATAGCCCGTGGCCCTCACCTTTGTCAACCATGTTGGACCTGACCGAGATCGGCAAAGCCTTCCTGATCCTCTTCGCGGTGATCGATGTGATCGGCGGGATACCGCTCATCCTGCAGGTGCGGCAGCAAGCGGGTGTGATCTATCCGCTGCGGGCCACGCTGGTGAGCTTGGGCATCATGCTCGTCTTCCTGTTCGTTGGGGAGAAGATCCTGGGCCTTGTGGGCGTGGACGTGAACTCCTTCGCGGTGGCCGGGGCCTTCGTGCTCTTCTTCATCGCATTGGAAATGATCCTGGGAGTAAAGCTCTTCAAGGAGGACCACAGCGCGCCTGGCCTGCCCAGCAGCGACCCGAAGGTCTACAGCATCGTTCCGCTGGCCTTCCCCGTTATCGCCGGGGCCGGTACCATCACCACCATTCTTTCCCTGCGCGCCGAATTCCATCAGGTGAATATCGCCGCCGCCATCGTGCTGAACATGATCCCGGTCCTCCTGGTGCTCTTCCTGACGAACCGTATCGAACGGTTGCTCGGGCGAGTGGGACTTATCGTGTTGCGCAAGGCATTCGGTATTATTCTGCTGGCGATCGCGGTGAAGCTCTTCGCACAGAACATCACGCACTTGTTCCCGGATCCTGCTCTATGAAAGTGACGATCTACACGGACGGCGCGGCCAGCGGCAACCCCGGCCCGGGCGGCTACGGTGCCGTGCTCGAAGCAGGCAAGTTCCGGCGCGAGCTCTGGGGCGGATTCCGACGTACCACCAACAACCGCATGGAGCTGCTCGCTGTGATCACCGCGCTCGAAGCGCTGAAGAAACCCGGCATGGAGGTGCTCGTGGTGAGCGACAGCAAGTACGTGATCGACAGCGTGGAGCAGGGCTGGGTGTTCGATTGGGAGAAGAAGAACTTCGCCAAGAAGAAGAACCCCGACCTGTGGAAGCGTTTCTTGGTGATCTACCGGCAGCACACCGTGAAGTTCCAATGGATCCGCGGGCACAACGGCCACCCGCAGAACGAACTGTGCGACAGGCTGGCCGTGGCGGCGAGAGAGCAACGGGATCTGCCGGCGGATGAGGTGTATGAGCAGCTGGGAGAGAGCGAAGGCCTATTTTCGGCCAACTGATGGCCAAGCTCTACGCAACGATCAACCCCGGGTCAAGCCCGGGGACCCCCGGCAAGGAGCCGCTCATACTGGAGCGCGCCACACCGAACGCTCCTTGGTCGATCAAAGGACAACAGCCGGACCTGGTGAAGACCGGCCCCGGCCAATACAGCCTAGTGCTCAACGGCCGCAGCCACCGCGTGCTGGTGCTGAAGGAGGACAAGGAGACCAAGACCGTCCGCCTGCGCATCGGCGCATCCACCTACACGGTGCAATTGGAGGACGAACAAGCGCACCTCATCCACGAACTCGGTCTCGACAAGTCAGCGAGCGCGGTGGTGAAGGAGATCAAGGCCCCGATGCCCGGCTTGGTGCTGAAGCTGCTCGTTAAGGAAGGCGACGTTGTGAAGAAGAACGATCCCGTACTCATCCTCGAAGCGATGAAGATGGAGAACGTGATCAAGAGCCCCGGCGAGGGAACGGTGAAGAAGATCCACGCGCAGGAGAAGACCGCCGTGGAGAAGGGGCAGTTGCTGGTTGGGTTCTGAGGAGGAACCACCGATTTCGCCGATCACGCAGAAATGCGCGGAGTGCTCAGAGAGCCGCCGATAGCGCCGAGGAAGCAGAAATGCTATTCAGGCTCATCGGGTGGAGAAGATCATTCGCTTGATCTGCAGGCTTGGCGCTCCGAAGTTCAGCAGCAGCCCGCGTTCATGCCCGGTGGCCTTGAGGTAGTTGAGCAATTGCGCTTCTTCGATCGAGCTGATCGTCTTGATGGCCTTCAGTTCGACGATGATGGTTCCAAAGCAGATGAAGTCCGCTCGATACAAGCAGTCCAGTGGGCGGCCCTTGTAAAGGATCAGGAGGGTCGCTTCCCGTGCGAATGGAATTCCTCCTTCGTTGAGTTCTTGTGCTAAGGCTTCTTGATAAGGGATCTCCAGAAACCCGCACCCCAGTTCGCGATGGACTTCCATCGCCGCGCCGATGATGGCATAGGTCTCCGGGTCTTGCTCGTACATCGCCGAATAGGCAGCCTAGGGCAAGGCGCTCTGTGAAATCAGCGAAATCGGTGGTTTCAACTAACCAGCGGTCTCATTCCTCCACCAGCTCGATATCGAAGTCCACCAAGTCGATGAACTGTTGGATGCGGCGGTCGATGTCCTCGCGGCTGATCTCCAACAAGCGCTGGATGCCGAACTTCTCGCAGCAGAAGCTGGCGAGCGAAGAGCCTACGATGATGGCGCGCTTCAGGTTGTCGAAGCTGTGGTCCTTGGTGTGCGCGAGGTAGCCGATGAAGCCGCCGGCGAAGGTGTCACCCGCGCCGGTGGGGTCGATGATGTCCTCCAGCGGCAGCGCCGGCGCGAAGAACACGCGGTCCTCGCTAAAGAGCAATGCACCGTGCTCGCCCTTCTTCACTACGAGGTACTTCGGGCCCATGGTGAGGATCTTGTTGGCGGCCTTCACCAATGAATGTTCGCCGCTCAACTGGCGCGCTTCCGCATCGTTGATGGTGAGGATGTCCACGCGGGCGATCACCTTCTTCAGGTCATCCATGGCGCTGTCCATCCAGAAGTTCATGGTGTCCATCACCACGAGCGCGGGATCCTTGGTCTGGTCGAGCACCTTGGCCTGCACCTTGGGGTCGAGGTTGCCGAGCATGAGGTACTTGGCCTCGCAATACTCCGGGCTGAGCTTCGGGTCCAGATCCAGCAGCACGTTCAGGCGCGTTTCCAGCGTGTCGCGCGTGTTCATGTCGTAGTGGTAGCGCCCGGCCCAGAAGAAGCTCTCCTTGTCCTTGAGGATCTCCAATCCGGAGAGGTCGATCCCTTTGCCGCGCATGGTGGCCATCACCTCCGGCGGGAAATCATCGCCCACCACGCTGACCAGTCCCAGCTTGTCCGTGTAGAAGGAAGCAGCCAGCGAGATGTAGGTGGCGGCCCCACCAACGACTTTGTCGGCCTTGCCGAACGGGGTTTCGATGCGATCGAACGCGACGGTGCCTACGGTAACGAGTTGCATGGGACGAGGTGGAACAAGGGGGTTAAGGGCGGCAAAGATGGAAGGAATACGTGCGGCCTTGCCGGGATCCACTGGCTGCCTACATTTGCCGTCCCTTTGAAAGAGGGGTACCTTCCCTGGTAGCTCAGCTGGTTAGAGCACATGACTGTTAATCATGGGGTCGCTGGTTCAAGTCCAGCCCGGGGAGCAGAAGAAGGGCCGCAGTTAGCGGCCCTTCGTTTTTTCCGATGAAACCACCCCCGAAGTGGAAGACGGCCGTGCTGATCTGGGTCGCCATCTACCCCAGCATCACCACATTGTTCCTGGTGTTCGGCGACCAATTGCTGCTCTTGCCCCCGGCCCTGCGCACATTGGTGCTCACGCTGATCCTCGTACCGCTAATGGTCTTCGTGCTGCTTCCTGCCTTGCAGAAGCTATTTGCCCGGTGGCTGTACCGCTGAGGGTTCTTCTGCGGCATCGAAGACGAACTTGTATCCCGGCTTTCCGAGCATGCCCTTGGTCTCTTCCCCTGTCCCGGGCCGCAGGCTGAAGCGGGCCGCACCAAGTCCCTGTGATTGAAGTTGGGCCTTCACCGCAGCTTGACGCGCTGCTTCGAGTTCCGCGCAGCGGGTTTTGACCGCTTCCACCCCGGCGATGGCCATGCAACGCTGCCGTTCGCCTTGGCCCGCAGTGCTTGGCGAGCGCTCGTTCAAGAAGCCTACGAAAAGTGAATCCCGCGTGCTGAGCGCCAGAATGCGTGAACTATCCTCCGCACTGATGGTGCCTGTTAGCTTGAGGAATTCCTGTTTCACCAGGAACGCCGCCAACTCCTCCTCTTCCTCGCGGGGATCGACCAACGGCACGAGGGCTACGGTGAGGTCCGGCTTCGCTTCGAGGCCCTTGGCCAATTGCTCCAAGGCTTTGCGTTGCGGCTTCCCGAGACCTGTTCGCAAGAGGTCAAAGCGCACGCTTTCGAGGTCCGTGTCATCACCACTGCCCAAAGCACGACCGATCAGGCGACCCGGTGCGGTCACGGCCTTCACCAGCAGGTTCTTCAGCACCTGCCATATGATGGGCCACGGCTTGAACTTCGGGTCGTTGAGGTCACCTTCCACGGGTATATCCAGGTCGATGTTGCCCTTCACATCTTTCAGCAGGCCTACGGCCAAGCGCATCGGCAGCACGAAGATCTCCGGGTCGTGCGCGTCCACCTTTTTGCCCACCTTCATTTGCTGGGCTTGGAGGTGGTTCTCGCTGTTGATCTTGCCCTCGGCGATGCGCGTGTGGCCGGCGTACGACATCGTGCCCTGCTCGAACGGGTGCGCTGCGTACCAGCGGCCGTAGGCGTCCAGATCCGCGAGCGCGAGGTCTTCCACATTCATCATGGCGTCCACGTTCTTGAAGTTCTTCGGGTCGAACTTGAAGGCGCTGGTGAGCTCGCCTTTGCCGTTCAGCACGGCCGAAGCGTCAAAGTCCACGCTTCCGCCATCACTGTTCATGCGGGTGCTGCGTACGGCGAGTTCGCTCAGCGTGTAGCGGAAGGGCCGCTCGGGTGTGAAGTCTTCAAAAACCAGTTCGCCGTTGGTGAAGGCGAGGCTGTCCGCGTTGTACTCGTTGGCCACAAGGTCCTGCCCGAGCATGCGGATGTAGTCGGCGAGCATCACGAAGACGTTGTCATCGCTGGCGGCGAGCGTAACGGTGGAATCGCCCGCAGTTGCGGAGCTATCAAGCTTCAGCACCTTGCCCCAGGTCTGACTGCCATCGGCCCACATCTGGAAGCGCGTGTGGAAGCCGTCCACCACGATGCTTTTCAAGTCGAAGTTGTCGCTTTTCGCATCCAGCGTATCCAAGCGCACACGAGCTGACTTCAACCCGATGAGCGGCTCGCCTTTGCCATCGGTGATGTCCAGTCCGTTCACGCCCAGCTCGGCGCGCACGGCGAGTTCATTGTCGGCGGCCCAGCTGTCGCGCAAATGCAGGTCAAGGTCAACATCACCCTTCAGCGTGGTCGTGTGCATGAAGTCCTGCAGGTACGGCAGCAGTTGCGGCAATGCGAAGGCCCCGAGTTTGGCGTCGATGGCGTAGAGTGAGCGGTCCGTATCGATCATGAAACCGCCTTTCAGGTTACCGCCTTTCGCCAATGCGAGCGACAAGTCAAAGTCCATACGGGCGCTCTCGCTGGTGATGCGGTTGCACGAAGCGCTCAGGTCCTTCACCTCGGCGGGCTCCTTCAACAGGTCCATCGCGTACACGACGCGGCCGTCGGTGAGCTGGACGTCCTCCATGCTGAAGACCACAGGCTCCGCATCCGCAGCGGGTGCAGGGGCTGTATCGTTGCCTCCCAACTCCAGCAGGTCACTGAAGTTGAAGCGGTCGCCGCTCTGGGTGATGTGGAAATACGGCTTCACGATGCGCAGTTCGCGGAAGCGCCACTGGTTGCTGCGGAAGGCTCTCCAGAGGTTGCTCTTCACCTGGATCTTCTCCCAACTCACGAAGATCTCCTCGCTCTTCGGCTCCGTGCAGGTAACGCCGTTCACCGAGTAGGTGAAGGTGAAGGGGTTCAGCACGATGCGTTCGATGCGCACTTGCCTGTTGATCCACTCCACGCTGTGGTCCTCGATGTAGCGTTTCAACAGGTATGGCAGGAAGTAGGCGATCACCAACAGCAAGGCCGTCAGGATGCCACTGAACAGCACCAGTCTCCGGAGCCACATCCGCTTGCGCGGCTTCACTTCTTCTGCACCCACCATGGACGGCAAAGTTGCTGGAGGCCGGGCCGAAAACAAGAAGCGGCCCCTCTTGCGAAGGACCGCTTCCCGTTCTATGTCGATGTGCTCAAGCAGCAGCACGCAGTTCTTCGTTTTCCAAACGCTCTTCTCGCTTCGGTCCTACAAGGCGGAAATCGTTCAGCACGATCTCGGTGACATAGCGCTTCAGGCCGTCCTTGGCCAAGTAAGAGCGGTGTACCAAGCGGCCTTCCAAGGCGAGGGACGAACCCTTTTTCAAGAGGCGCTGCACGGCATCGGCGGTGTGGCCCCAGGCCACCACGGTATGCCACTGGGTGTCCGTCACCTTCTCGCCTTCGCCATTGGTGTAGGTCTCGTTGGTGGCTACCGAGATGCGGGCCACTTTGCGACCCTTGGCCAGTTCGCGCACTTCGGGATCGAAGCCCAGGTTGCCGATGAGCCGCACGGTGTTGCTGATCTTGTTCATGGTCGTAGTGTTTGGGGGTTGTGTAGTGTTTCGTTTCCGGAACCGGCGTTGTTGTCGATTTCCGTCGGCAAACCTTCACCCTGCCTGTTCCGGGACTTGGTTGACATTGCGTTTGTAGGCGACTACAAGCGTTCGTTGGACGGCTTTCTCCAGAACTCAGACCGGTGGGTTTCCCAACAATGGCGATACCTTGAGGCCGGGCGACCCCTCAGGCAGCGCGTAGGCAGTGGGCCAACGTCTAGCCGCCGGAAAGGCCCTTAGAGTTTGCGTGAGCTGACCGAACGCGAGCTGGTGGAAGGCTGCCAGCGCGAGGACCGACGTGCGCAGGAACTCCTGTACGGACGGTTCGCACGGCGTATGTACGCCGTGTGCTTGCGCTATGCCCGCCACCAGTTGGAAGCCGACGACCTGGTGCAGGAAGGCTTCATCCGCGTGTTCGACAAGTTGCACGGCTTCCGCATGGAAGGCTCGTTGGAGGGATGGATCCGGCGCATCATGGTGCATACCTGCATCAACCACTACCGCAAGAAGGCGTTCCAGAACGAGCGCTTCGGCATGGAGCACGTGCCGGACTCACCTGTTGGGCCGGTGGCCATTGACCACTTGGGGGAGGCTGAACTGCTGGCGATGGTCAAGGAACTGCCGGACGGCTACCGCATGGTCTTCAACATGTTCGCGATCGAAGGGTATGACCATGCGGAGATCGCCGAACTGATCGGTTGCGGCGAGAGCACCAGCCGCAGCCAGCTGGCCAAAGCGAGGCGCATGCTGCAAGACCGGATAACGAAACAAGCGACACCCGTACATGAACGGAAGACATCCCATTGACGACCTCTTCGCGCGGACCTTACGCGATGCCGAGGCCACACCGCCTCCTGCGGTGTGGGAGGGCATCGTGCGAGAGCGCGGCAAGGGCCGACGCGCGGTTGCGAAGCGCCGAAGCCGCTGGGGCCTGGCCGCTTTGCTGCTCCTGCTGCTGGGAGGAGCCGGGTACTGGACATTGACACGCGATGGCGGGAACGAACATGCGGCGCTGTCACTCTCGGAGGACGGACAGGTCACCGCGGCCGGGAATGCGCGCGTGGGGTCGCCGGTCGCCGAAGAGCGGAAGGCCTCCGAAACGAGTGAAGAACAGCTCGGGCAGGCTGGTCGCTCCTCCAGTTCAGGGGAACAGAACGAAGCACAGGCGACGCCCGTTTCCACTGGTTCCGAAGCGGCAGCGAGCGGGTCGAATACCGCGGGCGGGACCAAAGGGACTACAGAACAAAGGATCGATGAGGATCCGAAAACACAAGCGGAACCACATGCGGCCGCTCGGGTGAATCCCTCAAAGACCCGAAAAACGAACAAGCTCAAGCAGGAGTTGGAGAATTCTGAGTCGGCTGCAGCCGACTCCCGCTCGGTTGTCGAACCAGCAGTCAACGCAAGCGCCATTGTTTCGATCGGGATTGAAAAATCGGGATCGGCCGAAACCAACGGTGCTGTCGCGAACAATGAACCCGCCCCTTCCCGACAGGCTTCGTCCGAGCAGCGCGCGCGCGTTTCGCCGGATGTCCACTTGGCCTTGCTCACCGGTTTGGTAACCCCGTTCTTGAGCAATCCGGCAACGGCGCCCGGTCCCATTTTGCAAGGCGATTCCACCCCTGCATACGTGCTGAAGAAGGGCAACTGGTGGGTGGCGGTACAGGGTGAATGGTCCACGCTGAATGGTGACTGGAAGGGTACTGGCCCGGAGGTCGCTGAACTGAACAAGAGTGAAACCTGGCGCGGCGGACAAGGGTTGGGCCTTGTGGTCGGGCGAGAATGGCTGAGCGGATGGTCGTTGGGGCTGGGTATCGGGGCCAACAAGCAGCGCTCACGATTCCTCCGGCGCGAAGTAGAACCCGGCCATTCGGAGCTGGTGATCGATACGACATGGACTGGTACTCCGATGGGCCAAGTGACGAACTACACATGGGACATCGTAGAGACGACCGTCGTAGAGCCCGGCGTGGAACGCGATTACAGCGCAACGAACAGCTACACACGGTTGCGAATCGCACCCGAAGTGGGGTATCAGTTGCTTCAGAAAAAGCGATTCTCCCTCGGCGCGCGACTTGCACCCGTGATGATGATCGACATCGGCCGCAAAGGGAACACGCTCATTCAGACCGCCTCGGCGGACAGCTCGGAAACAGGGGCAGCGACGGGCGCCTTGGCGCTCACCAATACCTCCTTGGATAGCCGCTTCCCAATGACGTTCGCCGTTTCCGCCGGACTGGAGCTGCGCTATCGCTTGTGCGAACGCTGGTCCCTGGGCGTATTACCAACATTCACGTATTGGTTGCCGCGAACGGAAGGGCGTGTGCCATCCCTGTCGATGAACGAACTGGGCGGAGCCTTGCGCCTGCGCTATGACCTTCGCCACCAAGAACGCCGTCTGAAATGAACGCATTGATACGCACTCTCTTTCCCATGCCGCTGTGGGCCTTGGCGATCTCCGCAGCGGCCCAATGCCCGGGCATATTGCCGAAGTTCAGTTGGGCCAGCAACGGGTCCTCGCTCGTGTTCACGGATGAGACCGATGTGTTCGCGTCCGAACGCGTTTGGGATTTCGGCGATGGCGATACGGCGAGCGGACAGATCGAAACCCACACCTACACATTCGCTGGCGATGACACCGTAACCCTGAGCCTTACCGTGAACGGATGCCTCTTCAGCACCAGTGCGCGGGTGGTGCATCCCGGCCAGAGCGAAGCCTGCTACAGCCAACTTGCCTCTGCGTTCGCCACGGAACAGACCGGCAACAACCAGTTGCTTTTCACCGACCAGAGCACAGGTGACGGCTCATTCCTTCTTTACCTGTGGACGTTCGGCGACGATAGTATCTCCGGTGAGCAGAACCCCGAGCACTTCTACACACTGCCCGGGGCATACAACGTGTCGCATTCCATCGGCACCGTGGACAGCTTGTTCCAGACGGCGTGTGTCGCGGGCAGCGCCCGGCGCGTATTCGTGGACGGCAACACCAGCACCTGTGACTCTTCGCTGCTCTTGAACCTCCTGTTGACCACGGACGGGAATTCGATCATCTCCAGTGCCGAGGCCACGGTGTTCAACCCGGACCTTGTCATCAACACGTGGGGCTGGGAATACGGTGATGGGTCGGCTATGGACATCACGGGCATGCCGGAGGCGCAGCACTACTACCCCTTGGGCGGCGATGTGCAAACGTGCGTTCAGGTGTGGGCGACGGACACGGCCAACGGGGTCGAGTGCTTCGCGCGGAACTGCATCACGCTCCATCTCACACAACTCGTGGGCGTGGAAGAAACGCCGCCGGTCCAAGAGCTCCATGCACGTCCGGTCCCGTTCAACGACGAGCTCTGGATCGAAGGCGTGGCGGTACGCCGTGGTGCGCGCTGGCGGCTCCTCGATGTACTGGGCAGAGAGGCGCGGTCAGGAACCTTTTCGCAGGACAAGGCCGAGCATTTGACATCAGGAACATGGCCGACCGGCATCTACACTCTGGTCGTTCCGCTGGAACATGGCGTCAGCGCACTACGCCTGCTGAAACGATAGGCAACGAAACAGGCGGTTCACGCCGTCCTTCCTACGCTGCGTGCGGCATGTGCGCAGTACCCGATACACCCGACCCCAAACCCATGAAACATCTTTTCACCGGCCTTACCGCCTTGGCTACAAGCCTCGCGTCTTTCGCCCAACCCGACTGCTCGCAGATCATCCAAGCGTCCTTCAGCTCGGGCGTACAGGGCAATGTGGTGGTGTTCACCAGCACCTCGCAATCGATGTTTCCGCAGGCCACCACCTATCAGTGGTACTTCGGTGATGGCGGCTCGACCGGAGGAACCACCGTTACACACATCTATGACCAGCCCGGCACCTACCAGGTCTGCCTGTACGCTGTGGTGGAAAACTGCGTGGATACGGTCTGCCATGAGTTGACCATCGAGGGCGGTGATCCCTGCCTCGCACTGGCCGATGTGGTAACGACGCTCCTTCCCCAGCAAGGCGGGGTGAGCTTCGCTTATGACAACGTGCCGACCTACGCGAACATCATGTGGTATTTCGGTGATGGCACCGTCTCGGACGCCGCTCAGGGTTTCCACCAGTACCAAGAACCGGGGACCTACAATGTGTGCCTGTGGGCCTGGTTCATCATCGATGGCACCAGCGACACCTGCTCCCACGAGACCTGTCATCCGGTCACGATCAATGGCGCCGATCCGTGCGTTGGATTACAGGCCGGCTTTACGGCACTTGTGCAGGGCGATGTGGCGCAGTTCTCCAACTCCACTACAGGCACCGGCTTCCAGACCACGTGGCACTGGGACTTCGGCGATGGATCGATCGGTGACGGCCCGCAGCCATCCCATACCTACCCGGAACCCGGAACCTATCTGGCCTGCCTGACCGTAGTGAGCATCTATGAGCAACAGGGCGGTGGGCTGATCACGTGCGCTGATACGCTATGTCACGAGCTGGTGATCCAGGGCGGTGGCTCGCCGTGCGACAGTCTTAGCGCGTACTTCGTTGTCACAACGCAGGAGAACCTCGCGGCGTTCAGCTCCTTCGGCGGTACGGCCATCGGCTACCAATGGAACTTCGGGGACGGCACTTCCGGTGATGGCCCGGCGCCCACGCACATCTATCCCGGTCCCGGCACCTACCACGCCTGTTTGGTGACCTGGACCTGGAACTCGTTCACGCAGGACACCTGCTATGCCGACCATTGTGAGTGGGTGACGATCGGAACGGACTCTCCTTGTGACAGTCTCTTCGCCTGCTTCCAATGGGGTGTTCAGGAGCAAGTTGCGCAGTTCTACAATTGCTCCGGTTCCAATGGCTCGAACCTGAACTACTGGTGGTCGTTCGGTGATGGTACAAATAGTGATGTCTTCCAGCCCGCCCATACTTATCCCGGACCCGGTGCGTACAATGTGTGCCTGAACGCATACATACCCGGCTCGCCGGACTCGTG
Organism: Flavobacteriales bacterium; assembly: GCA_044224725.1. Taxonomy (GTDB): domain Bacteria; phylum Bacteroidota; class Bacteroidia; order Flavobacteriales_F; family PHOS-HE28; genus PHOS-HE28. The sequence goes on from JBGAJW010000017.1 coordinate 49,065, forward strand.
CAGCAGCACGATCTGCAACACATTGGTGATCCAGGGCCAAAGTTCCCCTTGCGACAGCCTGAGCGCGTATTTCGTTGTCAGCTCACAGGAGAACCTTGCGGCGTTCAGCTCCTTCGGTGGTACCGCCATCGGCTACCAATGGAACTTCGGGGACGGCACTTCCGGTGATGGCCCTGCACCCACGCACGTCTATCCCGGTCCGGGCACGTATCACGCTTGCCTGATGACATGGGCCTGGAACCCCTTCACACAGGACACCTGCTATGCTGATCATTGCGAGTGGGTGACCATCGGACAGGGCAGCCCGTGCGACAGCCTCCAAGCCTGCTTCCAGTGGGGCGGTGAGAACAGTGTGGTCCAGTTCTACAACTGCTCTTACGGCGGGCAGGGCCTGAATTACATGTGGCATTTCGGAGATGGCACGATGAGCGATGCGTTCGCTCCGCTGCACACCTTCCCGGAGCCGGGCACCTACACGGTGTGTCTGACCGTTTCGATCCCCAATACGCCTGATTCCTGCAGCAGCACGATCTGCAACGTTGTTGTGGTGGATGGCGGTGGTTCACCCTGCGACAGCCTGAACGCGGAATTCTGGTGGCAACAAAGCGGCGGACCGACGAACATTGTTTACTCTGCGAACACCGGCAACGCCGACCATTGGCTTTGGACGTTCGGCGATGGGTCCGCGTCCGACAGCGGGCCGCAAGGCACCCATGAATACGCCGAACCCGGCACCTACCAGATCTGCCTGACGGCCTGGTACGCGATCCCCGGTACGCAGGACACTTGCTCCGCTACTTCATGCCAATCGATCACGGTGGGCGGTTCGGAGCCGTGCGATAGTCTGCAAACGGGCTTCCAGGCCGTGGTGGGTGATGCGACCGTGTTCTTCACCAACACGACCATCGGCACCGGTTTCCAGACCACCTGGCACTGGGACTTTGGCGACGGCACCACAAGCGATGATGCACAACCCTCACACGTCTTCGGACTCGGCACCTACGAGGTCTGCCTCACCGCAACCACCATGTTCGAACAACAGGGCGGAGGGGTCATTACTTGCCAAGACACGTATTGTGGCCTTGTGGTTACGGGCGGCGGTTCGCCATGCGACAGCACCTTTGAGGCGAGCTTCCAATGGACCGCTCTGGGCAACAGCACGGTCGGCTTCTTCGGCTTCACCACGCCCGCTTCCACGGGCTACCACTGGAACTTCGGCGATGGCACACAGGGCGATGGAATGAACCCCGTGCATACCTACCCGGAGTCCGGCGAGTACCATGTTTGCTTGAGCGCTTGGTATTGGAACCAAGGGACGCAGGATACTTGCTGGGCAGAGCATTGCCAGTGGATCTACGTGAACGGCGATAGCCCGTGTGACAGCTTGGAGGCGCACTTCGTTTGGGAAGCCGCAGGGCCGAACGTCTTCCAGTTCCAGGACGCTTCGTTCACCAACGGGCAGGCTGTTTCCTACTTCTGGTCTTTCGGTGATGGCCTGTTCAGCGATGACGGTTCACCCGCGCATACGTTCGCCTCACCCGGCCAATACCAGGTCTGCCTCACGGTTACCGCGCTGAACTCGCCCGACTCGTGCAGCAGTACCACCTGCCAGATAATCACCGTGCAGGGCGGTGGTTCGCCTTGCGATGGATTGAACGCCGAGTTCGCTGCTACCGTCACTGGAAACACGGTGGCCGTGCAAGCGGGCTTCAACCCTCCGGGCACCACCTTCGAGTGGCACTTCGGCGACGGCACCTTGGGCGATGGGCCGAACAACACGCACACCTATCCCGGGCCGGGCACCTACACCCTCTGCCTGCTCGTGGGGAACTATGATCCGCTCACGCAGGACAGTTGCTTCGAAGACCACTGTATGTCGATCACACTCCTGCCCGGCAACAACCCGTGCGACAGCCTGTGGACGGCCAGCTTCGAGTTCGGGCACCAGAGCAATGTGTACACATTCTACAACACGAGCGACACGCAGGGTTCGGACGTGAGCACCCAGTGGACGTTCGGGGACGGGACCTTCGGGGATGGTTCGCAGGTCGTCCACACGTACGCGACTTCCGGCAACTACACCGTGTGCATGACCATCTCCGGCATCGCGCCTGGCACCAACGACACGTGCCAGGTGGAGATCTGCCAGAACATCGAGGTCTCCGTCGGCATTGAGGACCATGCGGGGACTTCCCTGATCAATGCCTGGCCACAGCCGTTCGATGGCACACTGCAGGTGGAGGGTGCGGGCCTGTCCGGCAACACGCGCTACACGCTTCTGGACATGACCGGTCGCATCGTTGATGACCGCTCTGCCCTTTCTCAAGGCCGTATGACGCTGGAATACGCGGGCCTGCCCCCCGGCACGTACGTGCTTCGCCTGCGCAACGCGATCATGGAACGCTCGCTGCGCGTCGTGAAGCGCTGAGTACTATCCGCGATCAAAACAAGAAGGGCTCCCGCGCGGGAGCCCTTCTTGTTGATGGCTGTTACGGTCCGCTCACATCATCGCCACGGCCGCTTGGGAGTTCGTGGCGCGTTCCAGCACGGAGAAGCTGTTCATGACCACTTCGGTGAAGTAGCGCTTCTGCCCATCCTTGCCCTGGTAGCTGCCATGCACGAGCCGGCCTTCGATGGAAACGCGACTGCCCTTTTTCAGTGCACCGATAACATCGTCCGCACTCTTGCCCCAAGCGGTCACCTGGTGCCATTGGGTGTCCTCCTTGCTGTTGCCGTTCCCGAAGTTGAACTGCTCGGTAGTTGCCAAGCTGAAGCGCGCCCTTTTCTTGCCGCCTTCGAATTCGCGGAGCTCGGGATCCTTGCCCAGGTTGCCCATGAGTTGCACTCGGTTGATGATCATCGTTTCCATCGTTGTCGTGGTTTTTGTTTGACGCCGCAAACCTTCACTCCGGGTCCTCCCACAGTCGGTCGTCAGCGCATTTGTAATCGTTCATAGGCGTTTGTTGGACGCCCGGATCACCTTGTGAACACCCTCTATATTCGCCAACCTTCCGCTGAACGAACCATACCGGAACCCTATGAGCGACTCCGTCAAGAAGATCCTGGTGCCCACCGACTTCACCAAGGTGGCCGAATGCGCATTGAACCATGCGAGCACGATGGCCGCGCGCATGAACGCGGAGATCCACGTGCTGCACATCGTCAACGACGAGGACGATGTGGACGAGGCCCGCACGCGCCTGCAAATGATGTTGGACCGAGCACGTGCGGCGGGTGAAAAGCAGAAGCTCGTTCCCATCGTTCGCATAGGCTCGGTCTATGAGGACATCGGCACCACAGCGGCGGAGATCGGCGCGGGGCTCATCATCATGGGTACACATGGTATGCACGGCATGCAGTTCATCACGGGCAGCCGGGCCCTCCGTGTGATCACCAACAGCACGGTGCCCTTCATCGTGGTGCAGGAGCGCGCGATCAAGCCCGGCGGTTACCAGCAGATCGTGGTACCGCTGGACCTGCAGAAAGAGAGCCGCCAGAAACTGACCCTCGTGGCCGACATGGCCAAGTATTTCAAGTGCAAGGTGCACTTGGTGGCGCCGAAGGAGAAGGACGAATTCCTGCACCACCAATTGGTGAACCACCTGAAGTTCGCCGATGGATACCTGAGGGAGCGCGGCATCGAGCACGAGGCCGTCATTCTCGAGGAGGACAGCGCCGACTTCGTGAAAGGCGTGATCCGCTATGCCGTGAAAGTGGACGCCGACCTGATCACCATCGTGAACATGTTGCAGAACAGCATCTTCGGCGTGCTCGGCGTACCCAACGAGCAGGAAGTGATCACCAACGAGCCCCAGATCCCGGTCATGTGCATGAACCCGCTCAACACCGGGCATACGGATGCTCCCGTGTGGAACGTGTGAGCCTGTCGCTCACGCCCGCATCCCCATCACGAGGATATCGTCCACCTGTTCTTGGGCGCCGCGCCATTTGTTGAGCTCTTCGAGGAGCAGGCTCTTCTGGCGGTCCATCGGCTTGTCGTGGATGGCCACGAGCAGTTCGCGGAAGCGGCGATTGAGGAACTTCTTGCCCTTCGGCCCACCGAACTGGTCGGCATAGCCATCGCTGAAGATGTAGATCACATCGCCCTTGCGCAATTGGATGCGGTGGTCGGTGAAGCCCAGGTCGCCCAGGTCGAAACCTCCGATGGGGCGCTTGTCCGGCGTGTATTGCTGCACCTGCGCATCGCGCACCAGGTAGAGCGGGCAGTTGGCCCCTGCGTATTCGAGGACGAGGCGCTCGGGGTCCAGCGCACAGAGGGCCATGTCCATGCCGTCCCGCACGAACTGGTCGCGGTCCTTGTGCAGGGCTTCGTAGGAGATCCGGTTCAGGTCGCGCAGGATGTCGCTGGGCCGCGTGATCCCGTGCTCCTTGATGGATTGGTTGAGCCCATTGTGGCCCACAAGGCTCATGAACGCTCCGGGTACGCCGTGGCCGGTACAATCGACGGCAGCGAAGATCACCTTGTTGTGCACCTTCTCCAGCCAGTAGAAATCTCCGCTCACGATATCCTTGGGCCGGTAGAGCACGAAGCTGTCCGGTAGCAGTTCCTTGATGCGCTTTTCCGGCGGAAGGATCGATTCCTGGAGTCGCTTGGCGTAGCGGATGCTGTCGGTCACGTTCTTGTAGAGCTCCACCACCTTGCGGCTCTGGCGCTCCACTTCCTCTTTCTGCCGTACCACCTCCTCGGTACGTTCCTTCACCTTGGTCTCCAGCACGCGCTCACGCTCACCCAGCTCGGTGCGCATCTTCAGCAGTGCGTGGCCGAGCATGTCCTCTTCGCTCAACGGTTGATAGTCCGCATTGAAATTCCCCGCCGCCACCGCGTGGCTGAATTCGGTGGTGCGCTTCAGTCCGTCAATGAGGCCCATGAGCGCCTGCGACATCTCCCCGACCTCATCATTGCGCGCATGGATACGCGTCCGTGGGAACACGCCCCTGCCCAAAGAGAGCAGCACGCCGCGCAACTTCTGCACAGGCCTTACGATGCTCCGTACGATGAGGAAGGCGACGATGATGCCCACGATAACGAGACCCGTCCCGAGGTAGAGTACGAAGAACTTGAGCGAATCGAAGCTGCGGATCATGCCCCCGCTGAGGCTCTGGCGCTTGGCCTCCTGCAGTGCGAGAAGCTTGTCCACATCGGCCAGCAACCGCTGCGTCTGCTCATCCAGTGGTCCACCTTCTTCCGCCAATTCGTTACGCTCGATCCATACCAAGGGATCCTTGTAGCTCTCGAGTGAGGGCAGGATCTCCTTCACATGTGTGTGCATCTCGAAGAGCTTGTCCATTTCGGCGAAGCTCTTGTTCAAGAGGGCGACCTCTTCTTTCTCCCAGCCAGCGCTCAAGGTGTCGATGCGGTCCATCACACGCGGCAACTCCTGATCGGTGAGCTGGATGAGGGTTGTCTTCTCCGGAGCGTCCGGGATGCTCTCGGTGATCGCCCAGTACTTGATGAGCATCTGGGCGTTCACGATCAAGTTGCGCAAGCGTACCAGGGCGTCCACGCTCGGGCTGTAGACCGAATTGATGCTGTCGTTGATGGAGCGGCTGCGCTCCAGGGTGCGGTTGGTAAGGAGCACCACCAGCAAGGCGAAGAAGATGAACAGGCCGAAGCCCATCCCGATCCGGCGGCCGATGGTGAGCCTGAAGCGCATGGCGGACATCACTTGTCCTTCGGCGCCTCACGGGGGGCCTCGGGCGGTGTCTCTTGGTCGAGGGCCTCGTACTTGTGACGGTATTCCTCGCTCTTGTCGATGTTCTGCAGGCTGTAATGGATGCCTTCGAGGCCGAGGAGCGTCTCGCGCCTCTTGGGGTTCATCTCGTGGGCCTTCTGCATGTACGGCAGCGATTGCATGAAGTACACCTTGCTCACCTCCTGCACCTGGCCGATGGTGGGCAGGTCAGTACCGGCGTTGATGCGCTGGATATTGTACACCCCGCGGTTATAGTAGAGCGTGGCCAAGTTGTAGTTGGCGCCGTAGTTGTTGCTGTCCAGCTCCAGCACATGCTTGTACAGGGCGACTGCCTTGTCGAACCACGTGGTGTCCTCGCGGTCCTGGTTGAAACGCTTGGTGTACACGGTTCCGAGGGCGTTGTCGAACTCGATGTCCCGCGCGGTGAACTTGTGCTCCGGATCGAGCCTGAGCACACTCTCCTTGTATTTGGAATAGAGCGACAGAGCGCGCCCTTCGTTCAGCTCGTTCAGGGCGCGGGCGGCATCGTTGTACGTGGTCTTGCAGAGATAGTCGTACGCCTGCAAGCTGCTCTGCGCGTACTCCTTGGCCGTGTCCACTACCGTACTGGTGAACAGGCTGGCAAGGGCTTCATCGCGCAAGCCGTCCGCATCGGGTCCCGTCGCCATTCCCTTGTAGATGTCCTTGTAAACGAACCCGCGCAACACCCATGCCTCTGGACTGCGGGCCAGCTCAGGGCTCTTCACGGCATCATCCAGCAGCTTTCGCGCACCGGCGAGATCACCGCCCTGATAGAGGCGGTTGGCTTCCACCAGCGCTGCGGGTTGCGCCACCGCCAGCATGGTGCAGAGCAGCGCGCAGAAGACGAGTGCGATATGTCGCAGAGTGCTCATTGCACGGAGGCGTAGGCCAGTTGGACCAAGGTGCTGCCCACCTCCAGCTTGTGTTTGCGCGCGTTCGCCAAGCTGATCTCGTACTTCACCGTATTGTCCACCCGCACGAAGTTCACCACGGAACCATCCTCCATGGCATCAGGGTATTCGGTGATGAGCAAGGTGCTCTTCTTGTCCAGGTTCTTGTAGATGGCCGGCAGCAAAGCCAGTTCGCTCTGCGCCACGAACAGGACGTGGCATTGTTCGATATCAGCGCTCTTGGGCAGCTTGCGGACCTCGATGGGTTGCTTACCGATGGACTTCTCCGCGTACTTCTTCACCAGCTCCTGGTACAGGTTGCTGCTGCCCAGCACACTGATGATGAAGGGCCCGTTCTTCAAGGCCGGCTCTTTCCACTCCACGAGCTTGGCGATGTTGTAGATGTAACTGGCCTGTACGATCGCTGTGGTATCCTTGTCCGCCTCACGCGGGTCCGTAGCGGAGGACAGGCCGAACAAAACCATGAACAACGCCAGTACCTTGGGCGCACGACCGGTCCACCGTACGGCGGAGCGGAAAATGGATATGGCGCGCGTGGAGAAAAGCAGCATCCGAACAGGTCGAGGACAAAGTAGAAGCGCACGATCGCTGGGCTGTTTGGCCGTTGCGGTCATCTGTTCACAACTCCATGTTCGTTCGCAATCAGCCGATACGCTGACCTTGCGGGCCATCGATCGGGAAGCGGTACGCGCGCCGATGGGTTATACCTGGCTCGAATGGAGCACACGCACCATCGGGCACCGGCTTACCGGCACGGAGAACGGGCGGAGGGCGGAGGAGACCGCGGATAGTCTCTTCCGCGTGGCCGGGATACACGATGTGGGCTACTTCCCGTTCGAAGCGGCGGCCTGGCAGCGGCGCTCGGTGCGGGTCGAAATATCGAACAGCACGGATTCGGTGATCGCCTATGCCACCGTCGCCTTGGCGATGACGCCTGATTCCGTGCAAGCGAAAGCCACGATCGTCGATGTCGGCAATGGGCTTTCTACGGATCTTATGGCGAAGGGTGATACGGTGCGGGGTGCCATCGTGCTGATGAATCTACAATTGATCGATGCGCCGACCGGTGCGGAGAACCTGCACCGAAGCGAGAAGACGGCCCTCGCGATCAAGCACGGTGCCGCAGGCGTGCTCTTCATCAACAACGTGGATGGCCATGTGCTGCTTACCGGAACGGCCTCGGTGAGCCGCGAGCCCATCGCGATACCCGCCGCGTGCATCGGCAAAGAGGACGGTACCGAACTGCGCGCATGGTTGAAACGCGACAGGTCGCTACGGGCCTCCATCGACATGCGCAACAGCAACGGGCTGGTTTCCGCGCGCAATATCATCGCCACCCTGCCGGGATCGGACCTCAAGGACGAACTGGTCGTTGTCGGCGGGCATTTGGACAGTTGGGATCTGGCCACGGGAGCGACAGACAATGGCCTGGGTTCCTATTCCATCCTTGACCTGGCACGTTGCTATTCGGCGCTGGGGTTGAAACCGAGGCGCACCGTCAAGTTCATCCTCTTCATGGGTGAGGAACAGGGCCTGTTGGGCAGCCACGCCTTGGTGGAGGAGTGGAAGAAGTCCGGCGAGCTCGACCGCGTACGTTGCATGATCAACATGGACATGAGCGGTCATCCGAGCGGCTTCAACGCATTCGGCCCGGACCCCTTGGGACCGCAGGTCATCGCCGCGCAACAGGCGATGAAACGCATGGATACCACCTTCGCGGCCAACTACGCCCAAGCGCCAGGGCTCCACAGCGATCACCAGTCCTTCATGATGCAAGGCGTACCCACCATGGCGCCCATTTGTGATCTGGGCGATCATGTGTATCACTGCTACCACAGCAGTTGCGATGATGTGGGCCTGGTGGACCCTGTGGCGATGACGGACAACGTTCGACGCGTTGGCCAGATGCTCTGGGCCTTGGCGAACATGGACAACCTTCCTGCCGGCTTCACGGACACGCAACTACGCGACCGGTTGAAGGCCGAAGGGTTAGAAGAGAAGCTCCGGTTGCAGAACGAGTGGCGCTGGTAGTCGCCCTCAGGCCTCGCCCTTGCCGCCACCGCCTTGGGCAGCTGTCATGCCCTGCAAGTCGCGATCGAAGAGATACAGGCCACCCTTGTCGGTACCGATCAATTGCAGCTTGTCGATCAATGTGCGGGCGAGGGTTTCCTCCTCGATCTGCTCGCTCACATACCACTGCATGAAGTTGTGCGTGGTGTAGTCCTTCTCCTTCAAGCACAGGTCCACCACCTTGTTGATACTGGCGGTCACATGGGTTTCGTGATCGAGCAGGGTCTGGAAGATGTCCGTGATGGACTTGTACTCCTTCTGGGGCTGCTTCAGCGCTGGTACAACGGCCTTTCCGCCACGGTCGTTCACGAACTTGATGAGCTTGAGCATGTGGATGCGCTCCTCATCGCTGTGGCGATACAGGAACGCGCTCGTACCACTCAGGCCGTTCGTCTCGGCCCAGCTGGCCATGGCCAGGTAGGACTGGCTGCTGCTGGCTTCTATCTCGATCTGCACGTTAAGCGCGGCTTCGATCTTCTTGGGGAGCATGACTTCAGGGGATATGTGGCAAAGCTAACGCGGGAGTGATGCGCGGTGTTCGGCGCGAATGGCATCGCACCAACGGGATCCCTGGCGTGCGTTACTTGGTGTTGAAGGTGTTCATCGCATGCCCGATGCCCATGAGCCCGAAGTCCAGAACGGCTTCGCAGCACACGCCGACACGATCACTGATAACGACCGATTCCTCCTTGTTCCATGGACTGAGCACGTACTCCGCCTGCCGCCCGCGCGGAAAGTCGCTGCCGATGCCGAAACGCAGGCGGGGAAATGTCTCTGTGCCGATGACCTCGATGATGCTCGTGAGCCCGTTGTGCCCGCCCGCGCTTCCGCTCGCTCGCAAGCGGATCTTGCCGAACGGCAGGGCCAGGTCATCCGTGATCACGAATGCGCGCTCGCTGATGATGTTCTCCTGCTCCATCCAATAGCGGACGGCCTTGCCGCTGAGATTCATGAAGGTCTGCGGCTTGATGCAGATGAAGGTCTTGCCCTTGTGCCGGAACTCCATGCGATCGGCATAGCGGTCCGGGCTGAAAAGGACCTTGGCATTGGTCGCCAGCCGGTCCAGCACCTGGAAGCCGATGTTGTGGCGGGTATTGACGTATTCGGGTCCGGGGTTGCCGAGGCCCACGATGAGGAACTTCATTGGGGTCACAAAAGAAACAGGCCCCCGAACGTCTCGGAGGCCTGGTCAAGTTGATCGTCAGGCGGAGCCTGTGGCTTGTTACTTCTTGGCAGCTGGTTTCGCAGGGGCCTTGGCGTCGCCCTTCTTCGCGTCGGCAGCAGGAGCGGCACCGGCGGCCGGAGCAGCGGCGCCCGCAGCGGGAACGGCGGTGCTGGCGGCGGTGGGAGCGGCGACCACTTCCTCTTCCTTCTTGGCCATCTTCACGCTGGCGACCACATCCGTAGCGCGCTCAACAATGGTGATCCCCGGGAACTTGAGGTCGCTCACATGGATGCTGTCATTCAGCTCCAGGTTCGTGATGTCCACATCCAAGTGCTCGGGAAGCGAGGTGGGCAGGCCCTTCACGCGCACTTTGCGCATGGGCTGGCTGAGGATGCCGCCGGCCTTTACGCCTGCAGAAAGACCTTTCAGCTTAACGGCAAGGCTCACTTTGGCTTCCTTGGTATCGCTCATCTCCATGAAATCGGCATGGAGCACGGCGTCCGAGACGGGATGGAACTGCTTGTCATGCAGCAGGGCCATGCGCTTATCGCCATCGATATCGAGTTCGATGCGATAGGCTTCGGGGGTGAAGACGAGCTTGCGCAAGGCGGGTTCGTCCACGCTGAAATGCACGGTTTCGGAACCGCCGTACAGCACGCAGGGCACGCGCTTGGCGCGGCGCAAGGTGGCGGCGCCCTTGGATCCTTCGCTGGCGCGTTTCGTGGCGGTGAGTTCTACCTTCTTCATTGTTCGATCGCCTGATGCCGGCGCGGCTTTGTGGTTTTGACGGTCTATCGTCTGGGTGACGCCTGGGCTTTGTCAGGCGAGTTGTTCACGCGATGATGAAATGGCTGCTGATGCTCTCGTGGGCGCGCATGCGCTGGATGACACTGCCGAAAAGCGGTGCCACACTGAGCTGTTCGATCTTGGTGGTCTGCGCCATCTTCTCGGCGCTGATGGGAATGGTGTCGGTGACGATGAGCGAGGTGAGCGCGCTGCGCTCGATACGCTTGCAGGCTTCCCCGCTGAGGACCGCATGTGTGCAGATGGCCCGAACGCTATTGGCCCCTTGCTCCATCATCATATCGGCGGCTTTCGTGAGCGTGCCGGCCGTGTCGCACATGTCGTCCACGAGCATCACGTCCTTTCCCTTCACATCGCCGATCACGGTCATCTTCTCGATCTGATTGGCCACTTTCCGCTGCTTATAGCAGATGGCGATGTCCACCCCGAGGTGCTTGGCGTAGGCGTTCGCGCGCTTGGTGCCGCCGGTATCGGGCGCCACCATCAGCAGGTCGGGCAGGTTGAGCTGCTTGATGTACGGGATGAAGATGCTGCTGGCGAACAAGTGGTCAACCGGCACTTCGAAAAAGCCTTGGATCTGGTCCGCATGCAGGTCCATGGTCATGATGCGGTCCACGCCGGCGGCGGTGAGCATGTTGGCCACGAGCTTCGCACCGATGCTTACGCGGGGCTTGTCCTTGCGGTCCTGCCGGGCGAAACCGAAGTAGGGCATCACCGCCACGATGCGCTTGGCGCTGGCCCGCTTGGCGGCATCCACCATCATCAACAGTTCGAAGAGGTTGTCGCTGGGCGGGAAGGTGCTCTGCACGATGTACACCACATCCCCCCGCACCGTCTCCTCGAAGCTGGGCTGGAACTCCCCGTCGCTGAAGCGGTTGAGCACCACCTCGCCCAAGCGCTCCCCGCACGCCGAGGCGATGCCTTCGGACAAGTGCTTCGAGGCTGTGCCACCGAAGATCTTGATGGTTTCCTGGGGGGCGGTCATGGGTGTTGGGGGCGGGGTCCCTCGAAAAGGGCTGCGAATGTAGCGATCTTGGGTGGTTTTCAACACCTGTTGGTGAACGGGTTATGGGGCGGTTTGGACGCTTTGTGCGCACCTTCGTCCCCCGTCGGCCGGGGTCCAGAGGAGACCGAAGCGGCGAACGTGGCCCGGAACGAGGACAAACACCCCAAGCCCGGCGCGGTGGAACAGGCCGTGCTGGCGGCCGTGCGCAAGAGCGGACACGCGGGCATCACGAGCCAGCAACTGGCCCTGCAACTGGGCTACAAGGAGAAAGGACAACGGTACTTGGTGTATGACGCACTGGAGGCCCTACAAGAAAAAGGACAGGTGAAGACAGGCAAGAAGGGGCGCTACCAGAGCACCAAACAACGCGATGAGGCCGAGGGCACCATCGACATCATCGCCAGCGGCGCAGGCTACGTGCGCCTGGGAGCGGCGACCGGGAAAAGCACCGAGGATGTGTTCATCCACGGCAGCGATGTGGGCATGGCCCTGCATGGCGACAAAGTGGAGATCCGCATCGGTGGCGGGCGCGGCAACCGGCTCGAGGGCAAGGTGCTACGGGTCATCGAGCGCCGCCGCACCGAATTCGTTGGCGTGATCCACAAGCACCAGGGCCGCATGATCCTGGTGAGCGACGACCAGAAGGTGCAGAAGCCCTTCTTCATACCGCCCGGGGACGCCAATGGCGCGACCGAGGGCGACAAGGCCATCATCGGCTTGGGCGAATGGAAGGATCACCGCGACCTGCCGCGCGGCTTCGTGAAACGCATCCTTGGCCGGGCCGGCGAGCACAACGTGGAGATGCACGCCATCCTCGCGGAGTTCGGCCTGCCGCTGGAATTCCCGGAAAGCGTGATCCAAGCCAGCGAAGAGATTCCCGACGGTTGCACGCCTGAAGAGATCAAGAAGCGGCGTGATGTGCGGAGCATTCCCACCATCACCATCGACCCGGATGATGCGAAGGACCTGGATGATGCACTGAGCCTGCGCAAACTCGACAATGGGAATTGGGAGGTCGGCGTCCACATCGCCGATGTGAGCCACTACGTGAAACCGGGCACCGTGCTCGACATGGAAGCCGCAGCTCGTGCCACCAGTGTTTATCTCGTGGACCGCGTGGTGCCCATGCTCCCGGAAAAGCTGAGCAACAACCTCTGCTCGCTGCACGCGGATACCGACAAGCTGAGCTTCAGCGCCATCTTCGAACTGGACGAGAACGCGCGCATCAAGAACGAATGGTTCGGCCGCACCGTGATGCGTTCGCACCATCGCTTCGCTTACCAGGGTGCGCAACAGATCATTGACGGGAAAGCTCCGGATGATGCGCCCTTCAAACATGAGGTGCTCACGATGCACAAGCTCGCGCAGGTGCTCCGCAAAGACCGCATGGCCAATGGCGCGCTCGAGATCGGCGGCAACGAAGTGAAGTTCAAGCTGGACGAAAAAGGCCGTCCGATCGAGGTATACGAGAAGGTGATGGGGTCAGCGAACTGGCTGATCGAGGAGTTCATGCTGCTCGCGAACAAGCGCGTGGCGGCGTGGGTCGGCACGCTGAAGAAAGGCGGGGTGCACCCGTTCGTGTACCGCATACACGATACGCCCGATCCGGAGAAGGTGGAGCAATTGCGCTCGCTCGCGAAGAGCTTCGGCCACACGCTCACCGTTACCGCGGAAGAGGATCTGCCGCACGCGATCAATCGGTTGCTGCAAGCGATCAAGGGTTCGGAGGAGGAGAACATCATCAAGCAGATCACGATCCGCACGATGGCCAAGGCCATCTACAGCACGGACAACATCGGCCACTACGGCCTTGGCTTCGAGCATTACACGCACTTCACTTCCCCCATCCGCCGTTATCCGGACCTGATGGTGCATCGCGCCATGGCTCACTACCTCGCGCACGGAAAGCCGCTGGACAAGGAGACACTGGAAACGAGTTGCGTGCACAGTTCACAACAGGAGAAGCGTGCCTCCGATGCGGAGCGGGCCAGCATCAAGTACAAGCAGGCCGAGTACCTCTTGCAGCGTATCGGCCAGTCCTTCGAGGGCATCGTGAGCGGGCTTACCAACTGGGGCATCTATGTGGAGATCCGCGCCAACAAATGCGAGGGCATGATCAGCCTGCGGGATATCCCCGGCGACCTCTACAAGTTCGACCAGGCCAAGTACACCGTGATCGGCCAGCGAACGGGCAAGCGCGTCCGCTTGGGTGATGAGCTTCTCGTAACGGTGCGTGGCGTGGACATGGACAAGCGTACGATCGATCTGGCCATGGCAGCCTCAGGAACCGCTACGGGGCAAACGGGTCCGGACAAGCCGTACATCGCTCCAACTGTCGGGCAATGGGACGAAACACGCCCACAAAGCCGCAGTGCCGGGGAACAGAAGAGCTTCGGGAAGGGTGGGAAAAAAGCCGCTGCTGAGGCTCGCGAACGGCAGCGCCGATCATTGGGCAAGAAGAAGAAGCGGCGCTAGTCCCTCTCGGCCCGGTGCGTTTCGATCAGCTCGATGCGCCCGACAATGTGATCGTTGAACTCTTCGAGTTCTTCCGCAGGCACCCAAAGCTCATCGTGGATCACGCCACCGACATTCTGCACGGTGAAACGCGTCAGATAAGCGGAGTCCACATCGAAACACACTACGTGTCCTATGCCCTTGGCTGGCACATTCCATTCACGTGTGATCTGGCGCGCGTATACCAGGTTCATCACGGGATAGAAGATGGGCTGCTCTGGAAGCCTTGGTGGGAACCGCTTCCAGCCGGAGGCAGCGATCAGGTCCTGTTCCTTCTGGCCCATCGGGCGATAGAGCGTTACGACCGCCATGGTGCATAGGACGCGCTCATTGGGGTGAGTTGCGGTTCCCCGTTCATTATTCCCATCCTTCGGAAAAAGGTGGCATTGGGCGGGCATGGTCGGGTTGTTGGCTAGTTTTGGGCATGGATATCTCAATTCATACGGGCAACTTTCGTGAGCCTGGGAGCACGATCGTGTATCGGTACGTGTACGCTCACCGGAAAGCGCTTGACCGGGCGTGGGCCAAAATGAAGATGGGCCGCACTGCCAAGGGTGGTAGACCGTCCGTGTCCAGATATCGCGTAGCGGAGGCTGTCATCTGGGTCTGTTTGACCAGGGGACGATGGATGGACTTGCCCAAGGGCTTCGCTAGTGGGAAGACGACCCATCGCACGTTCAAACGCTGGGTAGCCAGCGGGCTGTGGAGGGATTTTCTGTGGGAACTGGCAACGAACACCCCCACCGGTAAAGCGCTTGGTCTAGAGCGTTGCTTCGAGACCGAAAGTCTTCGGTCGCTCTCTTTCGAGGAGGTTCTGGAGCTGGTGGAGCATCCGGACCCCACCGATCCGCATCGCACGTGGATGATGTTGCTGTTCCTCTCACCAATGGGTGCGAACCGCACGAGAGAGCGTCAGAAAGGAGTTCTGACGTCGCGCTCGTTGGAGGTAGTTGAGGCTGTTGGTGCCCTCTGAACCGCAGGTCGGAACGGCTGCTCTCGTGCTGAACCTCAGACCAAGTTCAACCGCTTGGCCAGCTCGTCCTTGTAGCTGCCACCGATCGGGATGATCTTCTTGTCGTTCTCCAGGATCAGGTTGGGCTGCTCGATGGCCACGATCTTGTCGATACGTACGATGAAAGAGCGGTGCACGCGCAGGAACTCCGCCTCGGGCAGCTTCGCCTCGATGTCCTTCATGGTACTGTGGATCGTGTAGCGGGTGTTCAACGTGTTGATCACCACGTAATCCTTCAACGCCTCGATGAAGTAGATGTCGCTGGTGCGCAACTTCACCAAGCGGCTGTTGCTCTTCACGAAGAGCAGGTCCTTGCCTGCCCCTTGGCCTTCCACCAGGTTGAAAAGCAGGTCACGCTCCTTGAGCACTTCCGCCTCCTTCTTGTGCTTGTACAGGGCCATCTCGATCGACGTGTGGATGTCGATCTCCTTGAATGGCTTGATGATGTAGCCGTAGGGCTGGGTGACCTTCGCCTTGTTCAGTGTGCTCTCATCGGCGTAAGCCGTGAGGAAGATCACGGGGATGTTGGTCTCCGCGCGGATCTGCGTGGCTGCTTCGATGCCGTTCATCTCACCCTTGAGCATGATGTCCATGAGGATGATGTCGGGCATGGTCTCCACAGCGAGCTTCACGGCTTGGTCGCCACTGCTGGCCGCCCCCACCACGTTGTAGCCGAGCTTCTTCAGGCTATGCTGGATGTCCTTGCTCACGATGCTCTCGTCCTCCACCACCAGTACGTTCGTCTGCGCCATTGCCTATGCTGCTTAAGCGTTCTTGTTGAAACCGGTTCGACCAAAAGTAAGGAAATACGCCACCCCCCTATGGTCTCCGGACGGGGGCGTCCTACGCTCAATAGTACCGTCAAGTTGCCCCATGAGGGTTTCTACGAGCTGTAGACCGAGGTTCGAGTCCCGTTCCAGATCGAAGCCGGAAGGGAGCCCCGGACCGTCGTCGGCGATCATGATCTCCACGCGTTCGCCCACGGTCTTCAAGCCAATGCGGATGGTTCCTGCCGCACCGTCGGGGAAAGCGTGCTTGAGCGAATTGCTGATGAGCTCATTGAGGATGAGGCCGCAGGGGATGGCTTGGTCCAATACCAACTCCACTGGCTGCAGGTCCTTTTCCAATTCCACTTTGCCGCTGAGACTGTAGCTCATCATCAGGTTGCGGGTGAGGCCGTCTATATAGGTGGCCAGGTCCACATGGCTGAAGTTCTTGGTCTGGTAGAGGCTTTCGTGGATGAAGGACATGCTGCGTATGCGGTCCTGACTGTCGCGCAACAGCTCCAGCGCACGTGGATGATCGTCCACATATTGCTTCTGCAGGTTGAAGATGCTGGAGATGATCTGCAGGTTGTTCTTCACGCGGTGATGCACCTCCTTCAGCAGCACCTCCTTCTCGTGCAGGCTGTCCAGAAGCTTGCGCTGTGATTCTTTCTTGTCCGTGATACCGAAGGCTTGGCAGCTGATCTCCACCACTTCACCATCGAGCGTGATGGGGTTGAGGAAATTCTCCACCCAGAGGGATCGGCCCTTGTGGTTCTTCAGTTCCACTTCGAACTGTTGCGGCTTTCCCTTGAGCGCCGCCGCGAACTTCTCCACCACCGGTTGGTAGCGTTTGTCCGCGACACGGTCCGTGAGCATGTTGATGAAGTTGTCGCCGAGCTTGAACGACACGCCCATCGCGCGCTCATTGCTGAACACGAAGTGCTCGTTCATGGACGTGATGCGGAAGTCGTGGTCCAGCGTCCAGATCATCATATTGGCGCTGTTCTCGAAGATGGCCTTCAAGCGCGCGGCCTGCTCGCGCACCAGGTCCTCGGCCTCCTTTTGCTCGGTGATCTCGTGGCCGATGCCGAAGACCTCCTCCACGGTGCCGTCCGCCTCGAACACAGGGCTCAGGAAGATCTCGTTGCACACGCGATCGCCGTTCACGTCGCGCACATCGGTTTCGAAGCGGAGCGCCTTGCCGCTGAACGCTTCAGCGTATTTTCCTTCCCAGAACACATGGTATTCCTCGCTCGCGAAACGCTTGCGCGGCATGGAGCTGTCGGTATTGACCTCTGGTCGAGTGCCGTACAGCCGCTCGATCATGTCTCCATAGCCCCGGTTGAAGCTGGTGATGGCGACCCGTTTGTCCACCGTCCAGAACATGTGCTCGCTGCTCTCGAACAGTGCGCGTTGCTTGGCCTCGTGGTCCATTACTTCCTCCCGTGCGGCCTGTTCGCCGGAGATGTCGCGGAAGATGCTCCGTGTGGCGACGGCCTGCCCTTCCACGGTGCGTACGGTGCTGTTCCCTTGCACGTGCACGGTATGTCCATCCTTGGCTCGGAAGCGGGTGGTGATGGGTCCGGGGCTCTCGCCGGCGAGCAACCGGTTACGCCATTGCGTGTAACGGTCCAGCTCTTCGGGAGCCACCACGTCGTTGAGGCTCAGACCGGGCAGTTCATCCTTCGTATAACCCAGAGTGGAACACCATGTGTCGTTCGCGTACTGGAAGACCCCTTCGGCATCCACGCTCTGGATCAGGTCCGTGGCGTTCTCGAACAGGTCGCGGTAGCGTTCTTCGCTCGCGCGCAACGCCTCCTGGTCGCGTTTGCTCTGGGTGATGTCCCGGCTCACGCCCATGCTGCCGAGCAATTTGCCGTCCTCATCGTACAGCCGACTGCTGGCCAGGAACGAGGTGAACTCGCGCCCTTCGCGTGTCACGTTCACGACCTCGCCGGCGAACGCGCCATGCATGTTCATCTCCCGTTGCACGCGGGTGAACTCCTCGTCGTTGGCGTAGAGCATGCCCGTCTTCTGGCCCATCACCTCATCGGCCTCGTAGCCGAACTTGATCACGGCGGCCGGGTTGAACTCGGTGATGCGGCCCTGCTGGTCTACGGCAATGATGGTATCGAGCGAGCTGTCCACCAGGCTTCGTGCGAAGCGGCGGCTCTGGCGCAGGGCTTCCTGCGTCCGACGGTGCTCGGCGATCTCCTGGCGCAGGATCTCGTTCACCTCTTCGGCGATGCGCGCACGGCTGCGTTCATGCACCAGTGATCGGTGGAGGCCCACGTCCTGAAGCGTCACTTGCGCCGCTGGCCGACCCTCATGCGACATGGCTGCGGCACTGAAGAGCATATCGCGCCACGTATCCCCTCCGGAGGCTATGCGCGCATCGAAGATCCCTGTGGTCGGGAGTGGACCGAGCGAGGCGAGCGCTTCGCTCACGGCTTCCTGGTCGTCGGGATGCACACGTTCAAGGAATGGCGCCTCCAGCCATTGGCGGTCCGGGGAGAGCGCTTCGGCCGAGGGGTTCGCGTAGAGCACAAGGTCGTCTCGGACGATGAGGATGCCATCGCGCACGCGGTCCATCAACTGCCTGAAGTTGTTCAGTGCCGCTGCCTGTTCCCGCTCGGCCTGCCGGATCGCGGTGATGTCGATGAGGGTTCCATCGATGGTGGCCGGCCGGTCCGGGGGTTCATGGATGAATACGTTCTCCAACACATGCACATGGTGGCCCCGCGCGTGCTTCAACACGGCTTCATAGTTGACCAATTGCTTGTGTTCTCGCAGCTCGGCTAGAAAGCGCTCGCGGTCCGCCGCATCGACGTAGAGGTCTTGTACCCTCACGGCCATCAAGGCCTCCCGATCGGCGTACCCGAGCATGCGGGCCATGCTGTCATTGCACTCCACGAAACGGCCCTGCACCGTGGTCCGGAACACACCAGCGAGGTTTTTCCGCACGAGGTGGTCGTACTGCTGCTTCAGCTCCAGGTAGGCGCTGGCCAACTCCGTGCCCTCACGGGTGATAACGTCCCTTTCCGTTTCTCCGGCCACGGTCCGAACTTACACCGCAAAGGCCCGGTGAAGGATCACTGCTCGAAACCACCGGGCTCGTAGGGCGGTGGCAACTTCTCATCGTCCAGTTTCACCTCCGTCCCGTTCTTGAACTTGATGGTGATGATCGGGCGGCCGACTTCATCGTAGTAGTTGAAATCCCCCTCCTGCAGACCCGCGCTGTATTTGCCCTCGGTCTTCAGCTCCCCATTCGGCCACCACCAGCGATGCTTGCCTGTGGGCTCTCCGTTGGTGAAGCGCCCGACAAAGGCGCGTTTGCCATTCGGGTAGCTGTACACCCATTCGCCATCCTTCAGCCCGTCCTTGTAGGCACCGACCTCCTTGTGATCGCCGAGTTGGTACAGCCATTGGCCGTCCTTCAGGCCATCGATGTATTCTCCCTGTGTGATCACCGTGCCTGCGCTGTCGTACTCCGCGGATGCACCGTCCTCCTTGCCCTTGCGGTAATGCTCTTCGCGGTGCCGCGCACCGCCTTCGAAGAACCAGACCCACTCACCTTGGGGAAGTCCGTTCACGTAGTTGCCCTTCTGTTCCACTTGACCACCACGGTGGTAGAAAGTCCAGGGACCGTCCTTTTTACCGTCCTTGTATTCGCCTTCGGCGCGTTTCTCGCCCGTTCCGTAGTACTCGGTCCAATGACCCTGTAGCGCGCCCACATCGCTCACGGAGCCTTCACTCATCTTGTGGTCGCCCTGGTAGATGGCGGCCGTTGTCGGCTTGCCCGCATCATCGAACTCCCTGAACAGGCCCTCCTTCTTGCCGTCCTTCGAGTAGCTGCCGATGGTGGCCACTTTGCCCGAGCTGTGGTAGGTATTCCGGATGCTCAACATCTTCACCTCCTCCGCGTCCTTCTGGACCTCGTCCTGATCGAACTTCTCCATGGTCTTCAACGTGCCGTTCACGTCGTACTCCTTGAAGATGCCCTGCCGCTTGTCATCGATGAACTTGCCCTCCCATTTGGGCTTGCCATTGGGCCAGTACTCCCGCCAAAAGCCCTGCCGCCAGCCTTTGTCGTCATAGCGGTTCAGCACCTCCTTCGAACGCATCAGGCCGGCGCGGTAGTCGTAGATGGTGATGATCCGCCCATCCTGTTCGTACTCATAGGCCTTGCCTTCCTCTTTGCCGTCCTTGAACGGGATCAATTCATGCACTTTGCCATCCGGATAGAAGGTGCGCGACTCGCCGTTCTTCACATCCGCGGTGAACAGCTCTTCGGAGAGCAGCTCATTGTTCTCGCCGTACTTGCGGGTGGGGCCGTTCTTCTTCCCTTCGACATAGGCGATCTCCGTCGTCAATCGTCCTTGCGGGTCATAGAACTTCCACGTGCTGTCCAATTGTGACGCCGTGCGGTTACCCTCGCTCTTGAGCACGCCGGTCTCGTAGTAGCTCTTCCAATAGCCTTCCGGCTTGCCATTCACCAACCGGCCTTCACTGCTCACCTGCCCGTTCGGGTACCGGTACCGGGTGAACCCATCGCCCCCATCCTGCCCCATGCATGCCACCACACACCAGGTGAACACACAGAGCATTTGTATTCTAAGATTTTTCAAAGAATTATGTTGATGTAGTATGTGCTGTTCGATCGGTGGATGATCAGTCGGTCGGCGAGTTGACTTTATGGGTTTTCAAAAGTAGTCCACCCCTTATCAACAACCGATGGGTTCAGCAGGTCGTGGACCATGTGGTGATAGCAAAGGCCGGACCTGTTCCATGAACGATCGTTCGATCACGCTCCGTGTACCGATCGTTGGTTCATCGTGGGATCCTGTGAAGGTCCGGATCGTGTGTTGAGGGTTCGTCGATTGCCAGCAACTCGAGTTGTGGGAACCGGACAAAGGATCATGGCGTGTGGACGCATTGTTGATGACCGGAATGTTGTTGGTCGTTATCAACCGTGGAAGCGGGAAATGAACGATCGGCCTGTGGATGGGCCTTGTGCTTCTACCTTTGATGCACCGCTGGACCCTGAACCCCTTGGCGGTCAATACATGCGCATAAGCATCGGTGGCGATCACGCCGGTTTCGACCTGAAACATGTCCTGAAGGAGCACCTGAAAGAGCAGGGTCATGAGGTGATGGACAAGGGAACCCACGTTCGCGACAGCGTGGACTATCCCGATTTCGCCCATGCTGTGGCCCAAGCCGTAGCCTCCGGGTCGAGCGCACTCGGTATCGTCATCTGTGGCAGCGGCAATGGGGTGAACATCACCGCGAACAAGCACCATGGCGTGCGTTCGGCCATCGCTTGGAATGAGGAGGTGGCCAAGCTGGCACGGGCGCACAACGACGCCAACGTGCTGGCCCTGCCTGCGCGGTTCGTGGATGAGGCCTTGGCCCTGCGCATCGCGGACGCTTTCCTTGCGGCTCGCTTCGAAGGAGGCAGGCATCAACGGCGCGTGGAGAAGATCGAAACCGCCTAGGTGCAACGTTCATAACCGGTGTTGATGAGGTTCGTGTCTCGTTCCAGCGCATGGCTCCTGCTGTGCGCTCCCTTCGGTCTGTCCGCACAGGTGGACAGCTTGCAATTGCACTACGCGGCCACCATCAACCAGGCGGACCTGAAGGACTACCTGATCGTGCTGGCCAGTGATGAGTACGAAGGGCGCGAGACCGGGGCCAAGGGCCAGAAGATGGCGGCCAAGTACATCCGCGAGCACTTCATAGCCTTCGGCATACCGCCTGTTCCCGCTGCGGAAGCGCGGGGGCTGTCCAATGGCTATGAGCAATCGTTCCCCTTGGCGCTGTCCCGGCCCGGTGGACTGTCGTTGTTGGTGGATGGCCAGTCGATCGGCTTCATGCAAGAGTTCTTCTACCTGAGCGAGAAGCTCCAGGAGGACTATGCGACGGACAGCATTGTTTACGGCGGCTATGGCGATAAGCCCATCCGGAGGGACCTGAAAGGGAAGACCTTGTTGGTATTGGAGGATGGCGTTGCCGGCGTGACGAAGGCGGACAGGCCACCGGTTGATTTCTTCCAACAGCTCACCCGCAAAGCAGCTGTTGCGGAAGCATCGGGTGCCCGTGTGCTGCTCGTGGCCAGCCCCAATGCGCGGGAGATGATGACGCAGTACGCCCACTACATCACCACGCCGCGCATGAAGCTCGCGGACGACAAGGCGAAACCCGCATCGGACAAGCCTTCCTTGCAGACCATCATCATCGACAAGCCGACGGCCGAGCGCATCCTGCGCAGCGGCAAGCTCAGCTGGAAGAAGGCCCTGAAGAACGTCAGCAAACCACCCCGTGCTTTGCCATGCGCCTTCGGTGTGCATTTCGTGCCGAACGAACAGCGTTTGCAGGGTGAGAACGTGCTGGGCTACGTGGAGGGCAGCGACAAGAAGGACGAACTCGTGGTGATCACCGCACACTATGATCACATCGGCAAGGACGAAGAGGACGTCTACAATGGAGCGGATGATGACGGTTCAGGCACGGTGGCGGTCATGGAGATGGCGCAGGCCTTCGCCAAGGCCAAAGCGGAAGGCCACGGGCCGCGCCGCAGCGTGCTCTTCATGCCGGTGAGCGGCGAGGAGAAGGGGTTGCTGGGAAGCGAGTGGTACAGCGAGCATCCGGTCTTCCCCTTGGCGAACACGGTGGCCGACCTCAACATCGATATGATCGGCCGGGTGGATACCGAGCACACCGCGAGCCCGCCGTACGTGTACATCATCGGCAGCGACCGATTGAGCACGGACCTTGACCGCATCAATGTGCGGGCGAACGACACCTACACCAAGCTCGTGCTGGACAACACCTTCAATAGCGAGAGCGACCCCAACCGGTTCTATTACCGCAGCGACCACTACAACTTCGCCAAGCACGGCATCCCGGTCATTTTCTACTTCAACGGCGTGCATGCCGACTACCACCAGCCCGGTGATGAGGTGAGCAAGATCCGTTTCGACCTTTTGGAACAGCGTGCCCGTTTGGTCTTCCACACGGCTTGGGAGTTGGCCAACCGCGAGGAACGTATCGTGGTGGACAAGCCGCTGCCGAAGGAGTAGATCCCCGGCGAAGGCCGGGGCACCCTTGAGCCGGTTTGTAAAGACCGGCTTGTTCGCCGAACCCCGGTGGGTCCTTTCCTTCGGGCTCCGTGACCTACGCCGCCTTCTTCCCCTCCACCGGTTCCGCCAGCATCTTCTCCAGGAAGAGCTTCAGGTTGCGCTTGTAGTTCTCGTAGTGCTCGCCGGTTCCGGGGCCGTAGAAGCCCGTTCGGATGCGGCGCACCTTGCCCGCGCGATCGATGAAGATGCACGTGGGATAGCTCATGATATGGTCCAGGAAGGGCAGTTTCTCCGAAGCCACCTCCTTGCGTGATTCCCCGCCGTACAGCACATCGTATTTCACCCCCAGTTTTTCCTTGAAGCGGGTGAGTGAGGCGATGGCCTTGTCCTTCTCGGGGTAGCGCTCGAATGCGATGGCGAACACATCCAATCCCTGGCCATGGTACTGGTCGTGGATCTCCGTCAGCAGCACGGTCTCGTCCACGCAATTGGGGCACCAGCTGCCCATCACCTGCACCATGCGCACATGACCGGAGTAGGGAGCGTCCATGGGCGAGATGCTGTCCCCTTGGAGGTTCGGCAGGCGGATGTCCACCATGTCGTGCCCCTCCTTCAGGAAGGTGAGTGAATCCGGGTCCCGCAGTTCGAATGCGGGGTTGCGCACCGCGTACCAGGGCTCTTGGGAGTGCGTCCCGCTGCGGAAGCGTCCGAAGAGCGAATCCCCGCGCAGCACCGCATTGAACAGGAAGGCGTGCGACCCATCGAACGCGGAGAGCAGGAGGGAGTCGCCGTGCATCACGCCGTCCAGATAGCGGTAATCGCCGGTCTCCGTTCCGAAGGTGCCGGTCACGCGGCCGGCTACGCTTTTGAAAATACCGATGGCCGGGTAAGCATCAGCGGTGCCTTCGGCGAAGTGGCATTCCCAGTTGCCGGTAAGGTCGTGCCGTCCATCGGCCGCCTCTGCGAACCGATGGGTATGACCGGCCCTCGCGATGAAGGGGATGCGGTAGTCCGGACCCTTCAGGTGGTTGTGCCAGTAGCCGCTGATGGTGCTGTCGGATGCGGGAGCGCCGGTGAATTCCGAATCGAACAAAGGCATGCGCACATGGAAGGTGTCGGCGGAAATGCGCACGTCGTCCACCACGATGGTCTCGTCCCCGTTGTGCACCAGCATGGTCCACGTTCCGCTGTCCTGCCGCAGGTCGAAGAGGAAGGGCAGGATCACGGGCCGTGCGTCACCGCCCGAGCGCACATCCAGTTCCATACGCCAGGACCCTGTACGCGGTGCGCGGCTCGGGGCGGGGCTTTCCGTGGAGGCACAGGAGGCCAGCAACAGCAGCACCGGCGCGAGAAGGGAGAGGGGCGAACGCATGAAAGGCCGCGAATATAGACCCCTCCCCTGTTCGTCATGGACAGGTTCGGCGCACCCTTGGGAGCTTGCCGATCAGACGTCGAACTTGATGCCTTGCGCGAGCGGCAAGGAGCTTCCGTAGTTGATGGTATTCGTCTGCCGGCGCATGTAGGCTTTCCAAGCATCGCTGCCGCTCTCGCGGCCGCCTCCGGTCTCTTTCTCCCCGCCGAAAGCGCCTCCGATCTCCGCGCCGCTGGTGCCGATGTTCACGTTGGCGATGCCGCAGTCGCTGCCGGCCGCGCTCAGGAAGCGCTCCGCCTCGCGCATATCGGTGGTCATGATGCTGGAAGAAAGCCCCTGCTTCACCCCGTTCTGGATGGCGATCGCGTTGGCCACGTCGCCGCTGTACTTCAACAGGTAGAGGATGGGCGCGAAGGTCTCCTCCTGCACGATGTGCATGTCCGGCCGGGCCTCCACGATGGCGGGCTTCACGTAGCATCCGCTCTCATAGCCGTTGCCGCTGAGCACCCCGCCCTCCACGAGCACGTTGCCCCCCTGTTCGTTGGCGGCGTTCAGGGCCTTGGTGTAAAGTCCCACCGCTGCGGTATCGATGAGCGGCCCCACGTGGTTCTTCTCGTCCAAGGGGTCGCCGATGCGCAACTGGCCATAAGCGCTCACGAGTTTCTGTTTCAGCGCGTCGTACACGTTCTCGTGGATGATCAAGCGGCGCGTGGTGGTGCAACGCTGCCCGGCCGTGCCTACCGCGCCAAAGAGCGCTGCACGCAGGGCGATGTCGAGATCGGCCTTCTCCGAAACGATGATGGCGTTGTTGCCGCCGAGCTCCAGCAGCGCGCGGCCCAGGCGTGCGCCCAAGGCGGCGCCCACAGCCTTGCCCATACGCGTGCTGCCGGTCGCGCTCACCAGGGGAACGCGGGTGTCCGCGGCCATCCATTCGCCCACTTCGCGGCCGCCATTGATGATCACGCTTACGCCCTCCGGCACGTTGTTGCGCTTGAACACCTCGGCCGTGATGTGCTGGCAGACGATGCTGCAGAGCGGCGTTTTCTCACTGGGTTTCCAGATGCACACATCGCCGCTTACCCAAGCGAGCGCGGTGTTCCAGCTCCACACCGCCACCGGGAAGTTGAAGGCGGTGATGATGCCCACCAGCCCGAGCGGATGCCATTGCTCGTACATGCGGTGGTCAGGGCGTTCACTGTGCATGGTGAGGCCGTGCAGCTGGCGGGAGAGGCCAACGGCGAAGTCGCAGATGTCGATCATCTCCTGCACCTCGCCGAGCCCCTCCTGGTAGCTTTTGCCCATCTCGTAGCTCACGAGTTTCCCCAGCGCCGCCTTGTGTTTGCGGAGCTCTTCACCGATCTGCCGCACCACCTCCCCGCGCTTCGGCGCAGGCCACGCGCGCCAGGCCTCGAAGCCTTTCTGCGCCGCGGTGATGGCCTGTTCGTACTCGCTTTTCGAAGCACCGCGCACCGTGCCGATCAGCGCCCCGTCCACCGGGGAATGCGAGGCGAGCTTCTCCCCCTCTCCCTTCATCCAGGTATTGCCGGTGGATACGCCGGAGCATTCCAGGGCGATGTCCCAGTGTTTCAGTTGGTCGGCGATGCGGGAAGGGGCGGTCAGGGTGGGCATGTTCGTTTGAAAAGGGCCGCAAAGGTATCGGTGGGCGATCGGCATCACCGTCGAAGGCAAACGCTTCCGTGGGTGGGTCTTTGGCGCTTGACCGTGGAGGATCCGACCTGCCGATGTGCGGGCATCAGGACGCCTGAGCCGCCATTTGTCCGTTTATACCATAAACAGCTGATTATCTGTTGTTTACTCGTGCTCAATGACGGCCGCTCCACGTCGGTTCTGCCGCACGATCTCCCCACTCGGACAGGTGTTGTACCAGCGGAAGTAGCTGAATCGCGCAGAATGACGAAAAACAGGCTTCCCGGGCCTAGCCCTTTTCGGCGATGTAAAGCGAGCTGCTGGTGGGCCGGGGTGTAGTGGCCGCGACCGTATTGGACGCCATGCCCACAAGGGCTCCTTTCGCCAGTGCGCCGAGTGCGCCGGCCCCCTTGTACTTCTCGCTCAGCATGGAAACGTAGGGGGCATCGAACCACATGGGCTTGGTGGCCAGTGTCCGGAATCCGTGCTCTGTCAACAGGCGATGAACATCGGTCCGTCTGAAGTGGCTGAGGTGGCGGGGTACATCATAGGCCGCCCAACCGGCGCCATAGTGCTGCGCGTCCCAGCTCTCCCTATCCGGCACGGCGATGACCAGAAGACCGCCCAGGGAGAGTCGTGCATGCAGCTTTTTCAGCGTGTCACGCACGTCGTGAACATGTTCCAGCACATGCCAGAGGGTGATCACCTTGAACTGCTCCATGGCGGGAACCAGCTCCAGCGCGGGAAGAACTTCCAGGGAATAATTGGCGATGGCCCGTTCGCGGGCGGATACACCCGGCTCCACACCGGTCGTCAGGTAGCCCTGGCTTTTCAGGTAACCCAAGAACTCACCGGTGCCGCAGCCCATGTCGAGCACCTGCCCATTGGTCCTGTATCGGGCGATCAGCCGATGCTTGCTGCGGATGGCCCGGCGACGGATGAACTGGTAAAGCCGGTCCTGGAGGCCCGCCTTCGAGTTGGTGTGGGAAATGTACTCCGGGGAGTCATAGTAGCGCCCGATATGCGCCCGGTCAGGGCGAGGATTGGTGGCGCAGAAGCCGCAGCTTCCGCAGGTGGTCAAGTGGAAGACTTCTTGGGTGAGGGTGTGGTCTTTGGGGGAAAGGAACGGCCGCCACGCTCCTCCCCCACAAACGGGGCAAGTCTCCAGGGTTTCTGTGTACACCTGTTCCACGTGGAACGATCGGGTTGGTCTTGTTGCGCGAGGGGCTAAAGAAAGGAGTTCGCCAGCAGTCTTGGGCGCGCCGCCGATTCTCTTTGGGGGGCGGCTGGTCGGACTCGCTTGTCGGCGAACCCGCATACATGCTGGGCGCGAACCTGATGGCGGAGGATGGGCCTCTGCTCCTTTGTCTGTATTGATCACCTGGGCTCCCCTTCTTGTTCCACGTGGAACGATCCCGAATGATCCGCCGGCTTGAGCGGACTTCTTGGGCTACAGCCGGGTGGACCTTTGTTGTGTCGGTTGTGCTACTTCTGAATTGCGCTCACGTGGTGATTAGGGGTTGGTGTCTTGGTTGTCATGGTATGGGGCTGGATTGCTTCGTTACGGACTGCTCGCAATGACGGGCGGGGGTGGGGTTGCCTTCTTTCTCAGGTTAGCGTGCGTTCATGCCATGTTCCTTGTTCCACGTGGAACGATCCCCGCTCATCCCTTTGCCGGACCAAGCTCTGTTGGGCACAGGCGCCAAATGCCCGTTTGTTGGCGAAGGGCTGGCTACCTCCCCCGTTTCCGGCGTTGTTCTGTGCTTTTGGGGAAATCTGTGTGATAGTTGACTCTGGCTTGGATCGCTTTGTCGCAGGCTCCTCGCAATGACGAAGCGGTGGGGATTGTCTAAGTGCCGTTCGTGTTGTTTGGTGGATGGTACCAAGCTTATAGGTTACGATTACGTTCAAGTGTGGATGAGTTCCTGACTTTCCACGTACGACGTTCCACGTGGAACGATCTGTCGATTGCGCGCTTGCTTGTGCATAGGATATCTGGGTACATGGTGTGCGTGCTGTTGGATGTGCGCTGGTTGATCTGTGTTGTTAACCTGTGGCGCTTATGAGCGTTTGGTTCCACTTGTGTTGTGGTCGCCGTGGGCGTCTCTGTCATTGCTGTCATGCGACCTTCTGTTCCACGTGGAACGATCCCCTGCGGGGGCTTGTTTCGGGACTGCGAGATGTGCGGCTGCTGCTGCTCCGTATGGAGCGCAGGCGCATCCCTGACGGCCGGGTGTGCTTTTAGGAATGGGTTGGGGCGCCCTCGTGCGGGCCTTCCTGCAAGGGGCCTCAGCGCCCCAGGTACACCATCAGTACGCTCAGGTCCGCTGGGGATACGCCGCTGATGCGGGATGCTTGGCCGAGGGTGCGGGGCCGCACGATGGTGAGCTTTTGCCGGG
>JBGAJW010000018.1:0-76908 GCA_044224725.1 Flavobacteriales bacterium
GAAGACCTGGAGAACAAGCAGCACCTGATCAACGACTATTTCGGCGGCCGCCCGGTGACCATGGTCGTTGTTTACCGCAGCAGCACCGGCCGCAGCAGCGAGGCGCGCGAGCACCGCACACGCGAATTCAGCCTGGACCTGGAAAGCGTGTTGGATGCCAGCGGTCCCGGCGGCGAAGCCATGCACGTGGGTTTCATGCGGCTGTGGGACCTGCACCAGATGCACAAGGCCATGGGCGACCGCTTCTTCGAGCGGAACATCCGCTACGGCATGCCCGACACCAGCCCAGCGAACCGGGCGATGGAGCGGGCCTTCAAGCAGATGCTCGTGGACACCACTTCGGACACCAGCCGCTTCCTCTTCGACCACAACGGCGTCACCTTCAGCTGCGAGAAGTTCACCCGCACGGGCCACGGCACGGTGGAGATCCTGGAGCCGCGCTTGTTGAACGGCGCGCAAACGATCACCACGATCGGCCGCTTTTTGGAGAAGCACGAGGACCATCGCGACATCAACCGCATCAAGGATCGCCTGAAGAAGATCCGCGTGCTGGCCAAAGTGGTGAGCGACGCCACGGACAACTTCGTGGTGGGCGTAACGATCAACAACAACCGCCAGACGCCGATCCAACCGTGGAACCTGCGCGCGAACGACCTGATCCAACTCCAATTGCAGGACCGCTTCCGCGAGCTGGGTATTTTCTACGAGCGCCAGGAGCGCAGCTTCGAGGGCCATACGGCCGAAGAGCTGGAAGAGCTCGGCATCGTGGAGAACAAGGCCATCGGCCTGTTGAAGTTGGCCCAGACCTTCCTGGCCAGCGAAGGCGAGATCGACAAGATGCGCAGCATGCGCACGGCCTTCGAGGACGACAAGGTGTACGAGCAGATGTTCAGCCCCGGCCGGTTGAACGCCGACGCACGGAAGATCGTGCTGTGCTACAAGAGCCAGGAGCGGCTGGGTCGCATGACGCGTGAGATCGTGGAGAAGGGCTCAACGAAGTACGCCTTCCTGCCCAAGGCCCGCCTGTTGCTGTTCGCCCTGATGTGCCAAGCGTTGCTCAACGAGAACAACGCGGACAAGCTGGCGGATGAGCACGGCAAGGACATGGTGATCAGCGCGGACTACGCCAAATTGCTTTACAACCTGGCCAGTACGAAGTGCCGCCCGATCCTGAGCGAACTGATCGCCCTTCCGCAATACGCGGACAAGGTGGCCCAAGACCGCTACGACTTCCTGCGCACGCACGCTGCCTTCAAGCACGCGATGAAGATCGCCGAGGCCAAGTACGGTTGGGCGACAAAGCGGCTGCGGTAGCAGGAGCAAAGCGGAGACGCTGAGGGGCGCGGGGCCTTTCCCAAGGCTTCGCATCTGTCGTTGCAAGCACGACGCTTGGACTTATCGGTCTAGGTATTTCAGCACCTCTGCGCGTCTCGTCCCTTCCCTCCGGGCCTCTGCGTTTCTCTATGCAAGGATCACCCTTTCGCTGGCTTCGCCGAACACATGGGCTTGTCCCTGCTGGTGCCGATGACCGATGAGCCAGCACAGCCACGCGTCCGCTTCATGTCGGTCCTTGGGTGAAGGTGGTGGCAGCATGAACATCCCGGCCATCAAGCGGATCTTGTGCGGAGGGATGGCGCGTCCGGTGGGGATCTTCAAAAAATCCCATTCGGTGCGGATCAAAGCGGATGGATAGACCTCGTGAACCGCGATGCCTTGCGAACGCCACCGCTCTGAAAGCCGCATGGCACGTGCGGTGAGGCCACCCAGGAACATGGGGCTCATGCCGCGTGCGAGCCGATCAGCGTGACGATAGAACCAATCGGAGCCTTTGCCGAAATACGCGCCGGGCAAGCTGAGCGGGGCATCCATGTAGATCGCCGCCGGGCGAAGTCGCTGAACAAGCTCCTCCAGCCAAGGATCCGTCTCCTCTCCTTTGGCACTCCGTTCAAAATGGAAGAGACCTCGCTCGCGGAAGCAGAGGGCCGTGGTCCCGGCCTGTTGCGCACCGAAGTCGATCCCGACGAAATCCTTCACCACCTCTCTTCTCGCCATTGATCGCGGTGGAGAACACTTGTGGCGGTCAAGCGGTTCGCGAACATCAGCGGTATTCGGCTGTTCCTTGCGCATGGCGGAACATCCCTATCTCATCGTTGGTGGCACGCGCGGCATCGGTCGTGCTTTGGCTGCGACCCTCATCGCACGCGGCGAACGCGTGATCACGGTAGCACGAGGGGACGATGGCGTTCCGGGAGGCGTGCACATTCAAGCGGATGTTCTGAATGGTGGTCTTCCCGAGGATGCGTTGCCGAACGCGCTGTCAGGGTTGGCCTATTGCCCCGGAAGCATCGACCTGAAACCGTTCCGATCCATCAAGCCCGAGGACCTGCGTGCGGCCTTTGAGCTGAACGTGGTGGGCGCCTTCCGCTGCGCGCAACAATGCGTCGAACGATTGAAACGCGTTCCCGGTAGCGGGATCGTGTTCTTCAGCACGGTGGCGGTGCAACGGGGCATGGCCTTTCATGCGGGCGTGGCCAGTGCCAAGGGCGCGTTGGAAGGATTGACGCGTTCGCTCGCAGCGGAACTCGCTCCCACAGTGCGGGTGAATTGTATCGCGCCGAGCCTCACGCGCACTTCGCTCGCCGAGAAGCTCCTGATCTCTCCGGAACGCGAGAAGGCCAGTGCCGAGCGGCATCCACTGAAGCGCGTGGGAGAGCCGGAAGAGATCGCGGCGATGGCCGCGTTCCTCTTGAGCGATGACGCGCGCTGGATCACAGGCCAAGTGATCGGCGTGGACGGCGGGATGAGCGCCATCTGAACGGGGCCTTGCTTTGCCGGTGACGCAACGCATACGGGCATCTATCAACGATCGCATCGCTGTTGTTGAGAAGCCCTGGCGCCCGCGCAGGTGTAGCGCGCAGTGTGTTCATAACCCCTGCTAGGGGCCCTTCGACACATCGCCGTGTTCAAAATTCCAAGCGCTGGTCTCCCGTTCCGGCGAAAGTCACCGGTCTACTTTCGGCCCCGTCCAAACGTTGAACCAACGCTTTCGGACCTCACCAAAACCATTCTCCACCAATGGCCAAGATCATCGCGATCGTGAACCAGAAAGGCGGCGTAGGCAAGACGACCACCGCCATCAACCTGGCCGCCTGCTTGGGCGCGCTAGAGCGCCGTACCCTGCTCGTGGACGCTGACCCGCAGGCCAACGCCAGCAGCGGCACCGGTTTCGATCCGCGCGAGGTGAAAGCCAGCATTTACGAGAGCATCATCAACGGCGCACCGGCCTCGGAGGTCATCGTCCACACGGACAACCCTAACCTCGACCTGCTGCCAGGCCACATCGACCTGGTGGGCGCGGAGATCGAGATGATCGACATGCCCGACCGCGAGAAGCAGATGAAGCGCGTGCTCGATCCGCTGCGCGAAGAATACGACTTCATCATCATCGACTGCTCCCCTTCCCTGGGTCTGGTCACCGTGAACGCGCTGACCTGTGCGGACAGCGTGATCGTTCCCGTGCAATGCGAGTACTTCGCCTTGGAAGGCTTGGGCAAATTGCTGAACACGATCAAGATCGTTCAGCAGCGCTTGAACCCCGATCTGCTGATCGAAGGCATGCTGCTCACCATGTACGACAGCCGCCTGCGCTTGGCCAACCAAGTGGTGGATGAGGTGAAGACGCACTTCCAAGAGCTCGTGTTCGACACGGTGATCCACCGCAATGTGGCCTTGGGCGAAGCGCCGAGCCACGGGCAGACCATCATCATGCACGACGCCGGCAGCAAGGGTGCGACGAATTACCTGAACCTCGCCCGCGAAGTGCTGCAGAAGAACGACCTTACCCGCATTCCAGAAGCGGAACGCACCATCGCCATCGCCGAGTGACTATGACCATGAAGAAACGCGGGCTGGGCCGTGGATTGAGCGCGCTGCTGGAGGACAGCGGCACGGACATCACCGAACGCATCGTTCCCAGCGAGCCCAGCCATACCCGCGTGGTGGGCGGTGTCGCCAACATCCGCATCGCGCACATCGAGCCGAACCCGTTCCAGCCGCGCAGCACCTTCAGCAAGGAAGCGCTGGTGGAGCTTGCGCAGAGCATCAAGGAGCTGGGCATCATCCAGCCGGTCACCGTCCGGAAACTGGGTTATGACAAATACCAGCTGATCAGCGGTGAACGCCGTTTCCGTGCCTCACAGCTTGCGGGGCTCACGGAAGTCCCGGCCTACATCCGCATCGCCAACGACGAGGGCATGCTGGAAATGGCGCTGGTGGAGAACATCCAGCGCGAAGAACTGGACGCCATCGAAGTGGCCATCAGCTTCCAACGCTTGGTGGACGAAGTGAACTTGACCCAAGAGCAACTCAGCGAGAAAGTAGGCAAGGACCGCGCGACAGTAGCCAACTACTTGCGCCTGCTGAAGCTTCCACCGGAGATACAGCTCGGTTTGCGCCAGAAGCTCATCGGCATGGGCCATGCACGGGCGCTGATCACTATCACGGACCCGCAGAAGCAGAGCGAACTCTACCGCCGCATCATCGAGAGCCAATTGACCGTGCGTCAGGTGGAAGAAGAGGCGCGCGATAAGAGCTCGTTGGGACGATTCAATCCACCCGCTCGCATGAGCGCCGCTCGTCAGAAGCACTTGGCCCAGTACTTCGCCGGCATCTTCGGAACGAAGGTGACCGTGAAGCAGGGCGACACCGGCAAAGGTCGCATCGAGATCGCGTTCAAGAACGACGAGGACCTGGAGCGTATCAAGAAGTTGCTGGAGAGCCGCTAGGGATCAGCAGATCGGATGATCGGCGCGATCTTCGCGGACTCTCGTCCATGCGCTCCCTCCTCCGGTCCTTCTTGGCAATAGGCTGTCTTTTCTGCGGAAGCTTGGCCTCGGCCCAGCAGGATAACGCGATCGCTGACTCTGCTCGCGTTGTGCGCAAATTCGACCTGGGCGGCGACAGCCTGAACTGGCGCATGCGGCACAAACCCGCGCGAGCGACACTGTACTCGGCGATCCTCCCCGGCGCAGGCCAGATCTATAACCGCAAGTACTGGAAGGCCCCCATCGTCTGGGGTGGCTTGGGCCTGAGCATCTATTTCATCCAGCACAACACCAAGCAGTACGAGCGCTACCGCGACGGCTATGTGGCCCTGATCGACGGCGACCCCGCCACGGTGAGCGAATTCGAAGGCGGCAACGCCCAAAGCGTACGCGACGTGGCCGACACCTACCACAAATGGCGCGACCAGAGCTATCTGGCCTTGGTCGGCGTGTACATCTTGAATGTGGTGGACGCCAGTGTGGACGCGCATTTCGTGCGGTTCGATGTGGGGGAAGACCTGTCCTTGAACGTGGCTCCTTCCCCGCTTATCGCCGGGCAAGCGGCCCCCGGCCTCTCCTTGGTCCTGGCCTTCCGCTGAACGCGCCCCGTTACATTCGGCCAATGCGGATCGCACTGTACGGCTACGGCAAAATGGGCAAGGCCATCGAGCAGGTGGCGGTCGCTCGCGGGCACTCCGTCGGCTTGAAAGTGGATGCCTCCAATGCAGGCACTTCACCGAGCGGATGTGACGTGGCCATCGAGTTCAGTAAACCTGATGAAGCGCTGGCCAACATGCGGTTATGCCTTGAAGCCAAGGTGCCCGTAGTGGTGGGTACCACAGGCTGGTACGATCATCTCGGGGAAGTGCGATCGATGGTTCAAGCAACAGGTGGCACGATCCTCTGGGCCAGCAACTTCAGCATAGGTGTGAACCTTTTCTTCAAGCTGAACAAGTACTTGGCGGGGATGATGGACAACCAAGCTGGCTATGCGGTCCACATCGACGAGGTTCACCACGTGCACAAACTGGATGCGCCGAGCGGAACGGCCATCACCTTGGCGAGGGATATCGACCTGAAGACGCAGCGGTACTCGGGTTGGAAACTCACGGGGCTGGATCAGGCGCAGGGGCAACGCGATCTTCTTGCCCCTGCCCCCGTTCTCATCAACAGCGAACGCACGGGGGAAGTCCCTGGCAAACACAGCGTGACCTGGGCCAGCGCCGAGGACAAGATCACCATCACGCACGATGCCTTCGGACGGCAAGGCTTCGCAACAGGCGCGGTCGTCGCAGCGGAATGGGTGAAAGGCCGCAAGGGACTGTTCACCATGGAGGATGTGCTCAGCCTGCCCGGTTGACCGCCCATCCGACAGCCGGAAGCAGTTCACGGAATTTCACGTTCTCCCTACGCGCCTATTCCGCACATTCGCGCTCTGCGCTCAGGGATCATCCGATCATCTGATCGTCTGATCATCTGATCGATCCCACGCATGATCCCCTGGATCCTCCTCCTCGCCTACCTCGCCGTCCTGTTCGTTTGCCTGCCGAAGCTCTTCGCCAAGGCGGGTGCGCCCGCATGGGCCGGATACGTTCCGGGCTACAACTTCTTCATCTGGAACCGGATCCTGGGCAAGCCATGGTACTGGATCATCCTGTTGCTGGTACCGGGCATCAACCTGTTGATGCTCATCATCTACAACGTGAACACCAGCATCGCCTTCAACGAGCGCACGGTGAAGCAGCATGTGATCGCCGTGCTCACGCCTTGGGTCACCTTGCCGCGCTTGGCTTTCAAGGAAGAGCACAAGTGGGTGGGCCCCATCCCCATCGGCAATCGCAAGCGTGCCTTCGCAGGTCAATGGGGCGATGCCATCCTTTTCGCGGTGATCGTGGCCACGGCGTTCCGCACCTTCACCTTCGAGGCCTTCACCATCCCGACGCCTTCCATGGAGAAGAGCCTGCTGGTGGGCGACTACCTCTTCGTGAGCAAATTGAGCTACGGCCCGCGCATGCCGATGACGCCGATCACCTTCCCATTCACGCACCACACCCTGCCGCTCACCAAGAGCACGCCCAGCTTCACGGATTGGTTCTCCCTGCCCTACTACCGACTTCCCGGCTTCGGCAAACCCGAACGCGGCGACGCGGTGGTCTTCAACTTCCCGGAGGGCGATACCGTGGTGGCCGACATGCAGAACCAGAGCTACTACCAGCTGATGCGCCAATACGGCCGGAACGTGGTCTGGAATGAGCGCAACCGGTTCGAAACAGAAGATGAGAGCGGAAAGAGGCAAGTGATCGGCTTCGGCAACATCCTGGTGCGGCCGACCGACAAGCAGGAGAACTACATCAAGCGCTGTGTGGCCATCTCCGGCGACAGCGTGGAAGTGCGCGATGGTGACCTGTACGTGAACGGAACGCTCTCGCCCTTACCGGAAATGGGACAGTACGCATACGATATCACATCGAGCAGCCCGCTTTCAAAGGAACGATTGAAGGACGACCTCGACGTGAACTATGATGAATACAAATACATGGCCGCTGGCCGCGGACTGGCGCTGACGGCAGAAGGCGTTGAGCGGATCAAGGCCTTCAAGAACGTTTCAGCCGTGCAACGTCGCATCAAACCCAGGGGGGCTTACACGGAGAAGGACGCTTGGCCCATGTTCCCCAATGCTCCCGGTTTCAACTGGAGCGAGGACAACTTCGGGCCGCTGTGGATCCCGAAAGCCGGGGCCACTGTCCAATTGACCCTTGCCAACTTGCCGCTTTACCGCCGCGCCATCTCCCTGTACGAAGGCAACACCTTGGAGGTGCGTGGCAGCGAGATCCTGATCAACGGCGCGAAGGCCGAGAGCTACACCTTCAAGCAGGACTACTACTGGATGATGGGCGACAACCGCCACCGTTCGCAGGACGCGCGCTACTGGGGCTTCGTACCCTTCGACCATGTGGTGGGCAAAGCGGTGATGGTCTGGCTGACCACCGACCCGGAGGACGGCGGTTTCCCGATGGGCATCCGGTGGAAGCGGGTGTTCTCGCTGGTGCGTTGACCCATCTGGTTGCTAGTTATTGGTTGCTTGTTGTTGGTCTGACCGTTGCCCATGACCACTGCGGAACATCCGGCCGAACATCCAACAACGAACAACCCGCAACACGGGCGGCGTTGGCGTGTGCTCAACACATGGCGGAACCTCAACGACTGGCTCAAAGCCCTGCTCATAGCCTTCGTGGTGCTGGGTTTCACCCACGCGTTCATCCTGCGCTGGGTCACCGTTCGCAGCACGAGCATGTATGGCACATTGCATCCGGGTGACCTGGTGGCTGTGGCGAAATGGCCCTTGTGGACAGGCTTCAATCGGGGCGATATCGTCGTGTTCCGCGACCCGTTGCAGGACGACCGCGCCATGGCCCGCCGGCAGTTGTTGGTGAAGCGCATCGTGGGGATGCCCGGCGATGTGGTGGAGCTACGGGATGGCGAACTCTTCGTGAATAACATGCCGATGGCACCATCCCCGCTCGAAACGCGGAGTTGGTTGGTCCGGTTGGAACGTGGAGCTGACGCTCATGCGGTCCTGAAGGATCTCGGGCTGCCGACCGAGACGTCAGCAGCGGATGGTGAGGAGTTGGAAGTGCCGCTGAACGAGTCTATGGCGAAAGCACTGCGCGAATGTCCCGGGGTCCGGAGTGTTGAGCGCATGCGTTCCGCCAGCGGGCATCCGGGGCACATCTTCCCGTACAGTCCTTACTACAAGTGGAACGGCGATGACTACGGTCCGATCATCGTTCCGCGCAAAGGCGATGAGGCGCGGATAGACGTGAGCACGCTGCCGCTCTACGACCGGATCATCACCCGGTACGAGCACAACGACCTGGAAGTGGCCAAGCGCACCCTGAACATCAACGGGGAGGATGCGAAGACCTACGTCATCCAGCAGGATTACTATTTCGTTATGGGAGACAGCCGCCACTACAGCGCGGACAGCCGCTACTGGGGCTTCGTTCCTGCCGACCACCTGACCGGACGCGCGTCCTTCATCCTGCTCGGGAACGATGCGAACACCGGAGAAGTGCGCCCGGACCGCTGGTTCCTCGGTCTACATTAGGCCCATGAGTTGGCGTCTTCTGCCCTTGGTGTTCCTCTTCGCCTGCGGCTCGAACGACGACCTGTGCACGCGCTTCTACGCGCCTTACCCGAACCACATCGGAGAGCGACCAAGGACCGCAGCGAACGCACAGTTGTTGGACGCCATGGCCGCGTACGACAAGGGCGACTTCACCGGAGCATCCGCTGGCCTGAACGCGGTGATCCAAAAGGACGCGAACGATCGGCTCGCGCGCTTGTACCTGGCCAGTGCCTTGCTGGGATCAGGAGAGCCGTACAAAGCCGAGATGCACTTGGACTTCCTGGAGCGTGTGCCGGGCGCCACCTTCAAAGACCAGACGCAATGGTTCAACACGCTCTGTTGGCTGTGCAGCGGCCAGCAGGAGCGCGCGCTGGCGGAAGCAGAGCGCATAGCCGGGCAACCGGCCCATACCTATAAGGCGGAAGCGCGCGCTTTGTCCGACGCGCTCACCGGCCGGTGAACACAGCGCATCATGACCTGGTGCAGCGAGTGCGCGAGCACCTGCGCCAGCCCTTGCCCGGGCATGATGACTTCCGCGAATTGAGCGGCTACCAGCGCCCCGATCTGGCGAGCGTGATGTCGCAAGTACCACCGCCAAAAGAGAGCGGGGTCTTGGCACTGCTTTATCCGCACGCTGGCGAATTGCACACCATGCTGATGTTGCGCCCCGCGTATGAAGGGGTACACAGCGGGCAGGTGGGCTTCCCCGGGGGGCATCGGGAGCCGGGTGATACGGACATCGTCGCCACGGCGCTGCGGGAATTCCAAGAGGAGACCGGCGCGAGAACGGGCCACTTCGAAGTTCTTGGAAGGCTGAGCCCCGTATACATCCCACCGAGCCGGGCGCTGGTGACACCCGTGCTGGCGTTCACGGACAATCTCGGCGAACTGGCCCCAGACC
This sequence comes from Flavobacteriales bacterium, assembly GCA_044224725.1. GTDB lineage: Bacteria > Bacteroidota > Bacteroidia > Flavobacteriales_F > PHOS-HE28 > PHOS-HE28. The sequence continues at coordinate 9,854 of JBGAJW010000018.1, forward strand.
CGCGCGAAGTAGCGGCCTTGATTCCCGTGGCCCTGAGCCACCTGATGCGTGATGACATCCTGAAACGCACCAAGGTGTTCGTGAGCACCCTGCAGCGCGAAGTGGAAGCGCCTTACTGGGACGTGGATGGACATGTGGTCTGGGGCGCGACGGCACTGATGATCGCCGAATTGCGGAAGTTGATGGCCGCCTGAGCAGCTATTCATCCTCCACGCGCATGCCCGGAAATAGGAACCCCGGCAACCTTGCGGCCACCGGGGTCCACGTTCCTCGGATGCCACTGCACCCGACCCACTATCATCAACCGTTCGCCTCGGCCTCAGCAGGCCATTCGGCACACGGTGCTTGCTCACGTGCTCCGGTTGGTGCCTGCGTCTCCGTCTTCTCCTTCTCCCCTTCTTCCTTCTGCGCGAAGAGTTGTTCGTCGTCTGTCAGTTGCAGCAGAAGGGTCAGGGTCATTACAGGCCACATGGTGTTGTTGCGTTTAGCGGGGGCAATGTTTCACGAGGCTGGGGGTGGATGTCAAGACGAATGTGTGTTTTTCTTCGACGAACACAGCCATGGTGTAGACCTGGAAGAAGGCCAAGGTATTTGCAAGGGTGTTCTTGCCGTTGTGCGAAGGCAGCTGCACCGTCGGCGGATCAGCCCCGATTGCATGGCCATGCAATCATTCATTATTCCCTGTAGAATGTGGGGAATCTGCTCAACCAGACAAGGTGAGAAGGCGCTCAATGATGCTCTTAGGCATCGTTCGCCCGGACTTTGGGCCGAACTGAACCTGGCAACAGCGAGTCATATCCACTATTGACGACCGAAATTCCTTGTTTGCATGGCAATGCGATCATCCGGAATGCAGATGTTCGGGGAGTGAGGATTTCCCGCGGTCAATTCCCCGATCCCAGCAGAACACGCGCTCATGCGGCATTCAGGTCCTCCCGGCCAGTCCGAGCCATCGTCAGAAGTGCAGCATCACGGACAATCAAACGAGAAGGCTCTCCTCACACGGATCGTTCTGAAAAACTGTGCCCCATGATCACCCAACGTATTCGCCGGTTCCGCCGCAACTTCGCCCGACCATGAGACCGAGAACGCTGCTTTTCACCTTGATACTCCCCTTCGTTGCAAGCGCGCAAGTGCGTCAAGGGCCGCGACTGGGCTTGGCCGTAGCCACGCAAACGGCCGGTCAATTCCTTCAATGGCAGGGCCTGCCGAAACTGGGACCGATCGTGGGCTGGAGTTGGGACATCCCCTATACGCACCAAGTGAGCATACTGGTCGAACCCATGTTGATGAGCAAGGGCAGTTGGGTGCAGAACGCGGTGCAGAAGACCAACACGTTCACCACCCTGCGTTACATCGACCTGCCGGTGTTGTTGAAACTGGACGTGGACACGGCCAAGGGTGGCACATATCTGTCCGGAGGGATCATTTACGGCTATTGGATCTATGGCCGCACGCGTGTAACGCAGAACGGGCAAGAGCTCAGCGACATCAAATACGACCTGAGCCAGCCGAATGTGCGCCGGAGCCAATGGAGCGTGGCCTTGGGTCTCGGGAGGACCGGCGAACGATGGGGCTGGGAGTTGCGCGCGCAATCCAGCGTTACCCCGTTCGATCGCTTCATCCGTTCGCAGAACCTGGTAGTCGGGATCCATCTCACCTACCGCTTGCCGAGCTACGAAGAGCGCAAGGCCAAGCGTGATGCGAAGAAGGAGACCGAGGAAGAGGGAACAGAATAGACCTGCCGGTTCCCCCAGTTCGCTTCAAGCCCCTTACTTTGGTTCACCAACCCACCCAACGCCTTCGCCGGGGCTCGGCGCTCGAAGCATGAAACGCGTTCTCCCCCTTTTCATCGCCGCCGCGCTCGCCGCATCGACGGATGCGCAGGTTTCCATCGGGAACCGGATAGGCTGGAGCATTTCGCATCAAGTGTCGGATGATGCCGAGACGCAGAAACTGCTGGAGACGAACAACAATGCGTTGCTGGGCATGAGCATGGGCTTGATCCTCGAGACCAGGATCAAGCCATTCATCGCAGCGCAACTCGAGTTCGGCCTTACTCAGAAAGGACATCAGACACGGGAAGCCAAGCAGGATGGTTATTCCCGTTTGCGGCTGAATTACGGTGAAGCACAGTTCTTGGCGAAAGGCATCATCGGCAAGGGTCCGGCGAAACTCAACGTACTGGCAGGTATCTCCTTCGGTCGAGGCTTGGTCGGCATACTGCGCACGACGAACAAAGCGGTAGAGGATTCGACAATGAACATCAACCAAGGTGATACCACTTACGCATACACCTACTTTTTGGACGAGAGTTCATCGCTCAGGGATTTTGACGAAGGCGTGGAGAACCTCAACCGTGTGGAGTGGTCATTGGTTGGCGGCCTGGGTGCCAGTTTCGATCTGGGTCGCTCCCGTGTTTTCTTGGAAGGGCGCTACGTGTATGGCTTGACATCGATCTACAATCCCGGCAAGGATGGCGTCACCCTGCCCGACATCTTCAACCGTTCCATTTTGATCAATTTCGGCTATCTCGTTCAGTTGAACGACCCGAAGAGCAAGACACCACCGAAGCCGGAAGCTCCGCAATATTGACGCGGCGCACGTCCGGGACCGACCTATGGCATTCACCACCGCCTCTTCACCTGAGCGCGTTCCGTTCAGGAGCAACTTCCTGCTCAAAGCGTACCTGATCCTCTTCTTGGCCGCTTGGCTGGCAACCTTCATCGGGACCACCAACCGCGCGAACTGGTTCACGGAGAACACGCTCACTTCGCTGCTTATCGGGGGGCTGTGCATCAGTCATCGCAAATTCAAATTCAGCGACCTCAGCTACACGCTCTTTTTCGTGTACATCCTGTTGCACATCTACGGTGCGATGTACACCTATGCGGAGAACCCGCTCGGCTATTGGTTGAAGGACGCGCTGCACCTGGAGCGCAATCATTACGACCGGATCGTGCACTTCAGTTTCGGCTTCATGCTAGCTTATCCGATGCGCGACTGGTTCAAGAACTGGTTCCGCTGGCCGAACTGGGTGTGCTGGGTATTGCCCGTGGAGATCACCATGAGCTTCAGCGCGGCCTATGAGCTGATCGAATGGGCGGTTGCGGACGTGTTCTTCCCGGCGGAAGGTGCGGCCTACTTGGGCAGCCAAGGCGATATCTGGGACGCGCAGAAGGACATGGGCCTCGCCTTCAGCGGGGCAGTGCTGGCCATGTTGTTGTTCAGCACAGCGAAGCGCTTCGCACGGTCGTGACTCGTCTGAACTGGTCGGTGTGCGTGCTGCTGAGCGCCATGTGGTGGACGCCTTCATACCTGAGTGCGCAAGCCACTGCCAGCGACAGTTCACACCTCTTCCGGAACGCGTTCCACATGGATTTCTCCGGGGTAAGCAGCATCGCATCCATCAACTACGAGTGCGTGCTCTTGAAGAAGGACAAGCTAAGCGTGTTGGCGCGCATCGGTTTTGGCAGCATACACCTGAAGGACTTCACGCGGCGGTTCAACCCGGATCTGCTCGTTCCGTTCGGGGTTTACGGAACCTATGGCCGTCGGGTGATGGCAGAGGTGGGAGCAGGTGGAACGTTTACGAGCATCGTGTACCCCGATGAACGGACGTTCAAGCCATCGCGCCGGTCCAAGGTTCACGGGTGGTGTTCGGTGGGCATCCGCGGAAGTATCACTGGCCGCATTTGGCTCCGCGCGGCCTTCACACCCATCTTCGAGTTCGGACATGTCACGCGCGTATACGAGTTGGGGATCGGCTACCGCTTCTGACCTGCCATGCGCCTCCACCATCTCCTCTGTTTCGCGCTGATAGCGGCAAGTGCGTGCAAGAAGGACGACTTCGACATCCAGAACCTGAACGGCGGAAAGATCATCGCACAAGGCCACGGGGGAATGGGCATTTACAGCACGTACCCACTGGACAGCCCGGCCGGGATCCTCTCGTGCCTGAACTCAGGCGCCGATGGGTCCGAGATGGATGTGCAGATGACCAGCGACAGTGTACTGGTGGCCTATCACCACGCCGACCTCAGCGATGCCACCGACATGGACGGGCCCGTGATCTCGCACACTTGGGCCGAAGTGCAACATGCGCGCTTCAAAGGCGTACCCTACACCGAGCACCACATCGCGCGCTTGGATGAACTGTTCGCTTCGATCACTGACCCGCGCCAGTATATCTGCACCTTCGACATCAAGATCTATCCGAACGGCACAAGCGACGAGCTTTTCATGGACCGCATGGCCGAAGCTATCATCCGCATCCTCGACCGCTTTGACCTGACCGACCGCGTCCATCTCGAAAGCCAGCAGACCTACATGCTGGCCGCCCTCCAGGTTCGCCGCGCAGGGCTCAAGCTCTTCTACTACCCGCCCACTTTTGATGAAGGCCTGGCCACCGCTCAACAGATGGACCTCTACGGTTTGACCATCGACGTGAACAAGATCACGGCCGAACAGGTCGCGGAGGCGCACACGCACAACCTGTGGGTCGCGGTGTGGAACGTGCAGACCAAGGGGGAGAACCGCGATGCGATCGGGATGAACCCGGAGATCATCCAGAGCGACCGGATCGATCACTTGGTGGGCTTGCTGGACTGATTACATTTCCGTTCGAAACGATGCGCTGGTCCACTGCTCCGTTCCTGTTGCTCACCTGTAGCGCCTGCGCTCAAGTGTATTTCGGCAACCGCGCGGGCGTGAGCATCAGCAAGGAAGTGCTCAAGGATGCGGCCGGGTATAGCGGTATCAACATCCACGATGACCACACGTTCCAACTGCTCGGTTGCAACTTCGGGGCATCGCTTGAGTTCCCGTTGAACGACCACTTCAGCCTGCAGCCGGAGCTCGGTTATGTGGAGAAAGGCTACGTGTCGCCCAAAGCAGCCATCCCGGGTTCTGTAGAACAAATGGTGCGACTGGGCTACGCCGACCTCACCACGCTCTTCAAGTGGACGGCACTTTCAGGCAATACGCGACCGGAGGTCTTCCTCGGCCCCGCCTTGTCGCATCCCTTGCGCACGCGGGATGAGACACGCTCGGACATGCTTGTATACGAAACCGGAACCTTCAATGAGGTGGTCCGCACGCGCGCCTTCAACGTTCGGGACAACTTGGCCGAATGGGAATTCTCGGCGGTGTTAGGCGCCGGGTTCATCATACAGCCGGGCGTAGCGCGGATCCATTTGGGTTACCGGTATGTATTCGGGCTCTCGAACATCTACCGCTACGTGGTGGACTACACGGACGTGAACGGCTCACTCCTGGGCTCGGGAAGCATGTTCAACCGCACCCACATGATCACCATCGGCTATTCCATACCGCTCTCGCGGGAGGCCTGGACCGAAACGCCTTCTCCTCGATGAAGCGGAGGGTCTGGTTCTTCATCGCGATGCTCACAGGAATTATGGCCGTGGCCCAAACCTCCATCGGAAACCGCGTGGGCGTGGGGCTGTTCAACCAAGTCATCAAGGCCGATAAGGACGTGGCGGACTTTTGGACGGATGACCAAGTGAACTTGCTGGCCCCGACGATCACGGTTCCCGTGGAGATCCGGCTTTCGAAACACTTCGCTTTGCAACCTGAAGTGGGCTTCGTGCAACGCGGCAACCGCTATGAGGACGATTACGGCACCTCCACCTTCCAAGTGAACAGCGTTGAATTCAGCCTCTTGGCCAAAGGCTTCATAGACGTGGACAAATGGAAGCCATACGTATTCGCCGGCCCATCCATCAATCGCTGCCTCTCGGTGCGTTCCTATTTTGAACCGTCAGTCAGCAGCATCCCGGGGTCTTCAGAGTTGGTAATGACCGCGGACGACTATCCCCTGGAGATCACGCAGATCTCAGCGACCGCCGGGCTTGGCGCCGCTTTCAGGATCGGTGTTCCTTGGCTCTTCGCGGATTATCGCCACCTCTGGGGACTGACTCCTATGATGCGGATCGACTTCGTCGACGTGAACATGAACGTGCTCAAGGATGGCCGGCTCTATGACCGCGGGAGTATTTTCTCCATCGGCATCATGATCCCGCTCAGCCGTGGTGCATGGGAGTCGCCCGGAGCGGAACCGGACCCGCCCGCTGAGCCGCAGAAGTGAACGGCTCATAGATCTCGAAGCCCCGAGCGTCCGCGCTGATCAGGTCTTGGTCCTCACCTTTTCCCACGCCTTCACCTGCCATGTGATGCGCCCCGTGGCCAGATGGTTCTCTTTAGCATCGTGCAGTTCCACGCGCGCAGTGTAGAGCACCGCATCGCTGTTCTTCAGTGGTTCGATGACCTGTGCAGCGAGCTCCTCCGCGCTCGGCGCGAATACCGCATGGGCATTGGCCTTCGCTTGGTAGTGATAGTCCATGTGCAAGCTCTTCATGATGAGCCGGAACTTCTTCGCGTCCAAATGCTCCAAGAGGGCCAGTCCTGAGCAATACTCAGCGGCCGTAGCGAGCGCGCACGCATGGATGCCCTTGATGTGATTGCGGTTGATGCGCCAATATGGAATGTGGACCGAGATGCCACCGCCACGCAATGGCTGCACGCGGAAACCGTGCGGTTGATTGAAGGGGATCATCCAGCGCAGCAGCGCGTTCAGCCACCAGCGGGAAACGCCGGAGGTGCGGGAGCGGCGGATGAGGGCTTGGAGGTCCATAACAAGCTTCAAGACTCAAGTGTCAAGGTCGTTGCTTGAGTCTTGAAGCTTGAGTCTTGCGCTTTGAAGCTTCGACAAAGACTCTGGTTCCTCATGGCGTGCCCAATACTCCCGCGATATCCGGCTTGAAGTACCGATCGCTCTTGAGCACCTTGCCGTCCTCGCGGTAGATCGGCTGGCCGTTCGCGTCGAGCTTGCTCATGTTGCTGCGCTGGATCTCCTCGAACACCGCTGCTATGCGGTCCTGCAGGCCGTGTTTCAGGATGGTGCCACAGAGGATATAGAGCATGTCGCCAAGGGCATCAGCCACTTCCACCAGGTCTCCCCGGTTGGCGGCTTCGAGGTACTCCTCGTTCTCCTCGCGCATCAGCGTGTAGCGGAGGAGCGCTTGCTTCTCGCCGATGTCTCCGACAAGTCCATCGGCGTTGCCTATCCGGAAGGCGTTGTGGAAGTCGCGGACATGGTTGATCGTCTCGTGCAAAGTGAGGGTGGCGGTGCGGGTGTCCATACGGTGAACGCCATAGCTTCTTTGTGCGTCGGCGTTGTGGCCGAATGTACCGTCAACACTGGGAAAAACCACTTAACACTACTTAACTGGCAATTGCCTTCCGCAGGGTATCCGTACTTCGACTTTTGCGTTCCAACTTCGCCGCGCTCCAATAGCGACCTGGATATCATGGAAACCCCCTCGTCTACCACCGTCACCGGCACGTCCGGGATCACCTCCGACAGCATCCGCGCGCTGAACGACCGCATCCAGCAGGCCAGCTCCTTCGTGGACCTGATCGACCGCGAAATGGAGAAGAGCATCGTGGGCCAGAAAGACATGGTGCAGAAGCTCCTTGTCGCCCTCCTGGCGGACGGACACATCCTGCTGGAAGGGATGCCCGGCCTCGCGAAGACGCTCGCCGTGAAAACGCTGGCCCAAGTGATCGACGTGGCCTTCAGCCGCATCCAGTTCACCCCGGACCTGCTGCCCGCCGATCTGATCGGTACGCTCGTGTACAGCCAGCGCAGTGAGGAGTTCAGCGTGAAGAAGGGACCGCTGTTCAGCAATTTCATCCTGGCGGACGAGATCAACCGCGCACCGGCCAAGGTGCAGAGCGCGTTGCTCGAAGCCATGCAGGAGCGCCAAGTGACCATCGGCCCCACCACCTACAAATTGCCCGAACCCTTCCTGGTGATGGCCACCATGAACCCCATCGAGCAGGAAGGGACCTATCCCCTGCCGGAAGCGCAGACGGACCGCTTCATGCTGAAGGTGGTGCTGGACTACCCGCGCAAGGAGGAAGAGAAACTCATCATCCGCCAGAATACGCGCGCCGGTGCATCACCGGTCCCGCAGAAGGTCATCAGCCCACAGGACATCGTGAGCGCCCGGCAACTGGTGCGCGAGGTGTACATGGACGAGAAGATCGAGCACTACATCGTGGACATCGTGTACGCCACGCGCAAGCCGGACCTGTACAAGCTGGGCGACCTCACGAGCCTGATCTCCTTCGGCGGCAGCCCACGCGCCAGCATCAACATGGCCTTGGCGGCGAAAGCCTTCGCCTTCACCAAGCGCCGCGGCTATGTGATCCCCGAAGACGTGCGCGCCGTATGCCCGGACGTCATGCGCCACCGCATCGGGCTCACCTACGAGGCCGAAGCCGAGAACATCACGGTGAAGGAGATCATCGAGAAGGTGCTGAACACGGTTGAGGTTCCCTGAAAACAGGATCAGGGGCAGGAGCAGGTGCAAAGAGACCACGCCCTGCACCTGCCCCTGCTCCTGCCCCTGATCCATGAACACCCAACAGCACACCAAGGACCTCATCAAGAAGGTGCGGCGCATCGAGCTGAAGACACGCGGCTTGAGCAACCACATCTTCAGCGGTGAGTACCACAGCGCCTTCAAGGGGCGTGGCATGGCCTTCAGCGAGGTGCGCGAGTATGTGCCGGGCGACGAGGTACGGTCCATTGATTGGAACGTGACAGCGCGCACCGGGCACCCGTACATCAAAGTCTTCGATGAGGAACGCGAGCTCACCGTGGTGCTGGTGGCGGATGTGAGCGGCAGCGGCGACTTCGGCACGGAGAACCAATTGAAGCGCGAGCTCATCACCGAGGCCTGTGCGACCATCGCGTTCAGCGCCATCCAGAACAACGACAAGGTGGGGCTCATCCTCTTCAGCGACCAAGTGGAGCTCTTCATCCCGCCGAAGAAGGGCCGCGGGCACATCCTGCGCATCGTACGGGAACTGCTCGAATTCCGCGCACAGCACAAGGGCACCGATGTGGCGGGCGCACTCAAGTACCTGAACAGCGTGATCAAGAAGCGGGCGATCGCCTTTCTGATCAGCGACCTGATGGACGAGGGCTATGAGGACGCACTGAAGATCTCCAACCGCAAGCATGATCTCGTCGTTCTGCGTACCACGGACCCGCGCGAGCAGGAACTCCCGAGTATGGGACTCGTCCAGTTCACGGACCCCGAGACCGGCGAGCAGCGCTGGGTGGATACCGGCAACAAGCGTATCCGCGATCATTACCGGGCAGCGGCGCTCAAGCTGCAGGCCCGCACCCGCGATGCCTTGCGCCGAGCCGGGGTGGACCACGCTGTGATCAGCACGCGAGAGGGCTACGTGAAGCCGCTCATGAACCTCTTCCGGCAACGCGACTGAAATGCGAAAACGCAGAGACGCTGAGATGCGCGGAGGAACGCCGAGTGTGATCGTGCTGGTGGCGTCACTCCTGCTTGCTCCTGCTCTTTCGTCCGCTCAAGGGGTGAAACCCGAAGCCACGCTGGACAAGGACCAGATCCTCATCGGGCAACAGGCACATCTGCTGTTGAGCGTGAGCTACCGCACGGACCAGAACCTGCGCACGGTCGGATGGCCGAACGTGGGCGACACGCTCACAGGCAAGATCGACGTGGTGAAGGACAGCGGCGTGGACACCATCCAGCCGGACAAGCAGAACGATCCGCTGCTGCGCAAGCTGACGCGGACGCTGACCATCACCTCGTGGGACAGCGGGTATTGGGCCGTTCCTCCGTTCGTGTTCACCATCAACGGCGATACGATGGAGACGCAGCCCATGCTTCTCACCGTGAACACCGTGCCCGTCGATACCTCGGCCGCGATCAAGGACATCAAGGAGATCTACGAGGTGCCTTACGGCTGGGTCGATTGGCTGCGCGAACACTGGCCGTGGGTCGCCGGCGGCGTTGGTGCCGCGGCCATCCTGGCTTGGGCCATCGTCTGGTTCTTGCGACGTTCGCGCCGTCCGAAGACAGTGGCGGCTCCCGCTGAACCGGAGAAGCCGTTGCATGTGCGTACGCTGCTGGCGCTGGAAGAGGTCGAGAAGAAGAAGCTCTGGCAACAGGGACTGGTCAAGGAATACCACAGCGCCGTTACCGATATCCTGCGTGGTTATATCGAAGAGCGCTTCCAAGTGCCCGCACTGGAAAGCACAACGGACGATCTGCTCGGCATCCTGCGCATGAGCAGCATGGGTGCGGGCCAACGCGAGCAACTGGCCAATCTGCTGCGCATGGCGGACATGGTGAAGTTCGCCAAGTGGACGCCCCTGCCGACCGAGAACGAGCAATTGCTGGCCGGTGCCGTGAAGCTCGTGCAACAAACCTCCGACACCTTGATCGATGCGCCCCGGTCGTGACCTGATCGTGCTCCTGGTGATACTGGTGCTGCTGCACGCGGCACTCATCGGCACGGCCTGGTGGCTCTGGCACCGCTATGAGATCGCTTCGCCCAGGATGGTGTGGACCCTGTCCGTGATCCCGCTCCTGAGCGCTTGGTACGCGTGGCGGCGGAACAAGCGCCAACCGCGCGCGACCTTGAGCACGGTGCGCGTGCTCGCTTCCGGACCGATCGACCTGAAAGCACGCCTGCGCCACCTTCCTTTCGTACTCGCCCTAGGCGGGCTCGCGCTCCTGCTGCTCTCCATGGTGCGCCCGCAGAGCAGCCACGAAGAACAGGACATCACGGTGGACGGCATCGACATCATGATCGCCATGGACTTCAGCACGAGCATGCTGGCGCGTGATTTCAAACCCGATCGCTTGGAAGCGGCGCGCTCCATGGCCATGCGCTTCATCGATGCTCGGCCGAACGACCGAATAGGCTTGGTGGTCTACGAGGGCGAGGCCTTCACGCAGTGCCCGCTCACCACCGACCATGACGTCTTGCGCGACCTCTTCCTGCAAGCACGCAGCGGACTGATCGATGGCGGCACGGCCGTAGGCGTGGGTCTGTCCACGGCCATCCTGCGCTTACGCGAGAGCACGCGCAAGAGCAAAGTGGTGATCCTGATGACCGATGGCGTGAACAACGCGGGCACGGTGCAACCGCTTGACGCCGCGCAGGCCGCGCAGATCAACGGGATCCGCGTGTACACCATCGGCGTGGGCACGCGCGGCATGGCCCCTACACCGGTCGGCTTCGGGTTCAATGGCCAGTACGAGTACCGGAACATGCCCGTGGAGATCGACGAGGACATGCTGCGGCAGGTGGCCGACATGACCGGTGGCAAGTACTTCCGGGCCACGAACGAGAAGAACCTGAAGAACGTGTACGACGAGATCGACCAGCTGGAGAAGACACGCGAGAAGGTGACGCGATACAGCCGTCACAGCGACAAGTACTTCCCGCTACTGCTCGCGGGTTGCTCGATACTCGCCCTCGGTCTTCTGCTAGAACGAACGCTCTTGCGCACGACCCCATGAGCATCCGCGGCACATACCGTGTGGGAACCGTTGCGGCCATCATCCTGTTGATCGAGCTGCTCGCGTGGGCGTTCGGCGGCTTCATGTGGTACACGCTTATCTACCGCGAAACGCAGTTCAAGCTGGCTCGGCCGGACCTGCTGTACGCGTTGGCCATCGGCCCCGTGCTCACGGTATTTTACCTGATCAGCCTCGCGGTGAAGAACCGCGGCATGGGCCGGTTCAGCCATGGACCCTTGTTGGCCTGGATGATCCCCGGTGTTTCCAATTCCTTGTCCGCATTGCGCTTCCTGCTGCTGCGTCACGGACTGTCCTTCGCGCTATTGGCGCTGGCAGGTCCGCAATCGGCCGATCGGCAGGAACTGGTAAAGGCCCGCGGCGTGGACGTGGTAGTGGCCATGGACGTGAGCAACAGCATGCTGGCGGAAGACCTTCGGCCGAACCGCATGGAAGTGGCCCGCCGGGCGCTGGTGCAGCTCATCGAGAAGATGCAGGGCGATCGCTTGGGCATCGTGGTGTTCGCCGGTACGGCGTACACGCAATTGCCGATCACGGCTGACCGGTCCGCCGCCAAGTTGTTCCTGAACAACATCGGCCCGGGCATGGTGAGCACCCAAGGCACCGCGATCGGAGCGGCCATCGAACAGGCCGGCAAGAGCTTCCAGAAGGATGCGGCGAAGGGCCGCGCCATCATCGTGATCAGCGATGGGGAAAGCTTCGAGGATGATGGCGAGGCCGCCGCGAAAGCAGCCGCCGCCGAAGGCATCATCGTACACACCATCGGCTTGGGCTCACCGCAAGGCGCGCCCATCCCCGAGCGGAACGGCAATCAGGTGATGGGCTTCAAGAAGGACAAGGAAGGCCAGACGGTGATGACCAAATTGAACGAGGACATGCTCCGCCGCATCGCACGGGCCGGCGGCGGTGAATACGTACTCGCCACCAACAGCGGAACGGGCATCGAGGCCTTGGTGCAACAACTGCGCGGCATGGACCAGAGCGAAACGGGTACTTACCGCTTCGCCGGGCATGAAGACCGCTACCAGCTTTTCCTGGCCGTTGCGTGCATGCTCATCTTCGCAGGGCTCTTCATGGGCGAACGCGGCAGCGAACGATCGATACGGAACACCTTCACCGCATGAGAACGACCCTCCTTCTCTACGTCTTCGCGGCCTTGACGGGAACGGTTTCCGCACAGGAAGCGGACCGCGCGATCCGCGAAGGCAACAGCGCGTACAAGAAGGGCGACCAGGCCGCGGCCATCCGGTCGTACGAAAAGGCGCGCAACGACCAACGCGGGGCCTTCAACCTCGGCAACGCGTTCTACCGGCAGGACAGCGTGGCGGATGCGCAGCGCACCTTCGAGGCCGCCAGCACCTTGGCCAAGGATCCGGATGCACAGGCCCGCGCATTCCACAACCTGGGCAACAGCTGGATGAAACAGCAGAAGTGGCAGGAAGCCGCCAACGCTTACAAGCAAGCGCTGCGGCGCAAGCCCGACGACGAGGACACGCGCTACAACCTCGCGTACGCACAGAAAAAGCTGCAAGAGGAACAGAAGAAGAAGGACAAGAACAAGGACCAGAAGCAGGACCAGCAACAGCAGGATCAGCAGCAACAAGAGCAGAAGCAGGACCAGAAAGACCAGAAGGACCAGCAGCAGCAACAACAAAAGGACCAGGACCAACAGGCCAAGGACCAGGAGCAGAAGAAGCCCGGGCAAATGGGCGAGCAGGACGCGCAACGCATGCTGGACGCCATGCAGCAACAAGAGAAGGACTCGCAGAAGAAGGCCCGCGACAAGATGCGCGTACGGGCCAAGCTGCCCATTGAAAAGGATTGGTGATGATCTACAGAGTGCTCCTCCCCTTCCTGATGATCACCGCGCTGTTCTCCACGGCGGCGGCGCAAGAGATCACCTTCGACGCCAAGGTGGACCGCACCTCGGCAGCGACGGGCGAACCGATCAAACTCACGCTCTCGTTGATCAATGCGCCGATGAACAGCGCGATCGCGCCACCCGACTTCGGTGGGTTGATCGTGGTGCAGGGTCCCTTCGACCAGAACAGTTTCAGCATGTCCGGCGGGCGCACCAGCAGCTCTGTTTCACGCAGTTACTATCTGCAGGCCACCGCTGCGGGCGATTATACCATCGGCGCCGCAACCGCTCGCGTGGGCGGCGGAACCATCTCCACGCAACCGATCAAGGTCCATATCACGAAAAGCCAGGACAGCGGACCTTCCAGCGCTACGCTTGACCAGGCGCAGAAGAGCGACCCGAACATCTTCTGCACCATCTCCCTGAGCAAGAGCAAAGCCTACGTGCAGGAACAGATCGTGGCCACGTACACGCTTTATACGCGGTACAATTCACTCCAGCGCGACGACTATGACCTTCCGAAATTGGACGGGTTCTGGGCCGAAGAGATCGATGTGGGTGAAGCGACCTTCGGCAAGGTGCCGCAAAAAGTGAACGGACTTCCCTACAACGTGGCCGTGCTGAAGAAGCAATTGCTCTTCCCGCAGCGGTCCGGCAAATTGCGTATCGCGCCCATGACCTTGAACTTCCGGGTGAACGCGGGCTTCTTCAACAACGGCACGCCGGTGAAGATCACCAGCAACGCCGTGGAGGTCACCGTGATGGACCTGCCGGAAGGCAAGCCCGCCGACTTCATCGGCGCCGTGGGCGAACTGAAAATGGACGTGAACGTGGCGAGCACGACGGTGAAAGCCAACGAGGCCATCGACCTCACCATCAAGTTCAACGGCCGGGCGAACCTCAAGCTCATCGATGCGCCCAAGCTGGACTTTCCCACGGACTTCGAGGCTTACGACCCGAAGATCACCGACCGCATCACCGTGAACGGCGGCGGCATGAGCGGTAGTCGCGAGTTCCAATACCTGGTGATCCCCCGCCATGAAGGGGACTATACCGTGGGCCCGCTCACCTTCAGCTACTTCGATCCAACGAGCGGACAGTACAAGCAGCTCACCAAAGAAGCCATCGATTTCAACGTGGAAAAGGGTGACGGCAGCGCAGCCGACGTCAGCGGCCCGTTGCGCACGGACGTGAAGGAACTGCATCGGGACATCCGTTACATCCGCACGGATGACCTGCAGCTCGAAGAGAAGGACGCGCACCTCTTCGGCTCGTGGGCCTACATGGCCGGCATGAGCGCACCGGCATTCGCGTTCCTCGGACTCGCGTTCTTCCAACGCCGTCGCCAGAAGTTGCTCGGTGACACGCAAGGACTGCGCAGGAAAGGCGCTGACCGCATCGCGAAGCAACGCTTGAAGGACGCGGCCGCAGCCTTGACCAAGAACGACCGCGAAGGCTTCTATACCGCGCTCGGCAAGGCGCTGGAAGGCTACTTCGCCGACAAATTCAACCTCGGCGTGGCCGAAGTGAATGCAGCGATGGTCACCGAGAAGCTCGGGCACTTGGAAGAAGGCAAACTCGCCCGCGAGTTCGCCGCCCTCATGGCCGACAGCGAGATGGCGCGCTTCGCTCCCATCGAGGGCAAGGGCCGCCAGCAGTGCTACGACGAGGCATCCGCGCTCATCCACCGCATCGAAGGACAGCTATGAACAGGCGCCGCACCCTCTTTATCGGTCTCTGCGTCATCGCATCGTTCGCGCGCGCGGAAAACCCGCTGGTGACCAGCGCGCAGGAAGCCTACACCAAGGGCGAGTACGCGAAAGCGCTTGCGCTGTACGATTCGGTCTACACCACGGAGAGTTCCGCAGGACTGCTCTTCAACATCGGCAATTGCCACATGAAGCTGGGGAATGTGCCACATGCGGTGCTCTACTACGAGCGGGCCTCGCGCTTGCAACCGGGAGCCGAGGATATCCGCGCCAACCTGGACTATGCGCGCAGCCAGGTGGTGGACCGCGTGAACGAACTGCCCGCCTTCACGCTCGGCTCCCTGTGGGACCGCCTGCGCGGCGGCAAGGACGTGGACCAATGGGCACGTCGCTCCTTGTGGGCCTGCTCGCTCCTCTTCGCTTTCGCCACGGGCTTCGTATTCGTGCGGCGGGCAGCATGGCGCAGAGTACTGATCGGCGGTGCCGCTTTGAGCCTTCTGCTCACGGTCTTGTCCGTGTCGCTGGCGGCCTACCGCATACACGAGGTCACTGACCGGTCACAAGCCATCATCATGCTGCCCAAAGTGGACGTGCTCGGCGAACCGCGCCAAGGAGCCACCACGGTGTTCGTGCTGCATGAAGGTACCAAGGTGGGCGTGCTCTCCGAACAGAACGGCTGGTACGAGGTGAAGCTCAGCAGCGGCAGCGTGGGCTGGGCGCCGCCGGGGGCACTAGTGGTGATCTGATAGCAGACGCGAGCTTCTGCCTTGTGTCGAACTCCGGTGCTACGGGTCGATCACTGATGAGATCCTGTAGCTGATCGACTTGTCGCCATGCTCCCTACCTGACAGGAATGAAAATGCGGAGGCCGGATCGTTCCCGATCCGGCCTCCGCATTTCTGTTCTCTTCTGATCAGGGAACCTGCTGCACTTTGGACAGCGTTGGCGTGGTTCCTCCGATGATGGTAAGCACGGGGTCGCGGTCGTTGCCGGTGCCGGTGTACTTCGTCACACCGTCCATGTTCACGTCTTCGCGGCGGTAGCCGACTACCGAGTTGGTAGGCGTTGTGCTGCCGATGGCGGTGAGGACCGGATCACGGTCGTTGCTGGTACCGGTGTACTTCACCTGCGTGTCGGAGTTCACGTTACCGCAGTAGAGCGCACGGCGTGAACCGTTGATCTGCATGGCATCCGTTCCGTACGTGGTCACGGCCGTCAGCGTCGTGAAGTCGATGGTCTGGCCATTGGTGGTGATCGGCGTGCTGGTCATTACAGCGAGGTGATTCCGGTGGTAGACAACCAGGTGTTTGCCCACCGTGGTGGTGGTAGCGAAGGTGATGACCGTGTTGCCGTCCGGGGTGATGATGGTGCCGTCGCGGCGCACAAGGCATGCCCTGCGGGCGACGACCGGATAGCCGCTGGTGCTGTTCTTCAGTTCCAGTACCACCCAATCCACCGGAGCGCTGTTGCCCGTGGTGTTAAGCACGGTGGAAGTCACCGTGGCGCCCGTGTTCTCAAGCGTGTAGCCGAGGGCGGTGTACGGCTCCGTGCTCGGGATGACCCCGGCGGTGCGCAGGCCGTCGTTCATGGTATTGGTGGTCCAGTTGATGCACCCGCCGAGGAAGACCTTAGCGCTGAGCGTTCCGGTGGTGGGCTGCGTAGCGCACTGGTTGTCCGCCACCTTGTAGAAGACCTTGGAGGTGTAGGGTTGCAGCGTGAAGCTGGTGCCGCCTGCGCTCACCACGCCGGACAGGTCGCTCCAGCAACCGGCGGGCAATGTGAAGCTCTGCGCGGTAGTCTGTTCGTTGGCGAAGATGGTGTGGACCGTCGTGGGGTCGATGGGCGTCACGGTCACCTTGCGCACGTCCACATTGTCCAGGTAGTACATCGGTTCCTGGTAGTCGTTGATGAAACTGACCTGGGCGTTGTCGGTAACGGTGCTCTGGAAGTAGATCTCCAGATCACGGCGTTCGGTGGTGAACGGAATGAGCTGTTCGTAGATGGAAGCGGCGGTCTGGATGGTGGCTTGGGCTTTCGCTCCGGCGCTTATCGAACCCGACGCATTGCTCTGTGTGCTCATGCGCATGCGGTACCACTGCCCGCTCACCATGGGGAACCACTCCGGATTGCGGATCGAGAGCGTGGAGTAGACGGTGTTGTTGGGGATGTAAGCCTTCAAGCAGCCGTTGTCCAAGTTCGTCGTCACGCGGGTGATCTGCGCATTGTTGGGCCATGCCGAAGCGGCCCATGGGCTGACGTCGGTGCTGGTGAAACTGCCGCTGGTCACCAGGTTGCCCGTGAGTTCCGAGGCGGTGCTGTAGGGTGCGAGTCGCAGCGGGCTGCGCGTGCTGCCGGTCTCTTCGTTCCGTGCCGTCTGCCACATCTCCAGCGAGTAGGTTTTGGAGAACGCGTTGAAGAGGTTGTGGTAGAAGATCGACATCTCGTCGTACGGATTGTAGTACTGGTTGCTCGTGAAGGTGCCGAAGTCCACGTAGTTGTTCCCATGGCAGTTGAAGAAGCGCACGCACAACTGGTCCTTGGTGAGGCAGTAAACGATATTGCCGACGTACTCATCGTTGTAGTTCGCCACGTAATAGGGAGACACCGCGTAGGGCCCGTTGGTGGTGGAGAAATCGGAGATGGACATGCCGATGCCACAGTTGTACATGGTGTTGTACTTCACCTTGTAGTTCACCGAGTTCATCAAGTGGTCCACGTTGATGCCCACACCGGGGACGTTGTAGACCGTGTTGCGCTGCACCGTAGTGTTGATGATGCTGGTGTTGCCGAAGTAGATGCCCACGCCGAGGTGCTGATAGTGCGGCATCACGGTGGAAGAACCATCGAGTCCCCCGATCACATCGCGCACCACGTTGTCCTGGATGACCATGCCGTCAGCATTATCGAAGGCGATGCCTCCCCCATCGTTCAAGGATGCGCAATAGTTGCTGAGGACGTTCTTCTCGATGAGGTGGTTGGCATCCGCCGCGATCGGCGTGTACCCGATGTTGTTGAAGCGGTTGCCGCGGATCACGTTGTTCGTGCCGATGCCCCGGATACCGAAGTAGCCCCAGCCGGTTTCGCCGAGACCGATGGTGAGCGCGATGTCCGAAAGGTTGTTGTTCTCGAACAGTGAATTGTTGTCGATCATCAGGCAACCGCTGGCGTAGGTGCGTCGGATGATGTTGTTCGAGTAAGTGTCATAGCTGCCGTAGCTGCGGATGCCATGGTAGAGGTCTTCCATCGTGCATCCCGTTACGGTAACGTGGTCGGCCGATCCGTTGAGCACACCGGCATAGCGCTGGTACTTGAAGTTCAGGTTCTGGATGGAACCGTAGTGGCGGCTTGGATAGCAGTTCACACCGCTCCAGTACACGGAGGCTTCCACGTTCAGCGTGCTGGGATTCACGTTGCCAGGTGCCCACAGGTAGAGGTAGCCGTTGGACTTGTCGTAGTACCACTCGTTCGCAGCGTCCAACAGGGTCAGCTTGTTCTCCAGGTAGAAGCCCCAGTCGTCCTGGTTCATGTAGATGTTCACCGGGTTGCTCCCGAAGGTGAGCGTGGAGCCCACATGATTGATGACGCGGAGGGTATCCACGCTGCTGGCGGTGCTGCGCACAACACAACGCGAACCCGTGAAGTAGCCACTGGCCTGGGTGATGTTCGAGCTGGTAAGCGTGGCGTACGATGCGTTGGTATTGCGGTACCAAGAACCCGCGTTCGGCGTGCGTGCCAGCGTCATCCGCGTGCCGCCCACGTACACGAAATCGACCTGCATGCCCACATAGGCCTTGTAGATGTTGCCGCTGTGCAGGGTCCAACCGGTGATGACCTTGGCGCCGTTGATGATGGGGTCGGCACCGGTGCCATAGGCTCCGTATACCACGGGGGCCGATGCGGTCCCGGAAACACCCCAGATGATCTCGCCGCGGTACACGCCGCCGCGCTGGAACAGGACCTGGTCACCGGCAACGATGCTGTACGTGCTTTGGTTCACGCGATCGATGGTGCGCCAAGGTGTGCTCTGCGAGGTGCCGTTGTTGGTATCCACCCCCGAGGAAGAAGAGACGTAGTAAACCGTGGCATTGGCGAGCATTGCGGCCAACGTGGCTGCGGTGCCGAACAGATGGCGGAGAGCGTTGTTCATCGTTGTATCGGGATTCGGGAGATTCCGGTCGCGAAACTCGCCCTTTGACCACGCTTGCAACGGGTGTGGCCCCCCCTTCGGATCAACATTTCGACCGTACCCCCGATCGGGACCGACCAGCACAGGATACGCCCGACAAAAGGACGGCCCCCTCCGGCCCAAGGGCTGGAAGGGGCCGCTAACGATCGTTGATAACTCGCGGAACTGGTCTTCTGACCGGTCAAGCCTGCGTTTCGCGGGTGCCGTTCCAGTCGATCCGGCGGCTCACCCACATTACCAAGGCCAGCACAATGAACAGACCGATGCTGCCGAAGAGCAGCGCATAGTCCTGCTCATGGATGAGCGCGAACATGAAGCCGAAGACCAGCAACATGATGAGCCCCAGCAACTGGGAGGCCCGCTTCACCTGGAACACGCTGTGGGCGTAGAGCACCACGAGCCCGATCACCGCCACACCCGATACGATGTACGCCGTACCGAAGCCCAGGTGCTCGCTGATGGCGATGAGCAGCGTGTAGAAGATGCAAAGGGCGAAGCCGACCAAGAGGTACTGGATCGGATGGATGCGCAGCTTCTGGAGCACTTCCACGAAGAAGAACACCAGAAAGACGAGCACGATGAGCATCACCCCGTACTTGCTGGCCCGCGTGTTCTTCTGGTACTCATCCACCGGCTGCATCAGCCACACCCCGAAGGCGCTGGCATCGAATTCCGCCCGCTTTTCCCCTGTGAACTCCTGCGGATATGGACGGTTGAGATGGAGCACGGTCCAGTCCGCGCTGAAGCCCGTGGGCGACTTTCCCATGCTGTCTTGCGGGTTCGGCAGATAAGCCCCGTGGAAACTGGGATCGTTCCACGTTGAGGTACAATGGACGCGGGTCACCTTCCCTACTGGCACCAGGTCATAGCTCACGCTGCCGTTGATCGTCAGGTTCGACTCGAATTCCAGTGGCCGTCCCAGCATGGTGGAGTCCAGCGGGAAGTCGGCACTGAGTCCGCTGGCTACCAGGTCGTAGTCGGGCAGGCCGGGCTCGAACTGCACGGTGCGCCCTCCTACCCGCACGCTCACCTGCTCCTTGATGCTGCGCAGATCCGAGATGCCCAGCACCAGCTTGGCTTTGTCCCACTGCAGCGGGTAGCCGGTGTTCAGCCGCTCGGGCGTGAGCGGCGCGAACGATCCGGACAACGTTGTCCGGCTACCGTACACGGCCACATCATAGATCCCGCGATGCTTCTCGAACGGGTCGAGCACGGCTTCAGCTTTCAGTTCTTGCGGGAGGAAGTGCGCATACTGGATATCCGTGCGAGCGATCAAGCGGCTCCCATCCGGGGCCGTGGCCTGCACAGGCACTTCGTAGGGCACGTCGATGATCGGTCCGGTGATGGTCTGCGGCCCACCCCAGGTCTGGCTGATTTCCGCCTCCGCTTCGGATTTGCGCTGGGCGCGCTCACCGATCAGGTCTTGCACCATGCTCAGCGGAATGAGGAGGAGCAGCACCAGTATGGCGACAACGATGGCGCGGAAGGTCAGAGAACGACGCATCCAGCCCAAACGGTCAGGGCGTGAAGTTGGAGACGGAACCGTGGGTACGACAGGAGGAATTGGAGGTGGTTGGTCGTTCATGTGTGGCGCGGTGGTTTTCGGGCATGAACGGACCATCCCGGAGGACTCGTCTGTTTTTGTGAATTGTTGGGACCACGCACCCTGTGCGCGTTACGCGTTTGAACACCGGCCGATGCCGGATGGAGGAGCGACCCCGGTTGGAATCGAACCAACGACCGGCTGCTTAGAAGGCAGCTGCTCTATCCACTGAGCTACGGGGCCAGACCACAAAGATGCACCGAACGAAAAACGCCACCCGAAGGTGGCGTTCTTGTTCTGTCGGGGCGGTGTGATTCGAACACACGACCCCCTGCTCCCAAAGCAGGTACGCTAACCGGACTGCGCTACGCCCCGAAACAGAAAAGGCTCCGACTTCGCGGAGCCTTGCGGAGAGGGGGGGATTCGAACCCCCGGTACAGTTTAACCCGTACGGCAGTTTAGCAAACTACTGGTTTAAGCCACTCACCCACCTCTCCGTGTGAAAGAACAAAGCCGACCGTCGATGGGGCGGCAAATATAGAAGTCCGCAGCGCCCGACCGTGGCTACTTTTGCGCCCTTCAAAAAAGACCCCTGACATGCCCCGCGAAGTCGTCATAGTTGCCGCAGCCCGCACCCCCATCGGAAGTTTCGGAGGCTCCCTCGCCGAGGTGAGTGCCACCCAGCTCGGAGCCACCGCCGTGAAAGCCGTGATCGATCGCAGCGGCATCGACCCGAAGCTGGTGAGCGAGGCCTACATGGGCAGCGTGCTCCAAGCCAACTTGGGTCAGGCCCCGGCCCGCCAAGCAGTGAAGTTCGCCGGGCTTCCGAACGAAGTGCAATGCACCACGGTGAACAAGGTGTGTGCATCCGGCATGAAGGCCACGATGCTGGCGACCCAGAGCATCCTGCTGGGTGACAACGACGTGATCATCGCTGGCGGCATGGAGAACATGAGCGCCACCCCCTACTATGTGGAAAAGGCGCGCTACGGCTACCGCTTCGGCAATGGCGCGCTCGTGGACGGCATCGGCAAGGACGGTCTCACCGACGTGTACCACCAGACCGCCATGGGCGTGAGCGCTGAACTGTGCGCCGCCAAATACGGCATCACGCGCGAGCAGCAGGATGCCTACGCCATCGAGAGCTACAAGCGCGCAGCCGCGGCTTGGGCCGCAGGGAAATTCGCCGATGAGGTGGTGCCCGTGACCGTGAAGACGCGCAAAGGCGATGTCGTCTTCGGGGAAGACGAGCAGTTCAAGGCCGCCAACTTCGAGAAGATGCCGTCGCTGAAGCCGGTGTTCCAGAAGGAAGGCACGGTGACCGCAGCGAACGCCAGCGCCATCAATGACGGAGCTGCGGCCCTCTTGCTGATGAGCGCCGACAAGGCCAAGGAACTCGGCTTGAAGCCATTGGCCAAAGTGCTCAGCTATGCGGATGCTGAACAAGCGCCCGAGTGGTTCACCACCACGCCGAGCGTTGCACTTCCCCGCGCAGTGGAGAAGGCTGGCCTGAAGATGAGCGATATCGGCGTGTTCGAGATCAACGAGGCGTTCAGCGTCGTGGCCCTCGCGAACCTGCAGCTCATGCAGCTGGACGCTTCCAAGGTGAACATCAATGGCGGTGCGGTGGCACTGGGCCATCCGCTGGGCTGCAGTGGCGCACGGATCCTCGTAACACTCATCAATGTGATGAAGCAGAACGGTGCGAAGTATGGCGCGGCCGGCATCTGCAATGGTGGCGGTGGCGCAAGCGCGATGGTGCTGGAGAATCTCTGATCCTATGAGTTCCGTCATCTGCCCGCTCTCCATAGTTCCCGTACGCAAGGAACCGAACGACCGCGCGGAGATGGTCAGCCAGTGGCTCTTCGGCGAAACCGCCGAGGTACTGGAACGACAGGAGAAATGGAGCAAGCTCCTTTTCGACCACGACGGCTACGAAGGCTGGGTGGACAACAAGCAACTGGTGGAATGCCTCACGCCGAACCAGGATCCGGACCTGCGCGTGATCGACCAGACCTCATTGGTGGACCTTGGCGAGCGCCAGGTGCTTCTCCCCTACGGCTCCGTGCTCCCGTTCATGAAGGACGGGTCGATCCTGTGGCAGGGTCATCGCGTGCCAGTGAGTGCGGTCACCAACAAGAACACGGTGGGCGACCGGTCGGACCTGATAGAAGCCTATATCCACCCCTTCCTCGGCGCACCGTACCTCTGGGGCGGTCGCACGCCGAGCGGTGTTGATTGCAGCGGCTTCACGCAGCTCGTGTTCATGCTCATGGGCATCTACCTGCAACGCGATGCCTACCAGCAGGCCGAAGAAGGTGACCAAGTCGAGTTCGTCGACCTGGCCATCACCGGAGACCTGGCGTTTTTCGACAACGCTGAAGGGAAGATCACGCACGTGGGCATCGTACTCCGCCGCGATAAGGAAGCCCCAGCCGAGATCGTTCATGCCAGTGGTCGGGTGCGCATCGACGGTCTTGACCAGCAAGGCATCTTCGACGCGGAGGCCAAGCAGTACTCCCATAAGCTGCGACTGATCAAACGGATCGCCTGAGGAACGGTACCTCGATCCTTCAATCCGGCCAAAGCCCTGGCCGCTGCGGTTCGAATGAACTGCGCAATATCCCCCGCACGCTCGCCAGGTGATGGTCATCGTGCTCGGCTATCCACAGTAACATATCGACCGGCCTCATGGGCTTGTTCTGGCATGGATGATAGGCCACATGCTCCAGCGCCCGCCGCTGGAAACCCGCGACCCGTTGGGCGAATGCGATGCGC
Organism: Flavobacteriales bacterium; assembly: GCA_044224725.1. GTDB lineage: Bacteria > Bacteroidota > Bacteroidia > Flavobacteriales_F > PHOS-HE28 > PHOS-HE28. The sequence continues at coordinate 33,330 of JBGAJW010000018.1, forward strand.
TTCAACCGGAATTCCTCCAGCACATCACCCAATGCGCGCAAGCGGTGCCCTTGGAGGATCCGCGCTTGATCGCACAAGTTGATATCACAGAGACTCGTTCGGTGATGCTCGAAATCCTCTGCCCGGCCTTCGAACCTGTCCTGTAGCGTGATCAGGTGACCGACGTGCTCTATCACACTCCATTTTCCATGCACCTGCAAGTGGAGGTTCTCCATGGGCTGCCCTGCCAGCAATGCGTTCAACCGCGCGGACGTGCCTTGGATCCGTTCAAGCAGGACCGGCAGTTCATCCAATGATCTTCCGTACTCGAGTGTCCGTTGTGACCAAGGCACTGGGTTCATGTGTCCGCAGCGCGGGAATTGGTCTCCGCCCGCCGCTTGGAAAGATGACGCATTCGCCAGCTTCCTCGTCCACTCCGCTGCCTGACCCACATCAACCGTTGCCCGTTCCACCAAGACCGTGGGTCGAGGGTCAGAACCGGAGGGTGTACTGCAATACCGGCAGCAAGGTGAGCTGCGGAACATCCTTCACGGTGCTCGTACGCCGATCGAAGTAGCGGTAGACCGCCGTCTGCGCATTCAGCACGTTCTGCACGTCCATCTTGAACTCGTGGCTCACATGCTTCTTACCGAGGCGGTATGAGAGCACGACGTCCAGCTTGTGGACGGCATCGCCCTTCTCGCTCCAAGCTTCGCCACCGGCCACCTCCTCACCCGCCGCGATGCTCGCCTGGATGTCGATCGGCGTGCGGTACTGGCCACCGATCAGTGAATAGCGCATACCCGCCATGATCGTGCGGTCCTTGCCCACGTTCCATTCCTTGCCGCCGAGCACATTGGCCACGGTAACGATGTTGAAGCGGCTGTTGCGCCACACACCGTCCAACGCTTTGTAGCGCGCATCGCTCAATGAACCGGTGATCATGAAGTGATAGCCGCGCGTGAAGAACTTCTCCAGCGCGACTTCCACGCCGATGTTGCGGCCAACGCCATCGTTCACCAGCGGGGTGTTGGTGAACCAATCCACGGAGTTCACCAGGCTGAAGGTGCTGGCGCTGTCGTTCTCCACGGCCATGTTGAACAAGTGCTGGTAGTAGACTTCCCCCTTCAGTTGCAGGTCCGGGGCGAGCATCTGCTCATAGCCCATCACGAAATGCGCCGCGCGGGACAGTCCGAGTCCGCGGTTCGGCCGGTACATCGCTCCGTTCGCATCGGGCGCTTGTGCCAGGTAGGTCATCACCGCTTCTGTGCGCGAATGCAGACCGGTCCCGAAGGTGAACGCCCGGTCCGGCCGTTGCTGGTAGCGCAGCCCCACGCGCGGTTCCACACTGGTGGACTTGTTCAGCGCGAAGTGCAATACGTGCATGCCGCTCGTCATCGTCCACCGCTCGTTCCAACGCCACTTCCAACTGGTGAAGGCCTGCACGGTGGTGGCCGAGCCCGTCGTATTCAACTCGTTGACCATGTGGCCGGCATCCTGGTCCCAACTCGTGGAACTCATGTGGTAATTGTCCACGGAAACGATGATCCCGGAACGCAACTTGTGTTTCGCGCTGAGCTTGTTGTTCAATGTGGTGCTCGCGCGCAAGGTCCACTTGTCCAGTTGGCTTTCGTGGCGCGGTTCCAGATCCATCTCCTCAGGAGAGGGTGTTTCCGCATACTCGGCGCGGCTGCCATTTCCGGATACCGTGAAGCCGCTTTGAACATAGCTCCGTTCCCCGAGCGTACGCGTGTGCGTGAGCCCGACGACGCCCATGCGCGAACGGTACTTGCCGAGGCCGAAAAGCGTGTCACCCGCGAGGTCCTCTTGCTTGATATGGCTCATGCCGCCCAGGCCCCAGACAGCGAAAGTTCCCGCCTTGGCGGTAGGCACGTTCACCTTGAAGGATCCATCGGTGTAGTCCGGCACACCACCGTAGTCGACGATTCCCGCGCCATCCAACAGGGCGAGCGAGGAGTAGCGATAGTTGGCCAAGTAGGAGCCGCCATCCACACCGGGCAGCGGTCCTTCCGTGGTGAAGTCCGTGCCGAGCACGCCCACCTTCAACGTGTGCTCGCGCTTCTTGTCGTTGCCGTTGCGCAGGCGCATATCGAAGACCGCGCTGGTCGCATTCCCGTATTCGGGAGCGAAGGCACCCGTGTAGAACTCCGAATCGTCCAGCATATCGCTGTTCAACACGTTGATCGGGCCGCCTGTGCTTCCTTCCTGCGTGAAGTGGTTGGGGTTCGGGATCTCCATGCCTTCCAAACGCCACAGCACGCCTTTCGGCGAGTTGCCGCGCACGACGATGGTGTTGTCACCGGCCGGATCACCCGCCACTCCGGGGAAGGTGCTGACCATGCGCGCGGGATCATTGATCCCCCCGGCGATGCGCGAGGTTTCCTCCACACCGATCTTGCGGGCGCTGAGCGTGGCCATGTCGTTGCGCAATTCACCCTTGGGCTGGGTGGCGGTCACGGTCACTTCGTCGATCTCCTTCACGGAGCTCTGCATGAGCACATTCAGTACGAGTTCCTTGCCGGACACGAGCAGCAGGTTCGGCAGTGTTTGCTCTTCGAATCCCATGGCCCGGATGCGCAGCGCGATGCGGCCGGTAGGCACATCGGCCATGCTGAAGCGCCCGTCGAAGTCCGTGGTGGCAGTGATCGCGGACTCGCTGCCGACAATGGCGATGGACGCGCTGAAGACGGGCTGGCGCGAATCGGCATCGAGCACGGTGCCGCGCACGGTCTGATGGTTCACTTGGGCTGATGCGCCGTGGAAGAGCGACAAGAGCAAGCCCACGAAGAGGCTGCGGATATGGAGGTGTTGCATGGTGGTGCGGAAAACGTGCATGGGACGATAATGCGGTTTCGTTGTTACAGGATCTGGTGATAAGCGGCTGAGGAAACGTGATGAGCGTGATCATGCATCGGATGCGCACCATCGCGCAGATGCGTGGTGAGCCCACGCGAGCCGAGCAGGAACGCGATGAAGTAGAACAGGAAGAGGACCGTTGACAGGTCGATCGTTGGGAGGTTCATTGTTCAGTGGTTGGTCATGGGTATGACAAGCCACTGCGGGAATACCCCCACTCTACCGGAAAAATCCCGGGGCTCAGGGTCCGCTTCGCTCAACCCCGCGCGAACTCAGAAACGCAGGCCGATACCTGCGCGATAGCCGACCCAGCCTTGGATCCGCTGGTCACCACTGACTTCCTCGAAGAGGGTATTCCCGGGCGCGATGGCGCTCAGGTAGGTGCCTGTCTCCGCTTCCCGCCAATCGCTGGTGAGCATATTGAAGGATGGCCCGGCAGAGAGCACGAGCCGTCGACCGATCGTGAGGCTGTATTGCACCCCGAAGCGGCCGAGGATGTTCACCGCATCGATCCAGTCATGCTGTTCGTTCACATGCTCGGCGGTGATCTCGATGTTCAGTGCGCTGTGCTTGGTGAACCTCGGCTCTGTGCCGAAGCCGTAACTGAAGCCCCAACGCTCCCGTGCATCAACAGGGGCGCTCCAGCCAAGGATGTTATAGAAATGCGAAGTACCCGTGCGGAACGTGAAGGTCATGGGCAGCACGTCCGTGGTGGAAACATCCAAGCGGTGGTAGCCTCGCCACGCGAAGCTGAAGAGCCCAACGGCAGCACCTGTGATGGTATCGCTGAAGTTGAGGATACCTACTTGTCCACCCGCGCAGACACGCGCGAAATTGATCACGCCCACTTGGCCCCCGATGACGGTATCACTCACCACGTTGATGCCGCCAGCGACCTGACCGCCCGTGACCTGTCTCGCGTAGTTGATGCCACCCGCCACCTGGCCACCACCGACCTGGCCGATGGACACGTTGATGCCACCCGCGATCTGCGCGCCGCTCACTTGGCGACCGTAGTTCACTCCACCGGCCACTTGCGTCTTGCGTACCTCTTTCAGCGTCACATTGAAGCCCCCGCTGATCTGCGCGCCATCACAGCCTTGCGTGGTGATGTTGGCGGCCCCCGAGATCTGCGTACCGCGCATGCCCCCTTTCACCACGTTCACGCCGCCCGCTACCTGTGCACCCGTCAGCGTATCCCACACCGTATTCCCGAAACCGGCGATCTGTAGTCCTTGGAGCGAGCGCATAGTATGATTGATCGCCCCCGCGAACTGCACACCGTTCGTGTGGCCACCGACCAGGTTCGCCATGGCGGCGAACTGCAGGCCCTTCACATCGCGTCGGATGATGTTCACGCCCACGCCGAATTCCACGCCTTGAACGCCTTTCGCATAACCGCCCAGGAAATTCAAGGACACCCTGTTCACGAAGGCGCCGCTCACCTCGCCGTTCGTGCCGATGCCCGGCCACACGGAGAACTGCACGGGGCGTGTCTCTGAAATGGACAGGTTGCTGGCCGCGTCCAGACCTTCATCGGGTACCAGCAGGCGAGCGGTCCCCAGATCTTCCACAGCGCAGCGATCATAGACGCAACGCGGCTCCATGTAAGGGAGCTTCTCACGCGGCATGAGCATGATGGTCCCAAACAGGGCCTCCTTTCCAGCGTACACGATGGTGTCGTTGTAGCCTGCGCGGGCGATGAGCACGGCTCCCCGTCCGTGCTGCGCGTCCAGATCGATGCTGAAGGCTCCTTTGCCGTCCGTACTCGTGCTGGTGCGGTCGCGCAGACCATAGATGGATGCGTGCGGGATGGCCGCGCCTGTCTGCCCGTCCACCACGCGGCCTTCCAGATGGAAGCGCTGCCCGGTCTCCTCCCCTTCCACCAGGATCACGTGCTCGCCGCTTTCAACCAAGCGGATCCCATCGCCGACCAAGCTGCGAAGCGCTTTACCGGCGGTCATGTCCACATCCACGTTCACCAGGCTGTCTCCATTGAACATGGCCGCGTTGTAGCTGAGCTTGAAATGAGCATCGCTCGCGATCAGCCCCAAGGCTTCAGAAAGCCGCACATGCGATGCATGCACCTCCACTCTCCGTTCGAGAAGGCCTTGACCCGAAGCGACGAACGCGTACAGGAATGCGAACAGTGGAAGCAGCCTTCGCATATCAACAGCCATCGCCTTCCAGCAGGTAGTTGTCCGGAGCGGGCTTCGTAACGCGCAGGCCGAACGTGCCTGCGATCACACGCAGCACCTGGTCGATCGGTTCACCCTCGAAAGTGGCGGTCAAGCGGCACTTGGCCAAGGCGTTGTTCGACAGGTCGACCCGCACGTGATAGATGCGTTGGAGTTCGACCACCACTTCGCTCATAGGCGCGTTCTGGAATTGTACGATGCGGTCGCCCCATGCCTCAACTGTCACCGGGGCTTCGCGCGCGAACGCACTGGTCCCGCGATCGAAACGGACACGTTCACCTGCGGTCAGTTCAACGTGTTCGCCTCCAGCTTCCACGCGCACACGACCATGGCGCACACGCACGGACCACACGCTGGACGTGTCGTACGCATTCACCTCGAAGCCGGTGCCCAATACCGTGACCTCCAGATCGCCTGACCGCACGATGAAGGGATGCTCAGCATCGCGTGCCACTTCGAACCAGGCTTTGCCATGGAGGGCGATGCTGCGTTTTTGGCCCATGCGCGCTTCCAACCGGCTGCCCGGTGAAAGCACTACTTCACTGCTATCGGTCAATCGGGACGTCACCGGCTCCGCATAGGCGACCAGATCCTGTTCGCTAGGAGACAGCAGACGGATGACCCCGAAGAGGCCGATGACCACGGCGGCGGCGGCCCATCGGAAAGCCGTTCGCCGCCACAACGGTATCACACGGCCACCGCCAGCACTTGCGCTGATGCGCGACCGAACTTTGTTCCACGCCGCGTCCACATCCACGGAGGGAGCCGGATCGCCGCTCATGGACCAGATGGCCAGCGTGGCGTCCAGCTCGCGGCGATTCGCATCCGCCGCAGCGGCCCAGCGCTCCACCAGCGCGCGCTCGGCCGCATCCGCTTCACCGGCAACGTACCGGGCGAGCTGTTCGCTGCTGATGTCAATGGGATCTTCCACGTGCAACTGCTATGACAAGTCGTTCCTGCATTACCCCCATCCCCCGCCATTCAACCAACCGAGCAGGTGGCCCAGAACGCCCAGCGGCATCAGGTCCTTGAGGTCCTCCCGCAACGTCTTCAAGGCCCGGCCCATCTGGTTCTCCACGGTTTTGGGCGAGATGCCGAGCCGTTCCGCGATCTCATGGTACTTCAACCCTTCATAGCGGCTCAACTTGAAGATGCGCCCACGCTCCTCCGGCAAGGCTTCGATCGCGGCTTGCACACGTGCCAACCGGAGCGTGCGTTCGTCCTCGTCCAGAACATCGTCCTGCAAGCGGTCATCCGCTTCTTCATCCAACGGCCGCATTCGAGCCGTAACCGCCAAAGCGTTCAAGCATCGGTTGCGGACCGAAGCGAAGAGGTAGGACTTCACCGAAGTGGTCACGGACACCTTCTCCCGGTCCTGCCAAAGCCGGAAGAAGAGGTCTTGCACCAGGTCCTCGGCCTTCTCCGGATCCTTCAGGTACTGCCGGGCAAACGCGCACAAGGGCCGGTACTGCTCACGGAACAGCTGCTCGAACGCCAGCTGTTCACCTGCGGCGATGGGTGCGAAGTCCATGCGGAGGCGAATGTACCCGCGTTGTTTCGAGCTGTGAGCCTCGAAAGCAACGCTCATCTCCCCCGCATCACATGCACGTACCCCGTGTACGTCAGCGAATCTTCCCAGCCCGTTCGAAGGATCTCGTAGTAGTAGACGCCATCAGGGAGCGCATCGCCGTTGGCATGGCGGCCATTCCAGCGGATATCCCGGCCAGCACTCTCCCAGACCTGTTGGCCCCAACGGTTGAAGATGCGGACGGCCAAGGTGAAGCCTTCGGACCCGAGCAGGGTGAAGACATCGTTGTTGCCATCCCCGTTGGGGGTGATCACATTCGGGATGATCGGGCCGCAATCGATACCGGTGATGTACACTTCATCCTGTACCGCGCAGCCGTTGCTGTCAACGGCATAGCCCGTCCAGTATCCATCGCTGTTCACTTGCAGCGCGTAGCTCTCCGTGCCGTTGGACCATACGGGATCGCTGTAGATGGCGGGGATGGTCAGGGTGTACCAGCCGCCCAGACAATACGTGGTATCCGGCCCCAAGGAGAAGAGGAGCGGTCGAGCGAAACCGATCGCCACGGAGACCGGTTCGCCGAAGCAGCTACCGAAGAACGGATACACCGTGTACACCCCGCTATCGCCAGCGGCAAAATCCGCGATGATGAGCTGCGTTCCGGTGGCGGTTCCGCTCGGCGTGGTCCATTGCGCGTTCGCCCCGGGCGTACCGACCAGGGTAATGATGGCTTCACCTCCACCGCAAACGAACACGGGCGCATCGATCCCGCTGGCCACAGGAACCGGTTCAACATCCACGACTGCGGCCTGCACCTCGCTTGCACAGGGACCTTCCGTCTGCACCACATAGAACGTCGTATCCGCTATCAATCCTTCCAGGGTGACAGGGCTTCCGGTGAAGAGCGGATCCTGAGTGGACGCATCGCTGTACCAGTTCATGGTGCCGCTGCCCGTGGCGGTGATCGTGGCGGTCTGGCCCGCACAGATCGTATCACCTGAAGCCAGAAGGGTCTGTGCAACGCTGACCACATCCACCGTGATCACGGCGCTCGTGTCCGCGCAGCCGTAGCTATCGATCACTTGCAGGGAGTACTCACCTTCCTCCGTCACCAGAAGACTGTCCGCGAACACATTGCCCGGTTGCCAGATGTAGACGGCCTGGCCCGATACGGCGTGCAGCACGAGGGTTTCGCCTTGGCAAAGCGCATACGGTCCTGCTTCCTGGACCTGCGCGCTCACGGTGCTTTCCACGACGGTCACGCTCATCTCCGTGGTGATGCCGCAGGCCGTGCTGCTCACCGAGTACACGCCGGGATCCGTCACGGTCTGCTGCAACGCGCTCCCACTGAACGGTGGTGCCCACACGATGCTGGATGGCGAGGTGGTGACGACCTGCAGGATGGCTTCCTGCTCGTTCAGGCAAAGCACATTGTCCGGCAGGATATTCAGATAAGGTGTGCCGTAGGCGGTGATCAAGGCCGGATCGCTCACGAGTTCGCATCCCATCGTATCGGTCATCGAGAGATAGTACTCGCCGGGGATCCCCGTCCAGATCTGTTGGCTGTCGTTGGGCACAGGTCCAAAGGGGCCGTACCAGACCAGATCGTAGCCGGGCGTGGGGGTATAGATGAGCGCACTGTCGAAGGGGCAAATGATACCGTCCGGCGGATCGATGTACAGCAGTGGCCCTGCCGGAAAATGCACGTAAAGGGACGCCGACTCCATGACCGCGCATCCGTTCACATCCGTACCTGTGCCCGTCACGGAATAGTTGGCCTGTTGTGTGGCCCATACGGACGTGCTGGTGCTGTCGCCGTTGGTTCCTCCGCCAGCCCACTGGAAGGCTTCGCAATCCGGGCAGCTCATCGTCAGCAGGACCGAGTCACCATCACACATGGAGGCCGGACCGCTGAGCGAAATGCCCAGCGGCAGTTCGGGCAAGCCCTCCACATAGACCTGATGGTCCAGTTCGTACAGCAGCGAATCCGTGCCGCAGATGCCGTTGGTTACGATGATGTCGATGTGGGTGTAGATCCAGCCCGTTTGCCATACCCCGGTGCCGATACCCCATCCGTTCGGGTCAGCAGGCTGTTCGAAAGGCCCGCCGTTGATGCTGATCCAGAGATCGAGATCCTGAGGGAACATGGTGGTGTCCCCTGCCCAATACCACTGCAGGATCACCTCATAGGTCAGGTCGCTTCCAGGGCATAGCTGGAACGAATCCGTAGGCAGGCTGTCGCCGACAAAGACGATCTCGATGTCCAGATCCAGGCTGTCCAAATTCGGCGTGGCATGGTCGATCACTTCCAATTCGATGTTCCGTTCGCATCCGGCATCGGAAACCATGTGGAAGGTGTAGACCCCGGAGGTATCAGCGTTCAGGGATGTACCGTAGGTGGTGTCCGGTGGTGGTTGACCGGTGAGCGCCGTCCAATAGTTGGTGGTCCAGGGTTCGGCTTCCGGGCACCAGATGAGCACGCTTTCGGGGTCGCAGAGATGGATGGTCTCCGGTTCGCTGGCGTTGGTGTTCTGGGGTTGGCTATCGCTGAGGGTGGGTTCGGGCGGCATGGGGTTCACCACCACGTACAGCGCATCGTTCCACGACCAGCAGCCGTTCAGCGCATGCACTTGCACACTGTAGAGCCCGGTGGTCTCGATGTGTAGGCTGATCGCCGTGTCGCCGGTGCTCCAGATCGCCTCCACGAGCGGCCCCACGGTATTGCCTTCCCCGACGGAAGGCAGGAAGGGCAGATACGCGGTGATGTCCGTCTCGCCGCAGACCACCAGCGTATCAGGGCAACCAGGTCCGTCCGGTTCATCCGACACGCACATGCCCCATGTGGCAGGATGATCGCACACACCAGCGGACTGGCTCCACCAGTCATAGACCACGCTGTCGCGAACATAGGTCCGGGCCAGGAAACCATCCTTCAGGCCGGTGGCGTCCTGACTGCGGAAGTTGGTGCCCACGAGGGATGGGCAGCCGGCGGGTGGCCCGGGCTGACCAGTGGGCACGTAGCCTTCGAAATAGTCACCGGATATGGGGTTGCCGGCGTTGGTGGCGAAGGAGATGCTCCGCGTGTAAGAACCACAGGCGATGATGTCACCACTGGAAAGGAAGTCCACCTGACCAGCGAGCTTGCCTCCCGGCCCGCCGTAGTGCCGCGCTTCGATGAAACCGAGATCCTGGTAGCGGTGCTTGCTCACGAAAAGGTCCTCCAGTCCAGCCGCCATGAACAGGCCTGTTCCACCATAGTGCGCGCTGAGGGAGGTGAACTGGCAATTGAACTGACCGACCACGGCGATGGTATCGTTCCGCAGGGCGATCCCGCGGCTGCTCACACCGTTCTCTGAACCGAGCTGGCCCTGTGCGAGGAGCTCACCGTCCGTGTTCACGCGCAGCAGATAGTAGTTGTACGGCTGCTCGCCACTTATGAAATCCGGAACATCGTCCATGAAGATCATCGTGCCTTGCAGATCCCCTGTCATCAACAGCTGACCATCGGGCGTGTAGAGCAGATCGCGCACGTGATCGTAGATGGCACCACCGCAACGCCGGAACCAGACCTCATTGCCGGCCGGATCAAGCTTCAGCAGGAAAGTGGCGTTGTAGATCGCGTTCAAGTGTTCTGTATCGAACGTGATGGTGTCGCTGAACTGCCCGGCCACATAGATGTTGCCCTGTGCATCGTTCACCACGTCGATGGCGCGGTCCTGCCGGTCGGCGGCACCTTGCTGCAACCAGAGCAAAGTCCCGTCAGCGTTGTAGCTGGCGATCACCACGTCCATGGTGGGTTCGCCGGTCTCCTGTTCGGGAACGCTGGTCAGGCTGGAGCCCCCCCATGTGGCTGTGCCCTTGAACTCGCCGGCCATCGTTACCTGACCGGTGGAAGAGACCGTTACGCCGTACGGCCGGTCCGAACCGGCAACGCCGCCGCCCTGCCGTATCCATTGCTGGTCGCCCGTGGTCCTGTCCAGCACCGCGCAGAACATGTCCGGTGTGAATCCGTTGCTGGAGAGCACCGTGCCCTGGAAGTCGGCCACGCCCATGAATTCGCCCACCACGGCCAGCCTGTTGTCCGGCCCGAAGGCGAGCTTGATCCCGCGATCGATGCCGGCCCCTCCACCCTGCTTCCACCAGAGGATCTGGCCGCTCGCATCCAATTTGGCCACGAACAGATCGATGCCCCCACTGGAGGTGAACGTGGAATCCCCGAAGTCCACATCACCGCTGAATTCACCGGTGATGTAGATGTCCCCGGCCTCATCCACCTTCACGTCGCTCACATGCTCGTTGCCAGGACTACCCACATGACGCACCCAGTATGGTTGGGCCGTCACGCGCGCGGTGCCGCACAGAACGGCCAGTGCGGAGTGCGCAACAAGAAGTGCCGTTCGTATCCGCATATTCAGTTGGTACTGTGCCTCCGGCTCAGAAGAGCAGAACGAATTTCGGTACTGTACATCATCGCAACATCATCCATTCTGCCTATGCGTTGCTATCCGGTGCATTGCTCATGCGCTCCCTCAGCGCCCCCGTGTCAATTGGATATACCCGGTCACTGTTCTGGAGCGGCCGAAGGTCACCCGTATCAACTCATAGTAGTAGACCCCATCAGGCAACAGGTCGTTCCCATCGTCCCGGCCATCCCAGCGGATGGACTCGCTGCGGGGAGACGAGTAGACCTCTTGCCCCCACCGGTTGAAGACGCGGAAGTAGTAGGTGACTCCCGGCGTCCCTTCAATTATGAAATAGTCGTTCTGCCCATCACTGTTGGGGGTGAACACGTTGGGCAAGGTCACCTCGCAGGGGTCCACTACGATCTGGATGAAAGCGGAAACGTCCGGGCATGCGCCCCCGTCCACCACTACGCCGTAATCACCGCTGTCCTCGAGGGTGGCAGCCCAGATCGGGTAGCCGAGCACCGAACCCGGTGAAGAGCCAGCGGGTGTTACCCAGGTGAAGGGTGCCGAGATCCCGGTAACGGTGACCGAGCCGAACTCACCATCGCACAAGGTATCCGGGCCGGCAATGGTGGGCGTTGGCAGTGGTGTCTGTATGGTCACCTGCACATCCGCCGCTTCGCCATCGCAAGTACCAGCCGATGGAACGCACACGTATATGCCCGCGTCTGATGTGGCTACAGCATCCACCTCCACGACCAGGCCCGCTTGCTCCCCTGCCGGTGTGGTCCACGAAAACGTGATCCCCGCGACCGCTTGTACAGAGAGGGAAAGCGCATCGCCCGAGCAGAGCGACGTATCCCCGGAGATCACTGGTGCTTCAGGCCCGGCTTCCAGGGTCAGTTGCACGCTGGTCTGCGAGCCGGGGCATTCGCCGATAGAACCGGTAAGTACGTAAGTCCCGATGTCGGCTAGGCTTACCGTACTGATGCTGACGGACGCGCCGCTCACGGTTCCCTGCGGTGTGGACCATGTGTAGGATACACCGGGTTGCGCCACAACGGAAAGTGACAAGGCATCGCCGATACACAGGGACGTATCACCGGTGATCACCGGTGCTGCGGGTACTTGCGCCACCACTGCTATGACCGGTACCAAGGGCCCGGCACATCCGTTCTCCGTCTGCGAAACATACACCGTATCGTTCACAGAGGGACCGAGGACCACCAAGGAGCTCCCGGTGGCCAGCGTGTCTTGCGCATCAGCGGCCGCGTACCAGACAAGGGTGCCGGAACCGGTCGCGAACAACTGCGCATCCTCCCCCGGGCAGAGGGTATCCCCGGTGGTGCTCAGCAGTTGCGTGAACGATTGTTCCACGACCTGCACCACATTGGAGGTGGCGCTGCAACCAAGGGTATCGGTCACCTGGATCTGGTAATCGCCGGGCGTGGTCACCAGCAGGTCCTCTGTCACATCGTTGCCCGGTGTCCACAGGTAGTCGTAGTCGCCTTCAGGTCCATCCAGCAGCACGCTTCCATCGCCGCAGATGGTGAAGGGGCCTTCGGGAAGAGACGCCGAAATACTACTGGCGTAAATGGTGGCGGTGAGCGGGAAGGTGTTTCCGCACGCCGTAACGGTGCAGGTGTAAGTCCCGGCAGCGTTCACGGACTGACTGAGGCTTCCTCCGGACAAGGGAGCATCCCAAACGATCGTTTCCAGGCCACCGCCACTGATCTCCAATGCTGCAGACTCTCCCGGGCAGAGGACATCATCCGGCAGGATCCCCAAGCTCGGTGTGGCGAATTGCTGCAGGATGGCCGGACCGCCGAAAAGCGCGCAGCCCTGATCGGTGTAGGCGACCAGGTAGTATGAACCGGTCTCGGTGATGTACAAACTGTCGTTGTCCACCGCGATCGGACCGCTCGGCCCGCTCCACTCATAGATTATGGACGGGAAGGTGGTATACAGCAGCGCCGTATCGCCCGGGCACACGGCGATGGGCTCTATGATGAGCGGCGGCGGCGCGGCCTGGCTTACCACGAAGTACTCCACGGCCACACAATAGGTGCCTTCCGAATTGCTCGCGATAACGGAGTAGAGGCCGAAGCCCCACACCCACGCCGTGTCCTGGCCGGTGGACGTCACGTAGGTGCCGTTCGGGCCGCTCCATTCCACCTGCTGGCAACTGGCGCAGTCCAGCACCAGCATGGCGGTATCGCCGATGCAGAGCGCGAAGTCCTCGATGGGCTGTATCTCCGGCACGTAGCCCGTTTGGATGTACACGCTGTCGTACACGTCAAAGGCCAGCGTGTCATCGGAGCAACCTTCGATGTGCAGGACCAGGTGCACATGGAGCGGATACCAGCCGGGTTCGTCCGGGTACTGGTCCCAATCCATCGCGCCGTCCGCATAGGTGGATTGTATGCCGCAACCATTCTCTGTTCCGTACAGGACGAAAATGGGTTGCGTGAGCACCGTGGGCACGCCATCCACATACCAGGTGGGAACGAGCGCACCGCTCAGGCAGCCCCCTTCACCGCACGCGGGCACCGTGTCCTGCACATCCAAGGACACACCGTTGTACAAGAGTTCGAAGTCAGCGCCGGTGATGTTGGGCAGACTCAGGGAATCCAGCAGGTGGAAATCGACCATGGAGCTTCCCGTGCAACCGTTCGGCGATGTGACCTCCAGCACATATTCTCCTTCCACATCAGCCAGGATGGGATTCCCGGGAACTGCAACACCATCCACGTACCATTGGAATGTTTCGCCAACCAGAAGATCGGCTGCCAGCAAAGACACACCTTGGCAATAGCTGATGGTATTGGGTCCACCATTGAACAATGAGCCTCCATCCATCGAGATCCACGCGCCCGGTGCGGGAAGAATGGTGACATAGATGGAATCCGCCACGCTGTAGCAGCCGTTGCTGGAAACATGCGTGCGCCAATACCATCCGCTGCTCAAGGCCCAGGTGGTGTCGAAGAACTCTTCGCCGGTACTCCACAAATCGGTAACTGCCCAAGAAACCGTAGAATCCGGCGGACACTGGCAACCCGGGCAACCTGGCCGATGGATGTTGTGGAGCCAGCCAAGGACATCATGGTCGCACACGAGCGAGTTGTCCGTGACCCCGTTCTCACCGGAATACAGCACGAGGTCGAGCGGTGACCGACTACAACCGGAACCTTCACGTACGTACGGATCATAGGGCTCTCGGCTGTCTACATAGCCCCGCGCGATAAAACCATCGCTCAGGCCCGTGCTCCTGATCCATTCATACTCGTTGTAGTGCGGATCACCACAATAGCCCGGCGCGGGCTCGGCCATGGGTGCACAATCAATGGAGGTTTCTCCCCACCCATCCCCTTCACTGGGGAAGATGAGCAGCTCGGAGAAATCGCCGCAGAACATGAGCTCGCCATCGCTCAGGGAGGTGATGCCGCCCGCGCCCTTCTGCTGGTGCCCGCCGAATTGTTGCGCCTCGGTAAGCGCGGATGTCAGCGCATTGTGCTTGGCGATGAAGAGATCCTTCTCCCCCGTGGCGATGAAGATGCCCGTGGCGTTGTAGTGCGCTTGCAGGTCAACGAAGCCGCAGACGAAGCTGCCGTACACGGCCACCGTGCTGCCGCGCTGGTCCAGGCCTGCGGTGCTCATCCCGTTCACGGAGCCGATGGCGATGCCGCTTTCGAACTCGCCGTCCGTGGTGGCGCGCAGCAGGTAGTAGGCGTTCGGCTGCGCGCTGGGTACGGTGTTCGGTGCGCTATCGAAGAAGCTCAGGGTGCCTTGCACATTGCCGCAGAGGAAGACCCCGCCCGCATCGCCGAGCTGCATGTCCACCGGCTGCTGCAAGGCCGCGCCCCCGATGCGCCGGAACCATTGCTCGTTGCCGCCCGCATCGAATTTCACCAGGTAATCCTGGTTCAAGGCCACGTTCGGGTGCGGCGTGCCGAAGGAGATGTCCTCGCTGTACATCCCGAAGGCGTAGGTGGCTCCGCTGGCATCCAGCGCCACATCGGCGGCCTGATCATCCCGCTGGGCGATGCCCTGCTTGAACCACTCCGCGCTACCGCCCGCCGTGTAGCTGGCGATGAACACGTCGCTGCCCGGCAAGGAAGTGCCGGGGTCGATGGTGCTGTTGAAGGTGCCCGCATCGAAGATGCCCGCACCCCGGAATTCGCCGGTGACCACTACCCGGCCATCCGCGCCCACGGCCACACCGGCGGCCCGGTCCGTATAGGTGGCGCTGCCGCCCGTGCGCACCCAGAGCGCGCTGCCGTCCGTACCGGAGAGCTTGGCCACGAAGAAGTCCGTGCTGCCGCCCTGCGCGGTTACGGAGGTTCCGAAGAGCACCGCCGACCCGCTGAACTGCCCGCACACCACCACCGAGCCGTCCGGCGCCGCGCAAACCCGGCCCGCCAGGTCAAGCCCCGCGCCGCCCGCTTGTGTTACCCATTGCACCGCACCTGCGGCGTTCTGTTTCAGTACGAACACATCGCTCAGGCCCTGGCACACCAGTGGCTGCCCCGCTACCGTGGAACCGGGACCGAACTCGCCCGTGGCGAAGAGCACATCGCCCGGGCCGCTCTTCACATCGCTCACGCGCTCGTTGCCCAAGCCCCCGCATTTCACCGCCCAGTGCTGGGCCTCGCACAACACGGGCAGGCACAACAGGCAGAGGAGATGAATGAGGCGCGGTCGCATGGGGGCTTCCGAAGGTAGTGGATGAACAGGTACGGTCCATGCTCGTTTTGCAGGAGGCGCGGGAGATCACGCGTTTCGATCATTCCGTCAAGGACCCGGATCACGTATCACCTCTCCACCTGCCAATACCCCTTCCGCACGAGAGGGTCGCCATTCACGAGCTTGGCCGTGAGCACGTAGTAATACACGCCTTCGGGTACTTCTTCCCCGCTGAAGCCGTTGTGGCCGTCCCATTGCACCACGGCGGCGGTGCGGGTATACAGCAGTTGGCCCCAGCGGTTGAATATCTCCAAGGTGATGGGGTCGGCGCTGGGGCTGCTGAGGGTGATGACGTCGTGGTTGCCGTCCCCGTTCGGGGTGAAGTAGTTGGGGATGTCCACTTCGCAATCGCTCTGGGTAATGAGCAAGCTGTCCGTATCCGTACAGCCGCCGGCATCCAGGATGGTGACCCAATAGGTGCCGGGCACGCCAACGGTGATGGCCTGTGCCGTGCTACCGGTGTTCCACAGCCAAGTGAGCGCGGGGCCCGCATCCAGCACGGTGCTTTCCCCGATGCACAGGGTGATGGGCAGGCCCAGGTCCACCAAGGGCAGTGGCACCACGCTCACCTCCACGCTTGCGGTGGGTCCGGTGCAGCCATTCACGGTGTAGAATACGGAATAGGTACCATCCAGCACGGGGGTGGCGTAGTCGGCGCTGACGATGAAGCTGTTCACCGGGCCAGCGGGCGTAGCCCAGAGCGGGTTGAACTGCGGAAGCACGAAGAGGTTGAGCGCATCACCTGTGCAGAGGGAGACATCGCCGAGTATCTGCGGCAAGGGCGGCAGGGGGATAACGGGCAGCGGCACCGCTACCCCATCGCTGGTACACTGCGCCTCGGTCTGCGTAATGTAGAGGGTGCCGGGTCCGGCGATGCCGGGCAGGCTCCATTGGGTGCCGGTGCCGAGGAGCTGGGTGAGTGCGGCATCCGCATACCAGCTGAGGGTGCCGGAACCGCTGGCGGTGGCGATGGCCGTATCGCCCGCGCACACCTCCCCTGCGCTCGCGGAAAGCGGCAGGGTGTAGAAGAAGCCACCGACAGTGATGACGCCCGCCGTGTCCGCACAGCCGTAGGCGTCCGTACCTACAACGCTGAAGTGGCCCGTGTCCTGCGTGTACACGAGCTGGCCGGACAGGCCGCCGGGGACCCACAGATAGTTGGCCAGGCCCGGCGTTGCTTGCAAGGGCACGCTGTCCCCCGGGCATATCTCAAAAGGTCCGTCATCCACGATGCCCACTTGCGGGTCCGGAATGAGGACCTCCACGCTGGTGGTGCCATTGATGCAGCCGCTCTGCGAGGCCACCACGGACCAGGTGCCGCTGGCATTGGTACTTACGGGCGAAAGGTTGACCTGCGCCCCGATGAAGGACCCGAGCGGTGTGGTCCACTCCAGGTCCACTCCCGGGGAGGCGCTCAGGAGCAAGTCGCCACCCACGCACACGATGGTATCGCCGGTGATCTGCGTCGGCACCACACCGGGCACCACCACCACGGGCACGGGCACGGGCAGGCTGTTGCACTGGGCATCGGTCTGCGTCACATAAATGACCGTGGACACCGTGAACGGCCCGATACTGACCGAGGGGCCATAGCCGATGAGTTCCAGCGCATCCGCATCCGCATACCAAGCGAATACGCCGGAGCCGGTAGCGGTGGCGGTGGTGAGCTCGTTCGCACAGGCGGTATCCACCACTGCGGTGACGGGCTGCGCGAAATCATGCACTTCCACGAGGGCGGAGAACGCCGTATCCGTGCAACCGTACTCGTCGAAACCGATGAGGGAATACGCGCCTTCGGCCGTGGCGTACACCTGCTGGCCTGTGAGGTTGCCGGGCTGCCACGCATAGGCCACCATGCCGGGCACGGCTTGCAGCAGCACACTGTCCAGCGGGCAGATGTCGAAGGGGCCTTCATCCAGGATGGCAACCACGGGGTCGCTCTGGGTGATGGTGAAGGACAGTGGGGTAACGATACCGCACTGCGTGACGGACACGGAATAGGTTCCCGGCGCGGTGATGGTCTGCGACGCGGTATTGCCCGCGAGCGGCGGTGCCCACACGTAGCTGCCGCCGGTGGGCGGTTGCACGCTCACCTGCACGGACCCTCCGGCGCAGAGCACCGGTTGCGGCAGCACGGCGAGGTAGGGCGTGGTATAAAGGGACACCGTCTGCAGGGCCGTAGCGTATACGCAACCCTGGTTGGTGTTCGCCACGCAGAAGTAGGTGCCCGCATCGGATACCTGTATGCTGGGAGAGGTCTGCGGGAGCGGACCGCCCGGGCCGTACCATGCATAGGTGCCGGATACGCCGGTAACGTCCAGCTGCACCTGATCACCGGGGCAGATGAGGCCATCGGCGGGGTCCATGGCAATGGACGGCGCGGGTACGAGAGTGAGGGAATGCGAGTCCGCGGCACCCAAGGTGCAGGCGCCGGTATCCAACGGGGTGAAGGTGACCTGGACAGGCCCGGCCACGGCGAGCACGAGTGAATCCGTATCGGTGGGGCCGATGATGCCGCCATTCTCGGCCGACCAATCGAAGCTGCCCGGCCCGTTGGCCACGGCGGTGAGCGTTACGTTCTGCCCAGAGCACAGGAAGATGGTTCCGACAATGTCCACATGCCCCGTGAGACCGGGCGTTCCGATGACATAGAGGCTGTCCATTCCGGTGCCGTTCGCCCAGTTATGGTTACAGGGCTCATCGCTGATGTGCATGAGCGAACCGAAGACGTACCAGCCATCCCCAGTGTACGCGGTGGAGAGCGCTTTGGGCTGAGCGGCCATGTCGAAGGCCCCTTGGTCCGCAATGCCGCCGTTCACCGTCACCGTGTCGCTCAAGAGCAGGTCCCCGGCCGATCCCGCCGGCATACCGTCCAGAATGAGGGACAAACTGAGTTCAGCGAGGATGGGGTCATTCGCACAGATGGTAATGGTGTCGTTGCCGTCCGCATCCTGCGGAAAGTCGAAGGCCTGTTCCATGGCCACCTGGCCCAAGGTGTCCGCAGAAACGTAGGAGATCTGGACGTTGGAGGTATTGACGCATCCAGCGGCGTTCACGGTCTCCAGGTACCAGACGCCATCGAACAGCGCGGTGACCACGGTGTCCCCGGGGAAACTGCCCGAAGGATGGACCCACGTGAATGAAACGCCGGGAATGGGCCCGGCCGTGAGGGTCACGAGCGTGGGCTCACACACGGAGATCGCTTGGGTAACGGTGTCCTGGAAGTTGATGCCTTGGTCGTCCGTGATACCCGGCAGCCCGACAGGTTCACAGAGGCTGACACTCACCACATCCGAACCGCTGAAGCAGCCTTGGCCGACATCCGCCGTTACCGAGTAGTTGCCCTCTGCGAAAATGGGAATGCCCGTTGTGGTGGCGCCTGTGTTCCAGAGGAAGTCCGGGACCGGACCGAAGGCATAGTCGAACGCGGCGGCCACCGCGCCCTCACCGCAGAAGGACGCATCAAAACCGGGTACCACGCAGTCCGGGTCGTAGGTCGGTAGCACAGCGAATACCGGGTGCAGGTCGAATTCGCAGGGCGTGCGCAGGAAGATGTCCAAGGGCCTGCGCGCGCGGATGAAGCCCTTCATGACGAAACCATCGAGCACGCCAGCAGAATGCAGCCGGGCCGCATCGTAGTAGGTGGTATCGGTACAGGCGTTCTCGGCACCGTTGGGCCCGATGATGAGGAGGGAATCGCCGGGCAGCGCGCGCAACTTCGACTCGATGCCGGGAATGATGAGCTCATCGGCGAATTCGCCCACGGCGAACAGGGTGTTCCCCGGGCCGATCAGCACAGCGCGCAGGTCCATCACATCGTGGTCCGCGAGCATCTGGGCGTAGGTAACGGCAAGCCCATCCGCGAGATCCAGTACGCAGGCCCACCCGTTCTCCCCTCCCCATGAGAGCAAAAGCCCATCGCCACCGGAGAGCTCGGAGAGTTCCAAGGCTTGGCACACGAAATTCCCGCCGAGCATCACCTCCCCGTCACGCACGTCCACGCCCTTCGCCTCGATGGGATGGTCGCTGCCCACGGTCTTCTGCATGGCCACATCGCCTTGCCCGTTGAAGGCCAGGGCGAACGCGCTGTAGGGATAGGCCGAGGCGATGGCCGTGTTCTGGCTACCGAAAACCAGGTTGTTCCCGGTCTGCGCGCCGCACAGCCATAGCATGCCGTCCGCTTCGCACAGGTCGCCTGCCAATACGCTGCCTCCCCCACCGATGCGACGGAACCATTGCTCGTTCCCAACGGGGTCGAAGGCCACGACGAAAGCCGCGTCGTTCAAGGTGTTCACGTGGGCCTGGTCGAAGGTGATGACGTCGCTGAACTGCCCGGCCAGCCAGCTGTTGCCGGCCGCGTCCACCGCCAGCCCGAGTGCTTGGTCGTGGTGGATGGCCGCGCCCTTCTTCACCCAGAGGGGGTCACCGTCGGAGTTGTAGCGGGCAATGAAGACATCATCGCCCAGCGCGTTCAACTGCGGGTCGAAGGTGCTCGTGACGGAAAGGCCGCCGAACAGCGCGGTGCCGCTGAACTGCCCGGCGATCCAGCAGTTGCCGGCAGCGTCCACGGCCACATTCTCGGCGATGTCGGTATTGCCCGTGCTGCCGGCCGCACGTGCCCAGAGGGCTTGCCCGGCGGCGTTCCACTTGGTGAGGAAGATGTCCTGCGAAGGCCCATTGCTGGTGAGGGCGATACTGCCCGCAGTGAAGGTTCCGCTGAATTGGCCGGTGACGAAGATGTTCCCTTCGTTGTCCACGGCGATATCCGTCGCCCGATCGACCCCGGGACCACCGGCGGTACTGGTCCAGA
The DNA here is from genome assembly GCA_044224725.1 of Flavobacteriales bacterium. Taxonomy (GTDB): domain Bacteria; phylum Bacteroidota; class Bacteroidia; order Flavobacteriales_F; family PHOS-HE28; genus PHOS-HE28. The sequence continues at coordinate 53,871 of JBGAJW010000018.1, forward strand.
ACACGTTTCCCACGGTGTCCATCTTCACCAGAAAGACGTCGGTAACGCCCGCGGAGATCACCGGCCCATTGAAGGTGTTCATCAACCCGCTGAAGGTGCCGCAGGCGTAGAGCGTATCGGCCGGCCCGCGCGCGATGGCGGTGAAGCGGTCGTCAGCCGGGCCACCGAAGCCGTAAGCCCACCATGGACCGGGCTGGGCCGCGCACAGCACAGGCAGTAACAGGGCGATGGGCCAGAAGCGACGCATGGTTCCGAATGTAGGGGGGCGAATGATCCGGCGCTCCAACTCTTACAGAAAGACGATGCCGGTGGATCCACTTGGAAGGAGCCGACGCGCTGATGCATCCACAGGAGGTTTCCACCGATGCGGACCGGGTCTTCGTCGGAAATCTCATGGTCCGGGCAGAGCCGACGCAACCTCCTGTGAGAAGTTCTTGTCCTGTCCTTCAACGACCGAAACGCACAACGTCCCATGCAGCCCCAAACCGCCTCTCGCGCGCGCCCTGCCTACACAATGGACCAAACAGCCCCGGCCCCGATGCGTATCTCCCGCAAGCACCTGAGGGAAGCCATTGAGCAAGCCTTCACTGAAAGCCGGTTCTCTGAGCCGCAACGCCCGGTGCACGTCTGTGTTCATGGCAATGGAAGGGTCTACGTATCCCCCATGGCGCTGCACGTGACCAACGATGGATTCAGCATCTTCTCGCTGGAGTGCAACGGCGCACCGGAGCGTCCGCTCTACGGGGCCACGGTGCCGGAGACCTGGAGCCGTGCAGAATTCGCGGAATGGGTGCGCTCAAGGCCCGATCTTTACGCCGCGCCAATCATCGAGCAACTGCTCCACAAGGCGGACCGCAAGAACATGCGGGTTCTGCTGGAGGATTGACCGGCAGGGCTGACGGCCATCGCGAACACCTCATCGACCGACCGCTTGGCCGATACCGACGGACATATCACCCTGCATGAAAGCACTTTCGACCGTTTGGCCGGCCGGGTGGGGAATGCTGGCGCACCAACGGACACCGGGGAAGCGGCGCACGCTGCGGACCGGGCACTGATCGCGCGCTGCTTGAACGGCGAAGCGGCCGCCTGTTCCGAACTGTACCACCTGTACTACCGCCAAGTCATGCCCATCTGCATGCGGTACGCACGGCGCACGGAGGAAGCGCAGGACATCCTGCAGGACAGTTTCACGCGGGTCTTCACGAAACTGCACAGCTACACGGGCAAAGGCCCCTTCATCGGGTGGTTGAAACGGGTGACCTTGAACACGGCGATCAACCACTACCACGCCACCAGTGACGAGCGCACCAATGTGCGCATCGACGATCTGGCCCCGCACGCGGCCGCCACGGCCGATCCGCACGGGGAGCAGGCACTTGCCAGCTTGGGGGCTGAGGAACTCCTGGCCCTGGTGCGCGGCCTGCCACCGGCCTACCGCATGGTGTTCAACCTGCGGGTGATGGAAGGCTGGAACCACGAGGAGATCGCGCGGGAACTCGGCATCAGCGTGGGCGCATCGAAATCGAACCTGTCACGGGCCCGGGCCAAACTGATGGAACAGGTGATCGGGCGCGGGACCCCGCTCACCGCAAAACGCATGGAGCATGAAGAACGATAAGCGGCTCGACGAGGCTTTCCGCAAGGGACTGCCTTCCGTGGAGGTGCCGCCAGCGCCTACACAGGACTGGGCGGCCCTGGCACGCGCGGCCAAGCAAGGTGCCCGTGCGGCCGCCGTGCGGGACAGCGGCTCCGTGCTGAACGTACGCTGGCTGAAGCTGCTGGGCGGCGCGTCCGCGATCCTGACGGCCTGGTATCTGGCCTTCGGGCCGCAAGCAGCACCACATGCCCCTGCGCATGTGGCAGCTTCCACCGATACGCCGGCCGCGCACGCGGAATTCATCGGCGGTACGCCAGCGGAACTGATCGGCATGGTCAGTGAACAACCTGCCGGTGTACCATCGACAGTCGAATTGGCCACCTCGGCCGTCAAAACAGGTGAGCCGCTGAGCCAAAATGCCACGGCACCGAAGGTCGCCGGCCACAAGCAAGAAATGGAGGCCAAGCGCGGCGATGCTGGAGGTACCGGACTTCGTGTGGTCACGAGTCCGCGTGCAGGGTCTTCCGATGGCAATAAGAAGCGGAGCTCCGGCATGACGTCGAACAGCATCGTCGAACGGGATGACCATGCGGAGATGCAGGATGGCTCGCACCCGGAAGCCAGTATGCGAATGGATGCGGGCACCACGACGGGAGACCTCGGAACGGAAGCAACAGCTGGCGTTACCGGAAGGGATTCGCGCGAGAACATCACCGTGCTCGGCGTGCTGCCTCCCCTGCCGGCCGCATTGCCCTACACCCCGAACGACCCGTCCGCGCAGGCCACCACCAGCGGGCCTTCGCTGGCGCATTGGTCCATCGCCCCTTGGTTCTCGTTGGGCCATACCACGTGGACGGATCCGGAGAACGGGGACAACGGCTACTTGGATCAACTGAACGTGGGGCACGAACCGCCCAGCAGCATCGGCTTGCGCATCCAGTACGCGTTCGACCATCGGTTGGCGATGATCACCGGGATCCAGTACGCCCGGAAAGGCAGCCTTCGCGGCACGGTACGGTCCTCCCCTTTCATCACCACGGACTATGAGCTGAGCGGGGACTATCTGGAAGTGCCCATCTCGCTGAAGTTCGCTCTTCCATTGGAGAACAAGGAATTCTACGTGCGTGCTGGCGGATTGCTGCAGTTCAACATGCACAGCGGCATGGACAAAGTGGCCATGAACGATGCGTCCCACAAGGAACTGAGCACGCTCGTGCTGGCGCGCGGTTCCATGGGCACGGCGCTGGACATCGGCATCGGGGCGCAGTTCCGCCTCAGTCGCCGCTTGGGGCTCTTCATCGAACCATCCTACCAGTACGCACTCTCTCCGGTGGTGAAACATCCGTCCTTCGACAAGCTTCCCTTCAATCCGCGCATTCACAGCTTCAGTTTGGCCACCGGCCTTTCTTTCCAATTCCCTTGACCGATGACACGCTACTCCCCGTGCCTTATCACCGCGATGGTCGCGATCACGCTGCTGACCGCTTCCTGCCAGAAGGACGAGCTTACCGTGGTAAGCACGGCCACCCCCGAGCACGTCTGCACGCGCACGGTCATCGAACTCAACATTGACAGTCTGATCCAACTGCCCCAGCCCTTACCCGGAGATGCGGACCTGTACTTCACCAAATGCGCATGCGACACCCTCGCATTCCACCCTGTGAACGTGCCTCCTGGTGCCGAATATCAAGGCTGGATCATCGATCAGGGTGAAGAGAATGCCCACCAGGACGAATTGGACCTGGACACGCTCACGGTCGCCTCAGAACTGTGGATGCACTTCGACGAGGTTGAGCCATTCAATGGAACCCTCAAGATCGTAGTGACCACCGAGCCCTGCGAGTGAGTTGACCCTTTGCGGCACCGCGCCCGCACCACCACGACCAGCGGACCAGGAATGGAGTGGATGCCGGACCTGTCCCGGTCGAGTGGTGTGGGCGCGTGGTCGAGCCCGGCGACCCCATGCATGTGAAGGGGGTAATGGATCGCCAGTGCGATAAAACGCATCCGTGGCCTTCGTGACGTCCCGCTACTGCTGATCCGTCATCCGCGAACGCGCCGGGGTGACAGTTCTTCCGTTCCTGACAGCCAGGATCCCCATGGAGCGACCTTTGAGCGAACGCAGCCAATCGCATCCACATGGACCTGAACAAATTCACCGTACGCGCCCAAGCGGCGATCACCCAGGCGCAAACTCTGGCCACCGGCAACGGGCAACAGGCGATCGAGACCGGTCACCTGCTGAAAGGCCTGCTCATCGAGGACGCTGACGTATCGCCGTTCCTGCTGAAGAAGCTGAACGTGAACATCGCGACGCTCACGGCAGCCCTCGACCGCATCGTGGGAGGCTACCCCAAAGTCCAAGGCGGCCAGAACGGCACGCTCTCTCGCCACGCGGCGGAAGCGCTTACCAAGGCCTTGGCGAGCACCAAGGAATTCGGGGACGACTTCGCCAGCGTGGAGCACCTGCTCCTGGGATTGATCGACACCAGTGACAGCACCTCACAGTTGCTGAAGGACAGCGGAGCAACGAAGAAGGACCTGATCGCGGCCATCAAGGAACTGCGCAAGGGCGCGAAGGTGACCAGCCAGAGCCAAGAGGAGACGTACAACGCATTGAACAAGTACGCGAAGAACCTGAACCAGCTCGCGAAGGAGAACAAGCTCGATCCGGTGATAGGGCGCGACGAGGAGATCCGCCGCGTGCTGCAGATCCTCAGCCGCCGCACGAAGAACAATCCCATCCTCATCGGTGAGCCCGGTGTTGGCAAGACGGCCATCGCCGAGGGCATCGCGCAACGCATCGAGACCGGCGACGTGCCCGACGATCTGCGCAGCAAGCAGGTGTTCAGCTTGGACATGGGCGCGCTCGTGGCGGGCGCCAAATACAAAGGCGAATTCGAAGAGCGATTGAAGGCTGTGGTGAAAGAGGTGATCTCCGCAGAGGGGAACATCATCCTCTTCATCGACGAGATCCATACGCTCGTGGGCGCGGGCGGTGGCGAGGGTGCGATGGACGCGGCCAACATCCTGAAACCGGCACTGGCACGCGGCGAGCTGCGCGCCATCGGTGCCACCACCTTGAGCGAGTACCAGAAGTACTTCGAGAAGGACAAGGCGCTCGAACGCCGCTTCCAGCAGGTGATCGTGGACGAGCCATCACAAGCCGACGCTGTCAGCATCCTGCGCGGGTTGAAGGAGAAATACGAGAGCCACCACAAGGTGCTCATCAAGGACGCGGCGATCATCGCCGCCGTGGAACTCAGCACGCGCTACATCACCAACCGTTTCCTGCCGGACAAGGCCATCGATCTGATCGATGAGGCCGCCAGCAAGCTGCGCATGGAGATCAACAGCAAGCCCGAAGAGCTGGATGAGGTGGAGCGCCGCATCATGCAACTGGAGATCGAGCGCGAGGCGATCAAGCGGGAGAAGGACGACTCACAGTTGGCCAGCCTGAACAAGGAACTCGCCGACCTGCATGCGGAACGCGATGGATTGAAATCGCGCTGGACCGCCGAACGTGAGCTGGTGGAGAAGATCAATGAGGCCAAGGACAAGCTGGAGCAGCTGAAATTCGATGCGGCACAGGCCGAGCGCGAAGGCGACTTCGCCAAAGTGGCCGAGATCCGCTACGCCCGCATGAAGGAGAACGAGGACGCGCTCACGAAAGCGAAAGCCGACCTCGCCGAAATGCAGGTGAGCAGCAAGATGATCAAGGAGGAGGTGGACGTGGAGGAGATCGCCGCCGTTGTAAGCCGGTGGACGGGCATCCCCGTTACGCGCATGCTTGAAGCGGAGCGCACCAAGCTCTTGAAGCTCGAGGATGAACTGCACAAACGCGTCGTCGGGCAGGAAGAAGCCGTTCGTGCAGTAGCGGATGCGGTGCGCCGCAGCCGAGCGGGCATGGGCGATGAGAAGCGGCCCATCGGGTCGTTCATCTTCCTCGGTACCACGGGCGTGGGCAAGACCGAACTCGCCAAGGCACTGAGCGAACTGCTCTTCAACGATGAGCACGCGATGACGCGCATCGACATGAGCGAATACCAGGAACGGCACAGTGTTTCGCGACTGGTCGGCGCGCCTCCGGGCTATGTCGGCTATGAGGAGAGCGGTCAGCTCACTGAGGCGGTACGCCGGAAACCGTACAGCGTTGTGCTGCTCGACGAGATCGAGAAGGCGCATCCTGATGTGTGGAACATCCTGCTGCAAGTGCTCGATGACGGACGCCTCACCGACAACAAAGGCCGCATGGTGAACTTCAAGAACACCATCATCATCATGACGAGCAACATCGGCTCGCAGATCATCATGGAGCGCTTCGAGAAGATCGACCAGAAGAACCGCGAAGAGGTGATCGAAAGCACGAAAGTGGAAGTGATGAACCTGCTGCGCACGACAGTGCGGCCGGAATTCCTGAACCGCATCGACGACATCATCATGTTCCAGCCGCTCACGCGCGCCAACGTGCGGGAGATCGTCGGCCTGCAGCTCGATGCCCTCATGCGCAAGCTCGCTGAGAAGGACATCCACCTCACGCCTTCACCGGAACTGGTGGACCACATCGCCGAGCAGGGCTACGATCCGCAATTCGGTGCGCGCCCCATCAAGCGCATGATCCAGAAGGAACTCATGAACGAACTAAGCCGCCAGATCATCGCCGGAAAGGTCGAGACCGGTGTGAAGCAGGTGATCGATGTGTTCGACGGGCAGATCGTCTTCCGCAAGCCGATCGCGAAGGAGAAGAAAGCTGAGACTGCCGGGGCGCGCTGACGACGACCGGCGCGATCCTCAACAAGGCAACCCGAGGACAATGACCTTGCGATGAAGCTGGGATCGATGCCTTGGTGCTGCTACCTTTGGCCATCATGCCCAAGAACACCAACCGCAGCGTGCCATTCCGGCGAGCTGGCGCGGTCGTAGCGAAACGCCGTACGGCAAAGGCTATGAAGGCCAAGGACGAGTGGATCATGACGTATTTCGGCGTGATGCGCGACCTCGGCGATCCCATTGCCATTCAACGGGCTTTGCGTCGTGAGCGACGATAGGCTGCTGGTCGATACCAACATCATCATCTTCGTGTTCGAGGGGAATTCGAAGGCGATGAGACGGCTACTCGGCCGATCGATCACCGTTTCCGTCCTGACACGGATGGAACTGTACGCGGTGCCCGGTATAACCAAGGACCGCACGGCTTGGGTTGACGGCTTCCTGTCGCATTGCGAAGAAGTCCCGCTCTTGCGTGCTGTACAGGATGAGGCCGTGAGGATCCGCAGGACCTATCGGTTGGAAATGGTGGATGCCATCATCGCGGCCACCGCGATCATCAAGTCACTTCCGCTCATCACCGCGGACAAAGCGATCATGGCGCTGTCACGCGAACATGATGTGAGACTATTCGAGCGTTGATCGGCAGGTTGCGGATCAAGCCAACTCCTCGATCAGCTGGGTGAGCCCCAGTGAACGCAGGTAGCTGGCATCGGGCCAAACGCCGTTGTTGTCAGCGCTCAGTTCCGGATCGAGGCGCCGTACGAAGTACATGTCGATGAGGCCCTTGTTCTTGGCTTCCACCTTCCCGCGGTACTCGCAGACGAAATCGTCCTTGATCAGTTCGAAGGTGCGGCCGCTGATGTTCACTTCACCGGTGGCCCCGCTGCTTTCCATACGGCTGGCGGTGTTCACGGTATCGCCCCAGATGTCGTAGGCGAATTTCCGCTGCCCCACCACCCCGGCCACCACTGGTCCCGTGTGTATGCCGATGCGCAGCACCCAGGGCTCCTTGCCGAGCGCCTCGCGCTGGCGGCACCAGCGCGCCATCATCTCGCGAACTTCCAAGGCGGCCAGCAACATCTTGTGCGCATGCCACGGATCGCTCTGCGGTATGCCGCTCGCGCACATGTAGCTGTCGCCGATTGTCTTGATCTTCTCGATGCCGTAGCGCCCGATGATGCGGTCGATCTGGATGAAGCACTCGTCCAGTTCGCGCACGAGTTCTTCCGGGGTCATCTTCTCGGCCACGCGGGTAAAGCCCTTCATGTCCGTGAACATCACGGTGACCTCCGGGTGCATGCGCGCAGTGGCCTTGCCCTTCTCGTTCAGTTCATCGCTGATCGTCTTCGGCAGGATGTTCAGTAAGAGGCTTTCGATGCGCCCCTTCTGCCCTTCGATCTCCTTGCTCTGCGCCACCACTTCTGCCGTGCGTTCCTCCACCTTTTGCTCCAGCGCGATGTTGCGCAACCGGAGCTGGCGTTCGCGCACCTTGATGTAGCTGAAGAGCATGATGGCGCCGACGATCACCACGGCCGTGTAGAACCACCAGGAGCGGTACCACGGCGGCAGTACGGTGAAGTGGTAGAGCACCGGCGGATCGCTCCAGATGCCGGCCCGGTTAGCACCTTGGTGCCCGGAGAGCACCGGTCTCGGCGGTCACCGGTTGCCAGTCCTTCTGCCTTCCAGCATGATGCCGGCCCGGTTACGCGCGCGCACCTTGAACACGTACTTGCCCGGAGAAAGACCCGGATAGTGGGCGTCGGTCTCGGCGGTCACCGGTTGCCAGTCCTTCTCCAAGCCTTCCAGCATGTACTGGTAGCGCACCGCACCTTGATCGATCAAGCTCACGCAGCCGAATTCGATGCGGACATCCCGCTCGGTGTGCGACAGGTCGACGCCATCGATGGCATCACGTTCCTCCAGGTTCACCTTCAGCACGCGTACGGCGATCAGGGGTGGCTCGGCGCGTTCCGAACCGTGGTCGACCACGACTTTTACGGCACCGTTGGAGGTTCCGAACCAGAGATCACCGGAACCTGTGCGCAACGTAGCACCGGGACTCGCCTCGATTCCCGTGAACCCACTTCGCTCAGTGTAGGCAAGGAACGTCGTGCCATCCTTCGTGCGTTCGTTGAGACCTTTGCTCGTACCGATCCAGATATGTCCATTGGCATCCGTGACCAAGGATCGGATGTTGTTCGATAGAAGTCCCGAAGCGAGGTCATAGTTGACCACCACCTTCCTGTTATCCAGAACAAAAATGCCTTGGCTTTGGGTTCCGACCCATATGCGCCCCGCAGCGTCTTGTGTGAAACAGGTCGGGGTCACGACGCTGCCTAGCTCGACAGGCGTTGCGTGTGTTGCCGATTTCGCATCAATGACGCTGACCCCGCTGCTAGCAGAACCGACCCAGGTACGTCCCTCGGGATCGGTGAACAGCGCCGTTACATCGCTTCCCGCAAGACCCTCTCCTTTGCCCAGCTTGGATGTAAAGCCTCCAGGTACGAAATGGACCAATCCACCAAGTGTTCCAACGTAGAAACCTTCCCCACTTGCCTTTGCCAAGGCTGTTACCCGGTTGTTCCCGAGCTCTGCTGAAATGGGTATTTCAACGAACGTAGGACCGGAGCCAAGAGCCTCGAGCAGCCCGCCATCGTCAGTTCCCACATAGATGTGCCCCTGATCGTCCGCGAGTATGCTGCTGATGCTGTTGTTGGTCAATCCGACACCTTGCTGTACGGTCAAAGACCGCACGCTGAGCGGCCCACTTGCTGACGGATCAAGTACGGAGATCCCTCCCAGAGTACCGAACCACAAACGTCCATCGCGCGTTTCCGCCACGGCGCGGACATGGCGTTCTACAAGCCCATCGTCCGCGGTAAAGGACAAGAAGCGATCTCCCTTATAGATCTCCAATCCTTCATCATTCGTCGCGAGGAGCAGGTTGCCCTCCCGATCGCGCGCGATGGATCGGATATTCTGGCTGTGCGAGCCGTTCCCTTTGCCGAAGAGGTGCAGACCGTCCTTGTCGACACGTACCAACCCATGGTCCCATGTGCTGATCCACACATGGTCCTCGTTGTCCTCGCCGAATGCGTAGACGAAGCTTCCGGGCATGCCTGTAGGTTGATCGTACGAGGTCAGCTTCCCTCCGCTCCATCGCACCGCACCGTGGTCCTGGGTCCCCACCCACAATCCGCCGCTGCGGTCTTCGAAAAACGACGTCACACGCTGTTGGTCCGCCAAGGCTTGGACAGCGAACGGTTCAAATGCGCCCTTCGCGCTGGTCCATTGACGCAGACCCGCGCCGGGATCCAGGAACACCATGTCACCGGACCGGAGGCGCACAATGCTCGTGATGCGTTCGCCAGGGCCCTTCCCATCCATGAAGCGCTCAGCGGTCACGGGGCCCTCTTCGGGAAGCTCCTTCACACGCAGCACGCCCATGCCGAAGGTGCCTATCCACATGGCACCATCCGGAGATTGGCTGATGGCGGTCACATCGGCGGTCACCGGCTGATCACCCAGCGTAAGAGCGCGGAACCGACGGCCATGACTGATGCTCAAGCCCCCTCCGAGATGCCCGCACCAGAGCCGCTTGTCCTTATCCAGGAAAAGGCTTCGCACCCCGCCTTGGGCCATGCCCTCGTTCAGTCCGAATGTGACGACGTTGGTCCCGTCAAAACTCGCCAGCCCGGATTCGGTGCCGAGCCAGACCAATCCCGTACTGTCCTGCAACGCGCAATAGACCTTGGTCGCGGGAAGACCTTGGGCGACGGAGATATTCTCGAAGTAGTACCGCTGTGCGTTCAGCCCGCAGGCCAAGGCGAGAGCGAAAAGGATGGAGAGGACGCGCATCGGGTCCAAAGTAGAAGGTGGAAGGACACCTCTGACCACCAACCTTGTTCGACCGGGACATGCCGGGGCAAGATGGCCTTTGGAGGTCTGGACGATCACCGCGTGAGCTCGTAGAAGCTCGGGTCCGTGCCAGCGGCCTTGCTCACCACCAAGGTATTGCTCACGCTGGCGCTGTAGTTCTCCAGCAGGCTCTTGAGCGAGCCGTAGTTGTAATAGCTGTAGATGTCATCCTTCTTGCCATCGACGGGCACCCAATAGGTCTTGCCGCCCACGCTGCGGCCATGGCCCACGTAGCCGATCAGGATGGTGTTCACCTTGTTCGTACGCACCAGGTCGCGGAGCTCGATGTTGAACAGGCGCTCCATCTGGCTCTTGGACAGGTTCTTTTTCGTGATCGTCTTCTGCACATTGTACTTGCCGAAGGACTTCATGATCTCCGCCCGGTCACCGGCTTGCCCTTGTGGTACGGGGAAGCTCTTGTAGTCGGAGTTGTCGATCATCACCACCCATGTGGTACCGGTAGCGCTGTTCACCGTCGGCTTTTCCACCGGCTTCTCGGTCGGCTTCACCGGGTCGGGTTTGGGGGTGACCACCGCCACCACCGGCGCTTCGCGAACGATGGAGTACACGAGATCGGTAGCGTTGCCGAACTGGTCCTCCGCGCGCACGGTGAACCCGTTCTTGCCCTTCACCGGCAATTTGATGCTGAAGTCAGTAGCGGCCGTGTCCGGAGCGAAACTGGCGAAGACGCCGTCCACGGTGATGGACCGGATGCCGCTGGGATCACTGGCCGCACCTTCCAGGAAGATGTCCTCTTTGTCGTGTGCGATGCTGATCACCCGGTTGGCCGAGGCTACCGGAGACGTAAGACTGAGCGCGGGCGGCACACCTTCTGAACGCTCAACGGCCAAGGTGACATTGGCCACGTTGTCATACAGGTCCGTGGCCTTCACTTCGATCTCCTTCGCGGTCGTCCCCAGAGGCACGCTCACGAAGAACTCCGGGTCCTTTTCATCGGGCGAATAGCTGGCGGGCATGCCGTTCACGGTGATGCTCTTCAACAAGTTGCGGTCCCGCACGTGCCCGGTAACCTTCACTTGGACCAAAGCGCTCGATACCTGCACCACGTTCTCCTTGCGGTACGGCTCCACAACGGTGATGTAGGGCGGATCGCTCTCGCGGTTCATCTCGAAGATGCGCGCATTGAGCTCCTGACCGCGGTCGGTGAGCTTCTTGCGTTCCTCGGCGGTCACGGACGCATCGCCCTCGGTCAACTTCAAGGCCGTCTCGATGTCCTTCTTCGCGCCTTCGAGGTCGAGGTTCGCTTCCTTGCATTCGGCGCGCAGCAGCATGGCGCGGGTATCCTTGGGGCTGTTGAGCAGCACCTTGTTCAGGTCGTTCACCGCGTTCTGGTGCTGGCCGAAGCCATGGTAGTAGAGGGCGCGCTGGTAGTAGACGGCATCATCCTCACGGCCCAGGGCGATGCACTTGCTCACATCGTCGATGGCTTTGGCGAATTCCTTCTGGTGGGCGTAGGCTTTGCTGCGCGTGAAGAGGGCGTCCGTGCTGCCCGTGTTCAGTTCGAGCGCGCGCGTGCACTTCTCGATGGCCTTCTCCAATGTGCGCACCTGCATGGTGGGACCCGAATACTGCTCGTAGAGTTTCAATTGCGTTTCCGCCTGCGCCACGTAGGCCGGCTCATAGAGGTAGTTCCATTCGATCACCTTGTCCAGATCGAACTCTGCGGTCTTGAAGTCGCGCATGGCCATGCGGGCGAGGCCGTGCAGGTAGTAGGTATCAGTCGTGGCTTTCAGGTCAAGAGCCGCGTCCGCTGCGGCGGTCGCTCCATCCAGATCACCTTTCGCGAGGCACGCGCGCACCTTCACCTGCAAGGCGTCCATGCACTTGCGGTCGGTGGCGAGTGCCTTGTCGCAGAGGACCACGGCGGTGTTGGCGTCACCCAGTTCAAGATAGGCCTTGGCGGCCTTGGCGCCGTAGAGCGCCTCAGAAGGGTCCAGTTCGGCGACCGAACGGCGGTCGGCCGCGCATTCCGCCTTCTTGCCCAGCAGCTCGTACACATCGGCCCGCGCTTGGAACGCCTTCAGGAACTTGGGGTCCACCTTCACCGCGAGGGTGTACTTCTCAACGGCCTGGTCCAACTGGTTCTGTTCGCGGAGGTCCTCCCCTTCCTTGAAGAACGCCTTGCCGCTCTGGGCCTGGCCAGCGAGAAGGTTAAAAGCGAGAACGGCGGAGAGGGAGAGGCGGAGGAAAGTCATGCGGCTGGGTCAGCGAAAATAGAGCCAGCGGCGATCCCGGCGTCTTGCGGTCAATCCCGGGTATACACCTCGACAACGGTGGCCGAAAGCGTATCGAACCGCACCGAGGTGTAGAACAGCCAAGTCCCCCCCATTCCCCATGGCCCAGTGCGCAGGCCGATGTCCACAGCATAGTCCAACGAACGCCCTGTGGTATCGGACGCGTCCGGCATTCCTAGCAGGGCGATGACAGCGGGTTTATCCTTTCCGACCAGCAGGCTCCGGGTCTCCAGATCATCTACCATCGCACCGCGGGTGCGCCGGTCGCCACGTTTCCATTCCACCGGATCGAATGAGCGGTCCGTGATCCGATCGCTCTTGCCGATACGCCCGGTGAGATACAAGGCCACGAGGACCGAACAACCGACCAGTGCGACGATCGAGACGGAACGTGTCACGTGACTCATATCTGGTTTCATGATGCGATAAGCACAGTTATCCAAACGATATGGATCGCCAAACCGGTCAAGCTTTGGCCGAACCAGTTGCCTTCGTTCCAGACCTGCCGCCACGTACGTCGACGCCAGATGGCCCAGCTCAACAGGGCTCCTGGCAGACGTACAAGTTTGAGCAGACCGGGAATGAGTACCTCACCGATAAGATCCCCGATGATCTCGTCGAACGCCACCTACCCTTCCGTCATGAACTTGTCCATCACCTGCTGGGTGACGCCGCTGCTGCTGAAGCCGCCGTCATGGAAGAGGTTCTGCATGGTGACGTAGCGCGTGAGGTCGCTGAAGAGCGTGATCGTGTAGTTGGCGCAAGCCTGAGCGGAAGCGTTGCCGAGCGGGCTCATCTCCTGGGCGAAGCCATAGAAGCCACCGAAGCCCTTGATGCCGCTACCGGCCGTGGTCATCGTCGGACTCTGGCTGATGGTATTCACGCGCACCTTGTTCTTCTGGCCATAGTAGTAGCCCCAGCTGCGGGCGATGCTCTCCAGCAAGGACTTCGCGTCGGCCATGTCGCCATAGCCGGGGAACACGCGCTGCGCGGCGATGTAGCTGAGTGCCACAATGCTCCCCCACTCCGCCATCGCCTCCTTCTTGTACGCCGCTTGGATCATGCGGTGCAAACTCATCGCGCTGATGTCCAGCGTCTGCTTGTACCACTCGTAGTTCAGGTCGTCGTAGGATTTGCCCTTGCGCACGTTCGGGCTCATGCCGATGCTGTGCAGCACGAAGTCCAGTTTGCCGCCGAGCTTCTCCTGTCCTTCGGTGAAGAGCTTCTCCAGATCCTCGTCTTTGGTGGCATCGGCACCGATGATCGGCGCGCCTATGGCTTCGGCCAACTTGTTGATCTCGCCCATGCGCATGGCCACGGGCGCGTTGGTCAGCACGATGCTCGCGCCTTCCGCGTGGGCCAGTTCAGCGACTTTCCAAGCGATGCTCTGGTCGTTCAGCGCGCCGCTGATGATGCCGCGCTTCCCCTTCAACAGTCCGTGGGCCATAGGTGCAGGTTATGGGCCGAAGATAGAAGGACGCTGAGGTCCAACTTCCTGCACTTTTGCCTTGCACATTGCGCCTTGGTTATTGCTCATTCCAAGCCAAGCGAAGGAATGTGCAAGGCCCAATGATGAATGAGCATTGAGCAAGTGGGACGCAGCGCGCACGGACCTACCTGCCGGAAGGATTCTTCAGGCCCGCGAGCAGCTTCTCGATCGTTCCCTTCACCCGGACCGCTCGCGTTTCCTCGCGCTTTGCTCCCACCACCCATAGCACATATTCCTTCCTGTTCGTGTAGGCCAGCGCTTCGTAAAGGCGTCGCGCTTCGCTGTTCTTCTTGAAGGCGGCTGCCAGGTCATCCGGGATGCGAACGGTCTTGGTCTTGGGATCGGCCCACGCGTTCTGCGCGGCGTGGTAGTCCTTGCTCGCCTTGCTCTGTTCCTTGGGCGGTGCGTTCTCCATCAGGAAGGCGCTCCAGTCGTCATCGAAGGAGATAAGCGCCAGCCAACGCATGTTCAGCTTTTCCAAGCACTCCCAACCCTTGTCCCGCGTGAGATCCGTTTTGCCGCCCTTCGGATAGGAGATCCACAGCAGCCCGTTCGGTGCCAGCGCTTTCGTGGTCTTGAGGACCTCCTTCTCCAGCTCCGCCTTGTTCTTCACGAAAAGGTGTATGAAGGCGTGGTCCTTCTTAATGCCCTTGGTGATCGTGGTGCCCTTGGGCAATGCGCCGAGGGTCTTGGCGTAGTCCGCAGGGGCGTGTACCGTGCGGATGGCGGTGCTGGGGGCAAGGCGGAGCTTTCTCTGGAGAGCGAGGGACATTGTGCGAAGATGGGAACGGAACACAAACGTGAAAAGCCGATGATCCAGGTGGTCATTACCTTGCACAAAACATGATCACTTCCAACGCATCCAACGGTAGGCTAGTCTTCTGTTTTAGCCTGATCGTGGTAATCGCTCAAGCCTGTGGTTTCACCTCGCGGAGCCGCGCGGAAAGGAACGTGACCGACTACATGATCTCACGTTCGGACGACTATGTTCCCAAGGAATTCGGCGATTTCTTTGAGCAGTACCAAACGGTGGATATCGAGCAAGCCATGCATACGAGGCAGCAAGTGAAATATTCCCTGGTGCACACCTATCTATCGAGGGGCAAGCGGTACGAACAGGTCTACTTCCATTTGGATAATGACCTAAAAGTGATCGGAGCGCTTACCAAGCAAGAAATGATGGAGATCGTTATGAAGGACCTGCAGCCCAAGCTGGACGAAATGATGCGTCCCGATCTGCCTGAGTGAGTCACCTTCCTTTCAACAACTCCCGCGCATTCTCCACCGCAGCCCTGCTGGTCTTCTTTCCGCTGAGCATTTGGGCCAGCGCGTTCACCCGTTCCTCGGCGAGCAAAGGCCGGATGCTGGTGGTCACGTTCTCGGCTTCGTGGTCTTTGGAAACAAGCAGGTGCGTATCGGCCTTGCTGGCGATCTGCGGCAGATGGGTGATGGCGATCACCTGGCGGTCCTTGGCCATGCGGGCCATGAGCGCGCCCACGCGGTTGGCGGTCTCGCCGCTCACGCCGGTGTCGATCTCGTCGAAGATCACCGTGGGCAGGGATTTGCTTTCCGCAGCAAGGCTGATAAGTGCGAGCATTACACGGCTGAGTTCGCCGCCGCTGGCTACTTTGTCCAATGGTGCGGGTGAGCGGTCCTTGTTCGCGGTGAACAAGGCGCGGACCTGGTCCATACCGTTGGGACCGATCTCGATCGTCTTGTGATCGAAGACGAATTGTGCGTGAGGCATACCGAGTTCCTGCAACTGCTCCGTGACCTGTCCGGACAAGGGCTTCAGTGCTTTCAGACGGGCCCCGCTGATGCGTTGCGCACGCTTCTCTGTATCGGAGAAAAGCGCCCGCTCCTCTCCTTCCAGCGTGGCGATGCGTTCACTCAATGAGCCGATGTGCCGGGTGCGTTCACGCAGGTCATCGCGCAGCGTGATGAGTCCTTCGGTGTCCCGTACGCGGTGCTTCTGCTGAAGGCGGATAAGCGTGTCCAGTCGTTCGCGCAAACGCTCGGCCTCTTTGGGGTCAATGCTGACGTGCGCACTCTGCTGTTCGGCCTCATCAGCGATGTCCTTCAACTCGATGGCCACGCTGTTGAGCCGATCGTTCAATCCGCTGACGGACGCATCCAGCTTGGCGACTTTGGCCAGCAACTGGCGCAAGTGTGAAAGAGGAGCGAGCAACCCATCATCGCCACTGATGCCCTGCTCGATGGATTGCAGTGCGGAAATGAGTTCACCGGCGTTCTCGGCGCGAGCTAACGCTTGCTCCAATCCGGGCTGTTCATCGGCCACGAGCCGTGCGGCTTCCAACTCTTCCAACTGGAACTTCAGGTAGTCGAGTTCGCTTTGCGAGCGGGCTTCCTCCTCGCGCATCGCATCCAGTTCTCCGCGCAACTTCTTCCACGCGGAATAGCGCTCGGTATAGCTGCGGAGTTCCTCGTTCAGCGATGCGTAATGATCGATCAAGCCCAACTGGAAGGCCGCATCGTTCAACAGCAGCGTGTGGTGCTGGCTGTGAACGTGTACGAGATGCTCGCCGAGTTCGCGCAGTTGTTCCAAGCGCACGGGGGTGTCATTCACGAAAGCACGTGAGCGGCCACCGGGATCCAATTGACGGCGCAGGATCATCGGCGACTCGAACCCGACTTCGTTCTGCTCGCACCAATCCTCCAGGCCGAGCTTCTTCACGTCCACTTCAAGTTCGATCACGCAGCGCTTGCTCGCGTCACGCGCGATGCCCGCATCCGCCCGTTCGCCCATGGCTAGGCCCAACGCACCGATGAGGATACTCTTTCCGCTGCCGGTTTCTCCCGTGATGGTAGTGAAGCCCTTCCGCAGGTCCAGTTCAAGACCGTCGATAAGCAAATAGTTCGTGATCGAGATCCGACGCAACATGGTTCACGCCGACGCACTGGTGTGCTTTGGCGAACGAGGTGCGAATGTGCGAAATACGCTGCTGGCTATTGGCCTCTGGCTGCTGGCCCCTCGGTGCTAGCGGAACGCTCATCACGCTTGGCCAGCGCTGACTTGCGGTCGGTCGCAGGCGAGCGGGGCCAATGCGCTGAGCGTGGAGGTCGTGATGCGCGGCCGGCAGCCAGCGGCCAAAAGCGAACTCTACGACCCGGAAACCATCTTCTGGTACTTCTGGATATGGCCCGGATCGATCAGCGAAAGCGTGCTCAGGATCTTGCTCTTCTCCGCAGGATCGGCGGGTTTGAACAGGTCCACCAGTTCTTGGTACTTGGCGTTGAAGAACACCTGCATGTTGTAGCTGCTGGGCTTGGCCTGGTGCGTGGTACGCAGCTTTTCGATGCTGGCGGCTATGGCCTTGCGGGCGTTCGCCGGATCCTTGCTCATCTGATCGAAGCCATTGCGGTGGTAGTTGTACAGCAGTTCGCGCAGCGGGCGGAACACGGCCTGTAGTTGGTTGTCGATGAGCCAATAGCGGTTGGTCTGTCCTTCGAAGGCCTTCCATCCGGCGTCACTGGCACCTTGCGCGTTGCTCACCACCTGTTGAGCCGTCTCATAGAACTCGGTGCCGCCCATGAGTTTGTAGGTGTCCGCATCCACGCCGAGCATGAAGTAGGCGTAGAAGCCCAAGAGGGAAGAGAGGTTCGTGAGGTAGCGCTCGGTGGTGAACTCGATCTGCGTGCCCTCGAGGAATTGGAAGGTGATGTCGTTGTCGACGATGTTGAACACCGGGCTGAGATAGTCCGAGCCGAAGACAGGCCTGGAATAGTTCACCTGCATCGTCGCTTCGAAGCGGTCGATGCTGGGCTGGCTGTTGACGGTGATGAGGAAGTTGCAATCGATGCGCTCGGCCGGGGCGTAGTTGTAATTCGTCCAACGGCGCGTGTTCATCAACTGCATGATGGCGTTCTCCAAGCTCTTGTAGATGCGGGGGTCCTGGTTCGCCACGGTGGGCGCGATCACGGTCGCCTTGCAGTTGAACTCCTGCGAGAACGAGGTCAGGGGCAGGAACTGGAACAGTCCGCAGGAGGCAGCAGCGATGGCGAGGCGAAGGCGCATGTGTTTCATCCCACGTAGGCGGGGTCACAAAAGTCGTTCAATATGGTCGAGGATATAACGGGCCGTGTCGGCCTTGCTCATCAACGGCAGTTCGGTGGCGTTCTTGTCCCGGCCGATGAGCGTGACGCGATTCGTGTCATGGCCGAAGCCCGCACCCGCGTCCTTCAGCGAGTTGAGCACGATGAGGTCGAGCTTCTTGCGCTCAAGCTTCCCTACGGCGTGGGCCCGCTCGTTGGTGGTTTCCAAGGCGAAGCCGACCAGCACCTGTCCGGTCCGCTTGTTCGCGCCCATCCACGCGAGGATATCCTCGGTGGGCTCCAACTGGAGCGGAACCAAGGTGTCGGATTTCTTGATCTTCTCGCCAGCGCTGTGAGCAGGACGCCAATCAGCCACGGCGGCGCTCAGGATGGCGATGTCCACTTTCGGGAACCGCACCTTGCAGGCGACGGCCATTTCAGCGGCACTGACGACGTCCGTGCGCGCTATTCTCGGGCGATCGGTCTTCAAGGAGACGGGACCCGCAACCAGTTCCACGATGGCCCCGCGCAAAGCGGCTTCCTCGGCCAAGGCGAAACCCATCTTGCCCGTGCTGCGGTTGCCGACGTAGCGCACCGGGTCGATCGCCTCCTGCGTGGGTCCGGCATTGATGAGGATCCGTTTGCCCGCGAGTTTCGACTCTCCCAGCAATTCGGCGATCAGTGCGTCGACAATGGCGTCCGGCTCGGTCATCCGGCCCTCGCCACTCAAGCCGCTGGCGAGCTCTCCGCTGTCCGGGCCGATCGTGCGGACCCCACGCTCACGCAGCGTCTTCAAATTTGCCTGTGTTCCCGCATCACGGAACATCTCCAGGTCCATCGCTGGTGCCGCGAAGACAGGGCAGGTGGCGCTGAGGTAGCAGGCGAGGAGGAGGTCATCGCAGAGCCCATGGGCCATTTTGCCCAGTGTATTGGCCGTTGCCGGGGCGATGAGCATCACATCCGCCCAGCGTGCCAGGTGGACGTGGTCGTTCCACGTGCCTTCGCCGGAAACGAGTTCTGTGAACACAGGTCTGCCGCTTACGGTGCTCAGTGTCAGTGGTGTCACGAAATCATGCGCGGCACGGGTCATGACCACCTGCACTTCGGCCCCGGCTTTCACCAAGGCGCGCACCAGAAGTGGGGTCTTGAAAGCAGCGATGCCGCCCGTGACACCGAGCAGCACCTTGCGTGGGAATACGCGGTCCATCCGGGGGATGGGCGTGCGTGTGATTACTTGGCTTGGGGATGACCCTCGTCGCCCGGACGTCGGATGACGATGCGGCCCTCCATCATTTCGGAGATGGCGATGGCGCTGGGCTTGGGCATGCGCTCATAGTGCTTGCTCACCTCGATCTGCTCGCGGTTCTCATAGACTTCTTCGAGGTTCTCCCCGCTGATGGCGAACTCCTCGAGTTTGGCGCTGAGTTCCTCCTTGATCTCCACGGCGATCTGGTTGGCGCGCTTGCCGAGCATGGCCACGCTCTCGTAGATGTTGCCGGTCTCCTGGTCCAGCAGGTTCACATCGCGGGTAACGGTGGACTTGGCGGCGTTGGCGTGTTTCAAGCTCATGGTTCTGTAGCGGTAACGGGTGTTCTGTTGAGTTTTTCCTGCAGGCGGGTAAGGTCGTCGCGCAGTCGTTGGGCGTCCTTCAGCAGTTCCCCCTGCGGAAAAGCGTCCGCGAAGGTATCGAAGCTGCGCATACCCTCGGCCAAGCGTTGTGCTTTCTTGGTATCCACGCTGTAAAGGGCAAGATCGTGGTCGGTGAGCAGGGTGTTGTAGAGGACCTCCTCCCGGTAGCGGCTGTTGGGCCACTTCTTGATGAAATTGCGCAGAGCGATGCCCGCCGCCTCGTAGTGGCGCGTCTTCACGTACTGCATGGCGTTCGCGAACTCCTTCTTCTCCAGCTTGCGTCGTAGCTGATCGATGAGGGTATTGCAGCTATCGATCAAGCCGGTGTTGGGGTATTGGGAAAGGAAGATCTGGAACTGGTCTATCGCGGCTTCCGTAGAGGTCTGGTCCAACTCGTGCTCGGGCGATTCCTTGTACTGGCACATCGCGCTCAGGAAGGAGCACTCCTCGGCGTACTTGCTGGTCGGGAAGGTCCGGGAGAAATTCTCCAGGTAGTAACCCGCGAGGACATAATCCTTAATGCCGAAATAGCTCCTTGCGTAGAGATAGCTGACACGCTCGAAGAGCGTGTCGCCGCGGGTGAGTGCCGTGAGCTCTTCCAACAAGGGCAGGGCCCTCTCGTAACCACCGCCCGCATGGCGCTTCTGCTTCCTGGTGGCCCCGGGCGCCGACCCGGCAGCGCCGATGGCGTAGTACTTCTCGGCAGCGGCCATCTTCACCGGTATGCTGCTGCTCTTCACCGCCTTGTTGAAGTCGCTGCAGGAAACGCCGACCAGCGCGACTAGGAGTGTGAGGAGCAGGACCTTTCTCATCCGGGGATAATTCTTCGCACGGCCCACCCACTTGGTGCCCGGCGAATGAAGGGCGGCAAATGTAGCCGCCTGTTGGAACGGGGGTCCGGGTGGGAAGAGTGTGTTTGTGGACATTAACCAACCACGGTCTTCAAATTCCGAGATTGCATGGCCATGCAATCCTCGTACAGCCCACGTCCGATATGGAGTTATAAAGCGATTTCCTTGACCAGAGCGCTCATTATGTGGCCTAAAGGCATCATTTCGGGCGTTCTGCGGTCCTATTAGGGGTCCTTGATCGAAACACTTTCACGCATTGACGGGCCAAATTCCTCGTTTGCATGGCAATGCAATCATGGCGCTGAGGTGGCTGTGTTCTATTCCCCCACCTCCCCCAGCCTCTCATTGTTGATGGATCCCTGACAAGTCTGAAAAGCCGCTGAACGCCACCCGGCTATTTTCGCGGCCGATTCCACCAAGCCACTACGTACGCCTTCGCCGAGGCTTCGGCGCAGAACCATGAACGACATCTTCGACAAGATCCGCAAAGACGCAGGCCCGATCGGCCGCCACGCCAAACAGAGCCACGGCTACTTCAGCTTCCCGAAACTCGAAGGCGAGCTCGGTGCCCACATGATGTTCCGGGGCAAGGAAGTGCTGGTCTGGAGCTTGAACAACTACCTCGGCCTGGCCAACCACCCGGAGGTGCGCAAAGTGGACGCCGAAGCGGCTGCGACGTGGGGCATGGCCTACCCGATGGGTGCCCGCATGATGAGTGGACAGACCAAATACCACGAACAGCTCGAAGACCAGCTCAGCGATTTCATGCAGAAGGAAGACACCTTCCTGCTGAACTTCGGCTACCAGGGCTGCATGAGCGCGATCGAGGCACTCCTCTCCCGCCATGACGTGCTGGTATATGACAGCGAGTGCCATGCGTGCATGATCGACGGCGCGCGGTTGCACATGGGCAAGCGTTTCGTGTTCCAGCACAACGACATGGCCAGCTTCGACAAGCAGTTGGAGAACGCGGCCAAGCTGACAAAGGAGACGGGCGGCGGTATTCTCGTGATGACCGAAGGTGTGTTCGGTATGGCCGGCGACCAGGGCAAGTTGAAGGAGATCGTGGAGCGCAAGGCCAAGTACAACTTCCGCCTTTTCGTTGATGACGCGCACGGTTTCGGCCAGATGGGCGAGAACGGACGCGGCACGGCTGACTTCCAAGGCGTGCAGAAGGATGTGGACATCTACTTCGGCACCTTCGCCAAAGCCATGGCCACCATCGGCGGCTTCATCAGCGGCCCCGAGGACATCATGATGTACATGCGCTACAACATGCGCAGCCAGACCTTCGCCAAGAGCCTGCCCATGCCTATCGTCATCGGTGCGCTCAAGCGCTTGGAGATGATGCGCACCATGCCCGAACTCAGCCAGAAGTTGTGGTCCATCACCAACGCCTTGCAAAGCGGTCTGAAAGAAGCGGGGCTGGACATCGGCAAAACGAACAGCTGTGTAACGCCTGTCTACATGAAGGGTGGCGTACCGGAAGCAACCGCTGTCGTGGTCGACCTCCGCGAGAACCACGGCATCTTCTGCAGCATCGTGGTGTACCCGGTGATCCCGAAGGACGAGATCCTGTTGCGCCTGATCCCCACAGCCGTCCATTCCATGGAGGATGTGGAACGTACGATCAAGAGCTTCAAGCAGGTGCAGGCGAACCTGAAGGCCGGCATGTACAAGGGCGAGAAGGTGGCGTCATTCTAACCGTGTCGTTCCTCGACGGAGTCGGTCAGGTCATTTACTGGTCGTCGTGGGCGGCTGTGCCAGCAAGCCTTTGGTTGGCATGGCGGCAGAAATGGCTCTACAAATGGCAGCGTGTGGTCTTCGGTTCGCTTTTCGGTCTCTGTGCGGCCGCAATACTGTACTTGCTGTCGATCGCCATCTGCTTCAGGGACGGTATTGGTACATGATAGGCACTGTCGCTTGAACTGCAAAGCGTCGATCCGAACGGACTGACCTGCGCTCGAACGTGGAAGGTCGTACTGGTCCACAGTCCTCCGACCACTGTTCTCAGCGCAACAACGTCACCTGCCCGAAGTGCTCATGCTTGATGTTGAGCGCATCCCGCAGGTGGTACCAGACCACGTAAACACCATCGGGGACAGCGCCGCCGTTCCGTGTCCCATCCCATCGTGTGGCCACGTTGTCCGAGCTGAAGATGATCTCGCCCCAGCGATCGAAAACACGCATCTGGAAATCCACGATACCGATGCCTGCGCCCCCGAAGGTCTCGTTGATGCCATCACCGTTGGGCGTGAAAGACGTGGGCAGGTAGAAGTGCGCGGCCGGGTCGATGAAGAGGACCTTGAACGTGCTGTCGACACAGCCGATGTCGTCCGTGATGGTGAGCACCACGGTATAGATCCCCGGCTCCGGGTAGCTGAACACGGGGTATTGCTCGTGGCTCTCCTCCCCTTCGTAGTCGAACTCCCACAGCCATTCCCACGCGCCCTGGCTGTGGTCCGTGAATTGG
>JBGAJW010000019.1:0-74128 GCA_044224725.1 Flavobacteriales bacterium
TTGTTGTGCGCAGCGCGACAGAACCCACCGAACTCAGCTTGCAAGTAGTGCCCAACCCGGCCAGTGAAGAGGCTACCTTGGTCCTTGGCAGTGAGCACGAATACGCGGCACAGTTCATCATCATGAACGCCTTGGGCAAGGAGGTCCTCCGCTACGCGGTGCCTGCGGAAGTCACACGCTTCGGCTTCAGCACTGCGATGTTGAGCCGAGCTATGTACCACTATCAGGTGGTCGGCCCCGGGGGGTTGATGGGTACAGGTAAGTTCAACGTTATCTGCTGAGCCTGTGGTGAGAAGTTCGATTTTCTCAAGCCGCTTGGATGCCTGCTTCGGCATCCAAGCGGTTTTGCTTGCGGCAGCTTGTTCAATACCGGCCAGAACCTTTTCACAAGGGTTGAACAACTTATGGATGGGGGGGTATGAAGCTTGGGCCGGACCTCCGTACGGGGGCATCAGCATGGAGTTCTCCTCTGGTGAATTAGAGGTCAGTTCGACCACGCGAGAGATCAATTTCTTCCGCACATCGGCGAACATCGCGAACGCAAGCGGCGAGTTGCTATTCAGCACCAATGGCGCATACATCGCCAATGCGACGGGCGATACCATGTTTAACGGTTCAGGTCTGAGCCCGAGCTACTATACCTCCATGTACCCGGATGGTCTTTTCTTGGCCCAAGGAGCATTGATACTACCAAAACCTGATGCCACCGGTACTTACTATCTCTTGCATTGCACCATCGACGACATCCCGGCGCTGGCGGCACACTACCTCTACCTCACCACCGTGGACATGAGTTTGAACGGGGGGGATGGCGCGGTGGTGAGCAAGAACGAGGTGATCCTACAGGATACCATGAACACCGGGCGACTGACAGCGGTGCGACATGCGAACGGCCGCGATTGGTGGGTATTCTGCCACAAGTTGAACTCGGATATCTACTACCGGCTCTTGGTCACACCAGCTGGCGTCAGCGTTGACGGCACCCAGGCCATTGGTGCCGTTCGCATCGCGGACTCGGGCCAAACATGCTTTTCACCCGATGGCAGCAAGTTCGCCTACTACTGGGGCGAACCCGGAGAGGATCTGGACATCTTCGATTTCGACCGCTGTACCGGCCTGTTCTCAAACCCCGTCTACGTACCCATTTCCGACTACAATGGAGGGGGGGGCGTAGCCTTTTCGCCCAACAGCCGTTACGTCTATGTTTCATCTGTTTTCGACGCCTACCAGTATGATACGGAGGCTTCGGATATCGGGGCGTCCATGGTGCATATCGCAGAATGGGATAGCTTCTATTCGCCGCAGGAGCCTTTCGCTACACTATTCGACATCGCACAACTGGCACCTGACGGCAAGATCTACATCGCCACGGGCAACTCTACCTTCCACTTGCATGTGATCAACCAGCCAGATGAAGGCGGGTTGGCTTGTGATATGGTGCAACATGGCATAGAGCTGCCGTACTATTTCTGGAACTCCCTACCCAACCACCCGAACTACCACTTGGGTCCCGTGGATGGCACCGTCTGCGACAGCTTGGGTATAAATACCGGAGCTCCGGAAGACAAGCCCCCGCCCAAGGTGCAGGCCTACCCCAACCCCAGCAATGGGCGGTTCACCCTGAGCTACGCCCCGCAGCCCGAGGCTGGTGAGTTGGAGGTGCGTGACCAGGCCGGGCGTATTGTTTTGCGGGAGTACTTGCCGCCTTGGAGCCAGATGCACCAAGTGGTGGTGCAAGGTGCGGCCGCAGGCATGTACCAGTGCCTACTGCGGTGGGGGGCGCACATGGCTACCGCCAGATCGATCATCGAGTAAACCACTGCGCTGAACGGTTGGCTTGTTCCCCGTGGAGCCTCCTTCGCCGGAAGCTTCCATCGACTTTCACCGGTCCTCACCGGACAAGTGTTCCGTTCCGTCGAAAACGCCCACCGGCCGAAAACACGCCCTTCCACCTTGCCTCCGCCAACGACCACGGCCCGCCCCTGTTCCGAGAGGCCGGACGATCGACATGGCGAATGACAGATGGGCCGCTTCCGTGGCGCGCACTCGTCGGGAAGGGTAAGCCCGAACGGGAAGCGGCACGGGTCAGAAAAGAGAAAGCCTCGCTCTTGCGGGGTTTTCTCCGGTCCCCTACGACTTCGCACAACCAGCACCTAACTTCATCTTCTCAACCCCCACTTCGATGGAACGCAAGGACTTTCTCCGCTTCGCTGGTGCCGCAGGCCTGGCAAGCATGCTACCTGGCCGAAGCCATGGTGCTCCCGTCGAAGCGCACGATGATGGTCCCGCGCCACGGCCCTTGCCCGGTGGTGGTTGCGTCCTCATCCCGTCAGAGACAGCCGGTCCGTTCCCGCTCGACCTCACCGCCAACACGTTCTACTTCCGACAGGATATCAGGGAGGACCGGACCGGAGCACCGCACCGGGTGCGGCTCCGCATACTCGGTCTAGAGGATTGCCTGCCCATGCAGAACGTCAGGGTGAACATCTGGCATTGCGATGCGGATGGTGTGTACAGCGGCTACACCAACCAGAACGGTGGCGTGAACTCGACCGGGCAGACCTTCCTGCGCGGCTACCAGTTCACTGATGCGAACGGTGAGGCTGAATTCTTGACCATCTTCCCGGGTTGGTACCCTGGCCGTGTCTGCCACATACACTTCCAGGTGTATGTGAGTTCCAATTACGCGGCCATCTCCCAGCTCACCTACCCCATCGACGCGAAGCAAGCGGTGTACACGGCCAACCCCGCCTTGTACACCGCCGGCACCGATCCGGTAACGCCCAGCCAGGACGGGATCTTCAGCGATGGGTACCAATACCAGGAAGCAACACTTGCCTTCAACGGGGATACGCAGGAGTACGATAGTTTCTTGGAGGTGACCGTTCAGGGCACGGGCTTGAATACCGGCCTGGAGGAATTGCGCAATGCGGAGCAGTTCTTCCTGGGCCAGAACTTCCCGAACCCCTACCTCGGAGAGACCACCGTTCCGTTCACGCTGAAAACAGTGAGCGACGTGAAGCTCGAACTCTTCGATGTGAGCGGCAAGAAGGTGGCGGTGGTCCAGCGGGGGAACATGCCCGCCGGAGAGCAGCGCCTATGGCTGGACCTGGCCGAACTCGGTCTGGGGAACGGGAACTATGTGTACCAATTGAACGTGTCCAATTCCAACGGCACGTTCAGGCAGTGCAAGATGATGACGGCGAAGAAGTAAGTAGAGTCAAAGGGTGCCGTTCGTTTACCCTCTCACCCTTACCCTCTTCTACTTGATAAGCGCATAGCCCAGGTAGAACTGCGCGGCGCGGTTGTTCTCGCCATTCACCATGTCGAAATCGCCGCTCTCATCCACGGAGCAGAGGCCATAGGTGTAGCGAACGCCGCCTTGCCAGCGGCCCAGGTTCAGCGCCAGGCCACCGAGCAGACCATAATCACTGTCCCTGAGATCGTCCGCACTCAAGTGCACGCCTTCATCCGTGACTTGCTGTGCCAAACCACCGAGGTCCGTGGACAGCAACTTGGAACCGTAACCACCGAACTGAATGTCCAACGGCCCTAAAGGGAATACCGCGAAGAGCGGAACTTCCACATAATTGAGACGGATGTTCGTCACCTCGTCCCCGTTCTGGACAGGTGTGTTCTTCTGCGCGTACAGCACCTCCAGCTGGCCACCCGTGCCCACCGGCGGTGCGATACGCAGGTACAGGCCACCATGGATTCCGATGGGCTGCGTGCTCAACGCGTTACCGAAGTCGAGTTCACGCTGTTGGATGCCGCCCTTCACCCCGAAGCGGACCAAGGGCAGCGATTGGGCGGAGGCCAGCGCCGCGAGCGAAAGGAGGGCGATGACGAGCGAGGTGCGGAAGAGCTTGTCCATGTGTCCGGTGCATTCGGTGCTGCGATCTGGTCCATCATGGGAACGCGGAGAAGGCCCCACCGCGTACCCGGCAGGGCACGGCGAGCAAGTGGCGGGCCGATCCGTCGTCCCGCTTTGATGTGACCGGTCAGCCGGCAGCCTCGACCATGGCGGCCGTCACCTTCGGCGCGTTGCCGATGAAGATGCGGTCCCCGACGATCATCACGGGCCGCTTCAGGAAGGTGTACTCCTGGAGGATGTACTTGCGGTAGTCCTTCTCGGTGAGCGTCATCTTGTTCAGGCCCATGCTGCGGTACTTGAGGGCAACGCGGCTGAACAAGGCTTCATTGCTCCCGGCGAGTTTCTTCATCTCATCGAGCTGCGCGGCCGTGATGGGCTCGGTCTTGATGTCCTGCAGTTCGAAAGACTTCAACTTGGGGATCTCCCCAAGGATGCGTTGGCAGGTTCCGCAGGTAGCGAGGTGATAGATCTTCCGCATGTTCATTTCTGGTCAGTGCAAAACACGGTGATCGCCCGTTTGTTCTCGGCCTCGGACCGCACCGCTCGCTGCCAAAGCAAGCGCTATGCGCCGATATGCTCTGGAGAAACGATTCCCGGCATGGGATCGGCATCCCGGCCGGACCCGATAATTTCGCAGCCCCGCCGAGTCGGAATGAACCACATGCGCGCACTGACGATCCCATTGGCCCTGTGCCTGTCCACCTTCACCGTTCTGGCCCAGCAACCATGCCGCATGGAATTCTCCATCGCGGGCGCAGCGGGCAAGAAGATCTTCTTGGCCAACTACTACGGCAACCAGCTGTTCTACACGGACAGTGCCGTCGCCGATGCGCAAGGTCTGGCCGTTTTCGCGCGAAAGAGCGGCTACAAGCCGGGGCTTTACGTCGTGCTCCCGGGCCAGGGCCGCCTCGAAGTGGTGGTGAACGAACCGCTGGTGAAGATGGCCACCGAGACCACGGACCTGGTCGGCAAGTTGCGCGTGATCGAGAGCCGCGAGAACACATTGCATCACGTTGACCGGAAAGCGGCCACCGCCTTGCCCGAACCCGAGCGCACCGAACGCCTTACCGCGCTCGCCGATGCCAACAAGGGAACGCTCGTCGCTTCACTGATCCGGATGGAATTGGAGCCGGCCAAAGTGGAAGTGAAGGGACCCGATGGAGCGCTGGACAGCGCCGCGACCACCGACAGGTATCGCGCGCACTACTGGGACAACACCGACCTGACGGACAACCGCATCGTGGGCGCCCCCGTATTCCAGAACCGGTTGGAGATGTTGTTGGCCGTAGGCCTGCAGCAGAAACCGGACCCCATCGTGAACTACCTGGACAGCCTTATCGCGCGCGCGGGACCCGCGGAGGATGTGAAACGGTTCATCGTGTCCCTCGCCACGAAAAAGTACGCGGAGCAACCAACGCAAGGACTCGGTGCCGTGTGCGTGCGCATGGCGCAGCGCTATGTATGCACGGAGCCCGGCGGAAGAGCATCCCCTGACTGGAAGCCGGAGGATGGCTGGCGCAAGACCTGTGCGAAGGCGGCGCGCAAGGCCACCTTGCTGATCGGCGCGAAGACCCGCGATATCGTGCTCGCGGACACCACCGGCAAGAAGTGGATCAGCTTGCACGACATGCCGCAGAGCTGCGTGGTCGTGGCCCTTTGGGGGCCGCATTGCAGCCACTGCAAGCAGGCCATCCCGCTGCTGTACGAGAAGTACGCGAGCGAATGGAAGGCCATGGACGTTGGTGTTTACGCCGTGGCGGAAACGACCGATGGCGAGCTCTTCGCCGATTGGAAGAAGTTCGTGAAGGAGAACAAACTGGACTGGACCAACGTGGGTGTACCCTGGCCCGAGTATGCCGATTGGCGCACGAACCCGGAGCGCCTGAAGGGATCACCCACCAACCGTGAAAGCGTGAACTACGCGGAGACCTGGGAGATGACGGGTACTCCGCGCTTCTATGTACTGGACAAGGAGCGTCGCATGGTTTCGCAGCCGGCCTCATTGAACGACCTGTTCAACGTGGTGAAGGAGCACCAGGCGAAGGGCAAGTGATGACCGCGTGAACCTGTAACAGCTCATCTTCCCCGAGCGCAGCGGAGGTGTTGAAGCCATTGTCGGAGCCCCACCCGTTGAAAGGACCGATCGAGGGACTCGCCGGTCAGCTTGATCGTCACGCCATTTCAGCGGGAGATCGAAAGTCGTGCTTCCGGATCGACTGAGCGCGAACGCATCCGGCCCTGTTCACCGTTGCCAAGCACTCCACAACGTTCCCGCTTCGTGGTCCAAAGCGAAGAAGGCCCTTCGCAAACGCGCTTCCAGTTCAACCTGGCGTATGCGTGCTTCGATCAGCGGCACTTCCCGCGCGTTCACCAGGAAAAGGGAACTCTCGCCGGCGTTGAAGCGCTGACTTTCACCGCCCAACAGGCGTTCGTTGTTGAGCACCATGCGCTCGCCCAATTCCACCTGTTCGCGATAGGTCGCGATGTCGTTGAGGCGCTCGTTGATGCGGTTGCGGATCACGGTACGGTCGCGTGCCTGACCAAGTTCGGCGTCGGTGGTGCGCAGCCGGGCCAGGGCGAGCTCGCCGCGTTCGCGCCGCAAGAGCAGCGGCATGCTGAAGCCCACACCCACTTGATGACCATCGCCCAGGAGTGAAGTGCCGCTCTCATTCCGCAAGGCACCGCCGTTGCCGAGCCATTGGTATTTCACATCCAGGTCGGGTTTCAGGTATTCGGAGCGAAGCCGTCGGTCCACCTCCAGTTGCTCGATGCGCGCGCTGCTCTGCGTGAGCAGAGGGTGCGCGTTGAGCGCGTCATCGATCACCGCCTTGGTGAGCGCGACGGATCCCGGGGAACGCAGATCGTCCGGGTCGGGCACTACGTTCGCCTGCAGTTCCAGCGGACGTTGGGACGCGTCCCACAAGTGGTTGCTGAGGCGCAAGCCCGCATTGCGGAAGTTCAGTGCGGCCTGCTGCATGCGCATCTGGCGGTCCTGCACCTGCAACAGCGCTTCAAGCGTGTCGATTGCCGGACGATCACCACCCTGCCAGTTACCGCGAACGTTGCTCGCGCGTTCGTCCGCAAGGTCCACGGCCGCGGTGGCCACCATGAGGGTCTGATACGCGGCCACCCAATCGGTGTGGTCGTTCAAGGCTTGGAGCAACAAGGCGTTGAGCAGTTGCTGCCGTTCCGCCTCAGTGGCCCGCTGGTAGGCCTGCGCTTTGCGGAAGGTGGCCCGCCGTTGGTCGATGAAGAGGCCTTGGCCGAGCGGCACTTGCACACCGGCCTTCACAAGTCCGTCCGTTGGCGTGAGGGCCTGTGGATCCAGCTGATCCCCGCTGTTGTCCTGGAAACCGGCGAGCAGGTCCACGCCATACCAAGTGGGTACTTTCAATCCGGCATCGAGCAGGGTGAAGTAGTTCTTGTCATCAAAGCGCTTCTCCTCGTAGTTGGCGGTGGCCAGTGGATCGAACCCGCCACGCGCACTGCGCAGAGTGGCCTCGCCCATCCCGGTGCGCAACGCGGCTTGCCGCGCCAATGGATGGTTGTCCAGCACGATGCGGACGAAGGCTTCCCGGCTCAGCACGGCGGGTACTTGCGCGGTGGTGATCAACGCGACCACCCAACCGACGAGCATGATCGGCAACCTCATTTTGCGGGCTGCCTTTTCGTGCTCACGGACTGCGGGTTCGTGTAGAGGTCGGGCGGGAAGCCATTGATCTGCCGCCACAGTTCGTACCAGATGGGCACATCGCCCATGAGCGCGAAACCGATGGCGCCGCCGCCCACGCGAAGGGCCTGAGGCCATGGGGCCTGATCGGTGTCCGGCGCAACGAGGATGCGGTACTTGCCGTTCGGGCTGATGAAGTTGTCGATGGCTGCGACGGTGCCGCCGAAGGTCCCATAGCTGGTGTTCGGCCAGCCGCTGAACACGATGCTCGGCCAGCCGTCGAACACGAAGCGCACCTTCTGCCCGGCGGTGATCAGCGGCATGTCCATGGGGCGCACGTACAGTTCCACGGCCAAGTCGAAGCGCGCGGGCATCACGCTCACCAAGGGATCGCCTTCCTTCACCGTTTCACCTACGCCGGTCACCACCGCCTTGGTGATGTAGCCCTGTTGCGGTGCGGTCACGTAGTAGTTGCCGGCGCGCACGGTGTAATTCGCCAGGTCCACCTGCATCTTGCTCACCTCCGCTTCCGTGGTGTACATCTGGCTCATGCTGCTGAACTTTTCGCTCTCGGCCTTGCTCAATTTGTCGCGGTAGTCGTTGCGGATGCCGTTGAGATCGAGCTGCGCGTTGAGCAGTTCGTTCCGCGCATCCAGCAGCTTGTTCTGCGCATCGATCAGCGCGGCGTTGGCGCGTTGGCGCGCCACCTGACGGCGCTCCAGTTCCACCTTGCTGATGAGTCCTTCCTTGAACTGTTGTTCGCCGCGCGCATACTGATCGTTCGCAACGGTGATCTCGGTGTTGGCCGCCACCACGCGGATGCTGTCGCTCTGCAACTTCAACCGCGCCTGCACGATCTTGTTGCGCGCTTGCTCCAGTTTGATGGTGAGGCCCGAGCTCAACGCATCGATCTGCGCATCCAGCGCGTGCACCTTCTCGTCGTAGCTGCGCGCTGTCAGTTCCTTGGAGTTGATCTGGTCCTGTGTGCGTTCGAGCAATCGCGGGTCGAAATATTCCGCCTTCACTTCACTCAAGCGCAGGATGGTATCGCCCTTGTTCACGAGCTGGCCCTCACGGACGAACCATTCCTCCAGTCGGCCGGGGATGATCGCGTGGACCGTTTGCGGCCGCTGGTCGGGTGAAAGGCTGGTGACGGTGCCGCGTGCGCGGATGTTCTGCGTCCACGGCATGAAGAGGCCCAGGAGGATCACTGCACAGATGGCGAGCAACCACTTGGAGAAGAGCGTATGCGCACGCGCCTGCCCGATGGTGTGGAAGGACCGCATGCTGGTGCGCTGGAGCTCGGGAACTCGGTTGTCGGGGCTGAGGTTGAGCATGGCGTCAGGCGGTGGTGAGGCGTCCGTTGCGGAGCTCGATGGTGCGCGTGCAGCATTGCTGCAACCAAGGGTCGTTGCTCATGGCCAGCAGGGTCCACGGGCGGTCGGGTGCGGTGATCCATCCGAGCAGTTGTTCGCGATCCGCGGGGTCCCAGTTCTGTAAACTGTCTTCCAACAGGATCAGCCGCGGCCGGCCGGCGATGCACCGCGCTTGGATGATGCGCTTGACCAGGCTCTTGGGCAAGCGCGAACCCTGCGGGTCCAAGGTGGTCAGCAGACCTTCGGGGAAGGACGAGAGCTGGTCGAAGAGGCCGGTGACGCGGCAGGCTTCCATCACATCAGTATCGGTGACCCACGCACGGCCCACGGTGATGTTCTCCTGAATGGTCCCGGCGAACACCTCCTCGTCGGTCAGGCTATCGCCGATCAAGGAACGTACCTGGTCCAGGTCGAGGCTGTTCAGCGGATGTCCATCGAACTGCAGGTTGCCGGCGTGCGCGGGCATGGCGCCGCCGATGATGCGCACCAAGGTGGTCTTGCCCGATCCGTTCAGGCCGCGCAGACACACCTTTTCGCCGGGCGATAGGTGCAGGTCGATGCCTTCCAAGACAGGCCGCTTGTTGAAGTGTGATCGGAATCCGATGTCCGTGAGCCGTACATCAAGCCCCTTGGACGGGTCGTTCTCCAGCACGCGAAGACCTTCCGTGCGTTCGAGAGGCAGGTCCGTCACGAAGCCGATCTTCTCCAACGCGGTGAGCACATCGTAGATACCTTCAATGCTGAGGATCATCTTCTCCACCGCGCTCATCAGAAGGAGGATCACGATCTCGGCCGCCACGAACTGGCCGATGTTCATCTGCTCGCGCATCACGAGCAGGCCGCCCAGTACGAGCAGGCTCAGGGTGATCACCACCTTGAACACCACCATCGCCGTGTACTGGCCCAGCAGCACCTTGAAATGCGCTCTCCGGGCACTTACATAACCGTCCACCAACTGGTCTGTCCGTTCCAGCGGGAGGCGCGTCTCCCCGATGAGCTTGAAGGTGCTTGCGCTTCGACCCAGCTCCTCCAGCCAATGCGCAACAGCGAACTTGTAATTGCTTTCCGTCAAGCTGGTGGACAGCCCCCTGTTACCGGTGAATCGGAAGATGCCGTAGAGCAGCATGATCAGCAGGACACCGAAGGCGATGAAAAAGGGGTGGTACAGCGCGAGCAGCACCAAGCAGAGCACGATCTGCAACACGGCGAGCGGGACGTCGAGCAGGAGCTTGCTCAGGCTCTTTTGAACGGTGAGCGTATCAAAGAAGCGGTTGACCAGCTCGGGCAGGTAGCGGCCACCCAAGGCTTCGGCCTTGATACGGGGGATGCGGTAGGCGAACTCGAAGGCGCTGCGCGCGAACAGCCGTTGCTGGATGTTCTCCGCCAAGGCCAGTTGCATCACCTGCATGGCACCCGTGAAACCCACGCCAATGGTGACGAACGCGATGAGCACGCCCCAGCTGGTGGCCATTTGCCCGCCGCTGATCAGGTTGATGATGGCCTGCACACCAAGAGGCACGCTCAGGCCGATCGCACCGCCGACCAAGGCATACAGGTAGATGTGCCCGATCTCGCGCTTGTCCACGCGGAGCAGGCGCAGCAGGCGTTGCCAGGAGGTGATCGGGGGCATGGTCGTCCGGGGTTTTCCTTGGTGCCGGTCCAGTTTCGGGGGCAAGTATAGCAATGCCTGTGCCATTTATAGTATTGCTATATTCGCCGTCACGATGGCACATTACCACCTTGAGCCGGACGCCTCACTGAGCCTGCGCGACACGGGCAGCCCCATGGGACTCCGCATCCTTGCCGAAGGTCTGGAGCTGATGAACGAACTCGGCCTGGAGGCCTTCACCTTCAAGAAGCTCGCCGAGCGCATCGGCTGTACCGAGGTCACCGTGTACCACTACTTCGCCAACAAGCAACGTCTGCTGCAGTACTATTTCCAGCTATACTGGCTATGGTTGGACACACACTGCCGCCAGGAGGGCCGGTCACTGAAGGATCCGCTCGAGCGCATCCATGGCGACATCCGCGCCCTCTGCGGGATCTGGCCGAAGGAGGCCATGGCCGCACAGCTCGACCCCGCGGTGCTGCGCGACCTGGTGATCAATGAAGGTTCGAAGTCCTTCCTGCACAAGAACGTTGACGAGGACAACAGGCTCAAACTGTTCAAGCCATACAAAGACCTTTGCGCGCACATCGCGGGCGAGCTCAAGGCCTGTTCTCCGCGCATGCGCTCGGCGCGCTCCTTCGCCACCACCTTGGTGGAGATGTCCCACTCGCTCGAGTTCGCCATGCACCACTTGCCCTCCCTTACGGAATTGGGCGTGAAGCGGGACCGCCGCAAACTCGCGGATTTCCTCGTCGATATGACCGATCGTTACCTGGGCGCAGCACGTTGATCGGTGCGGCCGGCCCCTTATCGGAAGAGCCTTCCATTCGCTAGAACTCCGCGCTCTTCGGCGTCCGCGGGAAGGGGATCACATCGCGGATGTTCCCCATGCCGGTAACGAAGAGCACGAACCGCTCCAACCCCAGCCCGAAGCCCGCGTGCGGCACCGTGCCGAAGCGGCGCGTATCGAGGTACCACCACAGCTCTTCTGCGGGCACGTTCATGTCCTTCATGCGCGCTTCGAGCACATCGAGCCGCTCTTCGCGCTGACTTCCACCGATGATCTCGCCGATGCCTGGGAAGAGCACGTCCATCGCAGCGACGGTCTTGCCCTTCTCGCTGTATCCGAAATCGCCGGGGGCGTTGGTGCGCATGTAGAAGGCCTTGATCTTGGCGGGATAGCCCGTGACGATCACCGGCTTCTTGAAATGCTTCTCCACCAGGTAGCGCTCGTGCTCGCTCTGCAGGTCGATGCCCCACTCCACCGGGAATTGGAACTGGCCCTTCTGGAACGGTTTGCTACGCAGGAGGATGTTGATCGCATCATCATAAGTGATGCGCTCGAACGGATTCTCCAGCACGAACTTCAAGCGGTCGATCAGGCCCATCTCGCTGCGTTGTTCCTTGGGCTTCGTTGCTTCCTCTTCCTTCAGCCGCGCATCCAGGAACTGCAGATCGTCCATGCAGTTCTTCAGCACGCGGGCGATGAGGTGTTTGCACAGGCCTTCCGCGAGGTCCATGTCGCCATGCAGGTCCATGAAGGCGCACTCGGGTTCGATCATCCAGAACTCCGCCAGGTGGCGTGTGGTATTGCTGTTCTCCGCACGGAAGGTGGGGCCGAAGGTGTAGACCTTGCCGAGCGCGAGCGCAGCAAGCTCCGCCTGCAACTGACCGCTCACTGTCAGCCGCGCTTCCCTGCCGAAGAAATCCTGCGCGAAATCAACACTGTCATTGTTCTCCAACCGCGGTGGGCTGTTCGCGTCCAGCGTGGTCACCCTGAACATTTCTCCCGCTCCTTCGGCATCGCTCGCCGTGATGATCGGCGCGTGGAAGTAGTTGTAGCCCTGCTGGTCGAAGTACTCATGGATGCCGAAGCTCACCTGGTGGCGCATGCGGAATACCGCGCTGTACGTGTTCGTTCGGAAACGCAGGTGCGCCTGCTCCCGCAGGAACTCCAAGCTGTGCTTCTTCGGCTGGATAGGGTACTTCTCCGCATCACTGTCGCCGAGTACTTCAACGGAAGTCACTTGCATCTCCACACGCTGGCCGCTGCCTTGGCTGGGAACGATGGTACCCGTGCATTTTACGGCCGCACTGGTCGTGAAACGTGAGCGCGTCCCGGCATCCACCTGATCCTGGTCGATCACGCATTGCAGGTTGCGGATGGTGCTGCCATCGTTCAGCGCGATGAAGCGGTCGTTGCGGAAGGTGCGCACCCAGCCGGCAACGGTGATGGTGGTGCCGGTGAGGGCTTCGATGTCCAATGCGGACTTGATCGATAGAATGTCCATGTGCTCGGGCCCCGCACGCCGAAGCGCATCGCGGAGGGCGACAAAGATGGAATACAGGGTTCAAATGCCCTTCTCCACGAAGAACATCTCCATCTCGCCCTTGCCTTTCGCTTGCACTTTGCCTCGCGGAGTGAAGGTAAATGCGGGTGGATGGGAGTTGTTGGAGGGTGAACGGGGCTTACCATCCGCATCCGTCGCTCTTCTCCCGCTCTCCTTCTCTACCAGCGCGTATGTGGCCTGGCTGATGTTGACCTGTCCGACTTCTCCTGAGGATTCCATGCGGCTGGCGGTGTTCACGGTATCTCCCCAGATATCGTACTGGAACTTCTTCACACCCACAATGCCCGCGACCACGGGTCCGGTGTGCACGCCGATGCGGATCTCGAAATAGGGAAGGCCCGCCGCGATCTTCCGTTGCTTGCCCTCCTCGATGAAGTCGCGCATCTCAAGCGCGGCATTGATGGTGTCCACCGCGTGCGTGGTATTGGCCACGGGCAGCCCACCGGCCGCCATGTAAGCATCACCGATGGTCTTGATCTTCTCGATGCCGTACTTCTCCGTGATGCGGTCGAAGGCGCTGAAGCATTCGTTGAGGTCGCGCACGAGCTCGCGCGGGGTGAGGTTCTCGCTCAACGAGGTGAAGCCCTTGAAGTCCGTGAAGAGCACGGTGACCTGATCGATCTGTACGGCTTGCGCTTCGCCCTTCGCCTTCAGTTCTTCCGCGACTTCTTCCGGCAGGATGTTCAAGAGGAGTTCCTCGCTGCGTGCCTTTTCCTTGCTGATGCGGTTGCGCTGCATGAAAAACACTGCAGCGAAGAGCGCCACCAGTGCGAAGCCGCCCACGAAGCCGTTGCGGATCACTTTCTGCTTCTGGATCTCCTTCACCTGCACGGCTGTTTCCGAGGCATGTTGCAGGCTGTCGGTGAGCGCTTGCCGTTCGTAGTTCCGGCGCAGGTCGAAACCGATCACGGCGCGCTGATTCTCCTCGTTCATCAGGCTATCGCGTAGTTGGGTGAACAACAACTGCGCTTCGAGCGCTTGCTCGAACCGGCCTTCCTTTCGATACACCTTGGCCAGCAACTCCGCTGCATCCCGCATGGGTGTGATGATGCCTTCACGCCGGGCCAGCGCGAGCGCTTCCTCGCCCCGTTCGGCCGCTTCCTTCAACCTGCCCATTTCGAACGAAGAAACGCCGATGTTCATGAGCAGCTGGCTGCGCACCCAGGGGTCCTGGCTTTCTTCGGTGTTGCGAAGACATTCTTCGAAAGTCACGTATGCGCGTTCATGATCACCGGCCTTCCCGTAAAGTTCGCCGATGTTGATCCGGGCCACGGCCATGCTGCGCATGTCGCCGATACGCTCGGACAGTGCCAACGCTTCGCGCAAGGAGGCCAATGCACGCGTGGTGTCGTTCAGTTCGCTGTATGCTCCGCCGATGTTCGTGAGCGCGACGACCAGGTTGCTCTGTTCATTCAGATCCCGGAGCAGGTCCCTGGATCGCTCGAAGTGGTGCAGCGCCTTGGCGAATTCCTTCTGCTTGGCGTAAACGGTCCCGAGGTTGCCTTCTGCATTAGCGATGGCCGCACTATCGGGCATGGCTTCCGCGTTCTGGAGCGCAGAACGGTAGGCATCCAGCGCCCGGTGCAGGTCGCCACGCTCCAGATGGACACTGCCCATGCTGTTGTGCGTGTTCGCAATGCCAATGGTATCGTGCAGTTCCGCTTGGATACGGAGCGCTCGACCGAGCACCACCAAGGCCGAATCGTACAAGCTGCCGCGCATGAGGAACGTGCCGGTATTGCCCAAAGTGGATGCGAGCGTCTGCCGATCGTTCAGTGCTTCGTAGATCGGCAGGGTCCTGCTGCTGTACTCAGCGGCCTTGAGGGGCTGACCACGCACGTACCAGGTGATGCCTTGCAGATCGAGGGCTTTGGCGGCCCACACCTCCTGACCCGGCCCCAACGCTTCGCGGTACATGGCTTCGGCGAGCACGAAGGCCGTGTCGGGCCGGGTATAGAGGAAGTTGTCCCAGATCCAATCGAAGCGGTCATCGAAGTAGATGCTATCTGGCAGCGATGCGCGGTCCGGCGGCGGAGGCATGTCCACTGGCTGGCCCGATGCGATCCGCAGAAATGCTACGAATACGAGCAGTGCAACCTGTCGTGGGTTGAAGATCGTGCTCATTTCGCGATGGTGCTTTCGATCGCGTTCAAGCGCTCCATCAGTTGCTGGATGAGCGCGCGCTGTTCTTCGACCAAGGCCTGCTGCTCCTGCACGGCCTTCACCAACGGCACCACGAACTCGGCGTACCGTAGGCCGAGCATGCGGTCGCTGTCGGTCACCTTGTCCACGCCACTGAAATCATAGCCGACCGCCCTAGCCGCTGAATCCACTTCCTGCGCGATGAAGCCGGTGTAACGGATCAACGCCTTCTCCTGCCGCGCCTGAATGATCTCTTCCGGTTGCTCGCGCGGGATGCGATGTCCGAGGGAGTCCACGGTGATGGCCTCCTCCAGATCCTTCACGATACGGGCCACGTCCACCTGGTAGGTGACCGGTCGCAGTTTCAGGATGAAATCCAGTCCACTCACATTCTCGCGCACATCGCGTTTGTAGCGCGCATCGCTGGGCAGCGTGGTCCAGCCCGCATAGCCTCCTATGCTGGTGACCGCGTTGTTGCCAAACCGCACACGGTTGCTGCCGTCGAGCACGGTGCCATAACCGACCGCGGTGGCATTGGTGTAACCTGCCGCGTTCTGCACGATGCTCGCACCGACAAGTGTGCTGTTGGCCGCCCCTGCCAGTCCCGCCTGGAACCCGATGGCCGTGTTGTAGTTCTGGTTCGTGATGCCGATGCCGGCCTGATAGCCAACGGCCGTGTTGTAGTCCCCCGTGACCGTTGAATTGACCCCGATCGCCTGGAAGCCGACAGCCGTGTTGTTCACCCCAACGGTGTTGTTCCAAAGTGCGAACGCGCCGACAGCGGTGTTGTCGCCGCCTGTTGTGTTGTCCTGCAGCGCTTCAGTGCCCACGGCCACGTTGTATATACCCGTTGTGTTGGCATACAGGGCTGTGTAGCCCATGGCTGTGTTCCCGGCGGCCGCGTTGGTGTACAAGGCACCGCTTCCCACCGCGGTGTTCTCTGAGCCGAGAACATTCACGCGCAGCGCATCACTGCCCAAGGCAGTGTTGTCGGCGCCTAGCCCGTTGAAAAGGAGAGCCTCCGAGCCCACAGCGGTGTTGTCGCTTGAGACCGTAACGTTCAGCGCCCGGAACCCAACTGCCGTGTTGTTGCTCGTGCTCAGGTTGATGTTCAGGGCCTGACTACCGACGGCGGTGTTCTGGCCACCAGTGGCGTTGTTGGCCAGTGCTTGGCTGCCCACGGCGGTGTTGTTGCTCGCCGTGGTATTATCCGTGAGCGCGTTCTTGCCCACGGCGGTGTTGTTCGTTCCGGTGTTCACCAGCAACGCTCGGTGGCCCCAAGAGGTGGTGGTGCCGCTGGGCGTCAAGAAACCACTGCGCTCATTGTTCGTGCGCACCTCGAACTGGTTGTTGTCCGTGGTACCGAGGAAATTCGTACCGAGCACCATGCCAGCGTTGCCCGTGGTGCTCCAGCCTGTGTTTACGCCAAGAAGGGGCGTCCAAACTGCGCTGTTGTAGTACCAGAACGAGTTGGTAGAGGTGTCGTACACGACAAGTCCTGTCGCAGGGGCCGCTATCGCGACGCGCTCAGCTGTTGTGACCCGGGGTATGAGCAGGCCACGTTTGGTGCCGACGATGGCGCTGCCGTCGATGTCCAGCAAAGCCGATGCGTGCGGTGCAGCCCCATTGACATTGATGCCGATGTTCTGTGCCGAGGTGGATGCCACCAGCGCACATGCGCCAAAGAGGGTGATCAGCGTTTTGCCGTCCATGCCCCAAAGCAGCGGGGAAGGGCCGCGCGGGGCAATAACCCTTCAGGGTTAGCCTTACGCACCTGGGTACACCTTGCGGATCGCCTCCATGCGCCCCCCCACCTGCAGCTTGCTGTAGATGCGCCGCACATGCACGCGGACCGTCTCGGTGCTCAACTCCAGTTTCGCGCCGATCTCCTTGTACTGTAATCCCGCAGCCAGTCCATCGAGCACTTGCTTCTCCCGTTCGCTCAACTTCTCGTCATTGATCCGCTGTTGGCTCTCCTTCTGGAAGCTGTTCACCACCAAGCGCGCGATGGCGCTGTTCATGGGCGATCCGCCCCGGTGGATGTCGCGCACCGCCTCAAGCAACTCTTCGGCGGGCGTGCTCTTCAACAGGTATCCCGTTGCACCTGCACATAGCGCTTCGAAGATGTACGCCGGATTCTCGAAGATGGTGAGCATGAGGTATTGCACTTCGGGCTTCTGGCGCTTTGCCTCGCGCACGGTCTCGATGCCGTTGCGGCCTTCCATGTTGATGTCCATTAGCACCACGTGGACTTCGAGTTCTTCCAACTTGGCCAGGAAGTCATCGCCGCTTTCAAAGGTCCGCAGCACCTGCATGTCGCCGCTGCGCTCGATGCGGCGGCGGATGAGCGCTCGCAACTCATCATCGTCTTCGACGATGGCGATGCGGATGGTGGACGCCATTGCCGCAAGATAGGTGCAGCGCGGCATGAGCGACGAACTCAGCTCACCCTGTTCTCAAGCCCTTTCCACGAAGTACATGGCCATCTCCCCCTTGCCCTTCGCGAACACCTTCCCGCGCGGGATGAAGTGAAGACCCGGTGTGCCCTGCACTAGTTGGTAGGTTGTTCCGGTCATGTTGACTTGTCCCACTGCCCCGGACGACTCCATGCGGCTGGCCGTGTTCACGGTATCCCCCCAGATGTCGTACTGGAACTTCTTCACGCCCACGATGCCCGCCACGACAGGCCCGCTGTGTACGCCGATCCGGATCTCGAAATAGGGCTTGCCAGCCGCGATCTTGCGCTGCTTGCCCTCCTCGATGAAGTCGCGCATCTCGAGCGCAGCATTGATGGTGTCCACCGCGTGCGTGGCGTTCGCCACCGGCAGACCGCCCGCTGCCATGTAGGCATCACCGATGGTCTTGATCTTCTCGATGCCGTACTTCTCCGTGATCTTGTCGAAGGCGCTAAAGCACTCGTTGAGGTCTCGCACCAATTCCCGTGGGGTGAGGTTCTCGCTCAATGAGGTGAAGCCCTTGAAGTCGGTGAAGAGCACGGTGACCTGATCGAGCTGTACCGCCTGCGACTCACCCTTCTCCTTGAGCTCTTCCGCGACTTCTTCCGGAAGGATGTTCAGAAGCAACTCCTCGCTGCGGGCCTTTTCCTTGCTGATGCGGTTGCGCTGGAAGAAAAAGGTGCCGGCCAGGAGCGCCATCAATCCGAAGCCGCCGATGAAGGCGTTGCGTTGCAGGTTCTTGCGGCGCAGTGCCTCGGCGGCAACCGCATCTTTCTTCTCTTGCTCAGCGGCGAGCAGGGCTTCCTTCTTATCAAAATCGTACTGGAACCGCTGTTGCATCAGCTTGCCTTTGTTCTCTTCACTGGCCATGCTATCGCGGCTTGTGACCATTGTTTCGTGCATCTCGAGCGCTTCACTGTAATTGCCCAGCGCCTTGTGCACCAAGAAGAGGGCTTCGGCTGCATCCCCCTTGTTCATCATGAGCCCCGCGCCCATGGCCATCTTCAGGGCCTCTGTGGCGATCGGCAAGGCCTTGGAATGTTCATTCGCATCGATGTACGTCCAAGCCAATGAGATGAGCAGCTCGGATATGTGTTCGGGTGAATCCATTTCTCGCGCGAGGCCAAGGGATTCATGCAACCGGCTTCGGGCACTCGTGTAAAGACCCTTCGCACTCTCGATATCACCGATATTGTGCAGGCAGTTGATGATCATTGCCTTGTAGCCGATCCCGCGGGCGATCTCCAAGCCACGACCATATTCAGCGAGCGCCAATGCCGTATCACCTGACTCGGCATGGATAAGGGCCATATTGTTGAGCACCTCGCATAGGATGTCCTTCTGACCTATCCGTTCGGCGATCACCAGCCGGGCCCTATAATTCAACATGGCGTTCGCGGTGTCCCCACCCCAGTAGTACATGATGCCCATGTTTCCTCGAATGCGTGCGATCAATGAAGAATCGCCCTCGGCCTCCACGATACGCAGTGCCTTGGACAGGCGGTCTATCGCATTGGCGAGATCACCCTTCTCCGAGTAGACTTGCGCCACACCGTTGAGCACGGCGACCTGGTCTTTGAGCGCACCCTGCTTCACGAACAGTAGATAAGCGTGCTCCATGAACCGGATCGCCGTATCCGGTTCGCCTATCTGGTAGCGGAGCCTACCCATGGTGGACAATGCTCTACCCTCGCGTACCTGATCCTCAGCCGATCGGGAGAGCACCAGAAGTTCGCGCAACACGCTCAGCGCGGAATCGGGATCGCCGTTCTGGATCGCGCCAGTGGCCTTGAGCAATCGCAAGCCTGCATCGAAACGGGAAGTATCGTGCAACGCCACGTCCTGCCACACAACTCGGAGCGAGTCGCTGTTGGGTCGGCTCAGGCATGGGTACTCCAGTTGGAAGAACGCAATGACCAGGAGACCGATGGTTCGAATGTTCATTAACGATCTATGATGGGAATGGATCGTCCCTGCGAGCTGACCAACTAGGTGTCCGACATGACTTCCAACCGGACCAAAGTACCTCCCTCCGGTTCACTGGCGATCACCAGCCTTCCACCCAAGCGCTCGGCCCTTTCCTTCAGGTTGCGCAGTCCGCGCCCTTTGCGCATGGCGCTCGCGGGGTTGAAGCCCTTGCCGTCATCCTTCACCTCCAGCCGGATGACACGCTCTCGGGCCACGAAGGTGACATGGATGCAATGCGCTTCGGCATACTTCACCGTGTTGTTCACCGCTTCGCGTAGGATGAGGTACAGATCGCGTTTGGTGGCTGGGTCTATCGCGCGGTCGCGACCTTCCACGATGCAATCGATGGTGTAGGTTGCGCCGCAGTCCTTCAACATGCGCTCGCAGAACTGGCGCGACCGGTCCATTAGCCCGGTGAGGGTGTCGTGCGCGGGATCCACGGCCCACACGATATCGCTAAGTGAGCGACCCGCTTCCGATGCGATGCGGTCGATGTCGGCCACGAGCTCAGGGACCGCGGCCGGATCGTCCTTCAAGCTGGCGATCACTTCGCTGCCCAGCATGCTCAATTTGGTGAGGTCGCTGCCCAGCTGATCGTGCACGTCGCGGGCGATGCGCGTGCGCACCTGTTCGGCTTCGCGTTGCTTTTCGCTGCTCACCAGCTTGTCCTGGGCGGCGAGTATGGCCGCATTGGCTTTTCGCGCAAGGCGGAAGCGGCTCCACAAGGCCAGGGCCAAAGCGAACGCCAGCGAGCATGCACCGATGATGATGTATCGCCGTGTGCGCTCGCTGGCTAGTTGATGCGCGTGCTCCAAGGCCATGGTACGCGCGCTGTTCGCGTGCTCCAGGCTATCGCGCAATTCCTCTTCGCGGAAGCGCGAGAACAGCACGGCTTCGCGTCCGTTCATGCGCTCCACGCTGTCCTTCAGCACGCTCCAACGATCGGTCACCTCGAGCGCTTCTGCCGCGCGACCTTGGGCTTTCAGCGCAGCCCGTAGTCCGTTCAGTGCGTACAGCATCGAACCTTCATCGCCCAGCTCGCGTGCCACACCGACGTTGCCGATGTTCTCCGCCAACGCGAGCCCGCGACGGTACCACTGTACTGCAGCGTGATGGTCGCCGGAGCGGGCCAAGCCATCACCGATCAAGTTGATGCAGCCGCATTCCGCGGTCTGGTCGCCCATGCGCGCGGCGAGCAGTGCACACGTGCGCGCGGTGCGAAGCCCATCGGCCGGCATCCCTCGCTCATAGTACAAGCGCGTGAGCGGTGCGAGCGCCGGCAAGCTGTCCCATGCATTGTCCGAGCGGCCAGCTACGTCCAGGCTACGGAGCAGCAGCGCCTCCGCATCTTCCGCGCGGCCTTGCGTTTGCCGGATACGGGCGCGTTCAACAAGGACCAGGGCGGAGTCCCCGGCGGATCCGTTCGCGCAGGAGTCGAGACACGCCCATG
This sequence comes from Flavobacteriales bacterium, assembly GCA_044224725.1. GTDB lineage: Bacteria > Bacteroidota > Bacteroidia > Flavobacteriales_F > PHOS-HE28 > PHOS-HE28. The sequence goes on from JBGAJW010000019.1 coordinate 20,897, forward strand.
CGATGTCGTATTCCTTGCGCGCCGAGTGGAGGCCAGCCAGATGGGTGAGCGCCTGAATGCGGAGCCCCGTGTGGGCGATGGACCGTGCGATGCGGAGCTCATCGCGATAAGCTCGCTCCGCGCGGTCTTCGGCCCCGGCAAGACCGTAGACCAGTCCCAGCGCATCGAGGCATTCCCCCACGGCGTGTTCGTGCCCACCCTCCTTGAAATCCGTGATCGCTTGCTGGAACGAGGCGAGCGCCCGCGGGATGTTGCGCTCGAATTTGGCGTGGTAGCCGGTGAAGAAGTGGAAGGCACCTCGCGCATGCCGCGCGCGCTCACGCACACGGTTTGAAGGATGCAGCAAGAGTTCTGCGCTCAACGTGTCCAAGCGATGCAGGAATGGGAAAGCCTTCGGCGAGGTGGACCATGACTCACACGCCCAGATGAGCATGGTGAGTTGCAACGTGTCCTTCTTCGCCGGATCGAGGAGCGGTGTGATGGAGTCGAGACGCGCGGGGTTCTCCTGCGCCCTGAGCACCCCATGACAGATGAACCCAAGGAGAACTACGAATGCCTTCGCGCACGTTCTGGCCATTGGGCAAAAGTGCTCAGTCCGGAACGCATCCACCAATAACCCATTGGGGTTAGCGCGGTTGGCTTAACACGGACGGGTTATTCCATCAGCCCCACCGGGCAGGGAGCTTTGCGAACCTGAATACTTCGTCATGACACGTGTGCGGTCCTCATCCTTCTTGTGCGGTGTTGTGCTAACAGCGATCACCCACGCTCAGAATTTCACCATCAACCCTGCGTTCTGGCATTTGGACAATGGGTTGGGGTATTGCGTGATGGAGGACACGGTGGCGGACCGGATCCTGGTGGGCGGTGAGTTCGACCGGGTGATGCCACCTACCCCGATACCGTACGGAGTGAAGTTGGATGCGACGAGCGGGTTGGCAACGGAGGGCTACCCCGTTGCGGACAGCACGGTTCGGTGCGTGATACCGGATGGCACTGGTGGATGGATCATCAGCGGCGCTTTCACCCAAGTGGGCGGACAGCCACGACAACATCTGGCGCACATACTGGCCGATGGCAGCCTTGCGCCGTGGAACCCCATGGTGGACGGACTTGTGCTCTCGCTCGCGGTGAAAGGAGACACGGTATATCTGGGTGGCCTGTTCTCTACCGTGAACGCGGCGGTGCGCAGCAACCTCGCTGCCGTACGACTTTCCACCGGTGCGAACGTGGCCTGGGCTGCTGCGACGGCGAATGGCATCGTGCGCTGCATGTCACTGAGCACGGGAAGGCTCTATGTGGGAGGAGATTTCACGACGGTGAACGGCAGCCCAAGGCCACGGGGCGCATCCTTCACAGTGAGCAACCACGCCCTTACCAATTGGACACCCGGTGCGAATGGCACCGTGCACAGCATTGTGGCCACCCCCACGGTGGTGTACGTGGGTGGCGCATTCACGTTGGTGAACGCGTTGACGGTGCGCAATCGACTTGCGGCTTTCCCACCAACCTCCAACACCCCGACAACTTGGAACCCGAACGCGAACGGTACCGTGCGCACGATCGTCCTATCCGGAACCGATGTCTTCTTCGGCGGCGATTTCACACAAGTATCCTTGACAGCGCGCAACCACATCGCACTGGTGAACGCCAGCGGGGTGCTGCAGAGTTGGAGTCGTGACCTGGATGGTGACGTCCATTGTCTGACCATGGCGAACAATGTGCTCTACGCGGGCGGCGATCTCACCTTGGTGGATGGCAAGGGACGGCAACGGTTGGTGGCGTTCGGCGTGCCCGGTTCGGGGCTCCCCACCATCACGGACTGGTCACCCGCCACTGAGAACACCGTGATGAGCATCGCTGCGCAGGGAGGCGCGCTGTTCGTGGGCGGCGTGTTCCTGCGAGGTGGCGGGTTGTCGCGTCGAAACATCGTGGCGTTCGATCCTGCCACCGGTTCGCCTACCGCGTGGGCTCCGCAGGCGAACAACGCGGTGTTCGCGCTTGAGCGCGCTGGAACCGGTGCGGTATTCGCCGGAGGCGACTTCAACCAGCTCGGTGGTGCCGCCCGTACAGGTCTCGCGGCTATCGATCCCTTCAGTGGGGACGCTTTGCCTTGGTCCGTCTCCACGGATACGATCCATGTGACCGACCTGGCTGTGCAAGGTGATACCCTGTTCGTTTGCGGGGCTTTCCGGAACATGGGCGGACAGGCGCGAGAGCATCTGGCCGCGGTCTCGATCTCCGGCGCGGTCATCCTTCCATGGAATGTACCTCTGGGTGCTGTGGATGAGCCCAAGGACCTGCTTGTGGAGAACGACACGCTCTACCTCTGCGGTGCGCTCTCCTCCGTTGGAGGCCTGCCGCGCAACGGTGTTGGGTCCATCAAGGTGTCCACATCCACTGTGCTCGGCCTATCAGCCGGGTTTCTCCCGGCGGACTGGTCCGTGTCGCAATTAGCCAAGGCCGCAGGCAAGCTGTTCATCAGCGGTGTGACGGATGAATTCGGCGTCGGTACGAACGCATATGTATTGGATGCCGTCGCCGGAACGCCCGCGGCGTATTCCATCAGCGGGCACCAATGTGTCACAGCCTACGGGGATCGGTTCTATGCGGCGTACTCCGGGCCCGTGGTCTACGATGCGCGGACGGGTATCGAACTCGCCAGGAGCGTCGTCCCCGACTTTTTCGCCTTGGATGTGATCAGGGCCCGCAACGGGGATCTTTTCGCCGTGGGTTACTATTTCGGCACAACGGACAAGGTCGTACACCTCCATGCCGATCCCGGCAACACCATCCGCGTGATGCTGGACGGGCCGTTCGAGGCCGGAGCCATGTTGAACCCCTTGCGCGACCAAGCGCTTATCCCGCTGACCGAACCATACACCGCAATGGGCTATGCGCACAGCGGCGGTGGCGGTGGCGAAGTCGCTTCGGCCAACATCCACACGATAACCTTGAGCGGTCCGGGTACTGAAGTGGTGGATTGGGTGCTCGTTGAATACCGTGACGAAGGGAATCCGGCGAACGTGATCGCGTCGTTCAGCGGCCTGCTGCTGGAGAACGGCGTCATACGATCGAGCGACTGGAAACAGCTGCCCACGTTCGCGCCCGACCCCACGGTGCTTACTACGTTGCCGTTCGTCACCGCAACCACTTGGGCGTTATGACCGCACAGCCAGTGGACTTCTCGACCAGCCCGTTCATTGACTTCTCCTTCCTCACCACCCCCGTATATGGGAACAACGCCCGCAAGACCAACAACGGAACGGCTACCCTCTGGAGCGGCGATGTGAACTTCGACCATACGCTGAAGTATGTCGGCAGCGGCAACGACCGCGATCCGATACTCGTGGGCATCGGCGGGAGCACGCCGAACAATACGCTCATCAACCAGTATAATCCACTCGACGTGAACATGGACGGGAAGGTGAAATACACCGGCGCCGGGAACGACCGCGATCCGATACTCGTGAACGTGATCGGCCAGTCGGTGAACTTCGTGCGTATGGAACAGATCCCCTGACCCGGGTTGAGCCACCACGTGCGCCCATCATGTCCCTCGAGAGGTCCACACCTGCCGCAACGCCTCCAGAAAGGTCTCCTCGCTCTGCGCCCCGCTGACCGATAGCCGCCGATCGAACGCGAAGAAGGGCACCCCTGTCACGCGGAGTTGGCAGGCCTCTTGTTCATCCGCCCGGACCTCCCGAGAAAAGGCGTCGCTCCTCAGCAACGCCGAGACTTCCGCGGCAGGCAAGCCGATCTCCACACCAAGCGCGGCGAGGGTGGTGGGGTTCGCCAAGTGCTTGCCCTCGGTGAAATACGCCTTGAACAAGCGTTCCTTGGCGGCACCGCCCAGGCCCTTGCTCTTGGCGAACTGCAGCAGTCGATGTGCTTGGAAGGAACTCCCCACGATGGCCTTGTCGAAGTGGTAGTTCAGTCCCAAGGAAGCCGCCCGTTCCCGCACACTGCGCGTGCGTTCCAGGACCTGCTCGCGCGTCATGCCGTACTTCTCCATGAGCATGCGGTATGTATCCACACCGCGCTCATCGGGGGCGTCCGGGTCCAGCTCGAAGCTCTTCCAGACCACTCGCACGCTGTCCCTCTGCTCGAAACGCGCCAATGCGTTCTCCAGTTCCCTCTTGCCGATATAGCAGAACGGGCACACCACATCGCTCCAGATCTCCACGGTAATGGGCTGGCCTGGGCCGCCGACAGGGTTGGTCTCCATCTGTTCTGCTTGGGCGCAGGTGTTCTGCGGTGTGAGCGCCGCCAGGGACAGCATACCTGCGGTGAAGCGCGCGAGTGACATGCGGCCCATGCGGCAAAGGTGGGCCGTTCATCCATTCCCATGAACCGTCCATCACACGGGAAACGTTTATTGTCGCATTTCGTTTCCTCTGTGCATTACGTTTGCACCCGTAACCCTGATGGACCTCAAGAAAAAAGACATCCTCGACCAAGCGCACCGCATCTTCATGCGGTTCGGGGTGAAGAGCATGACCATGGACGACGTGGCCACGCACTTGCGCATGAGCAAGAAGACGCTCTACGAGCATTTCACCGACAAGAACGACCTGGTGGAACAAGTGGTGGCGGGCGTGTGCAAGCACCACCGCACCACCATCGACGCCATCTGCCAGCGCGGGCTGAACGCCATCGACGAGAACCACGAGATCACCACCTTCATCGTGGGCCAGATCGGCGGGGTGCATCCCAGCGTGCAGTTCGACCTGCAGAAGTACCATCCCAAGGCCTGGGGGATCCTGGAGCACAGCGAACAGACCGACATCCACCGGTGCGTGACGGACAACCTGCGCAAGGGGATCAAAGAGGGATTGTACCGCGACGATCTGGACGTGGAAGTGATCACGCGGTTCTATGTCGCCCGGATCGATGCCACCTGGGACGGCCGCGTTTTCCCGGCCGAGCAGTTCAACATCAAGGACGTGCTCTGGAAGCACTTCGAATACCACATAAGGGGCATCGCCAGCAAGAAGGGCGTGGACTACCTCGAAAAGAAAGTCAAGAAAGAACGTGCGGCAGCCTAGGTCATAGCCATCAACCGATGAGATCGATCACCACCACCATCATCTTCGCCGGCGCGCTCTTCGCGCAGGCGCAAGGCCCCCTGAGCCTGAGCCTGCAACAGGCCATGGACCTGGCCGCCAAGCAGAGCTACAACGTGCGCAGCAGCGAGCTGGAAGCGCAGAAATCCGTGGAGCGCAGCAAGGAGGTCACCGCCATCGGCTTCCCCCAGCTGAACGGGCAGGTGGCCATGAACAACTACATCGATGTGCCCACGCAGCTGATCCCGAACTTCTTCAGCACCGACGCCAATGCGCCGAAGTACTTTCCCGCCCAGTTCGGCGTGCCTTGGAATATGACCGCCGGCCTCACGCTCACCCAGTTGCTGTTCGACGGCAGCTACCTCGTGGGCCTGCGTGCCGCCAAGGAACTGAAGACCCAGAGCACCGAGGACCTGCAGAAGGCCCAGGCCGACGCGCGCAACCAGACGGCGAAAGCCTACTTCGGTGTACTCGCCGCTGAAGAGGGCAGCCGATTGGTCGCGGAAGGCATCCCCTTGTTGGAGAAGAGCTTGACGGAAGTCACTGCGATGATGGATGCCGGGTTCATGGAGCAGACCGACGTGGACCGCATCAATATCCAGCTGGAACAGGCCCGTGCCCGCAAACGCGACTTCGATCACCAGGGCGAAGTGGCGCGCATGCTGCTTTCCCTCACGCTCGGCGCACCGCAAGGTACGCCCATCATCCTGACGGACAAGTTGGAGACCATCTTGAACGATGCGAGCGAGATCGGACTGACGGAACAGCCGCTGGATGCGAATACGCACATCGAGCAGAGCCAGGCCAATACCCTGGTGCGCCTGCAGGAACTGAACGTGAAGAACGACAAGGCCAAAGCCCTGCCCAGCTTGGGCGGGTTCCTCTCCCACTCCCAGGTCTGGAACGGCCCCGAGTTCGACCCCGGAGGCACCTATCCCTTCTTCCCCACCACGCTCTGGGGGTTGAAGCTGGATATCCCTCTCTTCAGCAGCGGCAACCGCTACCACAAAGTGAAGCAAGACCAGCTCGCGCTGGAACAAGTGACGATCAACAGGTCGGCTACGGAGCAACGCCTGATCACCATGGCCGAACAGCAACGCACACAAGCACGTTCCGCCTACGACAACTTCATGAGCGAGCAGCGCAACCTCGCGTTGAGCAAGAACATCTTCGACCGCACCAGCATCAAGTTCACCAACGGCAGCGCCGCCAGCTTCGAACTCACGCAGGAGCAAGGAAACTACCTGATCGCCCAGCAGACCTACGTACAAACACTGGTGCAATTGCTGATCGCCCGCGCCGACCTGCGCAAAGCACTCGACCTCTATTAAGCCACAAGACACACGTCGCAAGCTTCAAGAACCGCCCTGTTATGAAGAACACCATCGCATACATCAGTTTCGCCGCGCTGCTCGCGGCATGTGGCGCCTCCACGCCCTCCGACGACCTGGGCCGCAAGAAAGCCGAGCTCGATTCGCTCAAAGCCGCCTACAAGGAGCTGGGCGAGAAGATCAAGGATGTGGACACTTGGATCGCCGAGCATGACAGCACGGTGAAGAAGAATCTCCCAAGCGTCACCACCATGGTCCTCAACCCCACGCGCTTCGAACACTTCGTGGAAGTGCATGGGAACGTGAAGGCGGACAAGAGCGCCGATCTCTTCACCATGGGCGGACGCGTACGCCGGATACTGGTGAACGAAGGCGACCACGTCCGCGGCGGACAATTGCTGATCGACCTGGACAACGATGCCGTGTCCCGCCAACTGGAAGCCGCGGAGGCCGGTGCCGCCCTCGCCAAGGACGTCTTCCAGAAACAGTCCAGGCTCTGGGAACAGAAGATCGGCAGCGAGATCCAATTCCTGCAGGCCAAGAGCCAGAACGACCAGGCCATCGCGCAGGTCGCCGCCTTGCGTGAGCAAGTGCGCCTGAGCAACGTGACAGCACCGTTCGACGGCGTGGTGGACGACATCATGGTGAGCGAAGGCGACATGACCACTCCCATGGGCGCGGTAGCCCGTGTAGTGGATCCCAGCGGGGCGACGCTCGAAGCGGACGTACCGGAAAGCTACCTGCAACGCGTGAAGAACGGCGACCCCGTGAAGGTCGAGTTCCCCTCGCTCGGCGATACGCTGAACGCCACCCTCACCAATGTGAGCCGCTTCATCAATCCCGCCAACCGCACCTTCCGGGTGAGCGTGCGCATGCCCGCCGGCAGCGACATGGTGCGCCCGAACCTGCTCAGCCTGATCCACGTGCGCGACCTGGTGAAGGACAGCGCGCTGGTGGTACCGAGCAAGGTTATCCAGGAGGACGTTCAAGGCAACAACTACGTCTTCGTACTGGAGAACAAGGACGGCAAGCACCTCACCAAGAAGGTGATGGTGAGACGTCTCGCGGACTACAAGCAGAACGCCATGGTGACCGTCACGGACGGTGACCCAGCGCAGCTCTTCGGAGCCACCATCGTGGAGGAAGGCGCCAAAAGCGTGGGCGATGGACAGGAAGTGAAAGTGACGAAACTCTGAGTCTTGTACACCACAGAGACACAGGGTCACAGAGAAATCCAAATGCAGATGCACGATCACGATCAGGCGGGCGCACAACAAGCCGCGCCCTCCGTGTCCCTGTGCCTCTGTGGTTAAACGTATCCGAGCAATGGACCACAACACTATCGAGAACGAAGCCTACGGCGAAGGCCAAAGCAAGCAGTTCGCGATCACCAGCTGGGCGGTGAAGAACCGCACCACCGTGATCGTGATCACCGCGCTGATCTTCGTGTACGGGATCTACTCCTACATCGCCATGCCGAAGGAGAGCTTCCCGGAGGTGGTGACACCCGAGATCTACGTGGGCACACCCTACAACAGCAGCTCGGTGGTGGACATCGAGAAGCTCATCACCAAGCCGCTCGAGAAGGAGATCAACACCATCACCGGTGTGGACGAGATCAACTCCACGAGCGTTCCGAACTACAGCACCATCCAGGTGAAGTTCACCTACGACATCAGCCCCACCGAGGCGCTGCGGAAAGTCAAGGACGCGGTGGACAAGGCGCAGGGCGACGTGGACTTCCCCAAGGACCTGCCCGCCGAGCCCAACATCTTCGAGATGAACTTCTCGGAGATGATGCCGGTGATGAACATCAACCTCAGCGGTGACTACAGCATCGACCAGCTGCACCACTACGCCAAGATCCTGGAGGACCGCATCGAAGCGCTGCCGGAGATCAACAAAGTGGACATCCGCGGCGTTCCTGAGAAAGAGGTGAAGGTGAACGTGGACCTGCACCAGCTTGAAGCCCTGCAATTGAACTTCGGAGATGTGGCCATGGCGCTGCAGAGCGAGAACCTCACCATGAGCGGGGGCGAAGTGCTCACGGACGGCCAGCGACGCGCCGTGCGCGTTATCGGCGAATTCGCGGACATGGAGACCATCCGCAACATCGTGATCAAGAACGAGAAAATGCAGGAGGTGCGGCTGCGCGATGTGGCCGAGGTGAACTTCGATTTCAAGGAGGCCGACAGCTATGCCCGCGAATACGGCAATCCCGTGGTGATGGTCGACATCATCAAGCGCGCCGGCGAGAACCTCATCGAGGCCAGCGACAAGATCAACGCGATCCTGAAGGAAGCGCGCGGTACCGTGATCCCCGAGGACGTCACCATCACGCTCACCAACGACCAGAGCGATGATACGCGGGTACAGGTGGACGAGCTCTTCAACCACATCATCTTCGGTGTGATCCTCGTGGTCGGTACGCTCCTCTTCTTCCTCGGCCTGCGCAACGCGCTATTCGTGGGCCTCGCGATCCCGATGAGCATGTTCATCAGCTTCATCATCCTGAATGCCTTCGGGGTCACGCTGAACATCATGGTGCTCTTCTCCCTCATCCTCGCCCTGGGGCGACTGGTGGACGACGGCATCGTGATCGTGGAGAACATCTACCGGCACATGAGCAACGGCGAGCCGCCGATGACCGCTACCCGGAAAGCCGTAGGTGAGGTGACCCTGCCCATCGTGGCCGCCACCACCGCCACGGTGATGGTGTTCGTGCCGCTCCTCTTCTGGCCGGGCCTCATGGGCCAGTTCATGAAGTGGATGCCCATCACCTTCATGGTCGCCCTCAGCTCCTCGCTCTTCGTGGCCCTCGTGGTGAACCCCGCCCTCAGCACGCAGTTCATGAAGGTGGAACGCGAGAACCCGGACGCGAAGAAGGTCTACCGCATCGTGGGCATCCTCGCGGTGATCGGAACGCTCATCGCCGTGCTCGGCATGTCATCGCACTCCGGCTTCGTGACCGGTCTCGGCACCTTCACCGTGTTCCTCGGCATACTCGGCCTATTGAACCTGTGGGTCGGCGTGCCCGGCACGCGTTGGTTCCAGGACAACTTCCTGCCACGCCTGGAGAAGCGCTACGAAGGCTTCCTGCGCTTCGCACTGGCCAAGCACCATCCGCGCACCTTCTTCTTGGGTACCTTCGGCCTGCTCTTCCTCGCCTTCATCCTGCTCGGTGTCTTCCCGCCCAAGGTCGAGTTCTTCCCGATCAATGAACCGAAGTACGTGAACGTGTTCATCGAGGCACCGATCGGCACGGACATCGAGAAGACGAACGAGATCACCCGCATCCTGGAGAAGCAGGTGGACGACATCGTGAACGTGGACCCCTACATGCACGACGTGGAGGTGAAGCACGCGGACGGCACCGTGACCACCGAGCGCAAGAACTGGCTCATCAACTCCGTGATCTCCCAAGTGGGCGCCGGCACGAGCGATCCCGCGCAAGGCGTGAGCATGGCCAACACCCCGAACAAGGGCCGCATCCAGCTCAGCTTCGTGAAGTACGCCGAACGCCACGGCATGAAAACGAACGATGTGCTGCTGAAACTCCAGAAGGAGATGGCGGGCTACCCGGGCGTGATCGTCACCGTGGACAAGGACGCCGCCGGGCCTCCCACGGGCAAGCCGATCAACATCGAGATCAGCGGTGACGAGATCGAGCCGCTGCTCGCCGAGGCCGACCGCCTGAAGAGCTTCATGGAGAGCAAGAACGTGCCCGGTGTGGAAGCGCTGCGCATCGACATCGACCGCGCCAAGCCCGAGATGCCCATCGTGATCGACCGCGCGAAAGCCCGCCGCCTGAACGTGAGCACCTACGCCGTGGCCGATGCCATCCGTACCGCGCTCTTCGGCAAGGAGGTGAGCACCTACCGCGTGGAAGGCGACGATGACGACTACAAGATCCAGGTGCGCCTGCGCGACGACCAGCGCTACGACATCGGCACCATCATGGACATGAAGATCACCTTCCGTGACATGCTCACCGGGCAGATCCGCCAGGTGCCCATCAGCGCCGTGGCGAAGGATGAGCGCACGTCCACTTTCAGCGCCATCAAACGCCAGGACCTGAAGCGCGTGGTGACCGTGAGCAGCAACGTGATCGCCGGATACAACAGCAACGAGGTGATCGCCGAGATGAAGGAGGCCCTGAACGGGTATGAGAAGGACGAGCGCTTCGGCATGGCCTTCACCGGCCAGCAGGAGGAGCAGGGCAAGGAGATGGCCTTCCTCGGCCGCGCCTTCCTGATCGCGCTCTTCATCGTGTTCCTCATCATCGTGTGGCAGTTCAACAGCATCAGCTACCCGATGGTCATCCTCAGTACCGTGCTCTTCAGCACCATCGGTGTTTTCCTCGGGCTCATCGTTTTCCGCATGGATTTCATCATCCTGATGACCATGCTCGGCATCATCTCGCTGATCGGTGTGGTGGTGAACAACGCCATCGTACTCATGGACTTCGCCAAGCTGCTCTTCGAACGGCAACGCGAGAAACTGGGCCTGCCGGAAGACGCCGAGCTGCCGATCGATGCCTCCCGCGAAGCGCTTATCACCGCCGGCAAGACCCGTCTGCGCCCCGTGCTGCTCACCGCCGTTACCGCCGTGCTCGGTCTGCTCCCGCTCGCCGTGGGCTTCAACCTGAATTTCGGTACGCTCTTCACCGAGCTCGATCCGCATATCCACATCGGCGGCGACAACGTGATCTTCTGGGGACCGCTCAGCTGGGCCGTTATCTACGGCCTCACCTTCGCGACCTTCCTCACCCTGATCATGGTGCCCGTGATGCTGCTCATCATCGCCAAGATCAAGCACCGCAGGTACGCGAACAAGCTGCGCCGCAAGCAGGCGGCCATGGTGGGCGATGCACCGAAGAACACCTTGCGTCCGGGGCACTTGCCCGGTGAGATGGGGCCGGCGACGGCCTGATCATCCGATAATGAAAGAGGCGCGGCTCCCGTACGTACGGGAGCCGTGAAGCCCTTAGCCGTGGCCATGCGCTCGATGGATGCCAGCACGGCATTCTCCAGTTCGTTGGTGATGCCCGCCTTCCGGTTGTATTCCGCAACATATTCGTCGCGCTGTCTCATCAGCAAAGCGATGCGTGCGCGGTTGGACTCTTTCAGCTCACGCTGGCGGGTGATCTCGCCTTTGAGCGCTGCGCCGTCCAGCCCTTGGTATTTCTCGGGGAGCGTCTTCCTGTCCGTATGCGCGAGCACGCTGTCGAGTTTCGTGGTCTCCACTTCCGTGAGGTCCCAGGAGCTGTTCACGAAACCGTTGTTGCACTTGAACTTCACGCGGCTGTTGCAAGAGCTCGACCCGAGTCCTTCCGCGTTCTTGTCCTGCGTTACGCTGTTCATCCAGTTGTAGGTGCCTTGCTGTCCATAGTAGATGGCGCTCTCGTTCAGCCCGCCGTTCAACTTCGCGAGTTCACCATCGTACGGCGAGGCCACTTGCGCCGTCATCGCGTCCTGGTCGATGCTGAAATAGTCGCCCTTCGCCGCGAGCGCACCCGCTTGCCACGAGGTATTGATACCCTCTTGGGCATTCCCGCAGAAGATGGTGTTCACGACGATGCCCTTCTGGCGCGCCCGCTCGCACGCGGTGGCGAAGCTGATCGGCCCTTGGGTGAACGCCTCGTTGCCCGCGATGAAGATGATCCGCAGGTCGCCTTCTTCCTTGCTCCAATCCAGTTCGTCCAGTGACTTGGCGAGCACCGCACCGCAATACTCCTCGCCGCCATTGGTGGCCAGTGCGAAGAGCTGCTTGCTGATCTCGTCCATGTTCACGGTGAAGGGGCTCACCTGGCGGATGTAATTGCCCGTCATCGGCAGATCGGCGTTGCCGTACTCGTAGAGCGCGACACGCACAACAGGCCGTTGCCCATCGCTGCGCGCTTCGGACAATTTGTTCACGATGTTCCAGAGCTGCGCCTTCGCCTGGCTGATGAGGCCGTCCATACTGTTGCTGGTGTCGAGAAGCAGACCCAACAGGATCGTCTTCGTGCCCGGCGGAACGGGCGGCTCAGGGGGCGCCGGCAAGGCTTCCTCTTGTGGCGGAACGGGGGCATTGGCCATGGCCATGGCACCGGTGGCACCGGCCTCGTGCATGCAGGCGATGGTACCGGCGAGCAGCGTCAAGGCGAACGCCGGTGTGAAGGTTTTCAGCGTGATCATCGGTGTGGATTTGCCTACGAAGCAACCCCGTGTCGCAAGGGGCGCCTAGCACCAACGGGTGAACACGCCGGGCCACTTGGTGAACGTTCCGCAGGTCAGGGCCAAGCGTTCCAAATGTGCCGGTTCCCAAGGGCATTCTGCGCTTCACCGTTTTCGCGGGGCCGTATGTTTACCCGCCCCGATACATCGGGATGTCCCACATGGAACGCCTTTTCCGGCTTGTCTGTACCTGCTGCTTGGGCCTGCTCGTGGCCCTCGCTGTCTGTGGCCAGCGGACCTCCGTGAAGAAGCTCTCCAAGTTCCGCTCGCAGGATCCGTACGGCAATGCGCGGATGATGGCACTGCTGGATTCCGCGGAACGCGCCGGGGACGATCGCCGCGATACGGCCTTCCGTCTGGTGGAGACCGTGCTGCTCTGGAGCTTGGACGCCGGCGATCGCGAGACCGAGGCGCGCAGCTACGCCGTGCTCGGGAACCTGTTCGCCAAGGAAGATCAGTGCGACCTGGCCATCAGCTATTATGACAAATGCGCCGAGACGAGTCCCGATCCGAACACCGCTATCGTCTTCCGGGCGCGATTGGACAAGGCCAAGTGCCTGCGGAGCATGAACCGGCTGTTGCAAGCGCGCACCGAATTAGAAGCGCTGAAGCTGCGCGTTGAACGCACATCGTCCGCCGCGATGGTGCCCGAGATCAACAACCAGATCGCCGGTATCCTTTTGGACATCGGTGATATCGCGCGCTCGGACCAGGTGCTCAAGGAGAACGCGGGGTACCTCGATGGCGCGGACAAAGCCGTCAGTTCGAAGAACGCGGAGGTACAGGCGGAAACGAAACTGCTCCAGGGCCTGGTGCGCTTCAAGGACGAGAAGCGCGCGGAGGGCCTGGGCTTCATCGGTGAGGCGTGGGCCGCTGCCGACTCCGTCGGCGAGGTGAAGGAGCGCTACAAGCTCAAATCCGACATCGCCGATAAGCTGCAGGCGAACGGCCAACTTGACCTCACCGAGCGCTACCGCACGGAGCTGTTCGGCACCTATCAATGGACGAACAACAACGATGCGGACCGGCTCGCCAACCAAGTGGAGCTCGGCCAAGCGCAATGCATGAACAACAAGCCGGAGCTGGCGATCAACACCCTGAGCGATGCGCTCTCCGACCCGAAGCTGGCCGCCAACACGAACGATCCGCAGCTCCTCGACCTGCGCATGCTCGCGCTGAAGAACCTCAGCGAAACGCACCTCGAAGCGGGCAACCCACAGGCCGCCCAGAAGTACTTGAACGACTACGTGGCCACCTTGGAGATCGCCAGCGCCGAGAAGCAGAGGAAGCTCGAAGCCAACCTCGGCCTATTCAGCTCGCTGACGGCTGATGTGCAGCGCATCAAGATCCTGGAGAAGGACCGCGAGATCAACCAGAAGCAGATCGCGCTCTTGCGCACGCAGGGAGACCTGCAGTCATCACAGCTGTTCTCCCGCAATGCGATCATCCTCTCCCTTGGCGCTCTCGTGCTCCTGCTCGCCCTGCTCCTCGTCTTCCGCCAGCGCGCACGCAACAAGGAGCGCCTCGCTTCCCGACTGTTCGAATTGCGCTCCTTGCGCTCCCAGATGAACCCGCACTTCATCTTCAACGCGCTGAATTCCGTGAACCACTACATCGCCGTGCATGACGAGCGGCAGGCGAACCGCTACCTCAGCGACCTCTCGGGCCTTATGCGCAAAGTCCTCTCCTACTCCGAGCTGGAGTTCATCGACCTGGAGGACGAAATAGAACTGCTGGACCAGTACCTGCGGCTGGAGCACGAACGCTTCAAGGACAAGTTCGATTTCACGCTGGAGGTGGAGCCCGCGCTGCGCAACGCGGGCCTGCGCGTACCGCCCATGCTCGTGCAGCCCTTCATCGAGAACGCCATCTGGCACGGCCTGCGCCACAAGGAGGGCATGGGGCACCTCCGGGTTTCCATCAGCCAGGACGACACATCCATCCGGTTCGCGATCACCGATGATGGCATCGGGCGGAGGCGTGCGGCCGAACTGAAACTCCTGAACAGCGCCGCACGACCATCCAAAGGCATCGACAACGCGCGCAACCGCATCGCCTTGGTGAACAACCTGTACGGAACGGATATCCGCCTGATCGTGGAAGACCTCTCGTCCGATGGCACCGGGACCAGCGTCCGTTTCAACATCCCCAAAACGCTCCGCGATGTCCGCTAGCGCATACCGCTGTGTGGTGGTGGACGATGAAGCGTCCAGCCGCGAAGTGCTCTCGGTCTATCTCGGCCGTTACTGCCCGGAACTACAACTGGCGGGCACAGCGACCAACGCCGAAGAGGGCATAGCACTCATCGGCCGCACGCAGCCGCACGTGGTCTTCCTCGATATCGAGATGCCGTTCAAGTCCGGCTTCGACATGCTCGGCGCCTTCGGCGAGCGCTCCTTCCAAGTGATCTTCGTTACGGCCTACAGCGATCACGCCATCAACGCGATCCAGGTGAGCGCGGCGGATTATCTATTGAAGCCCGTTGGCATCGACCAGTTGCAGGCCGCTGTTCGCAAGGCCGTCCAACGCATCGGTGAGCGGAGACAGGTCGATCATGCGCGCGTGCTGCTGGAGAACCTGAAGAACGACAGCCCTGCATCGCAGCAAGTGGTGCTTCCACTGATCGACGGCTTCGAGATCGTGCAAGCGAGGGACATCGTGCGCTGCGAGGCCGACGACAACTTCACGCTCTTCTACCTCACCGACGGAAGCCGCCGTGTGATCTGCAGACCGTTGAAGCACTATGAACAGTCCCTGCTGCCGCTCGGCTTCGTGCGTGTGCATCGCTCCCACATGGTGAAGGCGGAGAGCATCAAGCGCTACGTGAAGGGCAAGGGCGGCACGCTCTTCCTGAACGACGGCAGCGAGATACCGGTGAGCGAAACGCACAAGCAGGCGCTGCTCGATCGCTTCAAGTGATCACCCCTACTTTGCGGGCGGCGATGGAACCTGAACGCCTGCCCGCTTGAAGCGCTCGCACTTCCTCCTCATCGGCCCCTTGGCCGCATTGTTCGCCTATTTCTCCTTGCGGCATCTCGGCCACGCGCAGGCCGCCATGGCCGGTACCGTGCTCTGGATGGCCGTGTGGTGGATCAGCGAAGCCGTGGCCATCCCGGTGACCTCCCTGCTGCCGCTCGTGCTCTTCCCGCTCCTCGGTATCACCTCGCTTCCCACCGTCGCCGCCTTCTACGGCAAGGACGTCACCTTCCTCTTCATCGGTGGCTTCCTGCTCGCGCTCGGCGTGGAACGCAGCGGTCTGCACAACAGGATCGCGTTGATGATCGTGGCGCGCATCGGTGCTTCCCCCTCCCGATTGCTGCTCGGTACCCTGCTCGCCACGGGCTTCCTCAGCATGTGGATCAACAGCACCGCCGCCGTGCTGGTGATGCTGCCCATCGGCTTGAGTTTGTTGAGCCAGGCCAAGGGCCACGACCGGCTCGGGGCCGCGCTCGCGCTCGCGGTGAGTTACGGGGCCACCATCGGCGGCATGGCCACGCCCGTGGGTACGCCGCCGAACCTGGTAATGATCTCGCTCTGGAAGCAGCAGTTCCCTGACCAACCCGCGATCGGCTTCGGGCAATGGATGCTCTTCGGCGTGCCCTTCGCCTTCATCTACCTGATGCTCACCTGGTGGTTGATGACGCGCGTGCTGTTCCGTATGCCGGGGCCTGCCTCCGTGGACCGCAAGCAATTGCGCGCTGAACTGGACGCGCTCGGGCCCGCCTCGTGCGATGAGAAACTCGCCGGTCTCGTCTTCGCCATCACCGCACTGTTGTGGATCACCGGTGACAAGATCGACTTCAGTGAATCACTCGTCTTCCCAGGCTGGCGTGCAGCCATCGGGCTGAAGGAACTCGGCGACCCCGCTGTCGGCATGCTCGGCGGGCTCGTGCTCTTCTTGATCCCCTCGAAGCGAAGGACATCAACGGAACCTGCCGAGGGCGCAACCGGTCGGGGATCACTCCTCGACTGGTCCTTCGCCGAAGTGCGCATTCCCTGGGGCGTGGTGCTGCTCATCGGCAGCGGCTTCTCCATCGCGGGCGGTATCGATGCCTGCGGGCTGTCCTCCACCATCGGCACCGCCTTGGCGAACTGGCGCGTCGGCTCTGAAGCATTGCAGATCGGCGCCACCGCAACGAGCGTCACGCTCTTGAGCGAGCTCGGCTCCAACACCGCTGTCGCCAGCCTGGTTCTCCCCATCCTCGCGCGCACGGCAGAAGCTTGGCACATGGCACCGCTTACCATCCTCATTCCCGCGACACTCGCCGCGAGCTGCGGCTTCATGCTGCCCATCGCTTCACCCATGCAAGCCATCGTTTTCGCCAGCGGTCAGCTCAGCGTGAAGCAGATGGTGAAGGCCGGTGTATGGATGGATCTGCTGGGCGTGCTCCTCCTCATGGGTTCATGGGCGCTGATGGGAGGAGCGGTGTTCGGATGATCGCACGTCCCGATCTTCACGCCATGCGCTGGTCGCTCCTCTTCTTTGTTTGGTCGATCGCGTTCCCGATCACAGCGCAGGACGCCAACGAGCTTTCGCTGATCAACAGGCTCAAAGACCTCAATAAAAATACCGAGGGAGAGGCCTTGCAACGGTTGTGTGAACGGACCCTGGACTCCATCCCTGCTCCGCCCAGTGCGCTTCGCCAAGAGGCCGAGTTCCACCTGGCCTTGGCACTGCAACTGAACGATGATGCCTTGGAAGCGATGCGTCACGCGCAACAGGCCGTGCTGATCTCCCGCGCCCTCAAGGACACTACGCGCATCCTGCGGTCCATGTACCTGATCATGAAGTTGAACGTGGAGGGGCGCCACTACGACGAAGCCGACCGGAACCGCAGGGACAACTATGCGTTGGCGCGCGCCTACGGCAAGGACAGCCTGGAGCTCGCGCGCGCCTTGAACGCCATGGGTAGCATGCACAGTCGTATGCAGTCCACCGATTCGGCCGAGTACTTCTACCGTGAAGGGCTTCGTGTGTTGGGCAATGGTTCGCTGTCAGTACGCATGGCGTTGCTGAACAACCTGGCCAGCACGGTAAGCTTGAACGGACGGCATGAGGAGGCCATGCGCCTGCACGAACAGGTGCTGCGCGAGCAGGACACCACGGAGCTGCGTGCACGCGCCTGGACCTACAGCAGCCTGGGTGAATCGTTGTTGCTCATGGGCCGTTACCGCGATGCGATCGCCGCGTTCGACAAGGGCGAAGCGCTCAACCAGCGCAGCGGGAACGCACTGGACCTGGCCATCGACTTCGGTGAACTGCGCGCGCAATGCCTGGATTCGCTCGGCGATATCGCCGGTGCACTGAAGTGGACGAAGCACGTGCGCGATCTGCAGGACACGCTCTTCGAAAGGTCCATGAACGAGCAGTTGGTGGAGCTGGAGAAGAAGTTCGAGACGCGCTTGAACAAAGAGGAGATCGCGCGCCTGGACCAGGAGAACAAGCAGAAGGCCGAACGCTTGCGCGCCAAGAACATCCAGCTCTACGGCAGCCTCGCCATCGCGCTGCTGGCCGTGGTGGGCGTGGTGCTCGTATGGCGCAACCTGCGGCAGAAGCGCAAGCACGCCGCCGTTCTCGAACAGTTGAACACCGAGCTGAAGGACCAGAAGGAGCGCATCGAGGAGATCAACCGGCTTTTGCAGTTGAAGGTGCTGCGCACGCAGATGAACCCCCACTTCATCTACAACAGTTTGAACGCGATCCACAACCTGGTGCGCAAAGGCGAAAGCGTGGCCGCAGGTGCTTACCTCGATGGTTTCGCGCGTTTGCTGCGCATGGTGTTGGACCACAGCGTGAAGGACCGTATCCCCTTGGAAGAGGAGATCACCTTCCTGCGGCACTACCTGCAGTTGGAGGCCATGCGCTTCGAGGACGGGCTTTCCTTTTCCGTCGATGCCGAGCCAGCGTTGTTGGATGATGATCATCTGGTGCCCGCGCTCATCGTTCAGCCATTCGTGGAGAACGCAGTGTGGCATGGCCTGGCGCCGAAGCAACAGGATCGCCTGCTGCGCGTGGCCTTCCGGTCGCAGGGTGATCGGCTCGTGTGCGTGGTGGAGGACAACGGCGTTGGAAGACAAGCGGCACCGAAACGCGCGCATCAAGACGGCAGCCAGAGCTTGGGTGTACAACTCACGAACGAGCGCCTGCAACTGCTCGCTTACAAGCTGGGCGATAGCGGCCGCGTGACCTTCACCGACCTGGAGAAGGGCGGAGCGGCCGCAGGTACGCGTGTGGAGATCCTGCTCTGATCCAGGCGCGGCTGGGCGGCGCTTCGGCTCAGCTAACTTGCTCCCATGATCACGGCCGTGCAGGTGGATGATGAAGCGAGCGCGCGCGAATTCCTGCGGGCCCGATTGAGTGAAGTGTCGGCAGAGGTGCAACTGATCGGTGAGGCGTCCAACATCGATGATGCCGCTCGGTTGATCGCCGAGAAAAAACCGCAGCTGCTCTTTTTGGATGTGCAAATGCCCGGCGGTGATGGCTTCGAACTATTGAAGCGGTTGGGGAAATGGGACTTCGAGGTCACCTTCACCACAGGCCATGGCCATTACGCCATACAAGCGATCCGCTTCAGCGCCTTGGACTACCTGCTGAAGCCAGTGCAGGCCGAAGAGCTGCGCGCAGCGCTCGCACGGTTCACAGAGCGGAAGGGAATATCAACGCCTGAAGTGCAGCAGCGCTTCCTGGAGAACGTGGCGCAGTGCGACGAGCGTGCTTTGAAGCTCACGCTTACACATGGTGATCGCACGCACGCCGTATCACCGGATCAGATCGCCTGGTGCGAGGCGGACAACAACTACACGGCACTACATCTGCTGGACGATCGCCGCTTCATCAGCGCACGCACCTTGAAGGACTACGACGAGATGCTCTCACCCTTCGGCTTCATCCGCGTACACAAGAGCGCACTGGTGAACCGCACGCACGTGGAAGGCATCGATGGCGAAGGCCGCGTGCGGTTGCGCAACGGGGTGCGCGTGGAAGTGAGCAGACGACGCTTGGAGGAGGTGACCAGAGAGCTGAGGGGCTGAGCCGTTGCCTCGATCGCTTACCGTAGCCTCAACAACCCTTCTCAGGCCCGGGCGATCGCACTCACTTGGTGGCCGAAAGACCGCCTGTTATGCGTACCACCTTCTTCACCCCGGCCGCTGCGGCTTCCCGACCTGTCGCCACCCTACCTTCAGGGGAACATTCAACATCACGCACCATGCACCGTTCACTACTTGGCCTTGTTCTGCTGTTGTTCATCGCACCGCTCTCCCGCGCGCAAGAGATCGAACCGGTCTGGGGCGGATCCATCGGGAGTTCAGGCGGCGATGTGGTGTACGACGTGACCTTGGATGACGATGGGCACGTCTACGCCGTGGGCATCTTCGAGGGCACCACGGACATGGATCCCGGCGCGGGCGTATACGAGCTGACATCCGCGGGTAGCGCGGACCTCTTCGTGAGCAAGTTCGACACCAGCGGCACCTTGATCTGGTCGAAGGCCATGGGCGGCACCTATGCCGATGGTTCCTCTGCCACGGTGGCCGTGGACGCGGCTGGCAACGTGTACATCACCGGCGGTTTCATCGGCACGGCCGATTTCGATCCGGGCCCGGGCACCTTCACCATGACGGCGGCCACCACGGGCCAAACGGACATCTTCATTGCGAAGCTCGATGCGAACGGCGACTTCGTGTGGGCGAAGGGGATCATCGGAGGCACATGGTGGGACAACAGTTATGACATCGCCATCGATCCAACGGGCAACGTGGTGGTGGTGGGCCGATTTTATTACCAGGGCGGGCCGCGCGACTTCGATCCGGGTCCGGACACGTTTTACCTGACCGCAGGGCACGAGGACATTTTCGTACTGAAGCTCAATACCGACGGTGAGTTCGTTTGGGCCGTTGCGTTCGGCACCGCGCCGGATGAGAGCCGCGGGTATTCATTGGCCATTGACGATGATGGCAGCATCCTCACCACGGGCTACTTCCGCGGCAATGTGGACTTCGATCCGGACAGCGTGGACACTTACAACATGACCTCGGCGGGCACATGGAACGTGTTCTACCACAAAATGGACGCGGACGCGAACTTCCTCTGGGCGCGTTCGCTCCCGGTCACCACCACCACGTACTACAACGATGGCTCTTACGGTAGCAAGATCACGCTCGATCCGGATGGCAATCTCTATGCTACGGGTCGCTTCAGCGGCACCATCGACTTCGATCCCGGTGCCGGATCATGGCCCTTGACCTCCACCGGCGACAACGACATCTATCTGTTGAAGTTCACACCAACAGGTGCGCTGGTGTGGGCGCGGTCGATGGGCGGCGGTGGATATGATGAGGGTTTGTGCCTGGTCGCTGCGAACGGTGAACTGTACCTCTCGGGCATTTTCGCCACCACGGCCGATTTGGACCCTGGCGCCGGTGTGCTTTCGCAAACGTCGGCCGGTGATGCGGACATGTTCGTGCTCGAACTGGACACGGCCGGAGCGCTGATCAATGGCATGTCCATGGGCGGCAGCAGCATCGATCGCGCGAATTCGATGAAGGCGAGCGCATCGGGAGCGATGTACGTGGCGGGATGGTTCGGGAGCACCACCGATCTGGACCCAGGAACGGGCACGCTTAGCGCGACCGCAACCGGTGCTTATGATGGGTTCCTGGTGAAACTCGCGGACGCCGACCTCACCGCGATCGACGAGGGCATCGCCCAATACGCCATTGCACTTCATCCGAACCCTGCAAGCGATCGCATCTTCCTGATGCCACAGGCCGGCATGATCGGCGCGCGAGCGGTGGTCGAGCTTTTCGATGTCACGGGCAAATGCGTACACCGCGAACAGGTGAACGCCTTGAGCACACTGCACGTGATGGATCTGCCGCCAAGCATGAACAATGGCATGTATCACGTGGTGGTCACCGTGACAGGTCAGGCACCACAACAGGCTCGTCTGCTCGTGCAACGTTGAACACTTCCTTCCAAAACCGGACGACGATGAAACGCACGCTCCTTCTCCTGCTCGTTACTGCAACAACCCCGGTTCTCGCGCAGGACTGGTCAACGCTGGGCAACGCGGGCACCAACGCCAGCACCAACTTCATCGGTACCACGGACAATGTTCCGCTGGTGTTCCGGGTGAACAACATCCAGAGCGGCCGCATCGATGCCGTGAACCGATCGACCTATTTCGGTCATGATGTGGCCAACAACATCACGCTGTTGGCGGGAACGGAATACGGACAGAACAATGCGGCCTTCGGGTATCGCGCGCTCGCGGCGAACACCACCGGTGGCTGGAACAGTGCGTTCGGCACACGGGCGTTGGAAAGCAACACCACGGGAGCATCCAATGTGGCCGTGGGCATGAACGTGCTGTCCGCGAACACCACAGGAGGTTCGAATACCGCGACCGGAGCATGGTCGTTGCAAGCGAATACAACGGGCATCGGCAACTGCGCGTTCGGGTTGCTGGCCATGAGCAACAACACCGCAGGCGGGTACAACGTGACATTCGGCTTCAACGCGTTGGCGTCGAACAAGGCCGGTAGCCGCGGTGTGGCCATCGGTACGGAAGCCATGAGCCATGCCAATTCAAGCACCACGGCCTTCAACAACCTCAACGTGGCCATTGGCTATCAGTCGTTGTACGGCTCGGTAACGCCGTCGGCCAACACCGGCAACCGCAACACGGCGGTGGGCTATCAGACCTTGGTGGACTACACCTCTGGCGGCGACAACACGGCTGTGGGAACGCAGGCGATGCTCACCGCTACAGCGGGTTCATCCAATACGGCGGTGGGCAGCTTGGCGCTGAGCATCGTATCCACCGGAAGCAACAACACCGGCGTGGGTCGTAATGCGAACGTGTCCACGGGCACGCTGAGCAATGCCACGGCGCTCGGTTACAACACCTCGGTGAACGCAAGCAACAAAGTGCGCTTGGGCAATTCATCCGTCACCGTAGTGGAAGGGCAGGTGGCCTATACCTCGCCATCGGATGCGCGGTTCAAACGCGGTGTGGAAGAAGATGTGCTCGGGCTGTCCTTCATCCTGCGGCTGCGACCGGTCTCGTACACCTTCGATCGCGCGGCCTTCGCGAAACACATCGGCGAGGAAGTCACCGGTCGCGAAGCGGAACTGGCCGCTCTTTCGCAACAGCGCACCATCGGCTTCCTGGCGCAGGAGGTGGAGAAGAGCGTGGAGGCCTCCGGCTTCGAAGCGTTCGATGCGGTGCATGCCCCCGAAGGACCCACGGACAACTACGGCCTGGCCTACGCGGAGTTCGTGGTGCCCTTGGTGAAGGCAGTGCAGGAGCTGCATGCAGAGAATCAGGCGTTGCGTGCGCGTGTGGAGCGGTTGGAGCAGGCGCTGATGGAGAAGAATGCGCCGCACGGTCTATTGGCGTTCCCGGTTCCCGCGCGCGATGCCATCACGGTGAAGGTGGGCGCGGCGGACATCGGCAAGCCGGCCGTGGTGGAGCTCTTCGATGCATCCGGCCGCTTGGTGCTCACGCGCGATCTGCAACCCCTGGCGACTTCGTTCGATCTGGAGCTTCCCACGTCGATCGACCCTGGCGCGTACGTATTGAGCCTGCGCGTGCCGGGTGAAGCGGCGCGCATCGCGCGCGTGACGGTTGAACGTTGATCAGCTTCGGGGATCGGCGATACAGCGCTCAGAACGCAGCGAGGCCCCCTCATCACTGAGGGGGCCTCGCCACGGTTTCTGGTCAAAAGACCTATTGCACGATCATCCGACCGGCGGCCACGCGGCTGCCGATCATCACGCGGTACTGGTATGCGCCCATTTCCACCGCATCAGCGGAGAAGGATACGCGCACTTGCTGGCCCTTGGTCACGCCCGTCACGGTGATGTTCTTCACAGGGCGGCCGTTCAGGTCGAAGATGGCCACGGTAGCGGTGCCCTCTTCCAGCGCTTCGAATGCGATCACGCACGACTCGCGGAAGGGGTTCGGGGTCACCATCACCTCCATAGCCTTGTCGGCGGCCGACTTCTCGCAGCATGCGCCGGTGAGCCAGATGGTCTGCACCGTACTCGTGGCGTTTCCGCAATCATCGGTGGCCGTGTAGGTGCGGTACAGGAAGCACTGCTTCTGCGCCTCGTCGAACACGTACTCATCCGTCACGGTCACCGCTACATCGGCATCGCAAGCGTCATGCGCCTCGCACTTCACTGGCTCGGGCAGTTCCCTGCAATCGGCCTTCAGCTCCGGCTCGAATTCGCAGGCGAGCGTCGGTGCCGTGTTGTCGTACACATGGATGGTCTGCGTGCTGGAAGCCAGGTTGCCGCAGTAGTCCATCGCCCAGTAGGTACGAACGATCACGTAGTCGCACTTGGACTTGCCGTCGGTCTCTTCGTACGCGTCGGTGATGTACACGTCCACGCTCGCTTGGCAACCGTCCTCGGCCCATACCGCATCGTCCTTGCCCGGCACTGCACCACATTCAACGGTGCTATTCTCCGGTACGCCGTGCAGTACGGGAGCCTGGGTATCCACGATGATGAAGACCTGCGTGCAGTACTCGGTGGCACCGGTCTCGTCGGTCATGGTCCAAGAGCGCGTCACCGTGCGTGGGCAATAGCCGCTGGTGACATCGGCGTACGAAGCGTACACGATGGCCGGGCAGTTCTTGTCCTTGCGGTACGCGGGGTAGCCGATCAGGTCGGGGTTCAGGTCGGTGCCGCACTCCACCGTCATCGGCTGCGGGCAGTAGGTGATGATCGGGCCGCAGTCACTGTTGCAGTCCTCTTTGCCCACGGAAACTTCCACCGTTGCGCTGCAGCCGCCGTCGGATACCGCCGTCACCGTATAGATGCCTTCGGTGTACACCGTCACTTGTGCGCCGGTACCCGTGAAGTTGTCCGGTCCGGTCCAGCTGTAGCTCACCTCGCCATCCGCGCTCGCACTGATCAGCACACCCGTACCGGAGCACGGGACGATGCCGCCTTGGGTGGTCACGTCCAGCGGGCCGTCACCACCGAGCACTTCCGCCGTGGCCGTGCCGATGCAGCCGTTCTCGCCTACCACCGTCAGTACATAGAGACCGGTCGCCGACACCGTCGGGTTCGCCTCCGTGCTGGTGAAGTTGTTCGGACCGGTCCAGCTCAAGCTGCCGGTGCCGATGCCTGTGAGCTGCGTGCTCGTTTGGTCGCAACCGATGGTTCCGCCATACGCGATGGCCACCGGCGACGTGCGGTCCTCACCCACCTCCGTCTGCGCCACGCTGGTGCAACCGTTCTCACCGGTCACCGTCAGCACGTACACGCCCGGCTGCGTCACCGTCGGGTTCTGCTCCGTGCTCGTGTAGTTGTTCGGACCGGTCCATGCGAAGGACCCGTTACCTGTACCGTTCAACGTTATGCTCGAGATGGTGCAGGTCAACACCCCACCGCCCGCTTGCGCGCCCGGCACATCGCTGTCCAGTTCTACCACCGCTTCGGCCAGGCTCGTGCAGCCGTTCGCGCGCGTTACCGTGAGCACATAGGTACCGGCCACCGACACCGTCGGGTTCTGTTCCGTGCTGTTGAAATTGTTCGGACCCGTCCAGCTGAACGCGCCGTTACCGCTGCCGCTCAGCTCCAAACTCTGCACGGTGCAGGTCAACGTGCCGCCCACCGCTTGCGCGCCGGGAGCTGCGTTGTCCAGTTCCACCACCGCTTCCGCTTGGCTGGTGCAGCCGTTCTCGCCGGTCACCGTCAGCACGTAGGTACCCGCCACCGACACCGTCGGGTTCTGTTCCGTGCTCGTGTAGTCGTTCGGACCGGTCCAAGCGAAACCGCCATTTCCGCTGCCGCTCAACTGCACGCTCAAGGTCGTGCAGGTCAAGGTGCCACCCATGGCCTGCGCACCGGGCACGTTCGCATCCTGTTCCACCACGGCCTCATCCTGGCTCGTGCAGCCGTTCGCGCCCGTCACCGTCAGTACGTAGGTACCGGCAGCACCCACAACCGGGTTCTGCTGGTCGCTGGTGTAGCTGTTCGGGCCGGTCCAGCTGAAGTCACCGTTGCCGCCGCCGGTCAATTGTACGCTCTGCGTGGTACAGGTCAAGGTGCCGCCGGTCGCTTGTGCGCCCGGTACGGCGTTGTCCAGTTCCACAACAGCCTCATCCTGGCTGGTGCAGCCGTTCGCGCCCGTCACCGTCAGCACGTAGGTACCCGCAACGCTTACCGTCGGGTTCTGCTCCGTGCTGCTGTAGTTGTTCGGACCCGTCCAGTAGAAGTCGCCATTGCCGTTGCCGGTCAATTGTACGTTCAGTGTAGTACAGGTCAAGGTGCCACCGGTGGCTTGTGCGCCGGGAGCCTCGTTGTCCAGTTCCACTACCGCTTCGTCCTGGCTGATGCAGCCGTTCGCACCGGTCACCGTCAACACGTAAGTGCCAGCAGCGCTCACCAGCGGGTTCTGCTCGGTGCTCGTGAAGTTGTTCGGGCCGGTCCACGCATAGCCGCCGTTGCCGCTACCGCTCAGGTTCAGGCTCTGCATAGCGCAGGTGAGCGTGCCGCCAACGGCCTGCGCACCGGGAATGTCGTCGTCGAGTTCCACCACCGCTTCGGCTTGGCTGGTGCACCCGTTACCACCGGTCACGGTCAACACATAGGTACCGGCCACCGATACCGACGGGTTCTGTTCCGTGCTCGTGTAGTTGTTCGGACCGGTCCAGCTGAAGTCACCGTTGCCGCTGCCGGTCAATTCTACGCTCAAGGTGGTGCAGGTCAAGGTGCCGCCCACCGCTTGCGCGCCGGGCACGTTGGCATCCTGCTCCACTACCGCCTCATCCTGGCTGGTGCAACCGTTCGTACCGGTCACCGTGAGCACGTAGGCACCGGCACTGCCCACCACGGGGTTCTGCTGGTCGCTCGTGTAGTTGTTCGGGCCGGTCCATGAGAAGGTGCCGTTGCCGGTGCCGACCAGTGCTACGCTCGTCTGGCTGCAGGTCAACACGCCGCCTTGCGCTTGTGCCCCCGGAGCTTCGTTGTCCAGTTCCACCACGGCCTCATCCTGGCTGGTGCAACCATTCGCACCGGTCACGGTCAGCACATACGTGCCAGCCACCGACACCGTCGGGTTCTGTTCCGTGCTCGTATAGTTGTTCGGACCCGTCCAGCTGAAGTCACCGTTGCCGCTGCCGGTCAACTGTACACTCTGCGTGCTGCAGGTCAAGGTGCCCCCGGTCGCTTGTGCGCCCGGTACAGCGTTGTCCAGTTCCACTACCGCTTCGTCCTGGCTGGTGCAACCATTCGCACCGGTCACGGTCAGCACATACGTACCAGCCACCGACACCGTCGGGTTCTGTTCCGTGCTCGTGTAGTTGTTCGGACCCGTCCAGCTGAAGTCACCATTGCCGCTGCCGGTCAACTGTACGCTCTGCGTGGTACAAGTCAAAGTGCCACCGGTGGCTTGTGCGCCGGGAGCCTCGTTGTCCAGTTCCACTACCGCTTCGTCCTGGCTGATGCAGCCGTTCGCGCCGGTCACCGTCAGCACGTAGGTACCAGCCACCGTCACCGTCGGGTTCTGTTCCGTGCTCGTGTAGTTGTTCGGACCCGTCCAGCTGAAGTCACCATTGCCGCTGCCGGTCAACTGTACGCTCTGCGTGGTACAGGTCAAGGTGCCGCCGGTGGCTTGTGCGCCAGGGAGGGTGTTGTTGAGGGTAACACCCGCCTGATCGGTGCTGCTGCAACCGGTCTGCGGGTTGAATACCGTCAGTGTGTATGTGCCCGCGGCGTTCACGGTCACATCCGCACTGCCGCCACCGGATACGACACCGGGGCCACTCCAAGAGAAGGTGACGCCCTGCGTGGGCGAGGTGCCGTGCAGGACCACTTGACCGTCGTTCGCGCAAGTGATCTCCGCGTCGTCACCGGCGTTCGCACCGGGCAGGCCGCTGCCACCGATGGTCACCGGCAGTACAACGGAGCACTGGTTGGCGTCCGTGATGGTCACACTGTACTCGCCTGCGGGCACGTTGCTGAGCGTTGCGCCCACCGCGCCCGTGCTCCAAGCATAGGAGTAGCCCGGTGTTCCACCGTTGCCGGAGGCCGTCGCGCTGCCGTTGCTGTTGCCACAGGTCGCGTTCGTAACGTCCGCATTGCCGCCTACCGCCGTGGGCTGTCCCACTTGAAAGGTATTGCTCGCTTCGCAGCCGTTCGCGTCCGTGATCGTCACGGTGTAGCTGCCCGCTGCCAGACCGGTCGCGGTCGGGGCCGATTGGCCATTGCTCCAGTCGTAGTCGAAGGGCGCGGTACCGTCCGCGGTGGCCGTGATGCTGCCGTTGCTTCCACCGTTGCAGGTGGCGTCGGTCACTTCACCGGTCACGCTCATGATGCGCACCGTGACCACCTGGTCGGCGGCGCCCGCGAGGATGCACGCGTCCCCGCCGATCACGCGGCGGATGTAGGTTTTCTGCGTCAGCACGCCGATCTCCGCGCCGGTCAGGTTCTGCCCCGTGGAACCGGCGATGTTGGTCCAGTTCACGCTGTCCGTGCTCATCTGCCATTGGAAGGTAGCCGCCGGCGGGAAGGCCGGGTAGGCCGATGCCGTGTTGTTGCGCACGATGGTGGGCAGCACGTAGCTCGGCTGCGAGCCCTGGATGTCACCGGGGATGCTGCCGGCGCAGATGGCCGTGCCCAGGTAGGTGATGCTGTTGCCCAAGAGGTCGGGCGGGTTCGCCCATACCACCAGGCCCGGCTCATAGCGGGAGGTGCTGCTCACCTTCGTGGTGTTCAGCGCGCCCTGCGTGAGGGGGATGTTGTTGCTCTGCGCCGTGACGATGGTGTAGATGCGGCAATCGTTGAACTTGATGCCGCGCTCGCCGACGGGGTCGTAGTCATCAGCCGTGCCGCCGTAGTAGGTGCTGAAAAGCAGACTGGCCAGGTCGTTCTTCAATTTGAAGAATACCTTGTCGTTGCTGCCCTGGCTGGTGGCCTGCAAGGGCACGTTCGGGGATGTGCTTACCGGGAAGTTGGTACTGTTGGTGTAGCCGAACACGAACACGTCATTGTTCAGGTCCGTATTCAGACCCATCATGTTCACCTCATTGTTCGAGCCGCCAACGTAGGTGCCGGACAGAAAGGTCTGGTCGATTCCCATTCGCGCGACGTAGAAATCGTTGTTGCCGTTCGTTGAGGCGTCGTAGGCCCCGCCGATGTTGGTGGCATCAAGACCGGTGGTCACCCCTCCGAAGACGAGCTGGTCGCGGTTGACGTTGAACTCCATGCACAGCAGGCTGGCGCTCTGGCTGGCCGCGGAGGAGAAGTAGGACGACCAAGCGGTGCCCCCCGCGCCCGTGAGGCGCTGCAGGAAGCCGGCGCTGCTGCCACCGCGCACGCTCTGGCGCGGGCTGGTCACGGGGAAGTTGGTGCTGCTGGTGTTGCCGCCCACGAACAGATCCCCGCTCACCGGGTTGTGCAGCATGATGCTCGCGCGGTCCGCGCTGCTGCCGCCGTAGTTGCGCATCCACACAAGGCTGCTAAGGTCCTGGCTGATGCGGAAGACCAGCGCATCGGTGCCGCCCGCGTTCGCGTTGCTGGCACCACTGCCCGCGTTCAGGGTGAGCAAATTGGTGCTGGTGGTGCTGCCACACACGAAGACATCGCCGTTCGGCGCGGTGCGCACGTCGTAGTTGTCATCGGCCCCGTTTCCGCCCACCACGGCCGCCTTGATGCTCTGTCCGTCCGGGGTGATCTTCAGCACGAACACGTCGATGTCCGTCTGCGCCTGCTGGTTGAGGCTGCTGCCTGTGAAGGCGCTGCCGCCGAGGAGCGGGAAGTTGGTGCTGCTCGTTTGGCCGGTGATATAGAGGTTGCCATCCGGGCCCTGTTCCATCGCGTACGGGTTGTCATCACCGCTGCCGCCGATGTAGGTCTGCCATACGCGCGTACCGGCATCGCCCACGTTGGCGGGCTCCAGGTATTTGCCCACGATGGTCTCCAGGTTGCCGTTCGCCGTCTCATCGAAGGCGCCCACCGTGATGTTGTCCGTGGTACCCACCACGCGCGCCACCATGTAGATGGCCCCGTCGCTGGGGTCCACCCAGATGGCGTGGCCGTGGTTGTCGCCCGAGCTGTTCGTGTTCACCCAGGTGCTCCAGCGCATGGCGATCGGGTCGATCACCAGGGGCAGGGCCTTGTCATACGCCCCGAGCGTGAAGCCCAGCACGTTGTTACCAACCACCCGGTAGCTGGCCTTCACGGCCTTCTCCCGGCCACCCGTGCGCTGGTAGACAAACGGCGCGGGGTAGGTCATGTCGCCGAGGCTGGTCGGCACCACGAGCTCGCCCTTGTCGTTCACCCGCAGGCGTTCGATGCCCTTGAACTCCAGGGCGATGGCGCGCGGGTCGCTGTTCGGCGCGCACACGATGTCGTATTCCAGCGATCCGTCCTTCGCCGGGTAGTAGCGCACATCGATGCCGCGGTACACGCCCGTGTACCAGACCTCCTGGTAAGTGTGCACGCCGAGCGCCTGCTTTCCACCGAGGAAGTAGTTGCTGGTTTCCGCATGCGCGTCCTTGCTCTCGATGCGCATGGTGGGCAGTGCATTCTGGAACCGCAGCATCCAGCCGTGGCCCTTCTCGTTCCACACGAGCGGACGGCCCGGTTTTCCATCGTGCATCTCCTGCTCGATGCGCATGCCCTCCTCCTGCCGCGCCTTTACCGCCGCGGGGTCATAGGCTTTCATCAACATGCCCTCGCGCGTGGCCAAGGCCTGCCCCAAGGGGAAGTCCGCCTTGTACAGCACGGCCGGGTCCATCTGGCCCTTGTTCTCCGTGAACTCGATGCGCTGCTCGTACTGATGGAGCAGCGCGTCCAAGTCGCCCTTGCCGCCATCGTGCAGTTGCACCCCTTCCCGGCCTTCCCTGGTGGGGAAGGAGGAATGCGCACCCTTCTGGCCTTCCTTGTCAGGGAAGGCGGAGAGCGCGAGGTCGGACAATTGTGCACTAGCGCCCATGCCGACGGCCATGGCCATCGCCAGGAGCGTGCCTGCCCGGCCGAGGCCGGCAAAGCGTTGTACGGTTCGTTGTCGCATGTTCAGTGAATTGGGAGGTTTCTGTTCAGTTCATTCGGTTGGCCAGGACCAGCAGCGCAGCGATGATGCAGAGGCACCACAGCTCGCGGTCGTTCAGGTCCGTGCGCAGGCGCTCCATGGAGGGCCGCAAGGCGTTCATGGCGTTCCTCATCGTTTGGTTATCAGTGTCCGGAAAAGCGTTCCGATGACCACCACACTGAACAGAAGACAGAGGCTCAACAAGCCGCCGTACTCCATGTCCCTGAGCTTGTAGTCCAGGGCCTTCGCGTTAGCCGGGGCGCGCAGTGCGCCCGTGTACCTGTTCCGCATGATCGTGGTCCGTTTGCTGTGTCCAAGCAGCCAAGGCCGATCGCGGAGTGAGGCGCAAATGAACTGCGCTCAGGGGGCGGATGTCAAGATTCGTCGATGCCAACACGCCTTTCGTCGATGCCAAACAGCCCCGACGAAGGCCGGGCTCGTGATTGAACCGCCCGGATCCGCCGGATAGCCGAGCGCTGTTGCGGAGGCCTGAGGGCGTACCGGTGTGTACTTACTGGCTGCCGAGCTCGAAGACTCGCTCGCAGCGACATCATAAGCTTGGGGAATGCGACGAGATCCTACGGCAAGACGTACCGCCCGTTGTTCCGCGTGGTGCTGCCCAGGTTCACACCTCAGCCCAGCCCCTCTCCCGGGGAGAGGGGCGATTCATCAAGGAAATTGTTGTGTCCTGACGTTGTTGGAGGAGGTGCTCCCCACGTTCACGAGTACGGGATCGTGGTCATCACTGCTGCCCGTGAATTGCACTTTACCGTTCCGGTTCACGTCGTGCGTGCTGTACGTACCGCTCAACACGTTGTTCGATGTGGTGCGGCCCACGGTCACCAGGATGGGGTCGCGGACGTTACCGCTGCCGGTGTTGTGGTCCGCGCTGTTGAAGTCCACGATGGTGGTCACAGAGGAAAGGGCGACCGCATTGAGCGTCATCACCTCCCCAAGTGGTAGCGGTGCCGCAGAGCCAGCTTCTTGTTGCCAGCGGCCACGTTGAAATGCAGCGGCAAGTTCCCGTCCATGCCCACCCCATCGCCATCCCGTCGCAGCAACGCACTGCGCGTGGCCACTACCACCGTGGGCGTGGTGGCGTCGCGCAGCTCGGCCACCCCCAGGCCCACGATGGCGTTGTTGCCCGCGACGGACAGCCCGGTGGGTCTACCGTTGCCTCACCGTCGCCCACGTGCGTGTTCCCGAGCGCGGTGCACGGCTCCGTCGTGGGGAATTCCGGCATGGTTCGCATCGCATCGGCCATCAACCCAGTAGACGGATCATCGGGACCTTCCGAAAAGACCTTGGGCGGCACCGGTAGAGGCGGGCACCAGGAAGATGTTGCCCAACATGGCCGGATAGACCGTTCGAAAAGGTGCAGGCGAAAGGCAAGAGCGACATGGAGATGTACTACGTTCGCCGTATCGGAGAAACCGCGTAGGACGAGTCCTTGTGCCGGCCGTCCTTACCAGTAATTGTACCGCTACCCGGGCGTCTGGCGACGATGTTCTTGAAGCCGGAGGATCCGTAGCGCGGCCCGTCCGATGTGTCGCGTGCTTCTATGGCCTTGTCGTGGCCTCTGCCCGGACTCCACCGTCCATGCCGGGACACGCCTATGCGCATCTCCGGCTTACAACGGACCCTGTGAAGAGGGTCTTCCGCTTGGGATGACCCTGCGTGGGCTGCGCCGATGCCCTTCCTTTGCCGCCCCATGAGCGAACCCCGCAAAACCGTGTACATCACTTTCGTCGGCGGCATCGACAAGCCGCTGGTGAACAAGTTCATCGCCTTCTGCAACACCGCCGTGCAGGAACACCGGCCCGATGATCTCTACTTCCTCATCGCCTCCAACGGCGGGGACGTGGATTCGGGCTTCGTGCTCTACAACTACCTCACGGCGCTGCAAGGCGGGCTGAAGGTGACCATGCACAACATCGGCAACATCGACTCCATCGCCAACGTGATCTTCCTCAGTGGGCAGGACCGCTTCGCCTCGCCGAACGCCTCGTTCCACTTCCACGGCGTGTCCATGAATATCACCGGACCCGTGAACCGCAACGCCTTGAAGGAGCACTTGAGCCGCTGCGAGGGCATGGAGAACCGCATCATCACCACGATCAGCGCGCGTTCGAAGCTCACCGTGCCGGCCTTGGAACAATTGCTCAGCCAGGGCGAAGGCAAGAACGTGGGCTTCGCCCTGGAGCACGGCATCATCACCGAAGTGAAGCCCCCGGCCATACCGCCGGGCGCGGTGAACCTGATACTGAATGCCGCTTGATCCGCTCAGGGGTTATTCGTACCAATCCACCAAGCGCACCTCGATGGCGGGGTCGCCTTCATTCACCAGCCGCTGGAAGAGCTTCACGTCGCTGAGGCCGTCCTTCCCGCGATAGTGGTAGGGGTACACGACCTTGGGCGCGAAAGCGAGCACACCGCTGGCGGCCTGGTGTACCGTCATGGTGTAGGGCAGGTTCATACAGACGAAGGCCACGTCGATGTTCTTCAATGCGCGCATCTCGGGGATGTCCTCCGTATCACCGGAAATGTAGAAACGCTCGGTACTGAAGGTGAGCACGTAACCATTGCCCCGACCCTTGGGATGGCGCGGGTCGTTGGGATCCGGCATGTTGTACATCGGTACGGTCTCGATCCCGATGCCGAGCAGCTCGGTACGTACACCATTCGCGAGCGGCACGCTCAAGGTCTTCAGGTCTTCCGGCAACTGGTCCACCACGGCTCGAGGTGCGATGATGCGCGCCTTGCCCAGGTCCAGACCGTGCAGGGTGGCGGGGTCCATATGGTCGCCGTGGATGTCGGTGATCAGCACAAGATCCGGCGCAGCGTAAGCCGAGTAGCGCTGTGCGCCATCGTGCGGGTCCACGAGCACCGTGTGCCCATTCCAAACCAGTGCGAATGCCGAATGGTGGATGGGATGGACGGACACGGGTGGATAAACGGGGGTTTCCGGCTGGGCCATGGCGGTGGAGCGGAACAAAGCGATGAGCAGAAATATGGCCGTGCTGCGCATGCGTCCAAGGTAGGTGCTGAGCCTCCCTAACAATGCGATTCTCCCAGAGCTAGCGCAATGATGCCCGCATGCGCAGCACCCACGCCCACACATACAGACCGGTGAGCAGCAACATCGGCCCGCCGATGAGGAGGATCCATTGCACATGGGCGCTGGCCGACACCGCGTAAACGATGGCCAAGGCCAAGAATACCATCGCACCGAGCCATTCGCGCGTCCACGCGAGGAGGATGATCACCACGCAGAAGAGCGTCGGCAAGAGGTGCATCAAGAAGTCCATCATGCGCACGGACCCGCCGTTCTCCCCTGCATCGAACGCGAATAGGCTGATGAATGCCGTGAACAGCATGGCGGCGACGCGCGGAAGCCAGCGAACGATACCCGGGCTCATGGTAGTTGAATTGACCCATCGAAGGTGGGAAGGAAGCTGAGCTCGCGCACTGATGATCGTTGGTCGGGCGTGCCCCGCGAGCCGCTGATGAATGTCACGCGGACTTGAGCCGATGCCCGCATCTTTGACGAGCATGGAGCAGAACGCCGCACAGCACTTCCGCCCCTTCCTCATCGCCTTGGCGGCGGTGGCCATCGTTTCCGGGTGCATCGATGTGGCCTTGCGGGAGTGGTTGCAGGCGGCCTCATCCGGCGGCATGCTGGTTGGCGTGCTCGCATTCCAACGCTCCCTGCGCTACCACAGTGTGCGCTGGCGGGCCTTCGCGGGCATCGCCTTGGTTCTGGCCCTCTTGCTGCACATCGCGCGCTTCGCGCTGGCATAACACGACTGGGCGGCAAGGGCGCTTGCCCTGCGCACCGTTACCAGCCCTTGGGTGGGCTTTCCGGAAGTTCGGCCAGCGTCTAGCTCACGCTCAAGCCCGCACTCACACCGCCACCTCATACATATCCCGTCTGTTCCTCCGGATCCCTGCCACATGGAAGCCGCCGGCCTGCGGGATGTCTTCCACCAGATCGAAAGCCGAGCATTCCTTGGGCAAGGGAGCGAACACGAGGGTGAACACCGCCGCCGCGCCGGGCAGTACCGGCATCCATTGCGGAGCGATCGCGATGCCGTCCGCGTGCAAGAGCTCGCTGCGGTGGCCCGAGTCGTAGCAGACCAGGTACGTGCTGCGCCAAATGCGGATCAGGTTGAAGTCGGCACTGTCGAAGCGGCAGCGCACTGTGACCTGTCCGCGCTCATCGAGGTTCGTGAGCAGTTCCTCCTTCAGGGCGGGCTCGATGGGCTCGACAACAGTGGGTGCCAAGGGGGCTTCCACTATGGTGGCACGGGTAAAGGTCGCTTTCATCGTTACCGAAGATAGACGAGCGGGATCAGCGCGCAAGCAGGACGAGTGGGGAGGAGGTCCTGGATTGCGCCACTCGCGCGTCGCTCCGTCCGGCGCACTTCCGGTACGGAGTGTGATGCGTCAAGGAAGCTGCTCCAGCCGGGTGCTGTTCGGCGTGGTGCTGCCCACGTTCACCAGGATCTTGTCGCGGTCATTACCGCTGCCGGTGTACTTCACGGTACCATCCAGGTTCGTGTCTTCCTGCACATACCCTGATACCGTGTTGTTGGGGGTGGTGCTGCCCACAGCCACCAGGATGGGATCGCGATCGTTGGTGCTGCCGGTGTATTTCACCTCCTTGTTGAAGGACACGTCCCCGGTCCAGAGGGCCTGCACGCTGCCCACAGTGGTGCGCGCTTCGGTACCATAGGTGGAAGTGGCCAAGCTTGTGAAGTCAATGACCACCGCGCTGCCAGGGAGGGAAACGGCGCTCGCCGTCATCACCCCCAAGTGGTTGCGGTGGCGGATAGCGACATAATAGCTGCCCGGGCTCTGTACGAAGCTGACGGGCGAAGTGCCATCCAGCGCGACCACATCCCCGTCCCGCTGCACCAGTGCGGCGCAACTCGCCACTACCGTCGTTGGCGTAGCGGAGTTCCGTAGTTCGACGATCACCCAATCCACGATGGCGTTGTTGCCCGTGGTAGTGAACACACTTCCAGCAA
Organism: Flavobacteriales bacterium; assembly: GCA_044224725.1. Lineage (GTDB taxonomy): Bacteria > Bacteroidota > Bacteroidia > Flavobacteriales_F > PHOS-HE28 > PHOS-HE28. Next base: position 56,595 of record JBGAJW010000019.1, read on the forward strand.
CCGTGCCTCCCGCACCCGGGGAACCCGTGAACGTGTAGCCAAGCGCGGTGAAGGGCTGTGTGTTCGGCACAAGCGAACCGGCGCGCAACGCATCGCTCATCAGGTTCGTGCCCGTGTCGAAGGGGCCTTCCAGGAAGACCTTTGCGCTCACTTGCGGGGCGCATCCCGGACCGGTGGAGGTCACGGCGGCGAGGGTCTGGTTGCAAGTGGCGTTGGTATTGTGCCGCACCTGCACCACCACATTGGTGCCGAAGGCGTAGGTGCCCACGGTATAGGTGCCCGGGGTGCGCGTGCTGTTGAAGGTCTGGCCTGCGCCGTTCACGCTGGTATACACATCGTAATTGGGCGCGCTTCCGTTGGCCCCGATGGTGACGCTGAGCGTGAAGGTGCCCGCACCACAGTTGTCGATTATGCCCGTGCTGGCCGTGGGTGCCGTGCAGCCCGTGGCGGGGAAGGAGAACTTGAACATGCGCGTGCTCCAAGCAGACGCCGGGTTGAACATCGCCGTGCCATAGAACGACGTGCCATCCGCAGGGTCCACGTCCAAGGACCCATAATCACCGTATCGGTTGCTGTTGTTGCTCGCCGTTCCCGCCACGATGCTGGTCTCCGCGAAGGTCATCTGGTTCAGCGGATCGTCCTTGTAGCGGCCCGTGTAGCGGATGCCGGGGTAGACGTTGCCACCCGTGGTGCCCGCGATGTTGTAGGACAGGCCGATGTCCCCGTTGCCGTTGATGGCGATGCTTCCCATCCAGCGGTCGTTCGCGTCGGGGGAGTATGTCCCCTGTTGGTAGATGCTCCACGCGTTCGCGAAGCCGCCGGTGCGATGCAGCTCATACCAACGCATGGCCGCGCGGTCGGTCTCGTTCACGTCCACCGCGTGCGAGCACACAATGGCCTCGTAGCCGAAGCTGGCAAGGTTGCGGTAACAGATGCGGTTCATCAGCACTTCCCGGATCGGATCCATGGTCTGGCTGCCCGGTTGGTTGATGCAGTTGAGCGTGGTGTAACCGCACAAGGACGAATCGAACGCGTCGGTGGGCAGTGCAGTGGGGCCGGTGATAGTGGAACTCGCCGGCGAAGCGGCGTTGTAGTTGATCTTCCACAGTTCAAGACGGTCCACATCCGTGGTGTTCGTCGTCGTCCACAGGTCATCGGCCATGCGCATGAACATGGCCGGCGCCCCCGCGGGAGGAGCCGTTCCACCACCGAAGTGCACCGGCGTAGCCGCCTGGAAACCGATGGACTGCTGCGAAGCGATGGAGAACCGCACCGCTGTGCCCGCCGTGCCCGCCAGCATGTTCGCTCGGGGCAACGCATAGATGGCCGGGGTATTCTCGTTCGTGGTCACCACGTAGCAATCGCTCCATACGGCGTACTTCGGATAGTCCGGAAAGTTGGTGGCCGTATAGCTGTAGGCGTACCAGGATCCCGTGGGATTCGCCGTGGTGGAAACCGCTACGATCATCCGGTTGCCGCTGCTGGAGAATTCCGTCATCACCCAGCGCTGGGCGAGATCGTCCCACAATACGATGGGATCGCCCAAGCCGCTGTACGAACTGATGCTCCCGATGGCGTTCACGAAGTTGTCCAAGTAGGTCTGCGCCCCGGGGTTCGCCAAGTTCTTGTCGTAGATGCGGAAGTAGCCGCCGGATTGGCCGTTGATCATCTGGATCACATGGGTGGTACCCACGGACAGACAAGGGTCCGCCGGGCTGACACCCGTGTTGCCCATCCCGTTCACCGTGATGTCCACCGCGCGTTCGAACCCATGGAGAGGCGCTGCGGTCTGAAGCGCCGGGTCCGGGCCATGCGGCAAGGCGTCCGGGTTCACGCCCGGATGGCCGCGCCGACCTTCCATCTCTTCTTCGGCTTCCTCGTTCTCACCGATCAGCCCGTGGTTGTCCCGTACCCGCTCATCGCGGAAGCGGGCCGTGCTGTCCCACAGGATGAACGGCTGGATCGTGCCCAGGAACTCTACCGGGATCGTGCGCTCCACGGTGATCTCCCACTGCCCGTTCGGCAACGTGCGGGCCTCCGGGGCTTGTGTCTGGGCAGGTACGGATACAGCGAGCAGGCCCGCAGTGGCGGTAGTAACGATGCTTCTCATGTGGGGAACGAGCGGTTCTGGAAAAAGGAGGTCGAAATTAGAGGGATCGCCCCCCGAAGTCGAGGGGCCATCTCGACGGAACAGGCAAGGAAGGCGGTGGACGGGGTAACCCGGCGATCGAGCAGGACCGGTAGCCCTCACCTTGGGCCTGTCCTTTACACCTCCGCCCGGCGCGATAGGGCAATGCGCCTCGAAGAACATCAAGTGCAAGGTGTCCCGCATTGGGACGGGACCACACTGACGCTTCTCAGTCGTGGTACTTCAACACCCCGGCACGTACCTCGGTGGTGAGGTGGTTCTCGCGTGGCGGCACGGGACAGCTGTACTTGTCGTTATACGCGCAATACGGACTGTACGCCTTGTTGAAGTCCAGCAGGATCACGCTGTCGAGCGGGGCATGCAGGTCCAAGTAGCGGCCAACGCCATAGGTCTCGTTCCCGTTCGTGAGGTCCGTGAACGGAAGGAACATCTCATTCTCAAAGCCGGGGTGCGGCGGCACACTCTCATACACGGTAAGGGTGCGCTCCTCGCCGTTCAACAGGAAGCGCAACGTACCGTGGGCCTTGTACATCGGCGTGCGCGTCTTCGTGGTCTTCATGGCGAAAGGCTCGGCCTTTTCCGCTGGGGTGAACGAAGCCTTCACGCAATAGGCGCTGTCGAACGCGAAGTGCGCCAGGTGAGTGAAGTGCGCGCGGTCATCCGCCTTCAACGGCGAGGTGGCGCTGTCAGCGTACTCAGCATCCAAGTGCGACCAATAGGCGTCGAGGCTGTCGCGCCAAGCTGTGGGGACCTGGGCTGAGGTCCGCACCGAAGCGCATGCGAACAACATCACCAAGAGAATGAACGAACGGTATGATCTCATTGCTGTGGTAAACAGAATCGGATGGTCTGCTGTCCTGTCGAAGAAGCGATCCGCAGGAAGTAGATACCAGCAACATGCTGTGACAGGTCGATCTCGCCTCCGAGCATCGCGTTTTCGCGGACCTTTTTGCCAACCGCATCAAGGATCGTCAGCCTTTGGACCCGTTCCAGAGCCCCCGTTAACTTGAACCGACCATGATTGCCGGATGGGACCAGTTCGTAAGGACCCTCAACAGCCGCATCCGGCTCACCCAAGTACAAGCACGAGCCGAACAAGGGTTCGTTGTCGATACCGTAGCACTCCAGCCAGATGCCCACCTCCCAAAGGTCCCATAGCGCCCAAAGCAGATAACCGGGGTCCCCTATCCCCTCGATCCATTCTCCTGTGCTGAGAATGAAGTCGGGCCCCGTGATGGTTGCGAGTTGTAAACGAGTACGGAACGTGCCGTCAATCAACTGCACAGAATCGCGAGCGGTAATATGTGCCCAAGTGCCCGGAAACCGCGGGACCGGAAAAGAATCTCCGACTTGGAGATCGAAGTCGTAGAGGAGCACTGGGACGGTATCCAGCAGATCAATGACATACTGGTCGAAAGGACAAAACCACACCCTGCCCGTGTCATCCCGCAACGCACCACTGATCAACAGTGAGTTCAGACGGCGATATCCCTCACCATTGATGGTCGTATCACTTCCGAGGTCGGCCGATAAGAGATCCTCAACCTGGAACTGGCTGATCACGTGGTACAACCATCGACTCCCGTCCGTGGTGATCGGCACATAGTCCTGCGCATGACCAACCCCGCTCGAAAGCGAGACCAAAAACAGCGCTGTCTTCCGGATCATCCCACGAATCTACTCCCCTTCCACCTTCAACCGTACACCCTCACTGTGGCTCGAGAACTCCGGCGCGTACATGCACATGGCCGTGGTGATCCCGTTGCTGAATTCGCCCTCGTGCGTTACGCGCAGCGCGTACTCGAACACGTAGGTGCCCGGCGCGATGCGGTCGAAGAAGAAGTTGGTGCTCGCGTCGCGGATGCTCTGGTAGTAGCCGAAGACGCCCTTGTACGTGTAGCCGCTCAGCGCTTCCGTCGGCTCCAGGCCGGCAGCGCGCAGGTCCTTCATGTGCACATAGTCCACGTAGCGGTCTGTGCGCAGCTCGATGCGGATGGTGAGTTTATCCCCTGCCTTCAACTTCTGCTTGCCGTCCAAGGCGATGAGCTTCGGGCCGGAATCCCCTTGCTGGGTGAGCATCACCTGCTTCTTGATGTTGAACGGACTTTCGTGCGGCCGCACCTTGTCCATTCGCTCGAAGTACTGCCAGTGCAGCGCTCCCCACGAGGGTTTGTCGGCTTTGCTGGTGATGGTCACGGTGCCCATCGCAGGTTTGATATCCGCTGCGGACCAGGTCTGCTCGATGGCTCCGGTGCCCGCTTCCTTCTTGTCCGCCTTCACGTTCACTCCTCCGACGGTGATCTGCGGGGCGGCGGCATCGTCCAACCACGTATCACCGGTCAGCAGCAACGCGTAGCACGCTTCGGCCGTGGCCTTGGTGGTCTTCCAGTCAGTGGTCTGCTTCAACTTAATCAGGTAGGTGCGCAAGCCATTCACACTGGCTTCGTCCTTGGCGACCACATCGAAGGCCTCGATCATCAACGCGTGCGTCTCCGCGGGGAAGCTGTTCCAGTCCATGCCACTCGCGAAGTCCTTCCAGTACATGCCCAGCTCCTCGTTTCGCGAAGCGCGCTGCTTCAATGACTCCATGATGAGTGCGGGGGTGACGCGGTCACCCAAGCGGTGCAGTGCGAGCGCGAGCATCGCCTGTTCCTGCAAGCCATAGCTCAACCAGTCCTTGGATGCCCGCTCCTGGTAGAAACGCGCAACGGTGTTCGCTTCACCTTCGAAGGGCCAACGCGGGAAGAAGCTCCTGGCGTAGAGGTAGTGCAGTTCTGTATACCCCGGCCGGTACTTCTCCAGCTCCGCTGGGCTCATACGGTTCTTCATCCGATTGTAGTCCGCCACGGCATCCTGGTCCAGCCAATCCACCGCGCGCTTCAACATGTCCTGCGCCTGTCCATCGCCGCGACCGGTCGCTTTCAGTTGCTCCAGATGACCGAGGCCCGCAACGATGTGCTGGGTGATCCAGCGGCTCTCGCTCATCCCGCTCCACCAGGGCCATGCTCCACTGGGCAACTGCATGTCGCGCAACTTCTTCAAGGCAACGGCTTCCTCGGTACTCATGCGCTGCAGGTCGAAGAGCAAGGCGATGCGCTCCTTGCTCTCCCGCTCACTGCGCGCATTCACCACCCACGGCGACTCGGCGAGCAGGATGTTCTTCAGCTCCGGGTTCTTCTCCAGTTTGCTGGCGAAGGCCTCCACCCCTACCCGACCCTCCCCGGTGGGGAGGGAGGTGCGCCATTGCTCGAAGACCTTCTTGATCGCCGGCCGTTCCTCCACGATGTGCGTGGCCAAGCGGTTCGCGTAGTAGCGGCTGAACGTTTGCTCTGCGCATTCATGCGGGAACTCCATGAGGTAGGGCAAGGCCTGCACGGCATACCACGCGGGGTTCGGCGTGTACTCGAGCTTTAGCGACTGATGCCGCAACGAGGTCGAACTCCCTGCGGTCAACAGGTTCGTAAGGGTGAAGGTTTTCGTACCCGCCTTGTTGGACCACAGCGGGACGCTTTCCGTCACGAGCACTTTGTCCGTGAGCACCGGCAACGCGCGCTCCTCGCCATCGGAGGCGACGATGGTGCTGCGTGGCCCGCCTTTGCTGCGCGCCGTGATGCGCATGCCGCAAACGTCCACGCCTTCTGGTACGCCGATGCTCCATTCCACGACCGCGCTCTCGCCCACCGCTGCGATGAACGGCTGATCCTTCACTTGCAGACCGAAGGACTTGTTGAGTGACGCGTTCGTGTACGGGTCGAAGAGTTCCAACGCAGCCAACCCTTCAGCCCTTCCCGATTCCAGCACATTGATCTTCGCCGTGAGCGTGATGCGGTCCCCGCTGCGCAGGAAGCGCGGCAGGTTGGGTATGACCATCAACGGCTTCTGCGTAACGGCCTCCCGCGTGAACTGCGCCAACTGCAGCACCTTCGTGTGCGCGAGGCCCATGACTTTCCAGCGGGTAAGCGCATCGGGTGTCTTGAAACGCAATACGATACCGCCATCGCGGTCCGTGAGCAGGTCGGGGAAGAAGAAGGCGGTTTCGCGGAAGTCGCTGCGCATTGGTTGCTCGGTGACGATCGAGGGTTCGTTGACCTCTAGTCGTCCATCCAAGGCTGCATCTTCCAAGTCTTGAGCGACTTTGTTCAAGTCCGCATCTGCCACTTCAAGCCCGTCCGTTGCTGGCTTGGGCTTCGCGAGCTGCTCATTGTTCCCCCCCGCCGCATCGCCATCCATCATCAATCGTTGCACATTCCCGCGAAATGCGGCGAACCGTCTGCGGGCAAATTCATACGTATACCCGAACGTGTTCAACTCCGGATAGGAGCGCGATACGCCACTGGGATACGAGCGCTCTCGCCAGAGCTGTTGCCCACCCGCCGTGCCGAACGGCTCCTGTCGCTGCCAGCCAAGCTGCGCATAGTTGTTGGACCAGATGCCCAGGTCCCATCCGTGCGGCACGAAGTGGTCGAGCGAGGCATCGTACATCGCACCGAGCAGCTGTGCGGCCACCTTCTCGCCTTTGGGGCCGGTGATCCGCAAGCGCCATTCCTCCTCACTGCCCGGTAGCAGCTTGTCGCGGAAGCTCATCCATTCCACCTTCAGCTCCTTGTTCGTCCAAGGCACATCGATGAAGCTGCTCTCGCTATGCACAAGCCCGCGCTCCACACAAACCAGATGCACAGTGAAGCCGCCCCGGTCGTCCTCCAGCACCGGCAGCTCCACGAGCTGTTGCGTGTTCTTCAGGATGAACCACCGGCTTACCGCGATGTTGCCCGCGCGCTCCACCTCCATCAGCACATGCGCTTCCGGCAGTGCACTGCTCAGGAGAAGTTTCGCCTTTCCTCCGGGCTCAACGCGCGGCTCCACGGGCTCGGCATGGAAGGCCTCGTTCACGAAGCCCGTGTTCTGGATGGCCGGGTCGAAAACCGTGAAGTGCTTGGTCACCTTCACCTCCTCCCCGCTCGCATCCTTCGCGATCACTTCCATCAGGTAGCTGCCTACCTCCCATCCGCGCGCATCGCGGACGCTGAGCCGGTGCGCGGCCACGTAGCCCGGCTCGTGCATCACTTCGGCACCATGCGTCCATGTGAGCGGGTCGTTCTCGTTCGTGTAGACGTCCTGCGGGAACTTCGCCGTGTACTCTTCGCGGCTGAGTACAAAGCGGTCCGGCCGCTCCCATTGGCGGTCGCGCAGCGGTTTTGGCGGCGCTTGCAGCTTGTACACGCGGATGTCCATCGGCACGTCCACGCGCTGACCGTTGAGGTTGGCCACATGCACATCGATGCTATCGGCCTTGGAGCGGTCCAGGCTTTCGCCGAGGCCCAGCTCGATACTGATGCTCTTGTAGCCGAGGCTCAGGCTAGTGCTGCTGCTTTGCGTCTCCCCACTGATGTCGGTGACGTTCCCCTCCACCGTGAAGTTGAAGATGGGCTCCGCTCCGCGCGGGAATTCGCCGTCCGCCTCCGCGATGAATTTCACAGTGAACTTCCCTTGCGCATCGCACTCCGCTTCCCCTTGGGCCACCTGCGTGCTGCGCCCCCACGGCAACCAACCGCGATATCCCCAGCCGCACCACCAGGGCATGCGTGCGCTGCGCTTCACCGTCCATTGCACCTTGGCGCCATCCAGCGGCGCACCTGCATAGCTCTTCGCCAGACCGGTGATCACCGCTTCCTGCCCGAGTTTCGGCTGCCCGGCGATCGGGTCGAAGATGACTTCAAAGGTTGGCCGCTTGTACTCTTCCACCTGTATCTGCTGCGAACCGTATGGCGTCTGCAGCGACATGCTTCCGGTAAGCGTGCCTTGTGGTGCGGTGAACGTCCCATGGAAAGAGCCGTAGGCGTCACTCGTTACGGAAAGCGAATCGACCTTATCGCCGTTCACATCGAAGAAGTCCACGGTGGTCTTGAAGCCGGGCACCACATCACTGCCCTTCCCGTTCTCGCGCGTGACGATGCCTTTGAACATCACCGGCTGTCCGGGACGATAGATCGCACGGTCGGTGAACAGGAAGATGCGAGTGACCTCTTCCGGTTGTCCGGGATAGTCGTTCGGTATCCAGGTCTGCGTGCTGATGAAGCGGTCCTCGCCATCGAGCAATTCCCAGCCGATGCTGCCTTCCGCACCGCGCAGATGCGTGCGCATGAACCCGTCCGCTCCGGTGACCAAGTCCTCCAATGATCGTTTGAAGGCATTCCCATCACGGTAGCTACGCGACCAGGAGACGACACCCACGCCCGACTTCGGAGCGCCTGTTCCGCGATCCACGACCAACAGGTCCAAGTTGCTGCCCTTCCACCGCTGCGTCATGGCCAAGCGTGTTACCCAGAAGCGCGCGAACGCGATGTCGTCCTTCCTCGGCGTGAAGGTGTTCTTGTCGCTGGCGAGCAGCGCGTAGTGGCCGAGGGGCAAGCCGTCAATTGCGACTTCGGTCAGGTGCTCGTTCAGGTCGCCGTCATCCGGCAGGTCGATGCTCCATTCGCGCAGCGCCTTGCGTTCCACCATTTTCTCACCGTCGGTATTCCCGTTGTTCTGCAAGTACTCATCGGTGCTCCACTCGTCCTTCACCAGCCGCAGCCAGAGCTTCGGTGCATTGCGGTACGTGACGGCGACCTTGAACGCCGTATTGGGCAGCACGCCTTCTTCAACATTCACGGAAACGTGCGTGTCCAACAACGAAGCCCGCATGCCCGCCGCGTTCGATGAGGCGAAGGACCCCGGATAACGCGCCAGCACCGTGTCGTACAAGGTGAGCGCCTGCTTGTTCTCCCATTTCCAAGGAGCTTCAGCGCCCTGACCATCCATGAGCCGCTGGTACTTGCCGCCCATCTCCTGGTGCCAACGCCCTTGGGCCACGAGCACCTCGCCGAGGCACGAGTCGTTCGGCAAGCGTGAGGCCAAGGTGGTGAGCGCATCCAGGTAGAGCGAGTCTTTGCCGGGCAGCGTACTGCGTTCGCGCACGAAGTCCAAGCGGGCGAGCGCGTTGTCCACCATCGCATCGGGCGTGGCGGCGTTCAAGTGCGTGCGCTCGAGCTGCTGGTAGAGCTTCAGCGTTTGCAGCTCCCAGCTCATGCTGTCCGTGCCGGGAATGCGCAAGGAGGCGAAGTCCTCGAAGAGCGAGAAGTACTTCGCATCGTTCAGTTTGAAGCGCGAAGGCGGTTCCGCTATGCGCGTTTCGGTATTCCGGAAAACCGTCAGCGCACGATGGGCCAGCAGGTCGAACAGCGTCGGTCTGCACCCCATCCCGGCCTTCCCCGGGGGGGAAGGAGGAGTGCCATCATGTGCGAGTATGCGTTCGAGCCTGCCCACGGGGATCTCCTTCAAACTGTCCGCATCCACCAGCGATGAAGTGTACTCGGCGAGCACCTTGCGCATGAACACCGGTTGGCTCCAGGTTGCCATGTCACCTGGATCATCCTGCGTGGCGGTACGCTCCATGATCTCCCACCGGTTGTCCGCGTAATAGCTCCAGTACTGCTCACCCATCACGCTGTGGAGCAACGCGTTCAGCGGGAACGCAGCCGTCGTCGCTCGCGCTTCGAACGCGCTGATGATCGTGCTTTCCTCCACACCGGTCTCCTGCTGGAAGCGCGCCATGGTCATCATGGCGCGGAACTCCTGCTGGTAGTCGCCGTTCACCCGTGCTTCGGCGAGCAGGGGTTCTGTCATGGACAGAGCGCTCGCGTACTGACCGATGCCGGCCAGCGAGTCGATGGGGGCCCAGCGCGGGTCCTCGGGGAAGGGCGATGTGTTGATGGCGGTGCGCTTGGTGGAACAGCCGAGAACGAGAACGATCGCGGCGGTGAGACAGGTCAGTTGCTGACGCATGGAAGAAGTAGGGTCACAAATGTCGAGGGCCTTCGGCGGCTCCCGTGAGGCGCGAAGAGAAAATCCGATGCCGATCCGTTAGAAGCGCCGCACGTCCACCTCGGCATCGAGTTGCGCACCATCGAACAGGTGCGCGGCGAGGTGTTGCGCTGACCACGGCGCCAGCAGTACACCGCGCGAGCCCAAGCCGTTCAGGAGGGCCTCGTGCGCGTTGGTGCGCCCCAGCACCGGCCGCCGGTCGCGCGATGCCGGGCGGACGCCGGCCCAATGCTCTTCCACCTCGACAGGTCGCGAAACGATGCGCTCCAACTTGTCCAGCAACCAGCGGCGCGCCTCGTCCGTGGGGCCGCTCCACACATTGTCCCACGCGAAGGTTGATCCGACGCGGTAGCGGTCATCGCCCGTGGGCAGGATGAAAACACCGCGATGCAAGGCGTTCTTCAAGCGCAAGCCTTCGATCCGAACGGTCAAGCCTTCGCCACGCACCGGCACCAGGAAATCACCCTTGGCGCGCGGCCCTTCGCAACGCACGAGCATCGGAGCCGTGCTGTCATGCACCCGCACCCCGCCGTTCAAACCGATCACGTCCCCTTTACCGACCTCGCGTTCGATCAGACTACCGGCCTCGATCCACCGCTCCCGGTGCGCGCTCAGCATTTTGCGCACATCGAGCCAGGCACAGCGCTTCACCACACCACAACCGTACGGATGGGGAAGTTCCTCGATCGCCGGGTCCTGCCCCGGGCCTTCCCCCAGCATGCGGGCGAGTTCCGGGTCCTTCAGCCGCAACTGCCAGATGCCCGCCTCCTTCGCTGTGGGGAACAGCTCAACGAGCTCTATGGGATTCCAGAAACGCGTGTCATAGCGCTGTTCCAACTCACGGTAGAAGGCCCCAGCGATGGCCAGCATTTCAGACGCCCGCCAACTCGGGATGGTCCGTCGCATGACGATGGGGTTCACCAATCCGGCAGCAACATGCGATGCTCGGCCTTCCTTCGGCACGTCATAGATGACCGTCCGGAGTCCGCGCCCCGCCAGCACTTCGGAAAGCACGGTACCGGCCAGGCCTTGGCCGATGATGATCACGTGGTGGGTGAAGGACACGGCCCCGAAGATGGGGGCGATCGGACGCGTACTGACCATTGCGCATGGAATACGGAAACGCGGAAACGCGGAGACGCGGAAGGTCGCAGGGGGCCGCAGAGGCGACCAATTCACTGGCGCAGGTCAAGGACCCGGCCTGTGGTGATCTTGCGCAGAGGCGCTTCGCTTGGGAGAAAACGCGGAACGTTTGCTCAATGCGTCAGGCCGCGAGCAGGCGGCCCATGCGCTCGATCAGCTCTTCCTGGTCGAACGGCTTCTGCAGCACATCGTCAGCTCCGCTGTTCTTGGCGGCCTCGTGCAGATGCGGAAGCTCGTAAGCGCTGATCACCAGCACCGGTGTGCGGACGCCTTGGGCACGCAGGGCTTCCACCAATGCGAAGCCGTCCACGTATGGGAGGCCGAGGTCCACAACGAGCAGGTCCGGCTTTTCCTCGGAAACGACCTTGTCCAGTTCGCGGCCATCGCGCAGGGCTGTCACGCTCCAACCGGCCGCGAGCATGCGGCGCATCAGCAGGGTGCGGACCAGGGCGTCGTCTTCGATCAGGATCACGCGTGGCATGGGCGAACGGTTCTACTGCCCGTTCCTACGATGCTTCGCCGGAAGATGTTCAGCGCCTGATCACCGCGCCCGTCAGAGCTGGCCGGTGATCATCTTGAAGATGTCGTGGCCGTTCACCGCGATCATCACCGTGAGCAGGAAGACCATGCCGGCCATCTGCGCGTATTCCAGCACCTTGGGATTGGCCGGGCGGCGGGCCACCCATTCATAGAGCAGGAACACCACGTGGCCGCCATCGAGGGCCGGGATCGGCAGGATGTTCAGGAAGGCCAGCGCCATGCTCAGGAAGGCGGTCATGCTCCAGAAGGTGGACCAGACCCACTTCGAGCCATAGGCCTTGGCCATGCTGCCCAAGCCCCCCATCTGTTTGATGCCACTCTTGGAGCCGAGGAGCTTGAAGGAGGACACGTTGTCCTTCATCCGCTGCCAGCCGAACTTGATACCGGCCGGTATACTGCCCAGCAACGTGTACGTTTTGATCTCTGTCTTCAGGTACCCGTCAGGCCCTTTACGGTACAGGCCGACCATTCCTTCGTCGTTCAACTTGACCGGAATGACCACCAGGTGGCCTTCGCGCTGCACGGTCACATCCACTGTCTTGCCCTCCTTCCCCTTCACCGCCTGCTGGAAGTCACTGAAGTACGCGGCGGGTTCGCCGTTCATGGCCAGTACATGGTCGCCCGGCCGGAAACTGCCGATGGCCTCCGCCCCGCTGCCCGCCAGCACACTGTCCACGATGAAGGGGAAGCGCGGCAGGAAGAGCATCCTGTCCTTCGCGTCGAGGATCCGTTCGGAAATATCGTCGCTGAGCACGATGTCCTTCTCCACGCCGTTGCGCTCCACGGTGACCACCCGCGCGCCCTTGATGAGGATGGCGAGCGTCACGTCTTCCAATGTTTCGACGTCCTGGCCTTCCACGCGCAGGATGCGGTCCCCGTTCTGGAAGCCCTGCTCCTGCATGAGCAGGTTGGCGGTAACGCCATACGACATGTTCTTCAGCGGCAGGTATTCGCGGCCCCACACGTACAGCACCATGCTGTAGATGGCGAAGCCGAGCAGCACGTTCACCGTTACTCCGCCGACCATCACGATCAAGCGCTGCCATACCGGCTTGGCGCGGAATTCCCACGGCTCGGGCGGCTTGTTCATCCGCTCCTTCTGGTCCTTGTCCAGGCTCTCGTCGATCATGCCGCTGATCTTCACGTAGCCGCCGAAGGGCAGGGAGCCGATGCCGTAGACCGTGTCGCCGATCTTCTTCTTGAAGAGCGAATAGGGCGCGTCGAAGAAGAGGAAGAACTTCTCCACGCGCATGCCGAAGAGCTTGGCCGGCAGGAAGTGTCCGAACTCGTGCAGTGCCACCAAAATGGACAGGCCGAGCAAGAGCTGGCCTACGGTGATCAGGATGTCCATTTCGCGGCGGCGGGTTTCCAGGTTTCGGCCATGCTGCGCGTTTCCGCATCGCTGGCCTCGAGGTCTTCTAACGTCGGGTGCGCTACAAAGGTGGCCTTTGCCAGCCGTTCTGCGATCAGGTCACTCATTTGGATGAATCCGATACGGCCTTTCAGGAACAGTGCCACGGCCACTTCATTGGCCGCGTTCAGCACACATGGCAGGTTCCCACCGCGCTCCATGGCTTCCAAAGCGAAGCGGAGATTCTGGAAGGTGTCGAGGTCCGGAGCTTCGAACGTGAGCGACCCCACCCCGGCGCTCCCCGAGAGGGAGGGGGAGCCGAGCTCAAGTCGTGGCCAGTCGGTAGCCAATCGTTGGGGATAGGCCAAGGCGTACTGGATGGGCAACTTCATGTCCGGCAGGCCCATCTGGGCTTTCATGCTGCCGTCCCGGAACTGGACCATGCTGTGGATGATGCTCTGCGGATGCACGACGATCTCCACCTGTTCGGGCTTCAAGTGGAAAAGCCATTTCGCCTCGATGGCCTCCAGCCCTTTGTTCATCAGGCTCGCGCTGTCGATCGTCACTTTGGCACCCATGTCCCAATTGGGATGCTTGAGTGCTTGAGCGGCTGTCACCGTCTCCAGTTCCGCACGGGTCTTCCCTCGGAACGGACCACCGCTCGCGGTGAGCACCACCTTCTCGATGGGGTTTTCCCACTCCCCCACCAAACACTGGAAGATGGCGCTGTGCTCGCTGTCCACCGGGTAGATGTTCACCTGCTTCTCGCGCGCCAGCCGTGTAATGATCTCCCCTGCCACAACGAGCGTTTCCTTGTTCGCCAGGGCGATGGTCTTGCCCGCGTTGATCGCGGCGATCGTCGGGCGCAATCCCGCATAGCCCACCATCGCGGTGAGCACGGTATCGATGCTCTCCATCGTCACCGCCTGCTCGATGCTCTCGGGCCCGGCGAACACTTTGATGTCCAGCGGCTGCAAGGCATCACGCACCTCCGCGTACTTGCTCTTGTCACCGATCACTACCGCGTTCGGGCTGAATTCCTTCGCTTGCGCGATGAGCAGGTCCGCATTGCTGCCGGCCACGAGCAGTTCCACATCGAAATGCTCTTTCTGCTCGCGCACCACCTGCAGGGCCTGCGTTCCGATGGAACCGGTGGAACCGAGGAGGGCGAGGCGTTTCATGAATGATGACCGACCAATGGCGGGGCGCGAAGATCGGGTTTCGGACCCGTGATCCAACGTGAACGGATGGCCGCATGGTGTGTACCGATCATGCATTCACGAACGTTCACGCATCCTGAAGAATGCATCCTTTCCCCCGCGCGAGGCCATACCACGATCACAGATGGCTTCGTCAAGGACTCCTCGCCATACATCCATGAAGATCACCATCAGCGTACCCACCCCCTGCCACGAAGACTGGAACGCCATGTCCCCTCGGCAGCAGGGACGCCACTGCGCGCAATGCGACCATGTGGTGGCCGACCTTACCACCGCCACGGATGCGCAACTGGTCGCACTCTTCACAAGCGATGTGAAACCGAAGTGCGCACGATTCGACCCGAGGCAACTGGACCGCGCACTGGGAGCTGCGGAACCCAAGCACGCTCGCGCGCTGCCCATTGCCGCGTTCACGTCGCTGGTCGCGGTGGCCGCAGGGCACGAGGTCATGGCCCAAGGCGGTCCCATCATGAAACCCGTGATGCTGGGCGAACCTGCTATCGCTCAACCTCCTCCCCCGCCACCTTTGGTTACCGGCAAGATGATGGCCGTGCCCCATTCGATCCCTCCGCGATGCGATCGACCCACCATAGGTGATACCATTTCGGCCATCATCCCGGAGCCGGAAACGATCGAAGAGCGCATTGAAACAGGAAATGTCGCCATCCGGGTTGAAGAACCGGTAAAGGGCGATGTCAAAGCGCTGGTGCAGCAAACCGGAACAGATCATCCTGTAGTCCCGCACAGCATACCCTGCATGCCTGATCACGAACAAGTGGAGCCTGAGGTGACCGTTGCAGACTTGCCGACAAGTGACCCTCGGGACGGCGAGGGCCCACTCGGGATCGCCGGCTTCGTGGAAGATGTACGCACCGGCCGAATGCTGCCCGAAGCTTTCGTCCAACTGCGCGGCACGGAAGTGCGCGTGCGCTGCAACGACCGCGGCTATTTCGGGCTACAGGTTCCGGAGGAAATGGTCGGTCAGGATCTGGTCCTCGATATCAGCGTGCCCGGCTCAGGTGACATGGCTTTGCCCCTTCCGCCGAAAGGCACCCCGTTCTACGCACCGATCAAATTCCAGCCGGACGCACCTGCTCCCATCGCGACGATGGACCTGTCGCCTATCGTGATCGAACGGGAGCGACTGATCCAACCGCTCGGTGGCGCGTGTGTGATCACTTACCACCTGCCACCACCTACGGTCTGGCAGCGCATCACCGCCCCGATAAAACGCGGCTGGAACAACGTGCGGCACTGACCAATGGCTTTTGGTGTCTACCTCGCCAGCAATTCCTCCCACGTTCCGGCGACGTTTGACACGCGGTTCAAGCGTGCTGGTTGAGCAAGCTCTGGCACCGGGTCTGACCTCCGCGAAGACGTGGTCGTGGTCTTGGGCGGCTACCTTGCGGCACACCTCTACCGCATGCGGCTCCGCTATTTCCTGATCATAGCCCTGGTCCTTCCGATCCTCGCCACCGCGCAGAACATCATTGATTCCCGCACGGCCAATGTGCTGCCCTTGTGGAAGAAAGGGGACCGGTTCGCGTACAAGGTCACCAAGACCGAACGCCACTTCAACAAAGGCACCCTGCAGGAGCTCACCTCTTCGTCCTTCCATTTGACCTTCACGGTGAAGGACACGACCGGGGGACTGCGCATTGACCAGCGTATGGGTGATTTCAAGTTGCTTGAGCACACCAAGGAAGAACCCATGACCAAGGAGGAACAGGCCATGGCCGAACGCATGCTCGCCATGTACTCCGCCGTGCCCGTGATCTTCACCTGCTCTCGTGATGGCAGCGTCGAGGCGTTGGAGAACACGGAGGCGGTGGTCAGCGGAACGAAGTCCTTCCTGGGCGAGGTGATGGGAACCATCCCTGACGCCGACACCCGCAGCCTGATGACCACCATGATGGACCAGTTGATCACACCGGAAGCCATCTCCACGAGCGCGCTCGAATACGCGCAGAACCTCCACATGTTGCATGGTGGTGGCTACACCGTGGCGGAGCGCATGAGCCAGGACATCGAATTGCCTAACCTGCTCGGGGGTGATCCCATTCCCGGAAAGCTCACGGTGGTGATGAACAGCTTGGACCCGACTTCCAAACGCGCCATCTTCACGATCACCATGCAGGTAGACAACGTGAAACTCCAAACCCTGGTGAAGGACCTCGTTGCCAAGTTCGCCGCCGCCGCTGGCAAAAAGTTGGACGCCAAGACCGAGCGCGAAATGAGCGACGCGTTCCGCAACATGAAAATGACGGATACCTACAACATCACCATGGACCTCGGGGGTGCCAACGTGACCCAAATGTCCTACAAGCGTGAAGTGAGCGTGGGGCCCACCCGCCAACTCACTATGCAGGAATACCAGCTTCTTCCCTGATCCCGATGACCCCGCCTACCGACGCCGAGTTCGCCGCCATCCTGGCCAACGTAAGCAAGCACATCTCGCTCACCGACGAAGAACAGAAGTTCTGGCGCGGCCTGTTGCGCTCGAAGCACGTGGCCAAGAATGAATGCCTCCTGCAAGTAGGCGATGTGAGCCGCTACCAGCATTTCGTGGTGAGCGGCTGCCTGCGTACCTACCTCGTGGCGGAGGACGGCAAGGAGCACATCCTGCAGTTCGCGCCGGAGGATTGGTGGACCGGCAACATGAGCAGCATGTTGAAGAACGCCCCGAGCCAGTTGATCATCGAAGCGCTCGAAGACACCGTGGTGCTGCAGATCGACAAGCCCGGACAGGACCAGTTGTTCGAGCGTGTTCCGAAGTTCGAGCGCTTCTTCCGCATACTGATCACCAATGCCTTCATGGCGCAACAGCGGCGCACATTGAGTTCGTTGAGCAAGACCGCCGAAGAGCGCTACGCCGAGTTCCGCAAGCTGTATCCTTCACTGGATGGCCGCGTGGCGCAGAAGCACATCGCGAGCTACCTCGGTATGACGCCGGAGTTCTTGAGCACGGTGAGGAAGAGGGTGCTGGCGAAGGGGTGATGCACCGATCACTTCAAGTATCGACCGCGCAGAACTTCATACAGCTTGTCCAAGCCCTCGTCGGCGGCCAGAGTCTGCGCATTGCACAAGAAGATGAACGCCCGGTCCTTCTCCGGCAACATGTACACCTTCGAAAGAAATGTACCCGGATTTCCGATGTTGTAGACGACCACATCGCCGGCGGCTTCCTTCTCCCAGAACCAGCCCACGGCAAACCGTTGGCGTCCCTGGTGCAGAAATCGGAACTCCTCGGCTGAGAGTAGCGGCGACC
>JBGAJW010000020.1:0-74308 GCA_044224725.1 Flavobacteriales bacterium
CACCGCAGCAGGATCGATGAACTCGACAAGCGCATGATGGAGTTGCGCGGACGCCTCTATGACGTGAATGACGGACAGTCTGCCGACTCGATCATTGACCTGATCGGAGAGACCCAAGGCGAGATCGAGCGGGTACACACGGACCACTTCGGCCGCATACGCGCTCTCTGCCGACCGGACCAGTTGCGTTTGTTCGAAGCGCTCACGAAGGATCTAGCGGGCTACTTCCGGCCAGGGCCACCGCCACCCAAGGAACCGCGATGAGAGCGTTCGCGGCAGCGGTGCTTTGCGGCACGATGCTCACGGTAAGCGCGCAGGACAAGGCTCGCGTATTGCGCTTCGTGCCATGGTTCGGGAATCACCCACTTGTGCTCAACGCGGATGAGAAGCTCCCGGATGGAACCCCGGTGCGCGTTACGACCTTCCGCTTCTACGCGGGCGTTCCCGTTGTGAACGGTGATGCTCAGGCCAACCTTTTACCGTTCGACTATCAATTGGTGGATGCGGAGGACACTGCTTCTTGGGCCGTGTCGATCCCGCGTTCAACTTCGCCCTTCGTCCACCTCGGCGTTGACAGTCTCACGAATGCCTCGGGCGCGTTCGGCGGTGACCTCGACCCCATCAAGGGCATGTACTGGGCATGGAACAGCGGCTATATCAACCTGAAGTTGGAAGGGAGCAGCGCGGTTTCGCCTTATGCATCGCGGGAATTCGAACTCCATCTGGGTGGCTACTTGCCGCCGTATGCGACCGCGCAGCGCGTGGTGTTGCCCGAGCCGGTAACGGATGACATGGTCGTGCGGGTCGATATCCTTCCCCTGTTGGAAGCCGCGGATGTGCGGACGAAGTGCAACGTGATGTCCCCCGGAGATGCCGCAGTGCGCCTTTCACGCGTAGCCGCAATGATGTTCCGACCGGATGTTGAACGCTAGAACTAGAACCTTCGTCGGTATCGCGGGCAGTTTGTTCCTGCTGGCGGCGGGAACGATGCCCACGCATCCCGTTCAACTCGCTGTCCCGACGAATTGGCCACCGCCCGTCTATGACCTGTCGCGCAACCCGTTGACTCAGGAAGGCATCGAACTCGGACGGAAACTCTTCCACGATCCGATCCTCTCGAAGGACAGCACGATCTCATGCAGCAGTTGCCATTCATCCTACACCGCGTTCAGCCATACGGACCATAAACTGAGCCACGGCATCCATGACAGCATCGGCACACGCAATGCGCCCGCGCTGATGAACCTGGCGTGGAACAAGCGTTTCATGTGGGATGGAGCCGTGAACCACCTCGACGTGCAGCCGCTCGCGCCGATCAACCATCCGGCGGAAATGGCCGAGAGCACGCAGCACGTGGTCTTCAAACTGGAGAACAGCCGAACGTACCGGCGCAAGTTCGCCGAGGCCTTCGGCGACTCCATGATCTTCAGCGACCGTATGCTGAAGGCACTGGCACAGTTCCAGCTTTCGCTCGTTTCATGCGGTTCGCGCTATGACCGGATGAAGGCGGGAGTGGAGTTGTTCACGGAACAAGAGCAGAACGGCTACCTGATCTTTCAGGCGCATTGCAATGTGTGCCACAAGGAACCGCTCTTCTCCACGGGCGAATTCGCCAACAACGGTCTGCCGACGGACAGCCTGCTGCGCGATGGCGGTCGCATCCGTATTACGCACGACCCGAAGGACTCGTTGATGTTCAAGATCCCCACGCTCCGCAACGTGGAATACTCCTTCCCCTATATGCATGACGGCCGCTTCAAGACCTTGCGCGCGGTACTGGACCACTACGACCATGGTATCGTGAAGTCTGGAACCCTGGCACCCGAACTGCGCGAAGGCATCCCGCTCACCACCGATCAGCGCACGGATCTGGTGGCCTTTCTGCTCACCTTGAGTGACCGTGGATTCGTCATGGATCCGGCACATGCACATCCGCGATGATCGAGCGAAGGATGCGGCCATTCATGTCGTCCAATGCTCACAACCTACCTGCCAACACCCCGAGCTGACATCCCATGCGGACCATACTCCTCTTTCTCGCCAGCATCAACGGCCTACTCGCCTCGGCACAGTCCGATCCGTGCATCGCGAACTGGATGATCAACACCACGAACATCCAGGGTCGTCACTATGTCGCGGGGAATTCTACGCCGATCCAGGACAACGCGCTGGCCAATGTGCAGCAGGTCCAATACTCGGACAACTGGGTGTACGTGCATAGCAATGGGATCCCGGCCTACATCACCGGGCCCTTCCTCGATGGCAACCCGTCCATTGCCACGAGCCAGAACGCGATCTTCCGTTTCCCGCGTGTTCCCATGGAGAACACCGGCACACCGACACCGACCAATGGCGGCAACATCGGCAACTTCATCAACGGGGTGGCCATGTTCGACTTCCGGGATGGAGTTGCTTGGAACCCGAACACCAACGCGTTGTGCGGTGGTCCCGGTAATCCGCCTTGCCCGGGTGGTCCAGGAGGTTCGCAGGACTGGAACCGTGATGCGATCCCCGCGGAACGAGCCGGCTTTGATTGCGCGAAAGGCCATCCGGCGATGGGCAACTACCACCACCACCAGAACCCGAGTGCTTTCAACTTGGACCTGGTGGTGATCTCCAACGTCTGCGATCTCTACCTCGCCGATGGTCTCTACACGATCGACAGCACACAGCATTCGCCCTTGCTCGGTTTCGCGTACGATGGATTCCCGATCTACGGCGCCTACGGCTTCGCGAACGCGGACGGCACCGGCGGTGTTGTGCGCATGCGGTCGGGCTATCAATTGCGGAGCATCACCGAGCGCACCACACATGCTGATGGAACCGTGGTGAGCACCGGCGCCCCGATCAACAACACATACCCGCTCGGCTACTTCCGCGAGGACTACGAGTTCCTCACGCACGCTGAACCCTTCTACCTCGATGAGCACAACGGCCGCATGTGCGTGACGCCGGAATACCCCGACGGGACCTACGCTTACTTCTGCACGGTGGACGCCAACTGGAATTCGGCCTATCCCTACATGGTGGGCCCCACGTTCTACGGCACCGTGGTCGCGGGGGAAGTGACCAGCATCACGGAGTCAGTGACCACATACGACCCAGCGAACGGTGTAACGGAAGAAGCGGCGAGATCCAAAGGCGTAGGCGTGTACCCCAATCCCACGGGCGACCTGATCGCCGTGCAGATCAGCGGCCTGCTGCGCGAGAACGCTGGTGTGCGTTTGTTCGACATGCAGGGCAAACTGGTGCGCACCGAGACGATCCCGCAAGGCAGCACCATCTGGTACCTCGATACCCGCACGCTCTACGACGGCACCTACACGGTGGAAGTCACCAGCGGGAACGAGCGTTGGCGTTTGCCGGTGGTGGTGGCGCACTGAGCCATCGTGTTGCGCACGTTCCGCGGTTGACACTTTCGGGCGCGATCTTCGCGTTCATGGGTGGACCTGGTCACCTTCGCATCATGAAGCGCGCGCTTGTTCTTCTCGTGCTCCTGCCTTTGCTGGTGGACCTTTCCGCCCAGGGGCTGATGGAGCGCAAACACCCGGACATCTTTCCGCTGGACGGGAAGATGAAACGTAGTGGCTTCTTCGTCGGCCCGGGTGTTACGTGGGCATTGGCCCCATTCAAGGACCGTGAGGAGCACTTCGACATCGGAACGGACACCACTGCTGACGCGACTTTCCATGGGAAAGGAAGACTCGGGCTGTACCTCGAAGCGGGCTGGTTCATTTCCACGCGCGACCCCGTGATCATCGACTACTGGGACTTCGGGCTCGCCTACAAGCAACTGAAAGGTCGGGAGGAGTCGGAAGGTTCTTTCGCGCGCGGCGACAGCATCGGCAACTGGCTCGGTGAAGGTGACTTCAACGACCAGCACCTCACGTTAGCGGTGAACGCCAACAAGCTCTTCTGCGTGCGCGACTTCCGGTTCCTCCAGTTCAGCTTGGGCGCCAATGTGGATTGGCGCTTCGGCGAGGGGCGCGACTTCGCCGGATTCGCTGTGCCCGGCTCACAGGACTTCCCACCGGAGTTCATCGGCCAGGCACACGCCAAGCTCGGTTTCGGTTTCAAGCTCACGCAGCAACTGATGATCATCCCCGCGATCGAAACGCCTTTCTTCTGCGTGATGCCAGAGGACCAGGGCTTCGGTCGGCTCCAATGGTTCAGCACCACCTACCGGCCACTGATCTTCAGCGTGCGCTTCCTTTTCCTGCGCTACCCCAACGGTTGGGCTTGCCCTGCGGTGAAGAATAATGAGTTCGAGAAGCACAAAGTAGTGAACCCGGAATACAAGCGCCGGTGATCGCGCGTAATGCTACCGGCTGGCCAGTTGACGGCCCGCACTCGTCCGGGGGGCGAACAGCAACAAGGGCCCGTCATTGTTGACAGCGAGGTAGCACAAGCCATGGTCGGCGACCGTTATCGGTAGAAGCTGACGCGTGTCGTAGGGGATGGAAATGCCGCTTCGCGTTGCGGGAACCGCATCAAGGTCCCCGTTAGCGTTGCCATGCAGGAGCAGTCCCATTCCAGCATCGTAGCGCACGGTCTCTACTTCCGCACCGTACATGTTCCCCGCTATCAGGAGGTCCTTTCTCCCGTCGCCATCCATGTCGGCGATCACCGCTGAACGGATCGGTGAGATCTGCGCGGCCATCGGCAGGGGACGAGCTTCAAAGTGTCCATTCGTATTGATGAACAACATGCTGGTGAACGTGGTCGCGTCCAAGCGCAACGCGCTGCCCAGCACGTTGCCATAGATCTCTTCGAGCGTGGCGTCCGCGAACGTCTTGTACGTCGGGAACTTCCGTTGGAGGAAGGGCATCTGCCTGCTGGAACACTCGCGACCGCGCACGGGCAGCTCGCATTGATCGCCGGTTTTCGCCAGCACGATGTCGTTCGTGCCGCTGTGATCGAGATCGCCCATGTACACACGTAGCGGGCGCTCAGCTGAAGGATGGAACTTGTTGTTGCGGCCGATGTTGCCTACCACCAGGTCCGCATCCCCGTCACCATCGATGTCCCCGGAGGTCATGCCTTGCCACCAGCCGGTAAGCGATGTGTCGAGCACGGAGGTGGAAATTTCCTTGAAGGAGCCGCCCATGCTTTTAAGAACGCGTACTGGCATCCATTCCCCGCACAACACCAGCTCAGCGCGTTTGTCACCATCGATGTCCGCGAACAGCGCTTCCGTGACGAGTCCGGGACGGGGAAGAGCGGCCAGCCATGTGGCCGAAGCGTCCGTGAAGATCCCGTGGTCGTTCAGCAGCACTTGGCTCACTGGAGCGGACGGCCAAGCGCTGGGCACGTTCCGGCCACCGACGAAGAGGTCCTGGTCGCCGTCCCCGTCGATGTCGTTCGATGCGATTGCCTGCGTACTGACGTGTATGTCAGGCAACGCCCGTTCCGCATAGGTGAAAGTCCCGTGACCGTCATTGATGAAGAGGCGGTCGCGGTAGCGCTCATCGCCCGCAGGGAATTCCGTGCTACCCGCTGCCAGGTACAAGTCCAGGTCATGGTCTCCATCCGCGTCGAAAAAATGGGCACCATTGAATTCAGAGGTCCGAAAGGCCGCCCAGGGTTGGGCTTTCGCCGGTGCGAACCGGCCCGCGCTGTTCTGCATCAGCAATAGACAGGGGCTTCCGGCAGAGGCCGAGAGGAAGACATCGTCCAGTCCGTCACCGTTCACGTCAGCTACCGCCCCTGATGGGCCGTGGGTGCTTTGGCGTTGTGGAAGGAGCGATTCCGCCTTGAAGTCACCGAAGGCGTTCTCACGATGCCCGAGACCGAGTCCGATCCGCGCGGCGATCTCCATGAAGAGCGGGGTCGTGCTTCCCACGGAAGGTCGGATGCGCAGCGATGAGCGGTCCACTGTCAGGCGTTGATCACGGGTCGGCGCTTTCACCAAGGTCTGTTTTCCGTCCGGCCAGGTGACCACCACGGAATCGATGCGCTCGTCCGACACGCCGAAGTGCAGCACGGGTTCCACGCTGCCCTGGTAGCCGCGCGCAGGGAAAAGGTCGCACACCTGCATGCCGCTCCGCGAATACAGCGTCGCTGATGCACCGATGCCGTACGGATTCTTCGTGTCACCCTTGAAGATGAGCTGCAGGTAGCCACCGCCGCCGCTCTCGCGTGTGCGATTCCGCACGATGGTCGCCGGTGCGTGCACGTTCACCGTTACCAGATCCAGGTCTCCATCCAGATCGAGATCGGCGTACGTGCCACCGTTGCTGAGCGTCTTCTGATGATATCCCCAATCATCCATGGCCTTCGTGAAGGAGAGGTCATGCGCGTTGCGGAAGACCATCTTCTCCGGTACATGGGTAGGCGCGAGTTCCAGCAAGGGTTCGAAGGCCACCTGTTTGCTCGATGCGCCCGTGAACTTCCGAACCTGGTCGCGGAAATCGTTGTTGCCCACATCGCGTGCGATGCCGTTGGTGACGAAGAGGTCCTTCCAACCGTCATTGTCCAGGTCCACGAACAAAGGTGCCCAGCTCCAATCCGTGCGGTCCACACCGGCCATCTGGGCCAGTTCGCTCCACGTGCCATCGCCGTTGTTGTGCTGCAACGTATTGATCATGTACTGATGGCCCATGCCATTGGCCACCATCGCATCGAACTGCCCCGGGGCCATGCTCGCCATGTTCTCCTTGTTCAGCTTGTGTTCGCCGGGCGTCATGTCCAGCACGCACAGGTCCGGGTTGCCATCATTGTCATAGTCCGCACGGTCAATGCCCATGCTGAAGTAGGAAGTGTGCTTCAAGGCCTGCTTGGCGATGTCGGTGAAGTGCGGCACTGCCCCGGGGCCACGGCTGCCATCGTTCACCATCATCAGGTCCGGTGTGTAGAAATCGTTCGTGACGTAGATGTCCACTAGCCCGTCGTTGTTCAGGTCGCCGAGCGCCGCGCCAAGGCCATAATGGTGGCTGGCCAATCCCGCTTCAACGGTGCGGTCAGTGAAATGCCCTGTACCGTCATTGATGTAGAGCTTGTTGGATGTGGCCGCATCGTATGCGGGCTTAGGCATTGCAAGTTCCTGCCCTAGTGGCCGGAAGTCGGATCGGTGCGAAGCGATGAAGCAGTCGAGGTCGTCGTCGCGGTCGAGGTCAGCGAAGTAGGCCATCGTGTTGTGGCCTTCATCGGCCAGCCCGGCGGTGGCTGCGTCCTCCTTGAACTTTCCATCTCCGAGGTTGATGAAGAGCTTGTTGCGGCGCGTGGAAGCGGCCCAGCCCGCAGGCCCGGAAGCGCACACGTAAATGTCCAGCCGACCGTCCGCGTTCACGTCCGCCATGCTCACGCCGGTGGCCCAGATGTCATTGACTGAAAAGCCGGAGCTCTCGGAGATATCCTGGAACTTCATTCCACCGAGGTTCTTGTACAAAGCACCGCCGCTCCTGTAGCTCACGAACGCGAGGTCCGCCAACCCGTCGCCATCGATGTCACCCGCCGCGACGCCACCACCGTTGTACATGTAGAGGTAGCGGAAGTAATTCGCCTGATCATCCTCTACGATGGTATTGCGGAAGGCGATGCCCGTGCTGTCCGTGCCAAGGATCTCCAAGCGGGTTCCCGGTCCGGCTTCCGGCACCACGGCTTTCGGTGCTTCGTTCGTGCCGCATGATGGGAAGAGAAGGATCCCGAGCAGCAGCAAATAGCCCGTTTCACGCGACAGGATCCCGAGCCTTCTGTTCATGTGCGGCCAAGCTAACGCCGACGCGCTCTCCTCTTCGGATGCTGGGCCTCAGCGCAGGAACGGGTTCAGCCGCCGTTCCTCTCCGATCGTGGTGTCCGGTCCGTGGCCGCAATGCACGGTCACCTCATCGCCCAGTGGAAAGAGCTTTTCGCGGATGCTGGCGAGCAGGGTGTCCATGTTCCCACCGGGCAGGTCCGTGCGCCCGATGCTGCGCTGGAAGAGTACATCACCGCTGATGACGAATCGCTGTTCAGCCTGCCAGAGAGCGATATGTCCAGGAGCATGACCCGGAACGAAAAGCACCTCCAAGGACTGGTCGCCGAGCGTGATCCGATCTCCTTCCCGCAGGAAGACCTCCGGTTCCGGAGAGGCTTCGCAGGGCACACCGTACATCTGCCCTTGCCGTTCGGCGGCATGCAGCAGGGGCAGGTCGGCCCGATGCATCTCCGGCAGCAGGCCGTAGCGCTTGTGCATCCAAGCACAGCCGAGAACATGGTCGATGTGCGCGTGGGTGAGCACAAGGCGCACCGGTTTCAAACCGTTCTCGTCGAGCCAAGTCTCCAGCTCATGTTCTTCGGCCGTGTCGAAGCATCCCGGATCCACCACGATCGCCTCGCGGCCGTTATCCAGCAGCCAGGTATTCTCCTGGAAGGGGTTGAAGGTGAACTTGGTGACGCGCAAAACGGTCGGAAAAGCGTGAACTTCGCGGAGCCTTTCTTGTCCAGGCCCAATGGTTGTGGCCAAGGCGGGCGAAAATAGACGAGGCCGACAGGTGATCAACCGCAAGCTCCTCCTTCCCGTGGTCATCCTCATGGCCTTTTCGGGCGCGCGCGGCCAGTTCTACAATGGCAGCCAGCAGGAGTTCGGCAAGAACCGCGTGCAGTACCAGGACTTCCTGTGGCAGTATTACCGGTTCCCTGAGCTGGAGACCTACTTCTACAAGGGCGGCCGTGATGTGGCGCGCTTCGTTTCCATCAGCGGGCACCGCAACAAGCGGGAAATGGAGAAGTTCTTCGACTTCACGGTCGATGACCGCATCCAGTTCGTGGTATACAACTCGCTCACTGACTTCCGCCAGAGCAATGTGGGCGTTACGGGCGATGAGCAGTACAACATCGGGGGGGTTACACGCATCGTGGGCACCAAGGTGTTCGTGTACAACGAAGGCGATCATGACCTGCTCGAGCGGCAGGTGCGCAGCGGCATCGCCCAACTGATGATCGACCAGATGATGTACGGCGGCAACTGGCGCGAAGTGCTCAAGAACAGCACCTTGCTGAACCTGCCCGAGTGGTACACGAAAGGGCTGGTGGCCTACTGCGCCGGGCCATGGGACGCGCGCAGCGAAAGCCGCATCCGCGATGGCGTGCTCGGCACGCGCTTCAAGCGCTTCAACCGGTTGGAAGGGGACGACGCCACGCTCGCCGGGCTCACCGTATGGACCTATGTGGCCGAGACCTACGGCCCCAGCGTGATCCCCAACATCCTCTACATGACGCGGGTGAGCCGCAATCCGGAAAGCGGGTTCAATTACGTCCTCGGTGTGGGGCTCAAGCAGCTCACGCAGGAATGCATGGACCATTACCGCGCCCGCTTCGCCGAGGAGGAACGACAACGAACGGAAGTGAAGATGGAGGAGTTGAAGATGAAGACCCGGAAGACGCGCACCTACAGCGAGTTCAAGCTGAGCCCGGATGGCAAGTACGCGGCATGGGTGAGCAATGAGCTGGGCCAATACAAGGTGTGGCTCTATGACCGTGCGAAGAAGAAGGCCAAACGGCTGGTGAAAGGGGAGAAGAAGTTGAACCGCATCATCGACAAGAGCTTCCCGGTGCTGGCCTGGCATCCCACGGGCCGCGCGCTCACATGGACCAGCGAGAAGAAGGGAGAGCTCTACCTCACCACCTATACGCTCGACGACAAGTCCTTTACACGCAAACCCGTGTTCATGCTGGAGAAGGTGCTCAGCATGGCCTACAGTGATGACGGCCAGAACATGGTGTTCAGCGGCGTGCGGGAAGGACGGACCGACCTCTACCTGTACTACACCATCGGCAACCGGCAGGAGCAATTGACCGATGATCAGTTCGATGACCTGGATCCCAGCTTCGCTGACAATGGAGGGTCCATCCTCTTCAGCAGCGACCGGCCCGACGATACGCTCCGGGCGAACGCTGACGTGGTCTGGTGGAACTCGCGCAAGGACATCTTCCGCTACGACCTGCGCTCGCGTTCGAACATCCTGGCGCGACTGACGAACACGGCCGACGCGGACGAGCGGGAGCCGATGCCCTACGACAGCGCGAACTACACCTACCTCAGCACGACGGGTCATGTGAACGATCGCTGGCTGCTGCACTTCGACAGTACCATCACCGCCATCGACACGACGGTGCATTACAGGTACTTCACCACCGAGACCCAGGTGACGAAGCAGAAGCGCGCCATCGACGAGCAGGACGTGGTGGCCCGGCGCGGCTGGCTCTCCCAGCTGGTGTACACGGACGGCAGGTACCATTTCCACGTGGGCAGCACGAACGAAGCCCATGAGCCGACAGGAAGCGGCGGTGATGGCAACGGACCGGACCGCAAGGAAAGTCCCATGGGCAGCGCCATCACCGACGATATGAGCCCTGTGGTGAAGGTGGATCCGCTCATCGCCCGCGATACCTCGGCCCAGGCTGTTGATATCCACAACTACCGTTTCGCGGATGAAGGACCCGTACAGGCCGGTGCGAAAACAGGCAACGGGTCAGCAGCCGGGGACAATGCCGGTGATGCCAACGGAGCAGCCGCCGCTCCGGCTGCGGATACCACCATGATCACGCGGCTCGTCTTCCCCGAGCAGCGCAACTACAACGTGAACTTCGCGACGGACGAAGTGCTCACCCAGCTGGACAACAGTTATGACGGGCGCTTCTACCAAGCGCTTACCACGGATTTCGCCTTGAACCCCGGCCTCAGCGGATTCACACGCATGGCCATGAGCGACCTGTTCGAGGACTACAAGGTGGTCGGCGGTTTCCGCCTTGCCCTGAACCTGAACAACAATGACTACATGTTGCGTCTGCAGAACTTCAAGCGCAGATTGGACAAGGACCTGCTCCTGCAACGGCGGTCGATCCAGGGTGTGGTGGAGAATGTCGGCCTCGCGAAGTTGCACACGCATATGGCCACCTACCGGGTGACCTATCCGTTCAATGAGCTCTCGAGTCTGCGTGGATCGCTGATGTACCGGCATGATCGCTACGTCATCCAGAGCACCGACAATCTTTCGCTCACCGCGCCCAACGCTTACGACCAGACCGTTGGGGCCAAACTCGAGTACGTTTACGACAGTAGCATCCCGCGTGGGCTCAACCTCTACACCGGCTGGAAGGCCAAGGTGTTCGCCGAGTACTACAAGCAGCCGGACGGGTTGAAGACCGATATGCAGGTCGTGGGCTTCGATGTGCGCCATTCCATGCGCCTGCACCGCGAGCTCATCTGGGTGACACGCTTTGCGGGATCCAGCGCGCTCGGCAGCCGCAAGGTCCTCTTCACGCTGGGCGGCGTGGACAATTGGCTCTTCCCCAAGGTGGACCAGTCGACGCCCGTGGACTACAGCCAGAACTATTTCTACCAATCGCTCGGGGTGCCCATGCGCGGCTTCTTCTACAACGCCCGTAACGGCAACAGCTTCGCCGTGGGCAACACCGAACTGCGCGTGCCCATCTTCCGCTACCTGCTGAACAAGCCCATCCGCAGCGACTTCATCCAGAACTTCCAGGTAGCGGCTTTCGGCGACATCGGCACCGCTTGGACGGGGAACGACCCCTACTCCTCGGACAACTCCTTCAACAACCAGGTGATCGTGACGAACCCGTTCGTTATCACCATCAAGAACCAGCGCGAGCCCATCATCTACAGCTACGGCTTCGGGCTCCGCACGCGGCTGCTCGGCTATTTCGTGCGGGCTGATTGGGCGTGGGGCATCGATGACAAGCGCCGGTTGCCGCAGGTCTTCCACCTCTCGCTGAACCTTGACATCTGAGAAGCCCCCCATGGCCCTTTCGACCCTGCTGATCCTCGTCGTGATCGGCGTGGTGGCGGGGATGCTCAGCGGCCTCGTGGGCGTCGGCGGTGGCATCATTATCGTGCCCGCGCTTATGTGGGCGCTCGGTTTCACCCAGCACCAGGCCACCGGCACCAGCCTGGCCATCCTGCTCTTGCCCGTGGGTATCCTCGCCGTGTGGAATTATCACAAGGCCGGCAGCATCGACTGGCAGGCCGCCCTCATCATCAGTGCCACCTTCGTGGTCGGCGCCTACTTCGGGAGCAAGCTCTCGCTCTCCCTTCCACCGGAGACGGTGAAGAAGGTCTTCGGCGGGGTGATGATCCTCGCCGCGCTCAAGCTCATCTTCGGCAAGTGATCGGAAGCATCAAGGCCGAGGCCGCCCGCAGGCATGCGGACATCATCGCATGGCGCAGGCATCTGCACGCGCATCCGGAGCTCAGCTACCAGGAAACCAGCACTGGTAAGTACATCGCTGCCCAGCTCCGCGCTCTCGGTATCGAGGTGCGTGAAGGCATCGCAGGCACGGGCGTCATCGGGATAGTGCGCGGTGCGAAGCCGGGCAAAGCGATCTGCTTGCGCGCTGATATCGACGCGCTTCCCATCCAGGAGAAGAACACGTGCGACTATCGCAGCACCAACGACGGCGTTATGCACGCCTGCGGGCACGATGCGCATACGGCCATGGTGCTCGGTGCGGGCGCGATCCTGCACGCGCTGCGCGAAGAGTGGGGCGGAATTGTGCTGCTGCTCTTCCAGCCAGGCGAAGAAAAGATCCCCGGCGGGGCCACGCTCGTGCTGAAGGAGAACGCTTTGCGCGATCCGGTTCCCTCCGCGATCATCGGCCAGCACTGCACGCCGGAACTGGAGGTCGGCAAGCTCGGCTTCCGAGAAGGACCTTTCATGGCCAGCAGTGATGAGTTGTATGCGACGGTGAAGGGAAAGGGCGGACATGCCGCGCAACCGGACAAGCTCATCGACCCCATCATGATCACGGCGCACATGCTCCCGCGATTGAAAGCGGATTTCTCGGCGCGATACGGTGGGGGTGCCACGCCTTCACTCCTGGCGTTCGGAAAGGTCGAAGCGCTCGGGGCGACCAATGTGGTGCCCGATGTGGTGGAACTGGCCGGCACCTTGCGCGCCTTCAACGAGGAGCAGCGCGCCGATATGCATCAGTGGCTGCCTGTGCGAGCGAACGAGATCTGCGCGGAGCACCGGGGCAGCTGCGACTTCCAGGTGATGAAGGGCTATCCCGTGCTCGTGAACGATGCCGCGCTCACCGCCCGCATGCGCGCAGCGGCCGTGGAACTCGTGGGCGCGGAGAACGTCGTGGATATGGACATCCGCATGGGCAGCGAGGATTTCGCCTTCTACACGCACGTGATGCCCGGGTGCTTCTTCCGGCTTGGTACCGGTGCGCCCGGCCAACCGCCGCGCGGGTTGCACACGCCGACCTTCGATATTGATGAGGAGGCCTTGCGGATCGGTAGCGAGATGATGGTGTTGTCTGCTTTCCGCGAACTGGGATATTGAGCTCAGAACGTCAACAGAAAAGGTCAGACATCACAGAACGTGAATGTCGTCCACCTCGATGACGGGTTTGCCGTTCTTGGAGTACAAAGTGAGTTCCACGCTCCAGTCTGACTTCCCCGCCGTTGTCCAAAGGTCGAACCTCACAGAATAGGTGCCCGGTGCATTGCGGACAGCAACCGCGTCAAGATCCTGCCAGTGGGATTTGGGTGGCATCGCCAAGGAGGATCCGATCTCGCTGACAGCCTCTTCCATCTCGCGGGCCGATAGCCTTACACCTCCACTCGCCGCCTCAAGTTCTTTGAAGCGACCCTCAACAATGAGCCTCGCGACATGGCGTGCGACACTCGGAAGTGCTTCAGGGTCCATGCGCTGGTTATTTGAGCAGTAACCACCAGACCAACGCCCAAACACCCAGCACGAAAGCGCCAGTGCGCAATTCGTCCATGTGCTCTCGCAAGTCCTCCTTAATGAGCCAATGGTAAAGGAACCATCCAAGGGCGAACGCAGACATCGCGATCGATCCGAAGAAAAAGGTCATCCTTGTCTAGTTCGCCACCTCGCTCATGAACTTCAGGCGTACGAACCGGATCTCGTCCTCGCTGTAGTCCCCGCCGAACTCGTCGTGCGCGGTCTTCAGGTCGTCGGTTTCGGCTTCGCGGAAGTAGTCCATGATCTCCTCCTGCTGTTCCTCTTCCAGCACCTCGTCGAGGTGATAGTTGATATCCAGCTTCGTGCCGCTCATCACGATGGTCTCCATCTCGGTGAGCAGGGCGTCCATCGTCAGGTTCTTGCTCTTGGCGATGCTCGCCATCGGCAGGCGCTTGTCCACGTTCTGGATGATGTGGACTTTGTTGCTGCTCTTGTTCACCACGGAGCGCACCACCACATCGTCCTCGCGTTCGATGTCGTTCTCGTCCACGTACTGTGCGATGAGCTCGATGAAGGGCTTCCCGTATTTCTGCGCCTTGCCCGGGCCAACGCCGGTGACCTGTGTGAGGTCCTCGATGGTGATCGGGTAGCGCACCGTCATCTCCTCCAAGGAAGGATCCTGGAAGATCACGTACGGGGGCAGCTTGTGCTTCTTGGCCACCTCTTGGCGCAAGGACTGCAACAGCTTCATCAGCTTCTCATCGGCCGCGCCGCCGCCCTTGCCACTCTGGAAGTCATCGTCCAGGTCCACGTCGCCTTCGGTGTAGTCACGTTCCTTGATGAACATGATGGGCACCGGCTTCTTCAGGAACTTCTTGCCTGCCTCCGTGAGGCTCAGGTTGCCGTAGGTCTCGATGTCCTTGTGCAGGTAGCCGCTCACCGTGGCCTGGCGGATGATGCCCATCCAGTGGTGCACATCGTGCTCCTTGCCCACGCCGTAGCTCTCCAGCTTGTGGCCGTTGTAATTCTTGATCTCGCTGGTCTCCACGCCGCCGAGCAGGTCGCAGATGAACTTCCCGCGGTGCCGCTCCTTGCTCTCTTTGATCGCTTCGAGTACGGTGACGAGGTCATCCTGCGCGTCGAAGGGCTCTTTCGGATTGAGGCAATTGTCGCAGGCTCCGCAATTGTCGCCCGGCAGGATCTCGCCGAAGTAGTGCAGCAGGAATTTCCGGCGGCACATGCTCGTCTCAGCGTAGCTGACGGTGTCGGCCAGCAACTGCTTGCCGATCTCCTGTTCGGCCACTGGTTTGCCTTGCAGGAATTTCTCCAACTTCTCGATGTCCTTGTAGCTGTAGAACGCCACGCAGATGCCCTCGCCGCCGTCACGTCCGCCACGACCGGTCTCCTGGTAGTAGCTCTCGAGGCTCTTGGGGATGTCGTGGTGGATCACGAAGCGCACATCGGGTTTGTCGATGCCCATGCCGAAGGCGATGGTGGCCACGATCACGTCCACATCCTCCATCAGGAAGCGGTCCTGGTGGTCAGCGCGCTGGGCCGCGTCCATCCCCGCGTGGTAGGGAAGGGCCTTGATGCCGTTCACGTTCAGCGTCTCTGCGATCTCTTCCACCTTCTTGCGGCTGAGGCAATAGATGATGCCGCTCTTGCCCGCGTGCTGTTTGATGAACTTGGTGATCTCCTTGGCCACGTTCACCTTGGGCCGCACCTCGTACATCAGGTTCGGCCGGTTGAAGGACGCCTTGAAGGTGGTGGCGTTCGGGATGTCCAGGTTCTTCAGGATGTCCTCCTGCACCTTTTCCGTGGCCGTGGCCGTCAGGGCGATCACCGGCACCCGCTTGATCTCGTCGAAGATCGTGCGCAGTCGCCGGTATTCCGGGCGGAAGTCATGGCCCCACTCGCTGATGCAGTGCGCTTCGTCGATGGCGAAGAAGCTGATCTTGATGTCGCTGAGGAACTCCACGTTCTCCTTCTTCGTGAGGGACTCGGGCGCCACGTAGAGGATCTTGGTGACACCGCTCTTGATGTCCTTCTTCACCTTCTGCGCCTCGGTGCGCGAAAGGGAACTGTTGAGGAAGTGCGCTACGCCGTCATCATCGCCGAAGCCGCGCAGGGCGTCCACCTGGTTCTTCATCAGTGCGATCAGCGGGCTCACCACGATGGCTGTACCCTCGCTCATCAGGGCGGGAAGCTGATAGCAGAGGCTCTTGCCCCCGCCGGTAGGCATGATCACGAAGGTGTTCTTGCCGTCCAGTACGTTCTGGATAACGGCTTCTTGTTCGCCTTTGAACTGCTTGAACCCGAAAAAGCGCTGCAGCGCCTCCTTGGGGGATAGGTCTACGGTTGTCATTGAGTTTGTGCGGCCGGAGCTTGCCGCGTAGAATTTTGTTTGGCCGCTTAAAAGTAGATCAAGCGGATGAAACCAACGCACCGGAGTTAACACGTCTTGTGATCCTTCCGACGAAGTGGTAGAACAGGCCGATGGAGCTGTTGAGAACTGCCCACCCACGCCCATTTCCCCGCGAACACGGGGTCTATATTTGGCGCAACGCCGTACGATCGGCGTACAGCCCGGGGAACCGTCCGCATGGCCGCGCAGGGAAAGGAAATGTCGTTCCTCGATCACTTGGAGGAACTGCGGTGGACCCTGGTGCGATCGGCGGCTGCGCTGGTGGTCTGCATGGTCGGCGTCTTCTTCTACATCGAGGTGATCTACGACCGGTTCGTCATGGGACCGTCACGTTCGGATTTCATCACCTACCGCGCGCTTTGCTCCCTCGGCCATCGCCTGGGCATGGCCGATGCCTTCTGTGTGACGGACATGAAGTTCAACCTCTTCAGCAATTCGCCGCAGCAGGAGTTCATGATGTCCTTCAGCCTGTCCTTCACCTTCGGCCTGATCCTGGCCAGCCCCATCATCATCTGGCAACTCTGGCGTTTCGTAGCTCCCGGATTGAAGCCCACCGAGCGCTCCGCCGTGCGCGGCACCGTGTTCTTCGTCGCCCTGCTCTTCCTCCTCGGCGCCGCCTTCGCGTATTGGGTCCTCGCACCGATGAGCCTGCAGTTCTTCTCCACCTATTCGCTCAGCCCGGACATCCAGAAGATCTGGACCTTGGACAGCTACGTGGACATCTTCAACAGCTTCCTGCTCTGGACGGGTGTGGCCTTCGAACTCCCGGTGATCATGATCTTCTTGGCGCGCATCGGCCTGGTGGGGGCTTCCTTCCTGCGCAAGTACCGCAAGCACGCCTTCGTCGTCATCCTCGTCATCGCCGCCATCATCACACCACCGGACGTGGTGAGCCAGGTGCTCGTGACCGTACCGCTCGTAGCGCTCTATGAGATCAGCATCTTCTTCGCCGCGCGCACCGAGCGCCGACGTCTCGCGTCGGATGCGTCCACCAGTATCGTCAAAACGCGCTGAATACCCTGATGCGCGTATACTGCCCATCGATGTCGCGCGGTGCCTTGTCGCTCATGGCGGTATTCCTCGTGCTGGGCGCTGCCGCGCAGACCACGCGCGTATCCGGGAAGGTGACCGATGCGAATTCGGGAGAGCCGCTGCCCTTCACCAGCGTGGCCTTCGTAGACAGCCGTATCACCACGACGACGGACTTCGATGGGGCCTTCTCGTTCGACACGTACTACGCCACGGACAGCCTGCGCGTGACCGCCGTCGGTTACCGACCGCTCACCAAGGGCGTGAAGCGCGACCAGGCGCAGACCATCGACTTCGCGCTGCAGCCAGCGCTCGCCGACCTGCCGGAAGTGGTGGTGACCTACACGGAGAACAGCGCCTTCGCCATACTGCGGCAAGTGGTGCGCAACAAGCCCGCGAACAACCGCGCCAAGCTCGCGGCCTACGAGTACGAGAGCTACAACAAGGTGGAGTTCGACCTGAACAACATCACCGAGGACTTCAAGAAGAAGAAACTCTTCAAGGAGTTCGATTTCATCTTCGACTACGTGGACACCACCACGAAGAAGCCCTCGCTGCCCATCTTCATGACGGAGACACTCAGCGATGTGTACTACCGCCAGGAACCGAAGACGCGCCGCGAGGTGATAAAGGGCAACCGCGTGAGCGGCGTTGAGAACGAGAGCATCACGCAGTTCATGGGCGACATGTACCAGAACGTGAACATCTACGAGAACTTCCTCACGCTCTTCGGGAAGAACTTCGTGAGCCCGATCGCCGATGGGGGCAAGCAGCACTACGACTACCTGCTGCTGGACAGCAACTGGGTGGGCCACAACTGGTGTTACCGGATCCGCTTCAAGCCCAAGCACCTCCAGCAGCTCTGCTTCAGCGGGGAGATGTGGATCAACGACACGAGCTTCGCCGTGCGCCGCATCGATGCGGGCATCGAGCCGGGAACGAACCTGAACTTCGTGCAGGAGTTCCAGGTGCACCAGGAGTATGACGAGGTGGCCCGCGAGGTCTGGATGCTCACCAAGGACGAACTGCTCGTGGACCTCAATCCGCTGAAGGACGAAGGCGAGGTGAACAAGAATCCCATCCAGGGATTCTACGGCCGCCGCACAGCGATGTACAAGGACTTCACGATCAACAAGCCGCGTGAAGCTTCCTTTTATGAAGGCGTGAGCGAGGTGATCGTGGACATCGATCCCTTGAGCCTGGGCGCGGACTTCTGGGACCAGCACCGCCACGTGCAATTGAGCCAACGGGAGAACGATATCTACCACATGGTGGATACCATGAAGACGATCCCCAAGTTCAAGACCTACCTGGACATCATCAGCACGGTGGTCACCGGCTACTACAAGATGGGGCAGGTGGAGATCGGGCCGTACTTCAACATCTACAGCTTCAACCCCGTGGAAGGCTCGCGCTTCCGCCTCGGCCTGCGCACCAGTGACAAGTTCAGCAAGCGCGTGGAGTACGATGGCTTCGTCGCTTACGGCACGAAGGACCAGGAATTCAAGTACGGCTTCGGTGGCCGGGGCTTCATCACCAAGGAACCGCGCCAGTTGATCGGCGCGCACTATTCGCACGACATCGAGCAGCTCGGCCAGAGCACCAGCGCCTTCCGCCAGGACAACATCCTCAGCAGCGCCTTCCGCCGCACGCCGAACAACAAGCTCACCATGGTGGACGAGTACCGCCTCACCTACGAGCGCGAATGGTTCCAAGGATTCAGTACCACCCTGCTGCTGCGCTACCGCACGCTCTTCCCGCGCGGCTCGCTCAACTACGAGCGCGCCGCCGATGACCTGTCGGCCGATCCCGTCAAGGTGAACTCCATCCGCACGGCCGAGATCGCCGTGAACACGCGCTTCGCCTACCGCGAGAAGTTCGTCAACGGCACCTTCCGCCGCGTGAGCTTGGGCACGAAATATCCGGCCTTCGAATTGCACAGCGCCT
This sequence comes from Flavobacteriales bacterium, assembly GCA_044224725.1. Taxonomy (GTDB): domain Bacteria; phylum Bacteroidota; class Bacteroidia; order Flavobacteriales_F; family PHOS-HE28; genus PHOS-HE28. The sequence continues at coordinate 19,060 of JBGAJW010000020.1, forward strand.
TCGGTGTGCCCAGCCTCTTGAACAGCGACTACGAATACGAGAAGCTCGTGCTGCACGTGAGCCAGCGCGTGCCCACCGGCGTGCTCGGCAACCTGCGTTATGCTGCCGAGGCCGGGCGCATCTGGGGAACCTTGCCGTACCCGCTCCTCATCGTGCATCCGGGGAACGAGACCTTCTACTACGATGACGGCGCGTACAACACCATGAACTTCTTCGAGTTCATCAGCGACCGCTATTCGAGCCTTTGGCTGGAACAGCATTTCGACGGCTTCTTCTTCAACCGGATCCCACTCCTGCGCAAGTTGAAATGGCGTGAGGTGGCCGGTGTGAAAGCCCTCGTCGGGGACCTCGCGCCCAAGCACGCCAACGAACTGATCCTGCTGCCCATCATGCGCACCCTCAGCGAAGGGGCCTTCATGGAGGCCAATGCCGGCGTGGAGAACATCCTGAAAGTGCTGCGCGTGGACGGCGTTTGGCGATTGACCTATCGCGACTCACCCAGAGCGACCAACTTCGCCCTCCGTTTGAAACTGACCATCAACTTCTGATGCTGCGCGCCGAGAACCTGGAGAAACGCTACAAGCGCCGCACCGTCGTGGGCGGCGTGAGCGTGCAGGTGGAGCAGGGCGAGATCGTCGGATTGCTCGGCCCGAACGGCGCGGGGAAGACCACCACCTTCTACATGGTCACCGGCCTGGTGAAACCGAACAGCGGTCATGTGTATCTCGACGATCAGGAGATCACCACATTGCCCATGTACAAGCGGGCGAAACTGGGCATCGGCTACCTGCCGCAGGAAGCCAGCGTATTCCGCAAGCTCAGCGTGGAGGACAACATCCGCGCGATTCTGGAGACCACGAAGCTCAGCAAGACCCAACAGACCGATAAGCTGGAGCAACTGCTCTCCGAGTTCAGCCTGAACCATGTGCGCACCAACATGGGCGATGTGCTCAGCGGCGGTGAACGCCGCCGCACCGAGATCGCACGCGCACTGGCCACTGAACCGAAGTTCATCCTGCTCGATGAGCCTTTCGCGGGCGTGGACCCCATCGCCGTGGAAGACATCCAAGGCATCGTCTCTCAACTGAAGAAGCGCAACATCGGTGTGCTCATCACCGATCACAACGTGCAGGAAACGCTGTCGATCACGGACCGCGCCTACTTGTTGTTCGAAGGCAAGATCCTGAAACAAGGGACCGCCGAAGAACTCGCGGCGGATGAGCAGGTGCGCAAGGTGTACCTCGGGCAGAACTTCGAACTGCGCAGAGCCAAGGTCTGAGAAGCTACAAGTCCCAAGGCTCAAGCTTCAAGTCTCAAGGGCACCTTCGGGTTCAGCGGCATCGGATCCTCGTCAGCGGTTCCTCTCAAGCCCCGCGCTTCTTGCTATTGGCGATGATCTTGGCCACGATGCGCACAAGCTCTTCACATTCTTGCGTCAGCCAAAGGAGGTCCGTGTCGGTTGGAGGCATCAGCTTCGAGAGCGCTTGGATGCGCAGGTTCACACGCGACTCTTTCAGTTCCTTGAGCGCGATCTTGCACTTGTGGATGAAATCGTTGTTCGATTCGGCAGCCTGCGCTTCGCCATAGTGCATGGCTGGTGAGCCACCGCTCCGAAGAAGCTGTCCGGCATAGTAGCGGCCTGCCAACGTAGTGGGCATCCTATCCACATACGACACTATCCGGGCCGCGAATACGGTCAATCGTTCTTCCAGATCGAACTTCCGTTGTTCCATATTTCCGGACACGGCTCAGCCTTGAAGCTTGAGCCTTGGGACTTGAGCCTTGAAGCTTCGCTCAGGCTTCTTCCACGGAGAACGAGTATTTCTCCATGATCAGGTTCGCCAACAGCTTCTTGCACGCCTCATCCACCTTCGCCTCGGCGGTCTTCTTGTCAGCGGCAGAAACCTCCAAGGTGATGTGCTTGCCGATGCGCACGCCGGTGATCTCCGGCAATCCGAGGTTGTTCATGCTGCCGCTCACGGCCTTGCCCTGCGGGTCCAGCAGGTTGTCGTGCGGCATCACGTCTATGTTGGCTTTGTAGGTCTTCATGGTTCGAAATGCGTTCACCGCAAAGACGCAACGGACGCCAAGGAAGAGCAACGTTCGTGTTGCGTGGCGAAAACCGTTGCGTTCGTTGCGTCGTGGCGGTTCAATTGATTTTTGGGAAGAGCTTGCCCCACAACGGGCTCAGCAGGTAGATGATCAGGATCAAAGGAACGGCGAGGATGCCGTAGAGCAATGCGAGCACCGCCCCGATGCCCATCAGCAGGAAGATCACCTCGTTGCCCTTCCAGCCCTTGTGCTTGAATTTCAAAGAGGGGAGGGGGAGTTCGGAGAGCATCAGTATAGCAAGCACCACTGCCGCAACCAAGGCCACGACGGGGCGCATTGTGAAAACGGAGCAGAAGAGCGCTTGAAGTGTAAAAGCGCCAGGACCATGATGTACGGCCCCGCTTCCGACGATTAGCGGGACACTTGCCCAAAAGAGCGCATTCGCCGGGGTGGCCAGACCAAGAAAGCCATGTGACTGTCGCGTATCGATGTTGAATTTCGCAAGTCTCCAAGCCGAGGCCACAGGGATGATCAGCGCAAGGCCCATCAGGTTGAATGAGCCGGCCACTTCGTGGGGAAAGCCCAAGAACACGCCATCTTCTCGTGACCAGGTGGTTCCTTGCTGGAACGCGAAGTACATGAGCATTCCCGGTGCCACCCCGAAGCTCACCATGTCCGCCAGGCTGTCCAGTTGAGCGCCGAGCGGACTGCCCCCGCCCATCGCCCTTGCGGCCAGCCCATCGAACACGTCGAAGACGGCTGCCAGGAAGATCAGCCCACACGCGATCGTTAGCTGCCCTTGGGAAGCCAGCAGAATGGAAGCCACCCCGCAGCATAGGTTCGCCGTGGTGAGCAGGTCCGGTAAGCGGGGCAGGCGGGCCAAGCGGTTCAGCGTGAAGTCGGCGACGGACGCCGAGGCGCGCGAAGTTGGGATAAATTCGGGGGCAATAAAGGAGGCCACCCTCTGTTAGTTGATGCGTCAATACGCAGACGAATGAAGACCACCGGAAAGCAGCAGTTGAAGAACGCGTTGATCGCATCACTCGTGTGCCTGGCCTTAGGGAACGCCCAAGCGCAGGACGCACCGAAGTACAGCAACGAATTCCTCGCCATTGGCGTGGGCGCGCGCGCGCTCGGCATGGGCTACGCCTACAGCGCCGCCGTGAACGATGTGACCAGCGGCTACTGGAACCCGGCCGGCCTCATGGGCATCCGGGGCGACCTGCAAGTGGGCGCCATGCATAGCGAGTATTTCGCCGGCATCGCCAAGTACGACTACATCGGCATCGGCAAGCGCATCGACACCACCAGCGCCATCAGCTTCTCGGTGATCCGTTTCGGGGTGGACAACATCCCCAACACCACAGACCTGATCGACAACAACGGCAACCTGGACTACGACCGCATCACCACGTTCACCGCGGCGGACCATGCCTTCCTCATCAGCTACGCCCGCAAGATGAAGATCCCCGGCCTGCGCGTGGGGGCCAGCGCCAAGATCATCTACCGCAAGGTCGGTCCCTTCGCCAAGGCCTGGGGCTTCGGCTTGGATGCCGGTGCGCAGTACGACAAAGGCAAATGGCGCCTCAGCGCGATGGCCCGCGACGTCACCAGCACCTTCAACGCGTGGAGCTACACCTTGGACCAGCGCACGTTGGACGTGTTCGCGCAGACGGGCAATGAGCTGCCGCAGAACGGGGTGGAGGTCACCCTGCCGCGCCTCTTGCTCGGCGTGGCGCGTGAGGTGAAGATCACCAGCAAGCTCGGGCTCATCGCCTCGGTGGACCTGGAGAACACCTTCGATGGCAAGCGCAATACCGTGGTCGCATCGGACCTTTGGAGTTTGGATCCACGTGTAGGCATGGAGCTCGGCTACGCCGGTGTGGTCTTCCTGCGCGGCGGGGTGAACAACATGCAGTACGTGACGGAGATCGACGGGAAGAAGGCCTTCGACTTCCAGCCCAACATCGGCGTGGGCCTGAAGATCAAGAGCGTGGTACTGGACTATGCGCTCACCAACATCGGCAGCACGGGCGTGGCCCTTTACTCCAACGTCTTCTCGTTGCGTTTCGACCTCTATAAACCGAAGGCCACATGAGGCGACATCTACTCTCGGCGCTTTTGGCATTCTCTACCTGCTGGGCTTCGGCACAACAGCACTACGGCAACGAGTGGATCGATTACGACCAGCGCTATTGGGCGTTCTGGGTAGGCGTCACCACCGATGGTTACGCCGATCCGTACGAAGGTTTGTGGCGGATAGACAGCACCACGCTCGCGAATGCGGGCGTTCCCGTTTCAACCATCGATGCCAAGGCGATCCAGGTCTGGGGCCGTGAAAAGCAGGTAGCCATATGGTTGGCCGGTGATTCCGATCATGTGTTCAATGGCACGGACTTCATCGAATTCTTCGCGCCCCGGAATGACGCTTGGCTGGACAGTGCCTTGTGGGACGATCCATCGCACATCAACAACCCGTATTTCTCCGCGATCGGGGACAGCATGCAGTTCTTCCTCACCATCGGGGATCCAGCGCAGAGCAAGCGGGTCGTCTACCAAGCTCAAGGCGATTGGGCCGCCTTGCCGACGCCTGAACCGTGGTATTGGGCAGAGACCACCACACAGCCCAGTCCCTATGCCGGCTTGACATACAAGCGTGGTAAGCGGGACTATTTCGGATTGACCACCTCATGGATGAGTGAAGGCGAAGGGTTCACCTTCAACGACTATGTGGACAATGGCAACCAAGGGGTGTTCGACGAGATCGTACAGACGCCCAGACCTTGGATGGGTTCAGGAGCGCCACCGATGAAGGTGACCACGGTGGTACAAGGCGCCAATTCGGCCAGCAACCTGCAATGCGATGACCATCATCTGCGCGTGACCGTCGGTGCAGGACAATACCTGCAGGTAGTGGATACCGCTTGGACCGCGGAAAAGACCATCAAGATCCGGCTGGACCTTCCGGCGGGCGGCTACGCGCATCCCCAGACCTATGTGGTATACGATATCGTGCATGATCTCGACCAGGATCCGGGGTGCGATCTCCCGTCGGACTATCCGGACCGTCAGGCGCTGGCCTTTATCCACATCGAGTATCCACGCGGCATCAATGCCGGACCCTATCTCACGAGGTTCCACCGGATGCACTTCCCCAACGACGGACAGGACATCCGCATGGAGATGGACATGAACTGGGAACCCATCATCTACGTCTTCGGCGACACCGTGTGGCGTGTCACCACGGAGGTGGCGAACGGAGGCTGGAAGAACTGTCGACTTCCCTATACCCAGGGTGCGGACACGACACAGGCCTTCATGACCGCCTTGGATGCGATCCAAACGGTGCCGGCCCTCTACGCGGTGAATGGCACTGGCTACTTCAATGACCATGCGGCCCAGAATGTGGACAGCGCTCTCATCATCGTGGCCCATCCCTCACTGATGAACGGGGCTTTGCAATACGCGCAATACCGCGAGGCCCCAACCACGCACAACCGGTACAACACCGTGGTTGCGGATATCAAGGAACTCTACCAACAATTCGGTGGTGGTATCCTTCGCCATCCCGTCGCTGTCCGACGTTTCGCCAAGTACTTGCTCGACCGCTTCGACACGGAGCCACAAGGGCTGTTCCTGATCGGCAAGGCCACACAAGCCGCCAAACAAGGGAGCGGGGATATCAGTGGCTATCGGAGCTCCTCGCCCGGAGATGCCATTGTGCGGAACATGTGCCTTGTCCCGAGCTTCGGTTACCCGCCCAGCGACGCATTGTTCACGTTGGGGCTTAACGGGAACCGGTGGGAACAAGCGATCCCGGTGGGCCGCTTGGCCGCACAGACGGAACAGCAGGTGGTCGCCTACAAGAACAAGGTGCAGGAACTGGAAACGCAACAGGAGACCCCGGCGGCGTGGATGAAGAACATCCTCCACTTCCGGGGCGGGTTCACGGACAACGAAAGCCTGCTGTTCCAGAGCTACCTCTCCAACTATGAAATGATCGCCGAGGATACCTGCTTCACCGGTCATGTGACGGAGTTCGTGAAGAACCCGGATGACCTGATCTCCCAGGCTTCTGCGGACAGCGTGTACGATCTGGTGCAGGAAGGTGTGACGCTGATGACCTTCTTCGCCCATGCCAGCGGCGGCGGGTTCGATATCAGCATCGACCAGCCCAACAACTACCAGTGGAACGGGCGCTATCCGTTCATGATCGGCAATTCCTGCTACACGGGCAATATCCACCTGCCCTCCTCGGTCAGCGGTAGCGAGCAGTTCGTGCTGCCCGCCGGTGCCGGCGCCATCGCTTTCTTCGCTTCCATCGATCTCGGCCTTTCCTCGCCATTGGCATGGATCACGGAGAATTACTACCGGAGCTTCAGCAGGAACAACTACGGTGGAAGTATCGGCAGCCATATCCAGTTCGCGGATTCCGTGGTGCTGGACAGTGCTCCCGTGGATGAGATCTCCGTGAACGCCACCGCCCAACAGTTCACTCTGCACGGCGATCCGACGCTCATCATGAACTCTCCGATCGAGCCGGACATGGAGATCACGCAGAGCGATGTGCGGCTTTCCCCGAACCCGGTGACGGCGGACGTGGACAGCTTCCAGGTGAGCGCTGTGGTGCGCAACCTCGGTAACGCCTGCCGCTGCCCGGAATTCCCGGTAGGCGCCGTGCGCACGATCGGGAACAACACGCCCTTCGATCCGGTGGTCGAGCCCATGGACCTGAACGTTTTCCAGGACACGGTGGACTTCACATTGCCCGTGCTGGCCGATAGCGGTGGTGCCGGATTGAACACGCTCGAAGTGCGTGTGGACCTGGAAGGCGGCTTCGGCAGTCCCGGCGTCGTTGATGAGACCGAAGATGAAGCGAACAACCGCGTCAGCACCGGTTTCCTGATCACCAGCGGGGACGTGATCCCTGTGGACCCCTTCAATTTCGCCATCACACTGGATCCCGCGCCCCTGCTCCAGGCCAGCACCGGCGATCCGTTCGCACCCGTGCGGAACTATGTCTTCCAGATCGACACCATCGACACCTACGACAGCCCCATGCTCGAGCAGGGCAATGTGAGCGCCCCGGGCGGTGTGGTGAGTTGGCAACCCCAGAGCATCTACTCACTCAACACGCAGCAGGACAGCCTCGTCTTCTATTGGCGCTGCAGCATCGACAGTGCAGGCAATGAGGGCTACGACTGGAAGGAGTTCAGCTTCCAGTACATCCCCGGTCGCAAGGGTTGGGGCCAAGCGCACCATATGCAGTTCAAGGACACCGTGGCCAACAACAGCTTCGAGAACCTGTTGCATCGCCGACCACAAAGGGATTTCGCGTTCTATACAGGGGCCAGGGGGCTCGGTGCTGTGGTGCAGGGCAATTCGGCCGCCATAGTAAAGTGGACTAAGGACCTCGTCACCCAAGAAGGCAGCCCTGGTTGTTTGGGTACGAACCCCAGCATCATGTTGGCGGTGATCGATCCGTTCGACTTTACGCCTTGGACGACCCGTTGGGAAGGGACAGGCCATCACCTCGGCGCCATCAATGACCAGCCCAATTATTGTCAGACCTACAGACCTTACAAGGCCTTCCAGTTCCCCATCTTCGATCCGAACTCGCCTTGGAGGGACAGCCTCCGATACGCGTTGGAGGATTCCATTCCTGATGGGCACTACCTGCTCATGTACACGGTCGGCTTCATCTTGAAAGATAGTTTGGCCAGCGATGATATCGATGACCTGCTTATCGCTATGGGCGCAACGGAATACCCGTCCATACCCGATTCTGTTCCCTATATCTTCTTTTGCAGAAAAGGATACCCCGGGACAGCACAAGAGGTCGCTGGTACCAGCAGTTCCTCTCTCATCAACTTTGCCACCTATGTCAACATAGTCGGCAATAGCGGTTCCATGCAAGCGCCACGATCCGCGGAGATGCTGTCGTGGAATTCGTTGCACTGGGAGATCGACCCGACCTTGCCCACCGACAGCGCATGGATACAGGTGGAGACCGTGAACCAGCAGGAGACGATCGAGTCCCTAGCCCATGTGATTGATCCTGGTGCCACCACCGATTCGCTCAACTTCGATGATATCGGCGTGGTCGATGCTCAGCATCCACGCATCCGACTGGGCGGGGCTTACAGGAGCGCTCTGGACAACGCCCCCTATCCCGCCCAAACGAAACGTTGGCAGATCGTGGGCACGCCCGCACCGGAGTGCGCGATCGATCCGCCGCTCGGTTACTTGGTGGATGTGGACAGCCTGTTCGAAGGCCAGACGGCGCGCATCATGGTGGCCGTGCACAACATCAGCGATGTGCCCATGGACAGCCTGCTGATCGCGGCTTGGGTCACCGACCAGAGCAACGTGCGTCACCTTGTCCATTACGAGTACAACGAACCACTGGCCGTGAACGGCGTGGTGCTCGACACGATCAGCTTCACGCTGCAAGGCGGGTTCGCCGGCATGAACGCCTTGGTGATCGAGGCGAACCCGGTGGATACCATCACTTCCGTGTACGACCAGCGTGAGCAGTACCACTTCAACAACATCGCGACGCTGCGCTTCGAAACACTTAAGGACCGTGAGAACCCGGTTCTTGACGTCACTTTCGATGGCGTGCATATCTTGGACGGCGATATCGTGAGCGCCAGGCCCGAGATCAAGTTGAACCTGGACGACGAGAACACCACCCTGCTCTTCGACGACATCTCGGACACCGCGCAGATCCGTGTGTTCTTGTTGTACCCTGACAGCTCGAATGAAGTGCGGATACCGTTCCATGGTTGGGATGGATCGGACGTCATGCAGTTCGTCCCCACGCAGGGCAACGAGAACGTATGCAAGGTCTTCTGGCGACCTTCCTTCCTGCGGGACGGAGTGTACCGGTTGCGCATTCAAGCTTCGGACATAAGCCGCAACGCGAGCGGCTCGCATGACTACATGGTGAAGTTCGAGGTGATCAACAAGCCCACGATCACCGAGGTGCTCAACTACCCCAACCCTTTCACCACGAGCACGCGCTTCGTGTTCACGCTCACGGGCAGTGAGGTGCCCACGGGTCTGCGCATCCGCATCATGACCATCAGCGGGCGAGTGGTGCGCGAGATCATGCTCGATGAGCTCGGGCCGCTGCACATCGGCCGGAACATCACGGACTACGCTTGGGACGGCCATGACCAGTTCGGCGACCAATTGGCGCGGGGCGTGTACCTCTACCAGGTGGTCGCGCAGTTGAACGGGCAGGACATCGAGTACCGCGAGACCAGCGCCGGAGGCTACTTCACCAAGGGCTTCGGCAAGATGTACCTGCTGCGCTGACGGTCGGCCGCGATGTCCAGGATCCGTTGGTACGCCGCCGCCCTGTTCATCGCGGCACTGACGGCGCTCTGGGCTTCGCGCGGGATCCATGATGACAAGGAAGCGCTGAAGTACATCGGCTGCGCGCAGGACCTGTTGCATGGAGATGCGCGGGATCTTCTCGGCAGCTACAAAGGGTATGCGGGCTATGTGCTGTTCTTGCTGCCCTTCATTGCGCTCGGCACCCCATGGTTCGCGGTTGTCGCTCAGGCGATCCTTGCCTTGTTCGCGGCTTTTGCCCTTGCACGTTTGGTCGAACGTGTGTCAGGCAGCGAGCGGTGCGGAACGATCACGCTGGTCATCGCCTTGTTCTGCTACCCGTTCCAAGAATGGGTGCTGGCACTCTACACAGAGTCCTTCTTCGCAAGCATCGCCGTGCTCTTCGTGGAGCGGGTAACGAAGCCCGGGCCTGTGCCATGGCAAGCGGTCGCCTTGGCCGTGGTGCTCCTGTTCGCACGCCCGATCGGAGTGCTGTTCGTTCTTCCAGCGCTCATTTGGCGGATGCGTTGGCCGTTTGAAGTTCCGTCAGCTTGGCGACCGGTCGCGTATGCAGCCGTGCTCGTGCTCGTGCTGCTGGCTCCGGGTGTGGCCCGCCACCAGTTGGGCGTTATCGTGGAGGGGCATGTCATCTGCGGCTTTCCCGAAAGGTCGGGAGCTTCGGACAGGTTCCACGGAACAACCATCCTCGAAGCGCAGATCGCGCTGTTCCGCGAGCCTGGCTATGCGGCTGGGCTCTTCATCCGGCGATCGCTCTCCCTGTTCACGCTCACACGGCCGTATTTCTCCAAGGGGCACAACCTGTTGCTCATGCCGCTCTATGGGCTTTTTGTTCTCGCGCTTTGGGGATGGTGGAGGTGGCGAGCACATCCGGTCATTGACTTGCTCATGGCGATCTTTCTCCTGAATACGGCGCTCATCGGCTTCTCCTACGATGAATGGAATGGACGGTTCTTGGTGCCCTTGTGGCCCATCATCTTCATATGGGCCGCGCTGGGGTCGGACCGTGTTGGATGGCACAGCCAGCGGCTTATCGGGAGAAGGAGTAAGGAGCCAGCGGGGCCATGATTGCATGGCCATGCAATCATGCTGTTTCGCATTGATACGCCTAGATTTTCTTTCGATGCGGAGTGCCCAGCGAAGACCTTTATGTTGCCAATAGGCCGCATTTAAACGTCAAGTGGGCCTCCACGAACCAGCCAGCCAGGTCAATTATCCGCTCGCAGCATGACCGGTTCATACGATTGCATGGCAATGCAATCATGGGCTCCTAGGGCCGCAGCGTTCTTTGCTTCCCCCGTGTCCTCCGAGATCGATTTCCCCGGATCCTACATTCGCCCATTCAGCCTTCGCGCCTTGATGCGCATTGATCCGTCCCCCGACACGTCGGGATGAACCACATGCGCCAACGTCGCTTCTACTACCTGAGCGCGCTCATCACCGGGCTGTTATTGGCTGTGTGTTGGCCGAGCAATGGCGGCCTGACACCGCTGGTCTTCTTCGCCTGGGTACCCCTGCTGCTTGCGGAAGAGCGCTTCTCCAATAGCGCGAAGGATTCCCGGCCACGCCATTTCATGCCCTATGTTCTACTCGCTGTGGCGGTCTGGAATGCCCTTACCACATGGTGGCTGTATTGCGTGAGCGAGTCCATGGATTCCAAGCTCTTCGCCGTCATCGGACCCAACATCGGCAACGACCTGTTGATGTGGTTGCCGTGGCTCGTGATGCGGTGGTCCCGCTGGTTCCTGCCGGGGAAGTGGGTGCGCGTCGTCCTGGTGATCGCTTGGACGGCTTTCGAGCGGTTCCACATGCACTGGGACCTGAGTTGGCCATGGCTCACGCTCGGCAACGTGTTCGCCGGGCATCCGGCGTGGGTGCAGTGGTATGAATACACCGGCCATCTCGGTGGAACGGTCTGGGTTTGGGCGGCGAACCTGGCCATCTTCAACTTGGCCTTGGGGGCTTCATCGGAAACGGCTTTGCGTAAGAGCATCATCGCCGCGTTGGTGATTCTGCTTCCGTTCCTTACGTCGCTACTACGGTACTCCAACTTCGAGGAGCAAGGGCGTCCGGTGGAGGTCGTGGTCGTTCAACCTGACATCGATCCCTACGGGCAGAAGTTCGCTGAGGATCCACTCGTGCAACTGGACCGAATGCTGGAGCAGGCTGCCGCCGTCATCACCGATTCCACCGCGTTGGTTGTGATGCCGGAGACTTCGTTGCAGGAACAACCCAGGCTCAGCAATGAAAATGGCATGCTCGTTTTCCACGGGCTCTGGGAGAATGACCTCGGACATTCGGAGAGCGTCCGGCGCATCCGGGACTTTCTCTCAGCGCATCCGGGCTTGGCGCTCGTGAGCGGCATGTCATCGGCCTATCTCTATCCAACGGGCGCTGATCTGCCGGTGACCGCGCGCATGTTGGATGGCGTTCAGCGTGGATTCGATGCGTACAACGCCGCTGTCCTCGTGCGGCCGGACGGCACCTTCGAGAGCTATCGCAAGAGCAAGCTCGTTCCCGGTGTGGAACTGCTTCCATTCGAGGAATACCTCGGGCCGATCAGTGCGCTGGCGCTCGACCTGGGCGGCACCACGGGCAGCCTTGGAACACAAGAGGAGCGCGAAGTGCTTTCAAGCGGGGCACGCTTGAAGTTCGCACCGGTGATCTGTTACGAGAGCATTTATGGCGACCATGTGGCCGAACATGTCCGCAACGGTGCGGAGTTCCTGGTGATCATGACGAACGACGGTTGGTGGGACGATTCGCCGGCCTATCGCCAGCACCTCCTGTACGGTACGCTCCGGGCCATCGAGACGAGGCGTTCCATCGCGCGGTCGGCCAACACGGGCATCTCCTGCTTCATCGATCAGCGAGGGGACATCCATGACCCGACAGGGTGGTGGGAACCCGATACCCGCCGGGGCAGCGTGCGCGCCCGTGCTGACCTGACCTTCTACGCGGCGCATGGTGACCTGATCGGCATCACGGCCCAATGGTGTACACTGGTCATCTTTCTGGGCCTTCTCGGCGGTGCGTTCCGCCGTGTATTGACACGGCGGTGATCGACAACGCTACAAGCGTGTCTTATTTCGCGGCCCGGCGAACGGATCGGACACTCCGGATGTTCGCCCTGCGCACATGAGTTCCCCCATCACAGGAGTATTGCTGATGAATGTGGGTACGCCGGACAGCCCGCGCACGGCGGATGTACGACGCTACCTCAAGCAGTTCCTAGGTGACGGCCGCGTGATCGATCTGCCTTGGGTCGGACGGAAGCTCTTGGTCAACGGACTGATCGCCCCGTTCCGCGCGCCCAAGAGCGCGAAGGCGTATGCCAAACTCTGGACAGCGAATGGCTCACCGCTCATCGTTCATGGCACCGCCTTGCGGGATGCGCTGAACGCGGAGCTTGGTCCTTCTTTCCGCGTTGCGCTCGCGATGAGCTACCAGAACCCGTCGATACATGATGCGTTGATGGACCTGCGGAAAGCCGGTGCCCAACGCTTGGTACTTGTGCCCTTGTACCCGCAGTACGCCTCCTCCTCGACCGGGGCGTCTTTGCAGGCCGCATTCCAGGAGATCGCCCAATGGAACGACATTCCGGCGGTGACCACTGTGCCGCCGTTCTATCGCGATGAGGGCTACCTCACGGCGTTCACTGAACGCATCCTGGCCTGCGAGCCGCAGCGCTTCGATCATGTGCTCTTCAGTTTCCACGGTTTGCCGGAGCGGCACATCCATCGTTCGCACACGCCCTGTTCCGCGCATATGCAGTCGGCCTTGGATGATCGTTCCGTCGCCGGATGCCCATGTGAGGTCGGCGATCATGACGCGCACCCCGCATGCTACAAGATGCAGTGCCACTGGACCGCACGGACCTTGGCGAAAAGGAGTGGGTTGAAGGAGGGTGATTGGTCCGTCGGTTTCCAGAGCCGCTTGGACAGCAAGTGGGTGAAGCCGTTCAGCGATGTACGTGTCCAGGAACTCGCCAAAGCCGGTCTCAAGAAGCTTCTCGTCGTAAGCCCAGCGTTCGTTGCGGACTGTTTGGAGACGGTGATCGAGATCGGTGAGGAGTACGCCGAACTCTTCAGGGAGCATGGAGGCGAAGAACTCCGATTGGTGCCCAGCTTGAACGCTTCACCTGCTTGGGTGAAGGCTGTCGGAGGGCTCATCAGAAGATCGATCTGATCCCTTCGATCTGGGAGAGTAGAGGAATTCTCTTGGACCGGGCCGAAATGAAAGAAGCCGCCCCAAGGCGGCTTCTCCAATGATCATTGACCGTATCAGTGCAGGAACACCCGGCGCGTCATCACATCGTTCGCGTTCTGCAGCGTCACCACGTACAGGCCGGTGGCGATGCCGTTCTTGCTCAGGTGCAAGGGGGTGAAGCCCTTGTTGATCGCTTGCGAAGGACGGTTCACCATCACTTTGCCCTGCGCATCGGTGAGGATGACGTCATAGATGTTGGCCGTGGTGGAACTCACGATCACTTGGAGTTCCGAACCGTCATCCCACGCATTGAAGATCTCCGTGTAATTCGCATCGCAACCAGCGGCCACCGTGCCGAGCATAACCGTGCGGCCATCCGCATCCGTTTGGCTCAAGCGGTAGTAGGCCAGCCCGTTCGCGTACTCATCATAGTAGCTGTAGTTCGTCTCGCTCACGGTGTTGCCTGCGGCTTGTACGCGTGCGATCTCTTCCCATGTGTCGCCCGTTGCGCTCTTCTCGATGGTGAAGTGGTCGTTGTTCGTTTCCGTGGAAGTCGTCCAAGACAATTCCACCTTGCCGCCATCACACTCGCCTTTCCAAGACGTCAGTTCGATCGGGAGCGGGTTGTCCACCGAGGAAAGCGTCCATGACCGGAAGAAGTTGGGGTCCGTAACCAAGACGTTGGAAACAGTCGTGCGACCACCGGCCGTTGCGCTCACGCTTGCTGGTTGTGATTGATAATCACCCCATTTGTTCAGACCAGGATTGAATCGCTGTGCTTGGAGCGGATCACCAGGAATGATTACGTCTTGGTTGCCTACCCCGCCGACCACGTCGATATCGGTCACGTCGTCATTAACGAAGGTCAGGGTAACACTGGGCGAGGTCGTGAATGCCCATGGAGCTGCCTTCGGATCGATGATCCAGAACCGGTTCACGGCATTCTGGGAGTTGTCAATTGAACCCGTGAAGAAATTATTCATGTGTGTCACGCCAGTGGGCAAGTACAGTGTATTGTCCCACTGCGCTCCTGGAACGAGTTGGTGATCGAAGGTCGCCAACACGAAGGACAAGCTATCGTGACCCGCCGCGCCCGTGCCCGCGGTCGTTTTGTTGATCGTGAGGGGGATCTCCACATTGCTCGCGGTGGTGAAGGGTACCACGTAGTTACCCGTACCACCATAGTTCCGCCAGCGGATACGGTTGTTCTGGTGCTCGCTCACGATGTGACCGTTGCCAGCAGCGGGAAGCTCCGTGATCGCATTGGTCGCTGGGCTGTTGATCACCAAGTAGGTCGTTGTCGTCGGTGCTGCGCGGAAGGTGAGGTACGGCTCGCCAAAGGCGGAGCCGCTGAACACCAAGCGCGCATCCTGTCCAAAGGACAAGCTGACGAACGAACCGGCAAGAAGGAGGAGTACGGGTTTCTTCATGGCAGCGTCAAATGTAGTTGAAGAGGTTACCCGACCACAAGCCCCCTCGCCACTTTTCGGCCCTTGCTGGGAAGCCTGTTTTTGGCTGGTCCTCAGCGGGTTCCAAAAATGGACGCGGAAGGGTGCGGGCATCGGATGACCTGGATGGGCGAAATGTTCCCCGGTGTTCAACATCCCAAGGACGTAACCTTTTCGGATGGGTTGCCAGTGGCCCGATAACTTCGACGCGAACTAGTTTTCAACAGTGTCCGCCTCGTTCCGCTTGCCCGCCGATCCACCGCTGAACTGGCACGCCCTTGCTGATTTTTCCGATGTGCTGGTGCGTCGTTCGGCACCGGATACCCGGTCCTCAGCTACAGGACCCGATCGAGACGAATGGGTGATCGCGGCACGGAAGAATGGAGGGGCCTCATTCCCCAAACCACAGGACCGGGGTGCTTGGGCTGGGCACTTGGCTTTTGGTCATCCTGCCGTCGTTGACAGGATCGAAAGCCGCTTCGGCGAAGGCGAACTGCCCAGTGCATCTTGGTGGAGACCTGACCTGCTCCTGCTCGGGAGCGGCGGGAACCTGCGTTCCGCCATTGATGTGGACGGGACGGCCGGAAGATCGGTAGAGGAGCTCCGCTCGTCAGGGGCGCCCGCACGAGAGCAGACTATCCCCATCGCTTGGGCGCGCCGCACATCCAAGGAGCGCTACTTGGCCTCCGTGGAAACCCTGCTCGGTCATATCCAACGAGGGGACATCTATGAGGTGAATTATTGCACGGAGCGCACGGCCTCATTGCCCGGCTTTGAACCGTTCGCCGCCTTCAGCCGCTTGCTTGCCAACAGTGATGCGCCTTATGCCGCGCTGTATCGCCGTGGTGACTTCTTCGCATTGTGCATGAGCCCCGAACATTTCCTGCGCGTGCAAGACGGAAGGGCCACCACCCGGCCGATGAAGGGCACCCGTCGACGTTCATCGGATCCGGAGACGGACGCGGACTTGATGAACGAGTTGGCGAATGATCCGAAGGAACGCAGCGAGAACATCATGGCGGTGGACGTTGCCCGCCATGACCTCAGCCGCATCGCCGCCTCCGGGTCCGTGCGGGTGGATGAGCTTTGCGCGGTGAAGTCCTACCCGAACGTGCACCAGTTGGTGAGCACCGTGAGCGCCGATCTGCGCGCAGGGATGCAAGCGTGGGATGTGGTGGGCGCGACATTCCCCATGGCCAGTATGACAGGAGCCCCGAAACGGAGCGCACTGCGACTGATCGATGCCACCGAGGACATGCCGCGTGGGCTGTTCAGCGGGAGCTTGGGTTATCAGTTGCCGGATGGCACCCTGGACCTGAACGTGGTGATCCGCACGATCACCTATGATGCTTCTAGCGGACGTGCCTCGTTGATCACCGGCAGTGCCATTACCGCGCTGAGCGATCCCGAAAAGGAATGGGAGGAGTGTGAGTTGAAGGCAATGAGCGTGCTCAAAGCGCTGGGTCATGTTGGATGAGGTGCGACGCTTCATCAAGCGCGAGCGGATGCTCCAAGAAGGCCAGCCGGTATGGGTGGCGGTGAGTGGAGGTATCGACAGCATGGTCTTGTTGCAGATGCTTCGCGAGTTGGGTCATCCCTGCTCCGTTGCCCATGTTGACCACGCCCTCCGCGGGGCCGAAAGCGACGCTGATCGGATTTTCGTGGAGGATCATTGCCGAGAGCATGGTCTGCCTTTCCGAACGTTGAAAGCGGACGTGCAGGGGCACGCCGACAAGAATGGACTCTCCATCCAGCTGGCAGCACGCGAGATGCGCTACGCGTGGCTTGCGGAGCTCTGGCGCGAACTGCCCATGCCCATCGCGATGGGGCACCATGCGGATGACGCGGTCGAAAGCCTTTTCATCAACCTGCTGCGCGGAACGGGTGTGCACGGGTGGAGCGCGATCCGACCGGTCAGTGGCATTTACGTGCGTCCGCTGCTTTGTACAGGACGGGAACACATCAAGCGGTTCGCGGCCGAGCACAGGGTCCATTTTCGGGAGGATGCGAGCAACGCGGACCCGAAATACTTGCGCAATCGCATCCGTCATGAACTGATGCCTTTGTTGGAGGAGATGCGCCCAGGGGCTTTGCGAACGATCTCGCGCTCGGTGGGCTTGCTGCGCGAATTGGAGGAGGCTGGGCAGCGGATGAGCATCGACGCGCTGGCGGGGATCGCGCCTTCAGCGGATGGATCCATCCATGTGCCGTTCGCGCGGGTGGAAGATTCGCCCATCCCGGATCTCGTCCTTCACCGGATGCTCCGGAATTTGGGCTTTCACCCCGCGACCTTGGACCGCATCCGTGATGCCATTGCGGAGCGCAGGACCGGGGCCGTCTTCTCCGCAGGGGTTTGGCAGGCATGCGTTGACCGGCAAGCATTGATAATCCGTCGTGTTCCTGCGGATCTCCCCGTATACTTCATCGATCCCGGAGCACCGCAGGACGCTGTCGGACCCTTCAGATGGGACCTGTTGGAAGACGATCTCCCTGTGCCACCATTCGTCGCCAACGAAGCGATCCTCGACGTTGACCTCCTTTCCTTCCCGCTTGAACTCAGGCCGTGGCGTACGGGGGACCGGATCCGGCCGTTGGGTATGAACGGCAGCAAACTCGTCAGCGATATTCTCATCGATGCCAAAGTGCCGATGGGCCGAAAGGCGGAGGTGTACGTGCTTGTCAGCGATGGGACGATCGTCTGGGTCGTTGGCCATCGGATCGCCGAAGGTTTCAAGGCCTCCGCTCGAACGAGGACCGCCATCAGGATCGGTTGGACGGGTTGATGTGCAGCGGTGAACCTCGAGCCGGCGCATACACTGGCCATTTGAGAATTCCTGTGAACGCCTGACAGGTCAGGATCCCAGTGATCGTCCCAAGCCGGACACGCGCGCAAAGACTGCGGCCTACTTTAGCGGCCCTTCAAATGCCCGCGATGCGCCGCTTCCTCCTTCCGTTCTTCTTCCTGCTCTTGTCCCATGGGCTTTTGGCGGGCGGGCCGGTCAGCTGGAAGTTCACCACCAAAGAGGGGGCGGACGGGAAGACGTTGGTGGCGTTGCAAGCCACTTGCGAAGAGGGCTGGCATCTGTACGCCCTTACGCTGCCGCGTGATGACGGACCTTTTCCCACGGTGATCACGGTCCTCCCCTCTGAGTACTACAAGGCAAGTGCACCGGTGGAGCCCGCTCCCATTGAGGTGGATGACCCCAACTTCCAGATGCTCGTGCGGTACCATGGTCACGAGACCGAGTTCACCATCCCGATCGAACGGCTTTCCAAGGCGGCCTTCACGATGGAAGGTTCCGTGGAATTCATGTGCTGCAACGACAAAACGTGCCTGCCGCCCGTGACCGAGAAGTTCAGCATTCCATTCCCCGCTGTGAAGTAGATGAGCGTGCGTCCGTTCCTGCTCTCCCTCCTGCTCGCACCTCTGCTCCTGTTCGCGCAGGGTGATACGGGCTACACCCCACCCATCACGTGGACCATCTCCGCTACTAAAGCGGACGCCGGGTCATACGATCTGCTTTTCAAAGGCGATCTCCAGCCCGGCTTTGTCATCTACAGCCAGCATATCGACCCGAACCTCATCTCGGCTCCACTCCCGACCCTCTTCACCTTCGACACCGTGCCAGGCGTTGAGGTGGTAAAGGAGATCACCGAGAACGGAAAGGAGATCGACGAGCATGAGGATCCCATTTGGGACAATGCTCTGATCAAGAAGTTCAGGGGTTGGGCCACGTTCACCGCTTCGATCAAGAGTAATCTGCCTTCGCCCGTGGTCACCGGTTCGCTGGACTTCATGACCTGCGACAACATGGGTTGCACGCCGGGCGGCTTGTTTTTTCGCGTGCACTTGGCGGAGAACCGTGTGGAGATCGGGACGGTGTCTTTCACGGACAGCTCACTGGCTGAAGCCCCGGTTCTCGATCAGGCCGATTGCCGTGCCTATGTGATGCCGGGTGTCGATCTGGAACATCCCGTTGTGGACTGCACCGGTTCAGGTGAAAAGGAGAAGGATGAGTCGCTCTGGACGATCTTCATTCTGGGCTTCATCGGCGGCCTGCTCGCACTGGTCACCCCATGCATGTTCCCGATGATCCCACTCACGGTGAGCTTCTTCACCAAGGGAAGTGAGAACAAGCGCAAGGGCCGCGCGAACGCCTTCCTCTATGGCGCGTTCATCGTCGGGATCTATCTCTGTTTCAGCCTGCCGTTCCATTTGCTGGGCAGCGTGGACCCGGAGATCTTCAACGTCATCAGCACCAACCCTTGGCTGAACCTGGTCTTCTTCGCCGTCTTCATCGTGTTCTCCATCTCGTTCTTCGGCTACTTCGAGATCACGTTGCCGAGCGCTTTCGTGAACAAGATGGACCAGAACGCGAGCCGCTTCGGTGGGGCGATCGGCATCTTTTTCATGGCCTTCACCCTCGCTCTCGTGTCCTTCAGTTGCACGGGCCCGATCCTCGGTACGCTCCTCGTCGGTGCCATCACCCCGGACAGTGGGCCGCTCCAGCTCACCATCGGCATTGGAGGATTCGGCCTCGCGATCGCGTTGCCGTTCGCGCTCTTCGCCATGTTCCCCGGTTGGCTGAACAGCCTGCCCCGCAGCGGCAGCTGGCTTACCAGTGTGAAGGTCGTGCTCGGCTTCATCGAAGTGGCCCTCGCGCTCAAGTTCTACAGCACTGCCGACATGGTGAGCCACTGGAATACCATGTCCTACGAGTTGTTCCTCGCCATCTGGGCGATCTGCGCTGCGGGCATCGTACTGTACCTGCTCGGCTTCATCCGTTTCCCGCATGACAGCCCGGTGAAGAAGCGTTCCGCGACACGCTGGGGTTTCATCGCCCTCTTCAGTGCGGCGCTCGTTTACCTGCTCCTCGGATTCCGGTACGATGAACACGCCAAGACGTTCAACGCACCGAAGCTGCTGAGCGGTCTCGCGCCGCCCGCGAGCTATAGCTGGATCCATCCGAAACCACCGCCCATCCTCGATCTGTGCGAAGCGATGGAACGCTCGCGCGAAACAGGTAAACCCATCATGGTGGATTTCACCGGCTATGGTTGCGTGAACTGTCGGAAGATGGAGCAGTTCGTCTGGAGCGCACCTGGCGTGGAACAGACCATCGAGGAGGAGTTCATCCTGGTCTCGCTATACGTGGATGACCGCCAGGAACTGCCGAAGGAGGAGCAGCACCGGTACACTACGAGTGTCGGAAATAAGAAGGATATCGAAGAAGTCGGACACCGCTGGGCTACCCTCGAGGCGGAGACCTTCAAGAAGGTGAGCCAACCATGGTACGCGCTCATCAGCCCCGACGGGAAACTGCTGAACGCTCCGGTCGGAACCAGTTCTGTGGAAGAGTTCAAGGCATTCCTCGAGTGCGGCCTCCAAGGCATGGAGAAGCTGAAGAACGAAGGGAAGTAGGGTGCCTGTTGGCGATCGTTCGCATCTTCGCCGGCCATGAGCATCGACCGCATTCGCAGCCACTTCACCGAAGCCGCTACGCTGTTGGAGCGCGTGATGGGCGACGCGCGCACCTTGGAAGCCATCCATGATGCGGGCCAGTTGATGGTGACCAGCTTGAAGAAGGGTGGTAAGCTCATCAGTTGCGGAAATGGCGGAAGTATGTGCGACGCGATGCACTTCGCCGAGGAACTCACCGGCAAGTTCCGCGATGACCGCGCGCCCATCGCTGCCGTTAGCATCAGCGATCCATCGCACCTGACCTGTGTCGGCAACGACCACGGCTTCGAACAGGTCTTCGCGCGTTACGTGCAAGCACATGGTAAGCCGGGTGACGTGTTGCTCGCGATCAGCACCAGTGGGAACTCGGCCAACGTATTGCGGGCTGCGGAAGTCGCCAGGAAGCAGAACGTCATCGTCATCGGCCTTACGGGCAAGGATGGCGGCAAGCTGGCACCGTTGTGTGATTTGGAGGTCCGTGTTCCGCACAACGGTTATGCTGACCGCGTGCAGGAGATCCACATCAAGGTGATCCACGCGCTGATCGATCACATCGAACGGTCGCTCTGATCGATGATCGTCAAGAATTTCGGATGTGCCGTGTTCGGCGTGAACGCCACGGTGATCACCGTGGAGACCAACATCACGAAGGGCAAGCTCTTCTTCATGGTGGGCCTGCCGGACAATGCGGTGAAGGAGAGCCACCAACGGGTGAGCGCGGCCATAAAGAACATCGGCCTGCACATGCCGCGGGGCCGGGAGATCACCGTGAACCTCGCTCCGGCCGATATCCGGAAAGAGGGAACGGCCTATGACCTCCCCATTGCGCTCGGTATCATCGCCGCGAGCGATCAGATGGATGCGTCCCGCTTCGCGGACTACGTCATCATGGGCGAGCTCGCGCTGGATGGTGAAGTGCGACCGATCAAAGGGACGCTGCCGATCGCTCTGGAAGCGAAGCGGATGGGGTACAAGGGCGTGATCGTACCGAGCGCCAATGCCCGAGAGGCCGCCATCGTCCATGGCCTGGAGGTGATCGGTGTGGACCACTTGAAGCAGGTCGTCTCGTTCTTGCAGGGAAGGGAGACCATTGAGCCCACCGTGGTGGACATCCGCGCGGAGTTCGACCAGAGCAGCCGCAACTATCCGGTGGACCTGAGCGATGTGAAGGGTCAGGAGAACATCAAGCGCGCGTTCGAGATCGCGGCCGCAGGCGGGCACAACGTGATCCTGATCGGCCCACCGGGCGCGGGCAAAACGATGATCGCCAAACGCCTGCCAACGATCCTCCCGCCGTTGAGCATCGATGAGGCGCTGGAGACCACCAAGATCCACAGCGTTGCGGGCAAGTTGCGCAAGGAGGACGCGTTGTTGAGCGTTCGCCCGTTCCGATCGCCGCACCATACCATCAGTGATGTAGCGCTTGTCGGAGGAGGCTCGTTCCCGCAGCCCGGGGAGATCAGCCTCGCGCACAATGGCGTGCTTTTCCTGGATGAACTGCCCGAGTTCAAACGCACCGTGCTCGAAGTGATGCGGCAGCCTTTGGAAGACAGGCTCATCACCATCAGCCGGGCGAAGTTCACGGTGGAGTATCCCGCGAGTTTCATGCTCGTGGCCGCGATGAATCCGTGCCCGTGCGGCTACTACAACCATCCGGAGAAGGAATGCGTGTGCGCGCCGGGCGTGGTGCAGAAGTACCTGAACAAGATCAGCGGCCCCTTGCTCGATCGTATCGACATCCATATCGAAGTGACACCGGTCGCATTCAGTGAGCTCAGCAGCGAACGCGTCCAAGAGAAGAGCGCGGATGTGCGTGCGCGGGTCATGAAGGCGCGGCAGCTCCAAGAGGAGAGGTACAGCGGCGAGAGAATGCACTGCAATGCGCAGATGAGCAGCCAACAGCTCCGGAGGATCTGCCGGATCGATGCGACCGGCCAGGCGCTCTTGCAGAAGGCCATGGAGCGCCTCGGTCTGAGCGCGCGGGCCTACGACCGCATCCTGAAAGTGGCCCGCACCATCGCTGATCTCGCTGCGAGCGCTGACATCCGCACAGAGCATCTCGCAGAGGCCATCCAATACCGCAGTTTGGACCGGGAAGGCTGGGCCGGCTGAGGATTTTCCGCTCGGGTTGAAACCTTGGCTTCCCCGCTGCCGTTGGATGGTCTCGATACTCCGGCAGCTCTTCAGATGCACGCACTTCTACTCTCCGCTTTCCTCGGTACGGCGATGATCGCTCCCGGCGACAAGAAGCCGGTGCGCATCTACCTGAACAGCGTGATGGAAACCACCACCAAGGGCAAGGCCGCCTACTACAAGATCGCGGCAGGGCAGGACGGTTCCGCGTATGTGGGAAAGATCTTCACCATGGACGATGTCCTGAAAGCGGAGGGCCGCTATGCGGATGCCGCCCTGGAAGTGGAGGACGGGCATTTCATCTACTACTTCCCGGATGGGAAGAAAGAGAGCGAGGGAGACTACGCGATGGGCAATAAGAGCGGCGTTTGGCAGCGCTACGACGAGTGGGGCCAGCAGCTCGCGGAGAAGGTCTACGACCCCACGCCCTTGGAGAACATCGTGTACACCATGGCCCCGACGATGCCCCAGTATCCGGGCGGGGACCAGGCCATGATCACATACCTGAAGACCAAAGCTGGGGAAGTGGAAGGTGCCACGGCCACCTTCGTCGTCGAAAAGGATGGTGACCTCAGCGAGATCAAGGTGATCGGCGCTCAACCCGCCATCACCGATCAATTGGTGATGGCCCTCGATCAAGCACCGCGGTTCGAGGCCGGTGAGAAGGACGGAGTACCCGTACGCGTCCACATGCGCGTGCCCCTGAAATAGAACCACGTTCCATACACACGATAGCATGGACGCCAGCCCTGTAAGGCTGGTGTTCGTGTTTCCTCAGGCGTCCTGCCCGTGGCACTGCTTGAACTTCTTGCCGCTACCGCAAGGACAGGGATCGTTCCGCCCGACCTTCTTCTCCACCCGTACCGGGGTGATCTGCTGACGTGGCGGACCTTGTGGCGGCATCGGCCCGCGCATGGCGGGTGCCCCAGCGGGTGCCGCTGCGCGTTGTTGCTGTTGTGGCGGTGCACTGCGTGAGGCCCCGGAAAATTGGGGCGTCTCCGTGCGACTGGTCTGCAATTTCTGCTGTGGTGGTCGCGGAGCCTGTGCTTGTTGGACCTGGGGTTGCGCACTGGGGAGTCCCGCCCGCACCAGGAAGCTCACCACTTCACCGCTGATCCGCGCGACCATCGCGTCGAACAACTTGAACGATTCCAACTTGTAGATGAGCAGCGGATCCTTCTGCTCGATGCTCGCGTTCTGCACGTTGCGGCGCAGGTCGTCCATTTCGCGCAGGTGCTCCTTCCACTCGTTGTCGATGATGGCGAGCGTGATGTAGCGCTCGATGCTGTCGATCAGCTCGCGGCACTCGCTCTTGTAAGCGCGCTGCAGGTTGGTGACCACTTGCATGGTCTTCGTGCCGTCCGTGATGGGCACCACGATGTTCTCGTACTGCGCACCCTGGTTCAGGAACACATCGCTGATGATCGGCAGTGCCTGTGCGGCGGTCTGTCCACCACGGCGCTGGTAGTTGTCCATCGCCGCGCGGAACACCTTGTCGATGATGTCGTCAGACTTTCCCGCTTTGAAACCGGCCTCGTCCACCGGGCTGTCCATGATCAACTTGCGGAACAGGTCCATCTGGAAACCTTCGAAGTCGCCTTCGCCGTGATATTGTTCCACCAGATCGGTGGCCACGTCGTGGAACATGTTCAGCACGTCCAGCTTCAGGCGCTCGCCGAAGAGGGCGTTGTGGCGGCGCTTGTAGATCACCTGCCGCTGTTTGTTCATCACGTCGTCGTATTCCAGCAGCCGCTTCCGGATCCCGAAATTGTTCTCCTCGACCTTCTTCTGCGCCCGCTCGATGCTCGCGGTCACCATGCTGTGCTGGATCACCTCGCCCTCCTTCAGGCCCAGGCGGTCCATCAGTTTGCTGATGCGCTCACTGCCGAACATGCGCATCAGGTCATCTTCCAACGAGATGTAGAACTGCGACGACCCCGGGTCACCCTGACGACCCGAACGACCGCGCAACTGGCGGTCAACGCGACGGCTCTCGTGCTTCTCCGTACCCACGATAGCGAGACCACCGGCCTCTTTCACGCCCGCACCGAGCTTGATGTCCGTACCGCGGCCAGCCATGTTGGTCGCGATGGTCACGGTTCCCGCTTGGCCCGCGTGCAGCACGATCTCCGCCTCGCGCGCATGCTGTTTCGCGTTCAGTACGTTGTGTTTGATGTTGCGCATGGTGAGCATACGGCTCACCAGTTCGCTCACTTCAACCGTGGTGGTACCCACGAGCACCGGACGTCCGGCGTTCTGTAACGCTACGATCTCGTCGATCGCCGCGTTGTACTTCTCGCGCTTGGTCTTGAAGACCATGTCCTCGTTGTCCTTGCGTACCACTGGCCGGTTGGTGGGGATCACCATCACATCCAACTTGTAGATGTCCCACAATTCCTGCGCTTCGGTCTCAGCCGTACCCGTCATGCCCGCGAGCTTGTGGTACATGCGGAAGTAGTTCTGCAAGGTGACCGTCGCGTACGTCTGCGTGGCCGCCTCGATCTTCACGTTCTCCTTGCTCTCGATCGCCTGGTGGAGCCCATCGCTGTAGCGGCGGCCTTCCAGGATACGGCCGGTCTGCTCATCCACGATCTTCACCTTGCCGTCCATCACCACGTACTCCACGTTGTTCTCGTAGAGCGCGTAGGCGCGGATCAGTTGCGTAACGGTATGTACGCGTTCACTCTTGATGCCGAATTCGCGGAGCACGTCGTCCTTGCGCTTGGCGCGTTCTTCCACGCTCGCCCCGCTCTTCTCGATCTCGGCGATCAGGCTGCCGACATCGGTGAGGATGAAGAACTGCGGGTCGCCCGTATCCGAGCTGATGAGGTCAACACCCTTCTCCGCCAATTCGATGCTGTTGTGCTTCTCATCTATGGTGAAGTACAGTTCCGCATCCACCTTCGGCATCTCCTTCTGCTGGTCCTGCAGGTAGTAGGCCTCGGTCTTCTGCAAGAGCGCGCGCACACCGGGTTCGCTCAGGAACTTGATGAGCGCGTTGTTCTTCGGCAAGCCGCGGTATGCTCGCAGGATGGCCATGCCGCCCTTCTCCTGGTTCTCCTTGCTCACGCTGTTCGTCTCCAGTCCTTTCAGCGCCTCCTTCGCTTCCGCGATGAGCTTGGTGACCAGTTGGCGCTGCGCATTGTACAGTCGCTCCACCCGGGGCTTGTACTCGTCGAACTGATGGATCTCCCCTTTCGGCGTTGGGCCACTGATGATGAGCGGCGTGCGCGCGTCGTCGATGAGCACGCTATCCACTTCATCGACGATGGCGAAGTGGTGCTTTCGCTGGACCAGTGCGGTGGGCGAGTGCGCCATGTTGTCCCGCAGGTAGTCGAAGCCGTACTCGTTGTTCGTGCCGAATGTGATGTCGGCCATATAGGCCGCACGGCGTGCAGGACTGTTGGGTTCGTGCTTGTCGATGCAATCCACGCGCAGGCCGTGGAACTCGTACAGCGGTCCCATCCATTCGCTGTCACGCTTGCTGAGGTAGTCGTTCACCGTTACGAGGTGCACACCGCGACCCGCCAAAGCATTGAGGTAGACCGGAAGCGTGGCCACCAGCGTTTTGCCTTCGCCCGTGCCCATTTCGGAGATCTTCCCCTGGTGCAGGGCGATACCACCGATCAGCTGCACATCGTAGTGCACCATCTCCCAGGTCACCGGATTGCCGGCGGCGATCCATGTGCTGTCCCAGATGGCCTCGTCGCCTTCGATGCGGATGCTCTCACGCTTCGCCGCGAGTTCCCGGTCGAAATCGTTCGCACGCACGCGCAAGTGCTTGTTCTCCTTGAATCGGCGTGCGGTCTCCTTCATCACGGCGAATGCTTCCGGTAGGATCGCCATCAGGACCTCCTCGATCTTCGTGATGATCTTCTCCTCCAGCTTATCGATCTCCTGGTAGCGCGACTCGCGCGCGTGGATGTCCATGCGCGGGTCGGCGTCGATCTCGGCGCGCAAGACGTCCACCTTGGCCTGTTCCTCCTTTATGCCCTCCGAGATACGCTGCTTGAAATCAGCGGTCTTGGCCCGGAGTTCGGTGTCGCTGAGCGAGGCGAGCTTGGCGAACTCGCTCTTGACGGTCTCTACCAGTGGCTGGACCTCTTTGAGGTCACGCGTTGCCTTGTCGCCGAAAATGGTCTTGATGAGGGATCCGAACATCGGAATGCGGTTGAAAGTTGATTGCCGTTCGAAGGGTCAGAAAGCTGCGGGCGTTCTTTGGCTACAGTTCGTTCTCTTAGCGATCGTTCGCGCAGCTATTGGACGCCCCTTTTTTCAAAGGCCGCCAAAGGTAGCCGGGTGCGCCACGCACGGACCGGGCCAGCGAACAGCGACCGGTCAGGCTGTCAGGAAATGAAAAAGCCCCGATGGATCGGGGCTTTTTCGGGTGTCGTTCGGATCAGTATTCGTCTTCGTTGAAGAAGAAGTCCTCCTTGCTCGGGTAGTCCGGCCAGATCTCCTCGATGCTCTCGAAGACCTCTTCGTCGTCCTCGATGGCCTGCAGGTTCTCCACGACTTCCAGCGGCGCACCGGTGCGCATGGCGAAGTCGATCAGCTCATCCTTGGTGGCGGGCCAAGGGGCGTCTTCGAGGTACGAGGCGAGTTCTAGTGTCCAGTACATGGTACGGGGACCTTTTTTTACAGGGCCGCAAATATAGACGGGCATGGATCCCGTCAAGGTCTAATTATCAACCGTCCCCGGGTGCTCGATTTCCTTAGGGCAGCAAGGGTTTCAGCCATTCAGCCCCGTGGCTTCCAGGGGATCTCCTCAGCGCCGAGGGTCTGGCCCAGCCACCGGGCCAGCACGAAGAGCAGGTCGCTCAGGCGGTTCAAGTAGCGTACGATCGTCTCTGGAAGCTGCTCCTGCTCGGCGATGGAAACGACCAACCGCTCGGCCCTGCGGCAGACGGTACGGCAGATATGCGCCTGCGACACCACCGGGTGTCCACCCGGCAGGATGAAGTTGCGCATCTCCGGCAGTTGCGCGTCCATGCCATCCATGGCGGTCTCCAACGCGAGGATGGCCGCCTCCTCCACGTGCGGCACCTTGAACTTGTCCGCTTCCTCCGTGCTTGCCGAGGCGAGCCGCGATCCCACGCTGAAGAGCTGTTCCTGTATGGTGATGATCAGTTCCCGCTGATGCGTTCCGGCCAGGTCCCGCAGCATACCGAGGTGGCTGTTCAGCTCATCGATCGTTCCGTACGCCTCGATGCGCGCGTGGTCCTTCGGTACACGCTTGCCGCCCAGCAGGCTTGTCTGGCCTTTATCGCCGGTGCGCGTATAGATCTTCATCGGCCCGAGCCTAATAGCGCAGGCGGAAATGCTGCGGTGCCTGTTCCTGCCGGAAGAAGACAAGTCCCATGTCGTACAGATCGATCGTCACTGTGACGCGGGGATGCCTCTTCACCTCTTCCCACGCGGCTTCCATGCCCTTGCTCCAGTGGATGTCGTCCAAGATGAAGACGCTGTCATTGTGCGCCTTCGTAAGACACAGCTCGAAGTACTCCAGTGTCGGCTCTTTGGCGTGATGGCCATCGAGGAAAACCATGTCCAGCTTTTCCGCCGTGCGCACGACGAAAGGCAAACTGCTCCGGAAGCTGCCGAGCACAGGATTGATGTTGCGTTGGCGCAGCTGCTCGAAATGGTGCTGCGCGATGCGGTAGGTCTGCGGGCAGCCTTCGATCGTAGTTACCAACGCGTCTTCCGCGCCACGAGCCATGTAGAGCGTGCTCAGACCGAAGCTGGTGCCCAACTCCAGCACCGTGCTCGGTGCGAAGTGGCGCGCAAGACGGAACAACAGTTGCGCCTGGCGTGCGGGCTTCAAACTCGTTCGGGCCATGTCGCTGACCTGACGCACCGGTTCGTCGAGCAAGCGGCTGCCGGCACCGAGGTCGTTCACCCGGATTACTTGGTCGCTCAGCAGCAGGTCCTCGCGCAAGGCTTCAATGGCGGTGAATTCAGGCTGTTCATCATCAACCCGCAGCACCTCGTTCGTCAGCTTGTACACGAAGGGCGAATGGACACTGTGGCGCGTGCGGGCTTTCACCAGGTGTTCCACCCAGCTGCCGATACGGGCCAGTTGCTCGCTCATCACCTTCAGTTGTCGCGCGGCGAAAGTAGGACGCTGGCGTTCGTCGGTCTTCTGCGGCATTATCGCTCGCGAACAGCGGGCTGTTCACCTCGGCTGGCCAGCAGCGCTTCGTACACGCACGACCAATCTTCGCGGAGAAGAACCAGATGCACATGGCGGGTTGATGCCCCGGTATCACTCTACCGGCCCATCAGCCCAAATCACGGTTGCGCGGTACGCCGATCTGTTATCCGCTTGAATGAGTATGCCGTACACACCCGCAGGCAAGTTTCCACGGTGGAGCACCAGGCCTTCCGCTGTACGTTCCGCCCCTAGCGGCACTTGCTGTCCGCTCACGGCGTATGCGATGATGGACAATGCTGCATTCGGCAACACGCCTCCGGGAATCCTGAGCACCGCCTGTTGCAGAGCAGGTGTTGGGAATACACCGAGCTTTTGTGCAGGCGATGACCACGTGTCTTGCAGCCCGGTGGGCCAATCCCGTGGCCACCACAAATTGGGTCTGGAAAAGTCCACGCTGTCGAGAGTCACTCCCGGAGGTAACGGTACGCTGTACAGGTCGTGTCCACAAGCGAGGCCAAGTTGGTTCGGGTTCTGGATCACGGACAATGAGGTGCTGTCCAAGTCGCCGGTCCACGTGTAGATGCGATCATCCGGGCCGAGCTGTATCACCCTTGTCTGCAAAGCACTATCCGACTCCACCGCCGTGCGCGAGGCGAATATGGCATCGCTTTGCCAAACAGAGAGATCATATTGCCAGATGTGGCCCCCTTCCACATCCAGTGACGCAGCGTAAAGGAAACGGCCATCCAGTGAAAATTCCAGATCTACGGCTTGTGTACCCGGCTGTTCCAAGGTAAGTAGGTCGTACGCGTATGCACCGTCGGGTTGGATCTTGGCGAGGTGGACGGTATTTGCCCATCTGGCGATGAAGGCCATCCTGTCATTGTTGCGTGAGGCCTTCAAGTTGGTGTTCAACCAGCTATTCACTTGAAGGCCGCTGAGGGCGATGTGAGCAGGGCCGATACCATCCGCCGTGATCGGCATGGCCATGATCGCGTTGTCGTCCATGGAACTGGCCCAAAGCCACACGGTGTCTTCAGTGCTTCCTGGTACTACGCCTAGCCCCTCGCCCAAACCAACGCCCAAGTGGAGTACTCCGCCGAGCACCTCGCCTTCACCGCCGTTCGCTTCTGCATCAACGTGGGTCGCACTCAGGTAACTATCGAAGGTGACAGTGTCGATCACGGACATGAACGCGTAGTAGTGACCTGGGATGCTGGGTTGAGGCACCAACACTCCCTGATCTCCGTATTCATCCAGCTGAGCCTCAGGGACCAATTCGGTGCAAGCGCTGGACCATAGGCCACCGTGATAGGAGAGTTGTAGTTCTCCTTCGGAAATGGAACTGATGATCGCCGATCGGCCTTCCGTGTTGGAATCCAAAGGACACCATTGCCACGGCTGCGGGACACCGCTCGAAAAGCTGAGCCCACCTCCCTGACCGAAGATCCATTTATCCCAGCGATGATCACTCCAAGTTTGTGCACTCAGGGGCTGCGTAACGAGGATCAGGCCCACGTAAAGCACCTTCCCGATGTGCCAGCCGTGCATTATCACTCGCATGGGCCACATCGGATCGTATTGCCGGTGGGCTCCAAGTCGATGCGCATGCCAAGTGAGCAACTCGGACAGCTGGCAGTTGAAACCTCATAGCAC
Organism: Flavobacteriales bacterium; assembly: GCA_044224725.1. GTDB lineage: Bacteria > Bacteroidota > Bacteroidia > Flavobacteriales_F > PHOS-HE28 > PHOS-HE28. Next base: position 49,532 of record JBGAJW010000020.1, read on the forward strand.
AGATGATAGCCAGGCAAAGGGAACCAGACACTCAGTGCCGTACCCCCAGTTGTGTACAAACGACCCTGCTGAACGGTTACCGCATTGGCCGGGAGCGTGAAGTTGTTTGTCGAGAACGGATCCACCGTGAACAGTGTGGTCTGCGTAACGCTCATGGTATTCAACCACGCGATGCGGATCTTGAACGTGCAGCCCGTTTGATTGGTGACCCCCACACTGAGGGCCTTGGCCGACGTGCCCATGCCGAAGGAACAGCAGAGAATAGAAATGGCCAAGAAGTTTTTGGCCAAAAAAGTCAGCCATCGCGGGCTGACTCGTGTACTTAAAGTGTCAGAGTGACGTGGTGACGTGGTGACGTGGTGACGTGGTGACGGTTCATCGGTTCGCGAGTTTGTATTACGAAGGAATGCAAAATATCGACACCACCCTAGTCACTTTCTGGCGGCTCCAGGTTGACGGATCTGGATCAGCCCTTCGTACACGCTCACGACCAGGCCCACCATGAGCATACCGTAGAACACGTCCTCCACGGGTATGGTCAGGATCCGGAGGCCAAGGTTCTCCGCGTTATCGTACCACACCACTTCACGTTCCAGCCCGGTTCCGGTAAGGATGCCGTTCACGACGAGGAAGGGGAGGAGCAGCGCCGCATAGGCGAAGTAGAAACGCCCCAGCCAAGGGGCCTTCTGGATGAACGCGGTGAAGGCGATCCACAACGCGCACAAGGTCCACGCGGTCAATGTGTACGCCCGTGACCAGTTCCACAAAGCGACGACAAGCAGTACGATGACGAGCACTCCGCTGATGGTCCGTGCATGATGTCCCCAATGATCCTTCACCCCGAGGACGTGAAAGCAGTGGTAGGAGAACACGCAGCAGTATGGGATGCAAATGAAGAAAAGCCACTCTTCGATCGGAAGGTGCATCGGGCGTGCGTTCCAAACGTGCTCGGAGTTGAAGCCCCAAACGCCGGCTTGCGTGAACATCGCATCCCACGGGATGAAGAGCCCCATCATGATGGCTATCCCGGGGAACAGCGCCCACCATCGCGCGTGGAACCGGAGCCTGGGATGGAAGCTCGCAAGAAAGGGTACCAGCACGCTGCACAGGTCCACCCACGCATACGTGCTCATTTCTTCAAGCGGGGTTCTGCCGTAATTGCTTTTTCGCTTCGCGGAAGTACTTCATCGGCACCCAAAGCATACCGAAGCACTCGCCATCCTCTTTCACGAGCCGCTTGTGATGCACTTTATGCGCGCGTCGCAACCCGAGGAAGTAGGCCGTTTTCGCGCTGCGTAGCCACTTGATGCGCTGATGTATGAACACTTCATGCACGAAAAAGTACGCGATGCCGTAAACGAGGATGCCAAGTCCGATCCATAACCACGGCGTGTGCAACCCCAGTTGCGCGCCGGTGAAGAAGAGCGCCATGCTCGGTACGGCGAAGATCAGGAAGAAGGTGTCGTTGCGTTCCAAGAAGCCATAGTGGTCCTTCTTGTGGTGGTCGCTGTGCAGGTGCCAGAGGAAACCGTGCATCACGTACTTATGCGTTGCCCACGCTACGAATTCCATCGTGAAGAAGGTGGCCGCCACGATGCCGATGATGGTCCAAGTGCCCATGCGACCGCTAAGCTAAACGGGTGGCCGGAGGCCTTTGCCCGAAGTGCTTTTCCAGTGTGCGGAAGCGGAAGTCGAAGATGTCCTTCAGCTTCCCACGTACCACCAAGGTGTGCATCATGTCGCCCAACGGGCCGAGGGGCAGTTCGTATTCCACCTTGTCCTTCATCAAGGTACCGCCATCCTTCTCGAAGAATGTGTGTTCATGCCACCACTTGCGGTAGGGGCCTTTCAATTGGGTGTCCACGAAACGGTGCGGGGCTTCGGCCAAGGCGATGTACGTTTCCCACGTGAGCGGAATGCCGAAGAGCGGCTTTACCGTGTAGGTGATCTTCTGCCCTTCATGGATAGGAGCGTTGTCGAACGGTTCACGGATCCGGAAGCCCATATCGCCAGGTGTGATCTTCGCCAGATTCTTCGGCGAACTGAAGAAAGCCCACGCCTCCTCGATCGGGATCGGCAGCCATTGTTCCCGTTCGAGCATACGCACCATCAGCCGATGACCTGGAGGTTCGGGTAGCGCAGCTTCCAGAATTCGACTGCCTTCAGACTCGCCACTGTCATTACAGTGCGTGCGTCCAATCGCACTTTGATCGCCTTGAGACCTTCCTTCACCGGTTGGGTGAGGATGAGTTTTTTCCTGCGTGCCATCGTTGTCTAGTTGAAGAGTTCGGTCTGTCGTTCGTTGCGCGGGCGGGCACCTTCCAATCCGAGCTTGTACGCTTCGATGGCCCGCTTGCGCGCTACATCATGAACGACTATCGGCCACGCATAGTTCTTGGTGCCGTACTCCGGCACCCATCGTTTCACATACGTTAACTCCGCATCGAACTTCTCCATCTGCAACGTGGGGTTGAAGACGCGGAAGTACGGTGCCGCATCGCAACCGCTTCCGCTGGCCCACTGCCATCCGCCGTTGTTGCTGCTCAGTTCGAAGTCCAGGAGCTTCTTGGCGAAATACGCTTCGCCCCAGCGCCAGTCGATGAGCAGGTGTTTGGTGAGGAAGCTGGATACGACCATACGTACGCGGTTGTGCATGTGCCCGGATGCGTTCAGCTCGCGCATGCCCGCATCCACGAGCGGATAACCCGTGCGTCCTTCGCACCAGGCCGCGAACTCATCCTCGTTGTTGCGCCACACGATGGCGTCATATGCGGGTTTGAACGCTTTGGTCACCACACGCGGGAAATGCCAGAGGATCTGCATGAAGAACTCGCGCCAGATGAGCTCGTTCGCATAAGTCCCGTTCAGCTCCAACCCGCGTTTCATCAGCACGCGCGGACTCACGGTCCCGAAGCGCAGGTGAACGCTCATGCGGCTTGTGCCCTCAATGCCGGGCAGGTTCCGTGTCAGGTGATACCGTTCGAGCAGTGCATCGCTCACGTCCAACGGCGGTGCGTTCAGGTCGGTCGGTTTGAACCCGATGTCCTCCAATGACGGCATTGGCAGCGGAAAGGTCTTGAAGAGTGCGTTCAACTTGCCCGTGCTGTTGAACGGTTCCACCATGTTCGTTTGGAACTGCGCGCGCCACTTGCGCGAATACGGCGTGAACACGGTGTAGGGCGTCCCGTCGTCCTTCAGCACCTCGCCGCGTTCGAAGATGCTGATGTCCTTGAACGAGCGCAGCCCCACACCATGTGTGCGGAGAAGGTCCGCCACCTCCCGGTCTCGCGCGTTCGCGTAGGTCTCGTGGTCGTGGTTCGTCGTTACGGCGGTGATCTCATACTCCTTCAGCAGACGCTTCCACACGTCAATGGGCTTGCCGTGTTCCACCATCAACGAGCCGCCATGCTTCTCCAGTTCCGACTTCAGAGTGATCAGGCCGCGGTGGATGAAGTCTACTCGACGGTCATGCTTGTCCTCCAGTTCTTCCAGGATCCCCGTGTCGAAAATGAACAGGGGAAGCACATCGCCATGGTCCATGAGCGCACGGAAGAGCCCATGATTGTCGGTGGTGCGCAGGTCCCGCCGGAACCAATGCAAGCTCACACGCGGTCGATCGCTCATGCGCGACGCAGTGCGATAAAGCGCTCCCGAATGCGCGGCCAGCATATGCTCAGCCAAGCCGTGTAATGTTCGGGGGATGTGCTCAGGTCGTCCGCCAGATCGTTCATGCGCATCCAACGGACCTCGCTCACCTCCCTCGGGTCCGGCAGCACGGGTCCATCATACGCACCGAAGAACACATGGTCGAACTCATGTTCGACGAGCCCTTCGCCAACCTCGGCTTTGTAGGTGAAGGTGAATTCCGGTGACAGGTCGCAGGCGAAACCGAGCTCTTCTTTCAAGCGGCGTGTTGCCGCTTGTGCGATGGGCTCACCGGGTCTTGGATGACTGCAGCACGAGTTGGTCCAGAGGCCGCCGCTGTGGTATTTGTCCGCAGCGCGGCGCTGCAGCAGCAAACGTCCTTGGCTGTTGAAGATGAAGATCGAGAACGCCCGGTGCAGTTTCCCTTCGTGATGCGCCCGCGATTTGGACATCGTCCCGATCTCCCGATCGTCGGTGTCCACGAGCACCACGTGTTCCTCTTTCAGGGGGGCCATGGTCTTCATAGCATACCGAAACTGTGGCGCACCAAGCTGGTGGTGAACAACGCGATCTTGTAGCGGTTGCGTACGCGGATCCGTTCGCGCATCACCCGTTCGGTGGGCAGCGCACGGATCTTGCGGAACAGCGCCATGTAATAGACGTAAGCGACGTACACACCGAAGCGAGCGCCCTTCGGAAGTTCCTTGATCCCCGCCAGGGCTGCCGTGAAATCGACTTGGATGTCGGCTTCGATGCGGCGCTTGTCGGAACAGGTCATGCGTTCCACATCCACGCCGGGGAAGTAGGTGCGGCCCAGGTTCTGGTGGTCGTCCTTCAGGTCGCGCAGGAAGTTCACCTTCTGGAATGCGGCCCCCAGTTTCATCGCCGCAGGTTTCAATCGCTGGTACATCGCATCATCTCCTTCGCAGAAGACGCGCAAGCACATCAGTCCGACCACTTCCGCGCTTCCGAGGATGTAGGTCGCGTAGGAATCCTGATCGTGCTCCGTATCACGCAGGTCCATCTCCATGCTGCGCAGGAAGGCGTCGTACAGATCACGTTCGATGCCGTAACGGTGCACTACGCCCTGGTAGCTGTGCAGGATAGGGTTCAGGCTGATGCATTCGGAGATCGCCCGTTCGGTGTCTTCGCGGAACCGCGCCAACAATGTGCGTTTGTCGTGCGTGTGGAAGGTGTCCACGATCTCGTCCGCGAAGCGCACGAACCCGTAAATGGCGTGGATCGGGTCGTGGAAGCGCTTGTGCAACGAGCGGACACCGAGGGAGAAGGACGTGCTGTAGGCCGCCGTCGTGTTGCGGCTCGCCTTCAGGCAAACGCGGTCGTAAAGGGCGATCGTGTTCATGCGCGGAGGCGTTCTTTTTCGATGAGGTCGGCGACCACTTGGCCGCTGATGAGGGATGGAGGAACGCCGGGGCCCGGCACCGTGAGCTGACCCGTGAAGTAGAGCCCCTTCACGCGCTTGCTCTTCATGCTGGGCTTGAGCACGGCGGTCTGCTCCAACGTGTTCGCAAGGCCGTACGCATTCCCGCGGAACGCGTTGTAATCGTTCTTGAAGTCGTTGATACAGTAGCTGCGCTCCAGCACGAGGTGCGTTGCCACATCGAGGCCGGATTGCGCTGAGAGCTTCTCCAGTACGAGACGACGGTAGTGTTGGCGAACGTCTTCCGTGTCGGGCAATCCCGGTGCGATGGGGATCAATGCGAAGACGTTCTCGTGTCCTTCGGGCGCTACTGAAGCATCGGTCTTGGACGGTGCCGAGATGTACATCAACGGCTGGCTGGGCCATTGCGGCGCATCGTAGATCTCCTTGGCGTGCGTATCCAGTGAAGCGTCGAAGAAGAGGTTGTGGTGCGTGAGCCGCGGAATGCGCGCGTTGAAACCGAAGTAGAATAGCAGGGAGGAGGGAGCCATGACGCGACCGTCCCAATAGCGCTCGGAATAGCTGCGGTTTCCCACATCGAGCAGGTCGCATTCCACATGATGGTAGTCCGCGGCCGCCACAACCACCTCCGCACGGAATTCGCCCATCGACGTTCGCACACCCACCGCTTTCCCTCCTTCAACGATCACGCGTTCCACCGGCATGGAAGTACGGATGTCGACACCTTGCTCCTTGGCCACATGTATCATGGCATCCACGATCCTTCCCATGCCGCCCATCGGGTACCAGGTGCCCAATGCCATATCCGCATAGTTCATCAAGCTGTAGAGCGCTGGTGTGTTGTCCGGACTCGCTCCCAGGAAGAGCACGGGGAACTCCAGCAACATCCGCAGTCGCGGGTCAGTGAAGTAGCGCGCAACATGCTTCCGCAAGGAGCCGAACACAGAGGTGCGCATCATGCCGCTGATCAACCGGAAGTCCATGAACTCGCCCCAGGAAAGCGATGGCCTGTACACGAGCTCGTTCATGCCCAGATCGTACTTCTGCCGTGCTTCCGCCAGGAACAGTTCCAGCTTGCTTCCCGCCCCGGGCTCAATACGTTCGAAAAGCTCCTTCAGCGCGGGTACACCTGCCGGAACGCTCCATACATCGGTCTGGCTGAAGATGACCTCGTAGGACGGGTCGAGCCGGACGAGGTCGTAGCGCTGGGCCACGGTATGGCCGAAGCGCTCGAAATACCGCTCGAAAACCTCGGGCATCCAGTACCAGCTCGGACCCATGTCGAAGGTGAAGCCGTCCTTTCGCCACACGCGTGCACGCCCCCCCGGTTCATCGTTCTTCTCGAGCAGCGTCACGGCGTAGCCCTTGCTGGCCAGGGTGGTGGCAGCCGCTGTTCCGGCGAAACCGGAGCCGATGACGATGGCCGTGCGTTTCATTTCACGTGCTTGTCGCTCAACATGTCCATCAACCGGTGGCGGGCCTGATGGATACGGCTCTTCACCGTGCCGATGGGTATTCCCAACTTGTCAGCGATCTCATGGTATTTGAAGCCATCATGGTGCATGCTGAATGGCTCCCGGAAGGTGTCGTCCAAACGGGCCAAACTGCCACTGATCTCTCGAAGTTTCACCGCGCTTTCCGTGCTGGCGGCTGTTTCCACCCTGCTGGCCCGGGAACGATCGTTCTCCACGCGCTCCATCAGCGCATCCGTCCGCTTGCCGCGGCGGTGGTCGTTGATGAAGGTGTTCTTCATGATGGTGTACAGCCACGCCTTGAAGTTCGTATTGTCCTGGAACTTCTCGCGATAGGTGAGCGCCCGCAGCATGCTTTCCTGCAACAGGTCCTGCGCCGAATCACGGTCGCGCGTCAGGCTCAGAGCGAAGTAGTACAACTGCTGGCGCAGGCTGACCAAGTGCTGCTGGAATTCATAAGTGGACATGTGGCTGTGTGCTTCTGTGAAATGGAACGCCACAAACGTAGTACAATGACTAATGTAATGACTTAAACAGTGAACAAAATAGTTGCAAACGCGATAAGCCCTTGATTCCCAGATGGAGTTTGGAAGTTGTCAGGGGTTCAAGACTTCTTTGCTAGGGAGTGGCCTTCTATCGGGTGACCAAGCGGCCAAGAGCAAGAGCAGGTTTCCGATGCCGAGCGCACCGTTGGCGACCAACCGGCTCTCCAATTGCGAACCCCATAGGTCCGAACTACGCGTGGCGTACAGCAGCATCGCGGCGATGAAGAGAACGAGGGCCAATGGTCTCCGCTGGTAGAACAGAGCCGCCAAGGTGAGGGCGATCAAGGGCAGACTATAGAGGAAGTGCTCCTGGTCCGTGATCACCAGATGCGGCACCAGTGCGAACGCCGTCCAGATCTGAAGGGTCAGGGTGCGATCATCTTCTCCCGAACGTTTGCGACGCCACCAGCACAGTGCTCCGAATGCGATACCGGTGATCGGTATCACCACGTTCGGATGCTGGCAAGTGGAGACTGAACGGAAATAGCCCGAAGCGAGCGAAATGAACGTGTCCGGACTCGTGAGGTAACCGCTATGCGCGGCCATCGCATCGAGCCATGCCCTATGAAGGAGGAGCCATCGGTGCGGGCCTACGAACAACACCGGCAACAGTAGACCGGAAGCGATGGTGATGCCGGCGTTCCTCAGGGTCTTCCATCGCAGTGCGACTACCAACGGCACGGCCATGAACGCGAGGTAGGGCTTGGTCAGCCACAATAGCCCGAAGAGGAGGCCGGCGACCCCGTCATCGCCTTCGAGCAGTGCTTCCGTGGCGAAGACCACGCCCACCACAAGCCACAAGTTGATGTTGCCCAAGTGCAGTTCCCGTGAAAGCAGCACGGCTGCGCACGACAAGGCGAGAATGCCCCGCAAAAGGATCCTAGGCGCATAGTTCCCGAACACATGGCGCATCAAGAGCCGTTCGATCCGTACGAACGCGATGAGGAGCGCCACGCCGATGAGCGCGAAATGGATGCCCGCCGCCAAACCGTAAGGCAGTAAAGCGAACGGCACGAAGGCGATCACCACCATAGGCGCGTATTTGAAGAAGCCCGTGTCCTCCCCGAAGGGGATGCCGTAGACCTGTTTGCTATGCAGCAATGCGTGCGATGCGCTGTAGTAAACCCGGAAATCGTTCAGCCAGAATCGGCCATTGGCGATCTCCAACGCCATGGCTGCCGCTACCAGCAGCACGATGATCGCGATAAGCGGGCGTTGTTCGCGGGGCATGGTGCGAAGATGGACGTCGTTCCGTCCCTCGGAGCGCCATCTGAGGCCCAGAAACGACAAACCCCGCACAAGGCGGGGTTTTGGTGGGACGTACTGGATTCGAACCAGTGACCTCATGCGTGTGAAGCATGCGCTCTGAACCAGCTGAGCTAACATCCCGGAACCCGCCTTCGCCGAGGCTACGGCGGGTGAAAGTGGAGGCAGCCGGATTCGAACCAGCGACCCTCTGCTTGTAAGGCAGATGCTCTGAACCAGCTGAGCTATGCCTCCGTACCCAAAGAACGACCCGTTCAGAAAAACGGGGCCGCGAATATAGCCCTTGGGATCAAAGCACCTCCGCCACCACGAAGACGCTGCCCGTGACCAGTACCAGGTCCTCCGGGGCGGCATTTGAACGGGCCGCATGGAAAGCCGCACTCACACTGCCATGGACTGTTCCCCTGAGACCATGTCCGGCGGCTTGGGTCCGTAGCTCCGAGGCGTCAAGCCCTCTGGGGATGTCCGCTTTGCAGAAGTAGTAGGTGGCATTCGTCGGCAGCAAGGCCAGTACACGGCCGATGTCCTTGTCTCCGACCATTCCCAACACCATGTGCAACTCTTGGTGGGGTGTCACTTCCAACATGCGCAGGACGGCACTGATCCCGTCCACATTGTGCGCGACATCGGCGATGGTCAACGGCTTTTTGGAGAGCACTTCCCAACGCCCCCGGATACCTGTGTTGCGTACCACATTGATGAAGCCTTTCATGACGGCGTGGTCGTCCACCCTCCAATCGCGCTGCTTGAGGACCTCGATCGCTGCGAAGGCCGTGCGCTTGTTCCGCTCTTGGTGATCGCCGACCAATCCGCAGGGCAAGAGGCCACCGGGTCCGTCTTGCGCAAGGATCAATGGTGAGCTGTGTTGCGCGGTGATGTTTTCGAATACGGCGGATATGCCAGCGCTGGCTTCTCCGATGACCACTGGCACGCCCGGCTTGATGATGCCCGCTTTCTCCTTGGCGATCGCTTCGAGCGAATCACCGAGGAACTGCATATGGTCCCAACCGATGTTCGTGATCACGCTCACCTCGGGCGCCACCACGTTCGTGCTGTCCAAGCGGCCGCCCATGCCGGTTTCGATCACGGCGATGTCCACTTGCTGCTCGCGGAACCAACACAACGTGAAGGCAACTCCCCATTCGAAGAAGGACGGTGCTATCGGTTCGAAGGCTGTACGGTAACGCTCAACGAAATCAGTGACCACTTCTTCGGCCACCATTTCGCCATTGATGCGGAAGCGCTCGCGGAAGTCCTTCAGGTGCGGCGACATATGCAATCCGACCTTGTATCCGGCTTCCTGCAACACGCTCGCGATGAGCGAAGACGTACTGCCCTTGCCGTTCGTGCCGGCCACATGCACGCATTTCAACCTGCGTTCCGGGTGATCGAGCAGGCGCATGAGCGCGTGCGTGTTGTCCAGATCAGCTTTGTAGGCGGCAGCGCCGATGCGCGAGAACATCGGAAGCCGCGCGTAGAGGTACGCCAGCGTCCGTTCGTAGTCCATGTTCACTCCAGTACGAAGACGAAGGTCATCGTCCCCTTCTTCTCACCGACGGCTTTGGGGTCGGGGTAGAAGGAGCTCTCCAACGCGGCCCGCTTTGCGATGGTGACCAAGGTCTGGTCGAGCGTTGTGCTCTTGCCTGTGTTCTGGCTCACGCGAACGACCTTGCCATCAGCATCTACCCAGATGTCCATGACCACTTTGCCCGCAACGCTCGGCTTGTCATTGATGATAGGTTTGCGCTTGATGGTGCGACCCGCAAGGTCAACGCTCCAGCCATCGCCCTTGTAGGAACCGGTGCCGTTCCCTTGCCCGGTGCCCGTAGGTGTCCCGTTCGCTCCACCGGCATCACCGGGCGTATCGTTCGCGCCTTGGCCACCTTGGCCAGTCCCCTTGTTGCCCATCAGTTCATCGATCTTCCGTTGCTTCTCGCGGGCGATCTCTTCCGCTGTTGGTTTGGGCTTCTCCCTCGGCTTGTCCGTCTTGGGCTTGTCCGGTTTCGGCGGCGTGGTCACATCGCTTTCATCCGCATCGTTCGTGAGGATCTCGGCTTCTTCGGCAGGAGGGGGCGTGCTTTCCTGCTGCGCAGCGGGCGTGCTCAGGTCCGTCACGTTCTGGTTGTCGCCCATCCCCAGTTCGCTGAAGCCCAACGCCAGTTCATACCCCTGTCCGCCCCCTTCACCCTTCTCCGGGAACGGAGGTATCGGCGTGATGATCTTGTAGATGATGAAGAACAGGATCAGCAGCGCGTGCAGAACAAGCGAGGCAGTGAGCGCGATGCTCTTCCGCTGCGTGCTGTTGTCCAGTACCGTGGCTAGCATCTCCGTTCTTGAAACGTCCCTTTTTCAATCTGCGTCATCTGCGAAATCCGCGGACGCGTTTATCCCTGCTTCTGTGTCGCCAGCACCATCTTCACCTTGATCTTCGTGCCGATCTGCATCACGTCCACGAGATCCTGTACACTCAGTTCGCGGTCGAAGTTCAAAACCACCGTGGGCTGATCCAGACCCGCGATCTCCGCTTGGATCGCTGCTTCCAGCTGATCGAAGGGCACCGGCTTCTTGTTCACCGTGTACTGCTTGTCCTTGGTAACGCCCAAGTTCACCTGCTGTTTCTGCAACTGCTCGTTGTTCGCGCTCTTGGGCAGCATCAGCTTGATCACGTTGGGGTTGGCCATCGTGCTGATGATCAAGAAGAACAGCAGCAGGAAGAACATGATGTCGTTGAGGCTTTCGGTGCTCAACTCGGCATCTTCCTGTTGTTTGCGGCGCAGGTTCATGGCCAAGTTATTTGGTAGGCTCCTGCAACAGGTCCATGAAGGCGAGGCTCGTGCGTTCCATCTTGTCCGTGAGCTTCTCGACCATGTTGTGTACCAAATGGTAGCCCGCGAAGGCCACGATGCCGACGATGAGTCCGCCCGCACTGGTCACCATTTTCTGGTAGAGGCCCGAGCTGATGACCGCGATGCTGATGTTGTCCGTGAGCGAGATGTCGTAGAAGATCTTGATCACACCCATGATGGTTCCGATGAAGCCGAACATCGGTGCCAAGCGCGCGACCAGCCGAAGTGTCGAAGAGCCTTTCTCCAAACGTGTGAGCTCGATGCGGCCAGCGCTTTCCATCGCGCTCTCGATCTCCTTGGCCGGTTTGCCCATGCGCTGCAGTCCTTTCTCTACCATGCGCGCGCTCGGTGCCGCGCTCTGGGCGCAGAGGTTCTTCGCGCTGTCGATCTTGCCTTCATGCACGTAGTCGCGGATCTTGCTCATGAAGTCCTTGTCCTCGCGATTTGCCTTGCCCAGCGCCATCATGCGTTCGATGACGATGTAGATCGTCGCCAGGCTCATCAGCGCCAAAGGCCCCATGATGTACCAGCTTCCCAAGCTGATCAGGTCCCACACGGTGAGCTGGTCCTGCACAGGCGCAGTGGCGGCCACGTTCGCGGCGTGCGCCAGCGAATCGCGCAACTGGTCCGTATTGGTGATCTGGGCTAGGAGGGGGAAGTGCATCAGCGATGGTTGTTTCTGTTCAACGGAAGGAAGGCTTCCGAAATTTCTCAGGTCAGTTGTTCAAGCGCGATCTCGAAGCCCGTTCGCGTCAGGTGCGTGCGTTCCTTGTGGCGGGCGAAGGTCTTGTCCAGGGCGCGGGCCATCGTGTCGCTCACGTCACCGAAAATGGCCTGGTCGCTGAGCGCGGCACCGTCCTGCATGCAGTACGCGAACACGCGCGCCATGCCGCAGTTGGCGATGAAATCCGGGATCACGCTCACGCGCTCATCGGCGTACTCGGCGATGGGGCCGTAGAAGATCTCCGGGTCGGCGAAAGGCACGTTCGCACCACTGGCGATCGTTTCCAAGCCTGCCTTGCAGAGGCGGTCGACTTGATCCTTGGTTACCAGGCGGGAAGCCGCGCAAGGAAGGAAAACATGTGCGCCCATATCCCAGATCTTCTCGTTCACTTCGGCGAACGGCAACAGATCCGCAGACTTCAGCGCGTTGCCGGATTTCTTCAGGAACAGGTCTTTCACATCCTCGGCGCTCAAGCCGTCCGCTCTCATCACCCCGCCCACGCGATCGATGATGCCCACGATGCTCGCACCTTGTTGTGCCAAGTAGTAGGCTGCGGCGCTCGCCACATTGCCCCAGCCCTGCACGATCACGCGCTTGCCCTTCACCTTGCCGCCATAGATGCGGTAGAAGTGGCGCACGCTCTCCGCTACGCCCCAACCCGTGATCATGTCCGCCACGGCGTAGCGGCCGATCACCGGTGTGAACTGCGGGTCCTCCACGAGCTTGGAAACACCCGTGCGCAGTTGGCCGACGATGCGGACGCTGGCCCCCTGGCTCGCGCCGAGGTGGCCTTTCACCACACCTTCCTGCGGATGCCATAGGCCGTATTGTTCGGTGACGGGGATCACTTCGTGCAACTCGTCCACGTTCAGGTCACCGCCCGTGCCGTAGTAGTTCTTCAGCAAGGGGATCACGGCCTTGAACCAGCGGTCGAGCACTTCCGTTTTGCGCGGATCCGCCGGGTCGAAATCAATGCCGCTCTTGGCACCACCGATCGACGGGCCGCTCACGGTGAACTTCACCTCCATCGTCTTCGCCAAGCTCTCTACTTCACGACGATCGAGTCCCTTCCGGATGCGCGTGCCACCACCGGCAGCGCCGCCCCGCAAGCTGTTGATCACCACCCAGCCCCGTGCGCCGGTCGGTTGGTCGTTCCATTCGAATACGATCTCGGGGGTCTTCTCTTCGAAGCGGCGGAGGGCATCCCTCATCCCGGTGGCCGCGAGCGGCTTGGCTTCCATCATGACGGATCAAAAGTAGCTGGGCCTCGTGGGCAGCCTGTCCGGACCAGCCAGGGTTTTCATGGAAGTCCTGTTAATTGAGGGGTGTGGGAGGGTTACATGGCGACAAACCGGGATGGTAACCACGGATACTCACGGGTGAAATCGGACGGAAGCGGCTGCATGGTGCCAGCACGGTTGTAAAGAATGTTCCGCAGATGTCGCTGTCCACCAGCTAAACGACGTGGTTCGGAGATACGCCGAGGTCCTTCTCCGGGGACTTACCTTCGGTGTCCATCACCTTGGTCGTGCACAGGCGGACACTCATATCGGCGAGCGCGCTTGGATTCGCGACCGGCCTGTTTGCGCAGGCGTGCGCGCCCGTTACCGACATTGATGGCAACACGTATCCTGTGGTGATGATCGGTGGCCAATGCTGGATGGCAGAGAACCTGCGTGCCGCTCATTATAGCAATGGCGACACCGTACTCAACGTGACGGATGGTGGCGAATGGGGTGACTCCATTTCGGCATGGTGTAACTACGATAACGACCCGGGCAATGATGTGACGTATGGAAAACTGTACAACTGGTACACCATAACCGGCGAGGCCGCACGTGGTCTTTGTCCGGCGGGCTGGCATCTGCCCAGTGATGGGGAGTGGATGATCCTCGAGACTGAGTCGGGTATTCCCTTGGGGGAATTGAGCTACGAGGGTTTTCGGGGTGCCGACGAGAATGTAGGTGGGAAATTGAAGAGCACCTTCTTATGGGACAGCCCCAATGAAGGTGCGACGAATGAAACCGGTTTCAGCGGTGTTCCTGCCGGTTTCCGTTACAACTTGGATGGTGAGTTCTCGGGACTCGGCATCTATGGAGGTTGGTGGAGTGCCCCTGAGTACGGAGCGAGTTACGCTTGGTGTCGATACTTGACGAGCAGTAATACGGGCATTGGACGGGACAACTACGGCTCTTTGAAGAGATTCGGCCTGAGTGTCCGGTGCCTGCAGGATGCGGTGACTGGTGTGGACGTCCGACAACCCGCTCGCTTCACCGTCGTCCCCAACCCGGTGCATGATGGCTTTTCACTGATCATGACTCCCAACATACAGCCTGTATCCATCACCCTCTTGGATGCTACGGGCCGCAACCTGGATACGCGAGGTGTCCATTCTGACGGGTATCTGACCATTGAAATGGGCGCTACCGGTAGTGGCCTGTACTTCCTTCAGGTGCTGTTCGCTGATGGCGCGCGCGTGGTGGAAAGGGTGATAAAGGAGTAGGATGCGCCATTTCTTTGTAAGTGGTTCTTTCTATGGCAGGTAAAGCGCGCCGCCAACGCTGTCGCGAATGGAACCCGTTACGGATGCGAGCGCGTTCGGCCTGCCGTGCCAGCGCAGCCAGCCGAGATAGGCGAAGATGATGGCCTCCTTGAAGGCGACCGTGCGCTCTTCGGGCACGAAAAGTTCCGCGGGTGAGCCTGCCCGGAGACGCTGCATCAGGAAACCATTGAACGCGCCGCCGCCCGTGACCAAGCAGCGCTGGATCTTCTTGGCCACCGTGTACTTCCCCAGCAGGCGAGCGGTGTGCTCAACGCTGGTCGCAAGGCGGTCCGGTATGCTGAGGCCCTCGTCGTTCAGCAAGGGCAGAACTTCCTGCTCAAAGTGCTCCCGGCCCAAGGTGAAGACCGGGGTGGATGTAAGGCAGGGCAGGTCCGTCATCCGGGCCAGCAGACCCGCATCCACCCGCCCGGAACGCGCCAGCGCACCATCCGCGTCGAAGGCCTTGCCCGCCAAGCCAGCCAGGTGGTTCAGGGGTTGGTTGCAGAAGCACACATCGGTTCCGGTGACCTTGCCTCCCTGATGAACAGAGATGTTCGCGATGCCGCCGAGGTTGATGTAGGCATCGAAGCCGATAAAGAGGTCGCGCTCGCCAATGGGAACGAGCGGTGCACCTTGTCCCCCGAGGGCCACATCCTTGCTGCGGAAGTCCACCACCGTCGGCACGCCTGTTCTCGCAGCTATTTGAGCGCCACAGCCGATCTGTGCGGTGAATCCGCCCTTCGGCTGGTGGAATGCCGTGTGGCCATGTGAAGCGATGAGGTCTGCAGGTCCATACGTCTCGAGGAAAGCCTTGGCTTGATCACCGATGAACCGACCCAGCCTCGCATGTGCTTCTGCCAATGTGAAAGCGGTGGAGGAGGAGATGTGCAGCAACCGGTCGTGCAGTTCCTCCGGGAAGGCCGCGCTGCCAGTGGCGATCACGTCGTAGGCCATCGCCCCCCCCTGTTCCCGGAAGTCGCACAAAGCCATGTCCAGCCCATCGAGCGAACTGCCGCTCATGATCCCGAGGACGCGCATGGCGCGAAGGTGCGAAGTCAGTGGAGGCCATGGCGATCCTGTCGTGGTGGTTTCCTGACAATCGGCCTTCTACATTTGGCAACACTTCTTCCGAGACCCCTTTTCCATGCAAGACACCGCCACCCAGACCGGTTTCAGCTTCGAGCTCACCGAGGAACAGAAAGCCGTGCGCGACGCGGCCCGCGACTTTGCCCAGAACGTCCTCAAGCCGGGGGTGATCGAGCGCGACCGCGAACAGAAGTTTCCGACGGAAGAGATCAAACAGCTCGGCGAACTGGGCTTCCTCGGCATGATGGTGAGCCCCGAATACGGTGGCGGCGGCATGGACACCGTGAGCTATGTGCTCGCGATGGAGGAGATCAGCAAGATCGACGCGAGCTGCTCGGTGGTAATGAGCGTGAACAATAGCCTCGTTTGCTGGGGTCTGGAGCAGTTCGCCAATGAGGAGCAGAAGCGGAAGTACCTCGTGCCTTTGGCGAAAGGGGAGAAGATCGGCGCGTTCTGCCTGAGCGAACCCGAAGCTGGAAGCGACGCGACCAGCCAGCGGACGACCGCCATCGACATGGGCGATCATTACCTGCTGAACGGCACGAAGAACTGGATCACGAACGGGGGCACGGCCAGCACCTATCTGGTGATGGCGCAGACGGACGCGGCCAAAGGTCACCGCGGCATCAACTGCCTCATCGTGGAGAAAGGCATGCCCGGATTCGTGGTGGGAGCGAAGGAGGATAAGCTCGGTATCCGGGGCAGCGACACGCATACCCTGATGTTCCAGGACGTGAAGGTGCCCAAGGCCAACCGCATCGGCGAGGATGGCTTCGGTTTCAAGTTCGCAATGAAGACGTTGGCGGGCGGTCGCATCGGCATCGCTTCGCAAGCGCTCGGCATCGCGAGCGGTGCGTTCGAACTCGCACTCGCCTACAGCAAGGAAAGGAAGGCGTTCGGCAAGATGATCAGCGAGCACCAAGCCATCCAGTTCAAGCTGGCCGACATGGCCACGGAGATCGAAGCCGCGCGTTTGCTCTGCCTGAAAGCTGCTTGGTTGAAGGACCAGCATCTCGACTATGCCCAAGCCAGCAGCATGGCCAAACTCTTCTCTTCCGAGGTCGCGATGCGCCATACGGTTGAAGCCGTTCAGATCCATGGCGGCTACGGCTACGTGAAGGAATACCACGTGGAACGCCTGATGCGCGATGCGAAGATCACGCAGATCTACGAGGGCACCAGCGAGGTGCAGCGCATCGTGATCGGACGCGGCGTGCTGGGCGCTTAAAGCGCAGGCACCAGCGTTTCCAGCTTCGTGCCGCGTGAGCCTTTCACCAGGATCAACCTGTCCGAAACAGGTTCGTTCGTGAGCTTCGCCAACGCTTCGTGGGCGTCAGCGAAGGCCGTGATGTCCATTACTCGATGTTCCAAGAACTCGGGCCCCACATAGAAGGCGTCCAGGTCCAGTTTGCGCGCCAGCCCGATCAGTGCGGCGTGTTCTTCCGCGCTCACTGCGCCCAATTCCTTCATGCCGCCGAGTATCGCGAGCTTCTTGCGTCCGCTCCTCAACGCCGCGAAGTTCTCCAGCGCCGCCTTCATGCTGCTGGGGTTCGCGTTGTAAGCGTCCATGATCACCTGGTTGCGGCCGGTGTCCACGAACTGTGAGCGGTTGTTCACAGGGGTGTAATCACCGATGGCTCGAGCGATGATCTCTTCGTCCACACCGAAATACCGGCCAATGCAGATCGCGCACAAAACGTTCGGTGCGTTGTAGTCGCCGATGAGACGCGTTGCGATGGTCCGACTTCCTTCCACATCCTTATTCCGGAAGACGACGTGCAGGAAAGGACTATCCGTGCCTTGCGCTGCGCCTTGCGTGCCATTCTGTGGTGATGTGCCGTAGGTGACCCGCGCAACACCCTCGCTTCTTGACATCAGCAGCGGGTCATCCCCGTTCACGAACAGTGTTCCCCCGTGCGATCGCAGGAAATCATACATCTCCGTCTTCGCCTTGATCACGCCCTCGTAGCTGCCGAACCCCTCCAAATGCGCCCGGCCGATGTTGGTGATCATCCCATGTGTCGGCTCTGCGATGTTCACCAGTTCGGCGATGTCGCCGACATGGTTCGCGCCCATCTCGATGATCGCGATGCGGTGTTCTTCGTTGAGGCGAAGCAGGGTGAGGGGGACCCCGATATGATTGTTCAGGTTACCGGTTGTAGCGAGCGTCGGGCGTTCGGCACTGAGTACGGCGTGGACGAGCTCTTTGGTCGTGGTCTTTCCGTTGGTACCGGTGATAGCCAAGACCGGAACGTTGAACCGACGGCGGTGGTAGCGTCCCAATTCCTGGAGTGCGCGCAGGACATCGGGTACGAGCAGAAAGCGCTCGTCCTTCACTGTTGCCGGATCATCCACGACAGCGAACGAACAACCGCCATCGAGCGCTTTTGCCGCGAAGGCGTTCGCGTCGAAATTCGGGCCTTTCAGCGCGAAGAACATCCCGCCCGAAAGCAGCTGGCGCGTATCCGTACAAGCGCCTGAACTCTTCAGGAAGGCGGTGTGCAGTTGTTCGATAGGTACCATCGGGCCAAAAGAAAGACCCCTCGGGAAGCCGAGGGGTCTTCAAAGAGAACGTTCTGCTGACGATCGCCCGTTACTTGGTCAGTTTGCTGCGGCGCTTGTCGTCACCCAATCCCACGGGGCTGCCCACGCGTGTCATGGCGCAACGGAAGCCGATGGTCGCTGTGCTCTGGCGCTCGTCGAGGTAGCGACGTGTACCAGGGTTCGCCCAGTAGATGCGGTCCGCCCAACTCGCGCCTTTGTAAACGCGGGCGTGGTCGCTGATCAGTGTCAGGTAATCCTGGAAGGAAACTTCACCGGAGTTCGCGTACATGCCGCCGTTCTCAGGCTCTTCGCCCTGGGCGTAGAACACGCTGCTCTCCAAGTCGCCGTCCTTGAAATCGATGTTGTCACTCTCCTGGTAGTTGCGGCGATCGATGTTCTCTTCCACCGTCACGTTGCGCATCTGGATCTCGCCGGGCTGATCGCTCTGGTAGTCGCTGATCCCGGCCAGCAGTTTCGGGCAGATCTCGAGGTCTTGGCCCTTGATCATATCCACCATGTCCTGCACGTTCTGCTGCGCAGGGTCGCCTTTGCGGGTGTTCTTGAACTCTTCTGCCTGCACGATCTTGGTCATCAGATCATCGATGAGCTTGCCTTCTTCATCCGTCACGCGGCCTTCCATGCGCTTCTGGAAGGTCTCCAGCCAAAGCTTGATGCCCTCGATGTCATAGATCACCTTGTCGTACTTGTCCTTGATGCCACCGTCGCTGTTCAGCACCTTCGTCTTGAACACGTTGCCGCGGAACGGACGGAAATCGTCCTTGTCCTCGGGGCTCAGTGGGCGGTAAACGTCCATCACCCACTCGCTCACGTTGCCGGCCATGTTGTAGAGACCGTAGTCGTTCGGCCAGTAGCTGAACACGGGGGCGGTGATGTCCGCATTGTCGTTCAGGCTGCCGGCAACACCCATGTAGTCACCGCGACCGCGCATGAAGTTGCCACGGAAATCACCGTAGAAGGCACCGCCTTTCTTGCGGCTGTCGTAACGCACCCAGTGGCCGTTCCACGGATAGATGCGGCGCTCCACGATGCGCTCATCCACCGTGTTGCCCACCAGACCGTAAGAGGCGTATTCCCACTCGGCTTCTGTCGGAAGGCGGTAGCGGGGAAGCAGGATGCCGTCCTCCATCTTCACGTTGCGGGTGTCCTTATTGGGGTTGAAGTCCTGGACACCGTCCACCTTTTTGCCGCTCTCATATTGGCCGGCCAGATAACTGTCGGTGGTGAAGTGGTCCTCGTTGATCTGGTTCGGATAATGCTCGAAGAGGCCCTCGCGGATGAGGATCACCTCATTCACACGGTCCGTGCGCCAAGCGCAATAGTCGTTCGCTTGAAGCCAATTCACGCCCACCACCGGGTAATCCCGATAGGCCGGGTGGCGCATGTAGTACTCCGTATAGGGCTCCGTGAAGGCCAATTTGCTACGCCACACGAGTGTGTCCGGCAGCGCCTTCTTGTACACTTCTGGGAAGTCAGCGCCGTAGACGCGGTCCAACCAGTAGAGGTATTCGAGCCAGTAGAAGTTGGTCACTTCCACCTCGTCCATGTAGAACGACGACACGGTGACGGTGCGCGGGATGTTGTCCCAATCGTGGGTGAGTTCATCCGTTACCCGGCCCATGGTGAATTGGCCACCTTCCACCAGCACCAGGCCGGGACCGTTCTCCTGCTCTTCGAAGGGTGCTTTCTCGAAGCCCCCGTTCTTGGAGTCGTTGTAGTTCCATCCCGTAGCACCGCTCTTCTCGAACTGGCAACTGCTCAACAACACCGCTCCGGCGATGATGAGGCCTATGTTCTGCGACTGGTTCATGGTCTTGGTGTTGGGTTGCCCGCCTTCGAACGGGCTTGGTTCTCGTCAGAACGTCGGGCAGGGCACTGTGCGTACCCGGCGGCGTTTTTTCTTGCAGTTGAACTGGAGCGTCAGGCTCACTTCGTGCGAGCCGGCCGTGGCCGTTGTCAGCTTGCTCGTGGTCACGTCGTAGCTGTAGCCGAATTTGAACCGTTCCCCGTGGAAGCCGATGAGGGCGATGAACGCATCGCGCGAGCGGTACCATACCCCGGCGATGATCGGTCCATGGTCAACATAGATACCCAAGTTCAACTGGCGGAATTCGGATTGCTGCATGTACAGCACGTTGGGCGAAAGCTTGGTCTTCGGCGTACCGTATTTGCCCCGCATGCCCAACGGGATCGCAGCGCCCGCATGGCCGGTGAGCTTCATGGGCATCTTGCTCGTGCCTACGATGAGCGATTCGTTCGGCTGTGTCAGGTGGTGCGCTGCGAAGCCAACGAAGAACACATCCGTGTAGCCCAGCGCACCGGCCGAGAAATCCGCCCCACCGATGCTGCCTCCGCGAGGTACATCGTTCGTTTGATAGATGAAGCCCCGGTTCGGGTCGATCATGTCCCCGAAGGTGAGCTTGTTCCAATCCAGCGACTTTTGGAAGTAGGTCGCTTGGAATCCCACTTTCACGGAGAACTTGCGGTTGATGGCCTGTGTGTAGGAGTAGATGCCGCTCACCGTGGAGGTGGTCAACGTTCCCTTACCAGCTTGGTCATTGGTGACCAACAGGCCCAAGCCCCCCATGATGCCACGCACGTCCTGATCGTAGCTCGCACTGGTGGTGACGAAGGTGCCCGACAAGGCCGGCCACTGGTTACGGTAATCGAGCACCACCCGGGGGCAGCGCGCAGTGCCCGCGAAAGCGGGGTTCAGGTACAGGGGATTGGCGTAGAACTGCGTGAATTGGGGATCCTGCCCCCACGCCGAGAGCGGCCCTGATACACACAGTACCAGCCACAGGGCCGCACGCCCAACGGTCCTTCTCATCATGCTCTCGTTCGGTTCATTGCCCGGTGCAAGCGCCAAGTATACGGATCGCTTCCGCTCAGGGTTCGTGGTCCTGTATCCGCAATAAGACGGAATCGGGCCCGTTGGTCGTGTGTTCCAAAACACGAGGGCCGAAAATAATGGTTCCGGTGATCCGCTGTTGAAAACTTGTTGAAAGAGTTCCCTTCGATGACCCGACCGTACCTCCTGGTTCCCTTGCTGGCATTGATTGTCTCAACGAGTGCACAAGTCCCATTGAAGTTGTCCAAAGCAGAGGGGAAAGTCCCCCTTGAAGACACCGTGACCCTGATCGCCGAGTCCATTTCCAAGGCGCATGGGATCACTTGGATGGACGGGATGATGTTGGACGGGGAACGTGAGAACCTGCCCTACATACAGGAGGTGCGACCGCTGGGGGTGAACGTCACGGGCATCTCGGCATACCTGAGCGAGACGCGGTACGTGGCGCTGAGCGAAGAAGAACGGGTGAAGCTTCCGGGCTTGGGCATGCCCGGTCCGGAGCCCGAAGTGCGCGCCATTGTGGGGATCGAACGGAAGAGGCCGATGGGGCTGGTACGGATCTATCCCTACCGGCGCAATGCGGTGAGCGGGGGGCTGGAGCGGCTGACCAGCTATCGTTTGGACCTGGTAGAAGAGCGCCGGGCAGGGGGAGGAAGCGCGAAGAGCGCCGTGTACCCTGACCATTCGAAGCTGGCGAGCGGCTCATGGTACCGGTTCAGCGTGGCGCAGGACGGTGTGTACAAACTGACCTACCAATTCCTGCAGACCTTGGGAGTGGAGATGGACGGGCTGGCCTCCGAGCGCATCAATGTGTACGGCAACCATGAAGGCCTTCTTCCCTACCGGAACAGCCATGTGCCAGCGAACGACCTGCTGGCCAACGCTGTTGAACTGGTGGATGGAGGGGACGGCCAGTTCGGCCCGAACGACTACATCCTCTTCTACGCCAAGGGTGCTCAGGATTGGGACTACAACTCCAACACCGGGCGGTTCTTCCACACCAAGAACACCTACACGGATTCGGCCTGCTATTTCATCGGGTTGGATGTGGAGGCCCCCAAACGGATGGCGAACACGGCTCTGAGTACGGATGCGGCCACCGACCAAGTGACGGGTTTCACGGACCGGCAGGTGATCGATCGGGACCTGGTGAACCTGCTGAAGAGCGGACGCACATGGTGCGGGGACACCTACGATATCACCACCACCTACAACTACAACTTCACCGTACCCTTCCTGCGGTCGAGCGAACCGTATTGTGTCACGATCAACGTACTGAGCCGCACGATCGGGACCGCCAACACGAGCACGTGGAACATGACCATCAATTCGGAGACCTTCTCCTTCCTGGATTCCGGGCTCTTGGGAACCTACTCAGGCCAATACGCCGACACTTCAGCGCGTGTGTTCTGCTCCACGGCCAGCGGTCCGAACCTGCCGATCACGGTGACCTTCGAGAAGCATGACCCGATCAGTTCCATCGGCTGGATGAACTTCCTGGAGCTGAACGCGCGGCGGGACCTGAAGATGACGGGCGAGCAGCTGCCGTTCAGGGATCCGCTCACGGTGGGCGCCGGGCGGATCGGGGAATTCACTTTGGACCAGGCGACGAGCGTATACCGCATTTGGGAGATCACCCAACCCTGGAACACGACCAACGTGGCCTACACCGACAATGGCGCGCAGAAGGTGTTCCGCCTGGCGACGGATTCCTTGCGCGAATTCATCGCCTTCAAGAACAGTGGCTATTTGGAACCGGTGGCCATCGGGGCCGTGCCGAACCAGGACCTGCACGCCGCATCGGAGGTGGACATGGTGCTGGTGTGCCCTGCGCAGTTCCAAGGGGAAGCCCAACGCTTGGCCGAGCGGCGCATGGAGGAAGGGCTGAGCGTGGTGATGGTGACCCCCCAGCAGATCTACAATGAGTTCTCCAGTGGGCAGCGCGACGGAACAGCGATCAAGCGCTTCATGAAGATGCTGTACGACCGTGCCGGCGCCGACCCCGAACTGCTACCACGCTACCTGTTGCTCTTCGGAGATGGCTCGTACAACAACATCAGCAGCTCCCCGGACAACCAGAACCTCATCCCTTCCTACCAATCGTACGACTCCTGGTTGCCGTCGGGCTGTTACACCACGGATGATTACTACTGCCTGCTGGACGACAATGAAGGGGAGTCGAACGCGGACATCATCGACGTGGGTGTGGGCCGCTTGCCCATCAGCGATGCCGGTCAGGCCAAACAAGTAGTTGACAAGATCCTGAACTATGACCGTCTCATGCTGGGTTCATCGCAAGGAACGTCCTGTTCCAGCGGTTCGGATGGCGGGGCGGCCTACTGGCGCAATACGCTCCTCTTCGCCAGCGATGACACGAACGGAGATGGTGGGCCGACCGAGTTCTTCCATATGATCAACAGTGAGGAGCTGGCGGCCACGGTGGGTGTGGAAGAACCCTGCCTGAACGTGGACAAGATCTACATGGACGCTTACGTGCAGGTGAGCACGCCGGGCGGGCAGCGCTATCCGGAAGCCCAGGAAGCCCTGCGAGCCCATGTACAAAAGGGAGCGTTGATCGTGAACTACGTTGGCCACGGCGGTGAGGTGGGGTGGGCCCATGAGCGGCTCCTGGACAACCAGACCATCCTCGATTGGACCAATTTCGATCGGCTACCGCTCTTCGTAACGGCCACTTGCGAGTTCACCCGGTGGGACGATCCAGGGCGCACCTCCGCAGGTGAGTACGTGATGCTCAATCCGAACGGCGGCGGCATCGGGCTGATGACCACCACCCGCATCGCCTACAGCGGGGCGAACCAGCAACTGGCCCGTGAGTTCTACGAACACGTCTTCGACACCAAGGACGAATCCGGCAGGGCAACACGCTTCGGAGATATCTACCGTAAGACCAAGGCTGGGATCGCGAGCAGTACGAATTACCGCAACTTCGCCCTGCTGGGCGACCCCTCCGTGCGCTTGGCCATGGCCCGACAGGACGCGCGGATCACGGCCATAACGGACACCCTTGGCAACCCGATCGACACGCTCAAGGCCTTGACCACCGTGCGGGTCACGGGTGAGGTGACCGATACCACCGGGCTGTTGCTCACGGATTTCAATGGTGTGGTGGTGCCTACTGTCTTCGACAAGATGACCGCTGTGAGCACCTTGGCAAATGATGGTGGCTCTCCCTTCCCCTTCAGCCTGCGGAAGAACATCATCTACCGCGGCCGCGCCACGGTGACCAATGGGCAGTTCAGCTTCACCTTCGTGGTACCCAAGGACATCAATTACCAGGTAGGCGCGGGGCGTGTGAGCATTTATGCGGAGAGCCTCTCCACCAACGCCTGCGGTTATTCCGATGATCCGTTGGTGGGCGGATCGGACCCCAACGCCTCGGCCGATGACCTGGGGCCGGTGATCGACCTGTACATGAACGATGAGACCTTCGTTCCGGGAGGAATCACCGATGAGTCCCCCTTGTTGTATGCGAAGTTGTTCGACGACAATGGCATCAACACCCTGGGCAACAGCATCGGCCATGACCTGCTGGCGGTGATCGACCAGAGCACGGAGAACGCCCTGGTGCTGAACGACGTCTACGAGGCGGATCTGGACACCTACAAGAGCGGGCAGGTGCGCTACCGCTTGAGCGATCTGTCGGAAGGGGCGCACACCTTGGACCTGAAGGCGTGGGACGTGTTCAACAACAGCAGCCAGAAGAGCTTGGATTTCGTGGTAGCCCCCAGCGCCGAAATGGCCTTGGCCCATGTGCTGAACTATCCCAACCCCTTCACCACGCACACCGAGTTCTTCTTCGAGCACAACCGCCCCTG
>JBGAJW010000103.1:0-9739 GCA_044224725.1 Flavobacteriales bacterium
TCGTTGCAGAGGCGCGGCACCTTGTTCTGCCCGCCGAGCTTGCCGCGTTCCTTCATCCATTGGAAGAAGGTGCCGTGCAGTACCGCATGCACCTTGGGGGCGGCGAGCGCCATGTCGCCGCGCCGCTTCGCATCGTAGTCCGTGTTCAGTTCGCGCATACGGCGATCGAGCACTTCAGTGAAGGCGTCCAGATCCGCAGGGGGACGCTCGAACTCGATGACCCATTCGTGCCCACCGCGCGCGCCCGTGTCCATATAGACCGGTCCGGCCGTGTACTCGTTCACCACGGCGCCCGTGGCCGCGCACGCCGCTTCGATGCCGCGATCGGCGTTCTCCACGATGAGCTCTTCGCCGAAGGCATTGATGAAGCTGCGCGTACGGCCGCTCACGCGGAAACGGTAGGGTTTCACGCTGCTGAAGCGGACCGTGTCCCCCGGCACGTACCGCCAAAGACCGGCGTTGGTGCTGATGACGATCGCGTATTGCTTGTCCACTTCCACCTCATGCAACCACTTCGTCGTCGGCTGCTCACGGTGGAGCTCCTCCACGGGAATGAACTCGAAGAAGATGCCGTAGTCCAGCATGAGGAGCAGATCGCCCGATCCGCGCTGGTCGGTGATGCCGAAGAACCCTTCGCTGGCGTTGTAGCTCTCCAGGTAGTTCATGCCGGCCGCCGGGAAGAGCTGCGCGAACTGCTCCTTGTACGGGCCGAAGCTGACACCGCCGTGCATGAAGAGCTCCAGGTTCGGCCACACCTCATGCATGTGCTGCTTGCCGGTGAGCTCCAGGATCCGGCGCAGGATGATCAAGGTCCACGAGGGCACACCCGCGATGCTGCGTACGTCCTCGCGCATCGTTTCGCGCGCCATGCGTTCGATCTTCTCCTCCCAGTTCTCCATCAGCGCGGTCTCGATCACCGGCGTGCGGCGGATCTCCACCCACACGGGCAGATTGCGGATGATGATGGCGCTGAGGTCCCCGCTGTAAGCGTCCGTGCGCAACTGCTCGATGGTGCTGCTTCCGCCCACCACCATGTTCATCCCCTGGTACAATTTGCTGTCGGGCCGGTGGTCGTAATGCAGCGCAATGAGGTCCTTGCCGCCTTTGTAATGGCAGTCCTCCAGCGCCTCGCGGCTCACGGGAATGAACTTGCTCGCCGCGTTAGTGGTGCCACTGCTCTTGGCGAACCACTTGATGTCGGTCGGCCACAACAGGTTCTGTTCACCGGCGCGCAAACGGTCCACATAAGGCTTCAGCGAAGTGTAGTCCTGCAGTGGCACCCGCTGGCGGAACTGGTCCGGCGTGGTGATGTCCGCGTATCCGTGCTGGCGGCCCCATTCCGTGTAGCGCGCGTCGCCGATCAGCTTGAGGAAAACCTCCAACTGCGCCTCATGCGGATTGTTCCGGAACAGCTCGATCTGCTGCAGCCGCTTCTTGATCAGGAAGGAGAATAGCGCGTTGACGGGCATGGCGGAGCGCTGGG
Organism: Flavobacteriales bacterium; assembly: GCA_044224725.1. Lineage (GTDB taxonomy): Bacteria > Bacteroidota > Bacteroidia > Flavobacteriales_F > PHOS-HE28 > PHOS-HE28. Next base: position 1,484 of record JBGAJW010000103.1, read on the forward strand.
AAGTTAGCAAGCTTCAAGTCACAAGGCCCGGTCAAAGACACAAGACACAAGGCTCAAGCTTCAAGACACAAGCATTCGAGTTCGTGCTCGCGCACCGTTTGAATCTTGTGTCTTGAGCCTTGGATCTTGAAGCTTCCTTTGTGGAATGGATGGTGAACCACTGAAGAAGATGCTCGTCAGCGACGACGGCGGCGAGGTGAGCTACGCGTTGCACCTGGGACTTTCCACGTTGCCACTGAACGAACGCATCGGCGGGCCGTTCACGATCCGATTCACCGGGGCGCGCACCTGCATGAGCTGCGGCAAGCGCGTGAAGAAGTTCTACGGCCAAGGCCTGTGCTATCCGTGTTTGATGAACGCCCCGGAGGCGAGCGAGTGCATCGTTCGTCCGGAGCTCTGCCGCGCGCACCTGGGAGAAGGCCGTGACCCCGCATGGGAGAAGGACCATCACATGACAGAGCACTTCGTGTACCTCTCGCAAACAGGCGGCATCAAAGTCGGCGTCACGCGGTCCACGCAGATCCCTGTTCGATGGATCGATCAAGGTGCCGTTCTCGCGGTGCTCATCGCACGAACGCCCTACCGCCAGCTCGCCGGTGCGATCGAAGTTGCCCTGAAGCGCACGCTCGCCGACAAGACCGATTGGCGCAAGATGTTGCAACAGGTTGTGCCCGATCCTTCCGCCTTGCTCGCCGCGCGCGATGCCGCCGTCGCCGGTATCGACCCGGAACTCAAGGCCTACATGCTGGCCGCCGAGGAACCCCGCACGCTCGCCTATCCGTTGCGCGAGATGCTCCCGAAGATCACGAGCGTCACCTTCGAGAAGCTGCCGGAGATCACCGGCACATTGCTCGGCATCAAGGGGCAGTACCTGGTCTGGAAGGATGGCCGCGTCTTCAACGTGCGGAACCATACGGGGTACCACGCCGAGGTGGAATAGACCGATCGTAACCCTGCCCAAAAGACCGCCGTTGCATAGGCGGGTTTTGGGTCAGTGGACAAGGTTCGTTAGGGTAAAGGAAAGGGCCGCTTTCAGCGGCCTTTTCTGATTTCACCATAACCGTTGGAGTCTCGTAGGCCTTGGGCGCACACACCCATATGGGGCCTCTGCGGGGACCAATCCAATCTCTCTACTTCGGCGACTAAGTGACCAGAGGCCATACGGACAGCGCACAATCGCGGAACCAGCGAGCGCATGACAAGTGGAGGGTTCAAAATTCGACCTCCTTTTCCAGGATCTGTTTGGCCTTTCGAGCGGCAGTGGCTGCCTCCCAAGTTGACCAGACATAAATCAAGCACCCCGTGAGCGCTAGTCCGACATACGCCGTACCATTCTCGGGATTTCCACGATAGTGATCAATCAATGCACCGATGATGCAGGTTGCCAAACTCCCTATCAGCCCTACCCTTGCTACAATCTGATTCGACGCAGAACTATCGAGCAGCCGAACACACTCCTTCAGTTTGGCCTTGTCAGTCATTGGGGTCTAGGCTTCGCAGAAGTGTGATTCATCCGAGTCAGGAATTGTCGACGTCGGAACCAATGCTCGTTAGCTGGACATGCCGCTTCTTCATGGCCTCCACTTCCCCAACTTCAAAGTCCTTGATTGTCCCATCCGGAACGACCTAGTGAGGAAGAACTCGTCTATAGAAGGGGTGGTTTCCAGCAGGCGTATTCACAAGTTCGTTGTGCGGTGCCGCTAATGCCTTTTTGTACTCCTCATAGGCTGACACCGTGAAGATGATTGCGGGCTCACGGTATCGAGCACCGCTCTCTTTGGCCAGTGCTTCGTTGATTCGTTCAGAGATGCTCCTTTCGGTCATCGGCCGAAGGTATCCACTGTCGACAACCCATCGACAGATAGTCGAACAACCTCTTGAGCCGACCCTGTCTCCCCTAAGCAGGCATCTGACATCCTGTTCAGCCGTATGCGGGTTGGGTGGATCACGTTGAGCGCGTATCGTATTCCGAATGATTTTTCGAAGACCTGTTGGATCAACCCGAAAAATGCATCTACATTTGTCCCGCATCAAGAGTTCTCCATCGCAGGATGGAGGCACCAACCGGGTAACGACGCCACGGTGGGAAAACGATGTGGACCAGGTGAGGTCAACAATGTCGAAGGCACTCACATATCAGTTGTCCGCAAGGGACCGGGAGACCGGGACTCATGATGCTCTCGTACGCACGTGCCGCATCATCGAGCCGCCCGACCCGCCTGCTGCGGTGATGCACTACTTCCCCCTTGATGGGCCGGGAGTTGGACGCGCGTACGCTCTGTACACACGAAACCAACACCCAAATTCATCATGGAACAGCAGCATGCTGCACTGAATGGAGACCGCCAAGGCTCCACGCTCTTCACGTCCGAATCGGTTTCCGAAGGGCATCCCGACAAGGTGGCCGATGCCATCGCGGATGCTATCCTCGATGCCTACATCACGCAGGATCCCGATGCCCGCGTGGCGTGCGAGGTGCTTTGCAAAAGCGGCGATGTGGTGCTGGCCGGTGAGATCGGTTCAAGCGCACACGTAGACCATGTCGCCATTGCTCGCGACGCGATAAGAGCCATCGGTTACACGGATCCGCTCGAGAAGTTCAACGCCGATGGCGTTCATATCACTGACCTCATCGGACCGCAGTCCACCAACATTGCCGAAGGGATCGTAGCCAGTGGAGAACAGGGCGCAGGGGACCAAGGTTTGATGTTCGGCTATGCTACTGATGAGACACAGGAGTTGCTGCCCTTGCCCTTGGTGCTGGCACATCGCCTGACTGCAGGCTTGGCGGAACGGCGTAAGTCGGGCGCAGTGCCTTGGTTAAGACCTGACGCGAAGGCCCAGGTATCGGTACGTTACGAAGGCTTGGAGCCTACCGCCGTGGATACGGTGGTGGTCAGCACCCAGCATGCAAAGTATGTTCCGGTGGAAGAAGTGCAGCGTTGGCTTCGCCACACGTTCATCCCAGAGATCCTCGGTACGTGGTGGCGCGAAGACGTCACCGTGCATGCCAACCCGGCTGGGGCTTTCGTCACGGGCGGACCCGAAGGAGACTGTGGTGTCACCGGTCGCAAGATCATCGTGGACAGCTACGGTGGTCGCGCCCGACACGGCGGCGGGGCATTCAGCGGAAAGGACGGTACCAAGGTGGACCGAAGTGCCGCCTATTTTGCGCGACATGTCGCGCGGCAGTTGGTGAAGCGCGGAATCGCGAAGCGGGCCGAAGTACAAGTGTGTTATGCGATCGGCGTAGCACAACCCGTGGCCCTTCACGTGGACACGTTCGGTACCGGCGATCAGGCTGCTGCGGAGCGCTTCGTGCGGCAGTTCGACTATCGTCCGGCCGCCATCATCGAACAGCTGCAACTGCGCACACCCTTGTTCCGCAGCACCACCAACTACGGCCATTTCGGGAAGGCTGGGCTGCCATGGGAGAACTGAACAAACGGGAGAAACGCATTCCGACCAAGGAAGCAAGCGTGACACCTGCGCTCTTACCGAATACCAAAGTGCCCGTAAATTCCCATCGACATTGATCAGCGCTGACTATGGCCAAAAAGAAACACGAGCCCGATGACGCCCCGAACGCGAACGACGCGAATGCGGCAGGAGCCTTTCTCGATAGCCTGGCCGAGGTTCGGGATACGGCGCTCAGGCATACGGTCGCTCAAACTGCGGCCAAGGATGCGCATGGCACGCACGAAGGGAGCCTACCTGCATTCACCGAAGAAGAGTTGGACCACTTGATCCAACAGGCGGAATGCCATTTCCCGTGGTTGCGCTATCGGGACAAGTTGAGTGCGGAGTCGTTCATCACGGACGAGTGCTATGAGTCTTTCGAGGACGACATGGACCCTGAACGTTTTGCCGCTTTCAAGCGGAAGGAGCTACCCACACCAGATGAGCTCGCTCGTTTCAACCAACTCCGGTATGATCGGCTCATGGCCGACGGCGGTCATGGGATCGACCTCGACATAACGCCCATGTGCTCCTTGACATACCACACGTTGGCGAACGGCCAGAAGAAAGTTCTCATGACATGCGGGATGGGTTACTCATTCTCCTCCGTGCGGCATTGGTTAGAAGGTGTGTTCGATACAGAGGAAGAACTTTGGGCATATGTGAAAGCAGCATGGACCAACGAATAGCACCCATTCACCCCGCCTACTTCACCATCGCCTTTCGCACTGCGGTGCCGCTGCGGGAATGGCCCGATGCCTTCGTGATCATCTCGGCCTATGCCACCACTGGCGAAACGTGGAGCGAGGAACGCAACCTGGAGGCCGACCAGCGCCTGCACGCCGAATTGCTGCGCCGTGGCTATTCACCCATCCGCATCACCGGCTATTCGCCGGACACCGGTCACTCTGAACCGAGTTGGGCGGTGGAGATGCCCTTGGACGAAGCTCTGGCACTTGGTCGCGACTTTCTTCAGGATGCCATTTTTGCCGTCATGCAGGATGAGCTTCTCGTTTCTCGGTGTTCTCATCCGAGTGAACTGATCCCAGTAGGTCGTTACAGGGAGCGAATAGGAAAGGAGTAGCCGTGTAGCGCCACTTCTTCTCGCTCAGAGTTCTGCGCCGCGCGACCCTGCATCGCTGAGGTTCGCCGCTAGGCCCTCAATGCACCTCCAACTCAAAAGGCATCCTCGCCTGAACGCCCATCATGCCGCGCGCTTTGCGCACCGCCTCGAACTGCCGCAGGAGTTCCACGTCCTCCCCGAAGGCCTCTTGGCGAACCCACATTTTCGCGCCACCATCGAGGTTCTGCATCAATTGCTTCAAGAGGGATTCCTGCTCCGGATAGTCCACGGTGCGGTAGTCGCCCTCGGTCAACTTGGCCAGATCAGCGGCACCGGCGATGGCGTCCTCGAGACCACCGATCTCGTCCACGAGCCCGAGCTCTTTCCCGCGCTGGCCGGTCCATACACGCCCCTGTCCGATGCTGTCCACCTGCGCCACGGTCATCTTGCGACCCTCGGCCACACGCGCCTTGAAGGTGTCGTAGAAATTGTCCACGTAGCCTTGGATGATGCCCTTCTCCTCTGCCGTGAGCGGCCGTGAGGTCGTCATCATGTCGGCGTACTTGTTGGTCTTCACGCCATCGAAGGTGATGCCGAGCTTGTCGTTGAAGAGTCCCTGCATGTTGGGGATGATCCCGAACACGCCGATGCTGCCGGTGATGGTATTAGGCTGCGCGTAGATCTTGTCCGCAGCGCAAGCGATGTAGTAGCCACCGCTGGCCGCATAGTCCCCCATGCTCACGACAACGGGCTTGGTCTTCTTCGCCAGATCCACTTCACGCCAGATCACATCGCTGGCCAGGCCGCTGCCACCGGGGCTGTTCACCCGCAGCACGATGGCCTTCACGGTGGTGTCCTCGCGCGCTTCGCGAATGGCCTCCGAGATGGTGGTGCTGCCGATGTCGCCATCCGAGCTCTCGCCGCTGTTGATACCGCCTTGCGCGTACACGATGGCCACTTTCGGCTTCTTGTACGTGCTGGTGACCTTCTCCCCTTCCTTCTTAGGAACGCTGGCACGGGCGTACTGGCCCATGCTCATCAACTCCAGGTCCTTGTCGGCGTCCAGTCCCATTTTCTCCTTCAGGATGGTGATCACTTCGTCGCGGTACTTCAGCCCGTCGATCATGCCGACGTCCACGGCGTCCTTCCCTTGGCGGATGAGCAGCTTCTCAGCCACTTCGTTCAGGCGTGCCTTGTCCAGCTTGCGCGAATCACCTATAGCTGTGAGGTACTGGTCCCACAGGCCGCCGATGAGCTCGGTCATCTGGCGTTCGTTCTCCGGGCTCATCTCCTTGTAGATGAAGGTCTCGCCGTAGCTCTTGAACTTGTTGTTGCTTCCACGGATGAACTGGATGTCCACGCCCAGCTTGTCGAACAGGCCCTTGAGGAACATCAGCTCCGCTTGCAGGCCACGGAAGTCGAGGTCTCCTTCCGGAACGAGGTACACTTGGTCAGCAGCACTGGCGAGGTAATAGGTGCCCTGCGTGTAGAGTTCGGCGTAGGCGATCACGGGCTTGCCGCTTTCCTTCTTGAACTCGATGAGCTTGTCGCGGATCTCCTTCACCGTGGCCATACGCGCGTTCACCATGAAGCCGAGGTCGAGGAACACACCCTTGATGCGGTCGTCGGTCTTCGCTTTCTCGAGGTCCTCGAGGATGTCGTTCAGTCCGAGCTTGGTGGCTCCTTTGAACGGGCCGAAGTCCAACATGAAGTCCTCTTTGTTGCCCCGATCGACGATCTCCTGCGTCAGTTCCATGTGCAGGATGGAGTTGTCCTTCACGGACGTGGGTTTGCTTTCAAAGGAGTACGAGCTGGCCGCCGCGCCGATGGCACCGACGATCATGATGGCGAAGATGACGGCGATGATCAACGAGCCCAGGATGAAGCCGAGCATCGAGGCGAACATGAATTTGAAGAACTGGCCCATGGAATGTTGAGTGTTTGGAGAGCGATGGGAAGGGTTCTCCATCGACGCGGACGAAAGTAGACCCGTGGATATGGGCGGGAAGGTGCGGACTACATGAGCGGTGGATGAAGGGGGTGGGTGGGTTGATCATGGTTGCTGGTTGCTGGTTGTTGGTGACGGCGATGATCCTCGGCCGTTGGTCGTGGTTGATCGCCAGCATGTGGAGAAGCTCGAGGGGGGTGGGTGCCGGACCTCACGGCAGCAGTGACAGCAGCCATACAACGAACAACCAACAAGCATCCCCGATAGCTTCGCCACCCATGGAAGCGCTGCTGCTGCTCGGCGGGAACATTGGTGACATCGTGATCACGATGCGCCGGGCCGAGGAGATGATCGGTGAAGAGGTCGGCACGGTGCTTTCGCGCAGCCGCGATCATTGGACCGAGCCTTGGGGCTTTCAGGATGATCGCCTCTTTCTGAACCGGGCCTTGGTGGTCGGTACCGACCTGTCGCCGCAGCGCCTGCTGGAAAAGAGCCTTGTCATTGAACGCCGATTGGGGCGAATTCGGGGAAGCGGAGAGCGCTACTCCGCCCGCACCATGGATATCGACCTCCTGCTCTGCGGGGATGAGGTCATCTCTTCTCCAGACCTGGTTATCCCCCACCCGCGCATGCACGAGCGCGCCTTCGCCCTGGCCCCTGCGGCGGATGTAGCACCCGACTGGTCCCACCCCGTCATGAACCGCACTATCCTCACCCTATTGAACGATGTCCTCCGAAAGGTCTGACGTGGAGGACGCGCCTGCCGCATCCAAGCCGACCAACGCGCCGGTGACCTATGGCTATGTGGCCATCGAAGGGCTGATCGGCGCGGGCAAGACCACTTTGGCCAAGCGCTTGGCCGAGCAATGGAAAGGCCGTACCGTGCTGGAGGAGTTCGAAGACAACCCCTTCCTGCCGAAATTCTACGAGGACCAGCAGCGGTACGCCTTCTCCGTGGAGCTGTCCTTCCTCGCCCAACGGTATCATCAGCTGAAGCGGGTCGGCGAGCGCAGCTTGTTCGAGCCGGCGACCGTGGCTGACTATTCCATCGGCAAGTCGCTCGTGTTCGCGAGCGTGACCCTGCCCCCGGACGAGCGGGCACTGTTCACCGACCTCTATACCATCATGTACGGAGGTTTGCCCAAGCCTGACCTGCTGGTATACCTGCACCTGCCGATGGAACGCGTGCGGGAGCGCATCCGATCCCGTGGAAGGAGCTATGAACAAGCCATCCCGGCCGAATACCTCGAACGGCTACAGGAGACCTATCTCGACCACCTGCAGAAATCCAGCGGGCAGCGGACCTTGGCCGTGGACATGGGGGATCATGACCTGCTGCGCGACCCGGCGGCCTATGACCGGCTTCTAGCGCTGGTGTCCCAAGAGCGCAAGATGGGCTTCACTATTGAACGGCTATGATACCGTTCATCGACTGTGAACAAGTGTTCGTCGGATAGAAAAACCGCTGAGGAAACGGCGGTTACATTCGCGGCCACATCCACACGAAAAAGCTTGGAACTCATGGAACAAAGGCACCTCAAAGGCACTGCCCTGGTGCTCGTGGCCGCAACGGTGATCACCGCTTGTAACGGCCTCGGCAAAATGAACAAGAACTCCGCCCTTATCACCTATACGGTTGACCCCAACCCGTTGATCGTGAAGGGCGATACGGTGCATGTGAACATCAACGGGAATTTCCCTGCCAAGTATTTCGCCAAGAAGGCGATGGTGGAACTGACCCCCACCATCGAAGGCATCGGCAGCCAGATGATGCTGGCTACTCCGG
>JBGAJW010000021.1:0-72314 GCA_044224725.1 Flavobacteriales bacterium
GGCTTTGGGAGGATCCTCGTTACCAATGAGCGATCTGCTCCCTCTCCACGTTGGATCGTTGATCGGCTACGTCTTGGTATGCGGGCACCCTTTTAGCCCGAGGTACCTTCGCGCGCAATGCGCGGCAACTCCTTCGGCACCGCTTTCCGGCTCACCACTTTCGGTGAAAGCCATGGCCCTGCCATCGGTGGTGTGATCGATGGCTGCCCGTCCGGATTGGTTCTCGACTTGGCGGCTGTGCAGGCAGAACTTGATCGCCGCCGCCCTGGCAGCACGCCGCTGGGAACTGCGAGGAAGGAGAGCGATACGGTGGAGTTTCTGAGTGGATTGATGCCGCTGCAGGAAGGAGACCCCGGCTCTTCGCTCCGCTCCGGCCGGGGATCTCTAGGAACTCCCATCGGCTTCCTCATCCGCAACGCGGACGCCAAGAGCAGCGACTACGACCATCTGAAGGACACTTTCCGCCCCGGGCATGCGGACCTGACGTGGGAGCAGAAGTTCGGGCTCCGCGACCATCGCGGAGGGGGAAGAGCCAGCGCGCGCGAAACGGCTTGCCGTGTGGTAGGTGGCGCCATCGCTCGGCAGTTGCTGGCGGAGCAGGGCATCAGCGTGCAGGCCTATGTGAGCCAAGTCGGGAACATCACGCTCGGCAAGCCGCACACGGAACTTGACCTGTCTGCCGTTTACAGCAGCGATGTGCGTTGTCCTGATCCCACCGCCGCTTCGCTGATGACGAACGCCATCGAGTTGGTGCGTGCGGAAGGCGATTCGTTGGGCGGCATCGTTTCCTGTGTGATCACGGGCGTTCCAGCCGGGCTGGGCGAACCGGTCTTCGACAAGTTGCACGCGGATCTCGGCAAGGCCATGCTGAGCATCAACGCGGTGAAAGGCTTCCAGATCGGCAGCGGCTTCGCAGCAGCTTCCCTGCGGGGTTCACAACACAACGACCTGTACAGCTCAGGCCCCCTCCCCACCTCGCTCCGTCCGAAGCGGCTACGCGAAGGCGAAGCCGGGGAGGGCCGGGGTGGGGTGCACACCCAGACCAACCGCTCTGGCGGCGTGCAAGGTGGCATCAGCAATGGCGAGGACATCGTCTTCGATGTGGCCTTCAAACCGGCGAGCACCATCATGCGCGAACAGCCGAGCATCGACCGCGAGGGCAAGGCCGTCATCCTGGAAGGGAAGGGGAGGCACGACCCTTGTGTGGTGCCGCGCGCCGTGCCGGTGGTGGAGGCGATGGCCTGTTTGACGATCGCGGATCATCTACTACGACAGCGAACAGCCCGATACGGGCAAGACCAGATAAGAACCAACGAATGAGATACCGGATGGCCGGGTCCCGCCCCGACGCATCGGGGCCCGGCCTCCGGTAATAACAACCGACAATATGAAGTGGATCAAACGACTCTTCGCCGCCATCGGCATCCTGCTGTTGCTGGTCATCCTGGCCGCCGTGCTCATCCCCATCCTGTTCAAGGACAAGATCGAGGCGGCCGTGAAGGAGCAAGTGAACAAGAGCCTGAACGCCACCGTGGACTGGGGCGAGTGGGACCTCACCATCATCAGCAGCTTCCCGAACGCGGGCTTCGAGGTGAAGAACGTGAAGGTCTGCAACGTGGCACCCTTCGAGGGCATCTGCCTCGCTGACATCGGTGAGCTGCAAGCTACCGTTGGACTGATGAGCCTTTTCGGCGACAAGATCCTGATCAAACGCGTGGCACTCACGAAGCCCATCATCCATGTGAAGGTGCTGGAGGACGGCCGCGCGAACTACGACATCGCCAAAGCGGACAGCACGGCCGCGGAAACGCCTGCGGACACGTCCGCCACGCTGTTCAACGTGAAGCTCAGCGAATACTCGATCACGGACGGGCATGTGATCTACGACGATGCCACCTTGCCCATGCTCATGGACCTCGCGGGCCTCGACCACACGGGCGAAGGCGATTTCAACCAGGACCTCTTCGTACTGAAGACCGTGACGCACAGCGACAGCGTGACCGTGGTGTTCGACGGCATCAAATACCTGAAGAACGTGAAGGCGGACATCAAGGCGGACCTCGACATGGACATGCCGAACATGAAGTTCACCTTCAAGGAGAACGAGGCCACCATCAACCAGCTCGTGCTCGGCTTCGATGGCTGGCTGGCCATGCCCACCGATGACATCGCCATGGACATCAAGTGGGACACGAAGAAGACCGACTTCGGCACCTTGCTCTCCTTGGTTCCCGCCGAGTTCGCCAGCAACCTGAACGGTGTGGACATGACCGGCAAGGCCGCCTTCAACGGCTACGTGAAAGGCACCTACAACGACAAGCAGATGCCCGGCTTCGGCGTCGTCATCAACGTGGACAAGGGCCGCTTCAAATACCCCGACCTGCCTTCCAGCGTGGACAACATTTATGTGGACTGCAAGATCACCAGCCCCGAAGGCAAGGACATGGACGGCATGGTGGTGGACCTGAAGCGCTTCTCCCTGAGCATGATCGGCAACGCGGTGGAAGCGCGCATGCTGCTGAAGACCCCGATGAGCGACCCGAACGTGGACGCATCGCTGACGGCTAACCTCGACCTGGGCAGCATCAAGAAAGTGGTGCCCATGGGCAAGGATGATCTGCAAGGCATCTTCAATGCGCATGTGGCCATGGCCGGTCGCATGAGCGATGTGGAAGCGCAGCACTACGACAAGTTCAAGGCAGAAGGCTCCCTCGAGTTGAAGGGCATGAACTACAAGAGCGATTCGTTGCCCTACGGCATCGGCATCAGCGACCTGCTGTTCAATTTCAGTCCGCAGTTCCTGCAGCTCGCCAACTACGACGGCACCGTAGGCGGCAGCGATCTGCACGCCAATGGTCGCGTGGACAACTACCTGCAATGGTGGTTGAAGGACAGCACGCTCGCGGGCAACTTCAACGTGACGAGCAACAAGTTCGACCTGAACGAACTGATGGGACCTTCGGCGCCGGCGGACACTGCGGCCGCCGCTGCGGACACGACACAACTGAGCGTTATCGAAGTGCCCAAGAAGATCGATCTGCGCATGACCACCGCGGTGAAGCAGGTGATCTACGACAAGATGGTATTGGAGAATTGCAAGGGCGCACTGCACGTGCATGACCAGCGCGTGGACCTGAAGGACGTGTTCTTCAATCTCTTCAAAGGCAGCGCTACGATGAGCGGCGGGTACGACACGAAGAACCCCGCCAAGCCCACCATCGACTTCGCGTACGACGTGCGCGACTTCGACATCGAGCAGACGGTGCAGTACATGGAGACCGTGCAGAAGATGGCCCCCATCGCCAAGAACTGCAAAGGCGCGTTCAGCACGGACCTGAAGATGACCGCTGACCTCGACCCGCACATGATGCCCGTGATGAAGTCGCTGACGGGTAAGGGTACGCTGAAGACCAAGAGCGTGAAGATGGTCGGTGTGAAAGTGCTGGAACAGGTGAACAAATTCCTGAAGAACCCCAAGTTGGACAACCCGACACTCGAGAACGTGAACTTCAGCTATGAGTTCAAGGAGGGGAAGATGTTCACCAAGAAATTCCCCGTGAAGTTGGACCAGGTGAAAGCCGAAGTGGAAGGCTGGACCGCGTTTGAGGACCAGTCCATCGAATACCTGATGACGGCCAAAGTGCCCACAGCGATGTTCGGGTCGGGTGCTGGCGAAGCCGTTTCCGGTTTGCTCGGCAAGGCCGGAAGCGCGCTGGGCACCAACATCGAGTTGCCGAAGGAGATCGACATGACCGGCAAGATCACGGGCACGGTGATGAACCCCGTCTTCAAACCGGTCTTCGGTAGCGGAGGCAGCAGCGTGAAGGAGACCGTGGTCGCCGAAGTGAAGGAGAAACTGAACGAGGAGATCGGCAAGAAGAAGGAAGAGCTGATCGCACAGGCCAAGGCCGAGCGCGATCGCCTGGTGGCCGAAGCCCAGAAGCAAGCCGATGACCTGAAGGCCAAAGCCCGTTCGGAAGCAGCCAACGCCAAGGCCCAAGCCTACAAGGCCGCTGATGATCAGGTAGCCCAGGTGAAGGACCCCTTCGGCAAGATCGCCGCGAAGGCCGTAGCGGACAAACTGAAGAAGGAGGCCGACAAGAAAGAACAACAGGTCGTGGCCGAAGCGGACAAGAAGGCCGATGGCATCGTAGTTGCCGCACGCCAGAAAGGCGATGACCTGATCAAGAAGGCCGAAGCCACCGACACCACCGTGAAGTAGTGGCGTGACACGTCACGCCCGTATGAACGGTGGAGGTATCAGATGACCAGGAAACGGAGGATCACACAATGGAACGGTTGAGAGGGGGGGGATACGGTGGACGTTGGAGAAGCGCGGCCTTCGCCGTGATCGCGTTGTTCGTTGCCGTGGGCACGTACGCCCAAGACGAGCCCGGCCCCTGCGACAAACCCACAGACAAGAAGGTCGTGAAGGCGCTGGAGGACGCGGTGAAGGAGAAGAACCCCACCGAGAAGCACGCGAAGCTGAAAGCGCTAAGCGATGCGAACCCGGACTGCATGGAGTGCCAATTCCAACTCGGCATCAGCGCGTTCAACCGCGCGAAGGCCGGGGCCGGTGGCTTCGATGCCTGCATCAAATACCTGGAGCCGGTGCGCGACAAGTGCCCCGACTATCACAGCGATCTGTACTATGTGCTCGGTACGGCGTACTATCGGAAAGACCGCTTCCCCGAGAGCGCACAGGCCTTGCAGAAGTTCCTGAAGTTCCCCACCGAGGATGCAACGAAACTGAGCGCGGACATCGACGCGAAGACGGCTGATGCGGAGCAGGTGATGCCGGAGCTCGCCTTCTACGCCGAGTTCTACAAGGACACGCGCCCGTTCAATCCCACGGTGCTCACAGGGGTGAGCACGCGCGAGGACGAATACCTGCCGATGTTCTCACCGGACAACGAGCTGATCTTCTTCACGCGTATGTCGCGCAAGCAGGCCAAGGGCGATTTCGTCACCACACAGGTGGAGGAGATCATCGAGGCGCGCAGGCCGGACCTGAAGCAATCGTTCGGCCCCGGTGAACCGCTGCCCAAGCCCTTCAACCTGGGCGACAACTACGGCGGCGTCACCGTGAGCATCAACAACAAGGAGGTCTTCGTGGTGATCGGAAAACCCGTCACGCTCGACGACGGCAGTACCTACAAGAACATGGACATCTATCGTGCGCACTACGACACGCACATGGATTTCGGTACGGGCAAGCAGACCTTCACGTGGACCGAACCGGAGAACCTCGGCGAGAACATCAACACGCCGGACGGGTGGGAAAGTCAGCCCACGCTCAGCGCCGATGGCCGGACGCTCTACTTCGCGAAAGTCGGACGTACCACGCGCGGAACCGACATCTACTTCAGCACGCGCGATGACCAGGGCGAATGGAGCAAGGCCCAACCGCTGCCCGCGCCCATCACCACGGACGGTGATGAGAAAGCGCCCTTCCTGCATACGGACAGCCGCACGCTCTACTTCGCAGCGCGGCCTCCGAAGGATGAACGCGGCAAAGAGGACATTACCAAAGGCCATCGCGGCATCGGTGGCTATGACATCTTCTTCAGCCGCATGAACGATGACGGTTCCTGGACCACGCCGAAGAACCTCGGTGCACCGCTGAACACACCGGAGGATGAGCACGGACTGATCGTGAGCGCCGATGGGCGCATGGCCTACTTCGCGAGCGGTCGCTTCAAGGGTGGTGTCGGCGGGCTGGACATCTATGGCTTCGAGCTGCCGAAGGACGCACGGCCGGAAGACATCCTCATCGTGAAGGGTGAAGTGAAGAACGACCAAGGTGAGCCGGTGAAGGACGCCGAGGTGCTCATCACCTACATGGACACGCGGAAGACCGAGATCATCAAAGTGGACGAGGCCGACGGCAAGTACGCCACCGTGCTCAAGTTGAAACCCGGCGCCGATGTGATCATGACCGTGAAGAAGGCGGACCATGTCTTCGACAGCCGTGCGTTCACCGCAGAAGACACCGCGCGCGGCGGTGTGGCGGAGGTGGAGATGACCCTCAGCAAGATCGAGGTGGGCAAGAGCTACAAAGTGGACGACATCAAGTACGCCACGAGCAGCGCGGAGATCACCAAGGCCAGCGAGTACATCCTGGATGAGCTGATCACCTTCCTGAAGGAGAACCCGCATGTGCGCATCGAGATCCAGGGGCACACGGACAATGTGGGCGGCATCGCGGACAACATGGCGCTGAGCAATGACCGGGCGTTCACCGTGCGGGAATACCTGCAATCGCATGGCATCGCGGGAAGCCGCCTGACGAGCAAGGGCTATGGGCCCACACAGCCCGTGGGCAGCAACGATACGCCCGCTGGCCGCGCGCAGAACCGGCGCACGGAGTTCGTGATCACCGGGAAGTAGGTGCAAAGCCCTGGTTCTCCGAAAGGGGCCATGTGAGGATCTTCCGTCGCACAGGCAGGATGCCTGCGCCCCCTAGTCCCCTTGCATCCGCCGCTCGTTGCGCCGCATGCGCAGGTTGAGGAGTTCCACGGCCACGCTGAAGCCCATGGCGCCATACGCGTAGTTCTTCACACCGTGCTCGTGCGTGAAGTCCGGAGCGGTCCCATCGAGCACCAGCACCACGCCCACGATGAAGAGGAAGGCCAGTGCCAGCACTTTCACGCTCGGGTGCTTGTTCACGAACGCGGCGATGGCATCGCTGGCCACCAGCATGATCAGCACCGCGATGATCACCGCCAGCATCATGATGAGTATCTCGTTGCTCATGCCCACCGCCGTGATCACCGAATCCAGGGAGAACACGATGTCGATGAGGACGATCTGCGTCACGATCATCCAGAAGATCGCCGCCTTCTTCCGGTGCCCTTCCTGCTGGTCCACCAGTTCCACCGTGTCACGCAATTCCTTGCCCGACTTGTACAGGAGATAGAGCCCGCCGAGGATCAACACCATGCCGCGCCCATCGAACACCACCGGACCAAGCGTGAACAGCGGTGCGGTGAGGCGGCTGAGCCAGGTGAGCGTGAGCAGCAGGAGCAGCCGGGTGATCATCGCCAAGGCCAGGCCCGTGCGGCGAGCGCTGCGCTGGCGCTCCTTGGGAAGTTCCCCGCTCAGGATGCTGATGACGATGATGTTGTCGATGCCCAGCACGATCTCCAGCACCGTGAGTGTGAGCAATTGCACCCACCCGTGGGCGGTGAGGAAGACGGACGGGTCGAGTTGGCTGAGTGAGGGCATGCGCGCCGCGAAGGAAGCGATCCCTTGGGATCAACGCGAAAGGACAAGACACGCTCTCACGTTCACACTATTCTACTTTCTTACCCCTTCACTCTTTTCACCCTTTCTGCAGAGCCCTCCCGTTTGAACACCAGGATCACCGCGTTCCGGTTCACCGGGTTCAGCCAGTGCAATGTGCGGTCCAGCAAGCCGGGCATCGCGCAGCCCACGTATTCCACCGGACCCATGGCGAGCATCACCCGTTCCAATCGCTCGCGTAGCTGTTCATCCCCTACGAAGAGCACCGTATTGGCCTCCCGGGATGGATCGTCCCGCTCCAGGAACCTTTTCATGTCCATCGAAGGGTCCGTGTAGGGTGATTTCGTCAGGTCCCACACGTCCCAGTAGTACAGCGGGGCCATCGGTGCGTCGTGCTCCACGGTGTCCTCCACCACGATACCTGTGACGCCCTGCGTGCGGCGGAGCAAGCGCATCGCTTCCAATCGCTCCGATTTGCTGGAACTGATGGTGAGCGGCACCAGGAGTGCTGTGTTCAGCGTCCAAGTCCAGATCATCGCTCCTCGCCACAGACCGGCATGTCCTTGCCACCACTTGCTCCGCATCCGCCACTGCTCCCACGCTACGTAACCGAGTACGAAGAACAGCGGAAGGATGGGCAGCGCGAATCGCTCCTGCTTGTTCGGGAAGATCGAATGGAAGAAGAGGAAGAGCACCACGGGCAACCAGAGCACCAGCGGTTTCGGGCGCTTCGCGAAGCCGAACAGTACCGCCAGGGAGAGCGGAGGAATGATGACTCCCGCCAACAGCAAGAGATAGTTGTACCAGGGAGACACGATGCCCGTGTTGTCCGGATTGTCCAGGTTGTACCGAACGTATTCGGTCATCTCCACGAAGGGCTTGCCCCAGATCATCAGGTCGATGCCGCCTTGCAGGATGACGATCGGTGCGATCGCTCCCATACCGAACAGCAAACTGCCAAGCCATTCACGGCGCAGCAACAAGGCGAGGCCTGCACCTCCAGCGAAGAAGATGGTCTGGAAACGGATGTTGATGGCCAGACCGGCGAAAATTCCAGCGTAGAGCAAGTAGGCAGGAGCAGGTGCAGTAGGCAGTTGGGGTGGGTTGCCGCCAACTGCCAAAGGCGAACTGCCAACTGGCCTTCTCTCCGACCCTCTCAGCAACCACCAGGCACTGAGCATCAAAAGCGGAGCACTCACCATTTCCACCAGATTGCGCACGCTGAGGAAGGGCATGAAGAAGAACAGCGCAAGGAAGAGTCCCGTGCGCCAAGCGATGCGCGGGTCATCGCTCAAGCGCAAGGCGATGCGGTAGCCCACGCGTACGGTGATCAGGCTCCACGCGGCGTGCAACAGGCGCACCAGTACCATCTTCCGGTCGGGGTCCTGCAGGTCCATCCAGTTCCACACCGAGAAAAGCAGGTAGTGGATGCCCGGATACACCATCATGTGCCCAGTAGGGTGGGGGATGCCCGGTTGGTTCCACGGCAGCCAATCGTTGTAGTCGAAACCCCGCACCCAGCTCATGGCCGCTTCGATCACCAGGAAATGATCGTCCTGCGCGAAATAGCCCTCGCTGAAAATGGCCGCCACGGCGCGCGGGAACGCTGCGATGAAGGTGAGCCACGCCAGCGGATAGCGCTGCATGGAGGCGGCAAGGCGCGGAAGCATGCGGGGGAAAAGTAGGGGCAGTCCGCGCTTTGAAGGGCGAACCCGATCGGTGAGGACGAACAAGAAGCGCCCTGTCGAGGACGCCGGACCGGTCGCGGGGAGCTGACCTTCCGGCCCGGATGGTGCGGAAGGTGGATCCGATACCTTCGATCCCCTTTCGGAAAGCGCGTGCGTTCCTGTCTCCTGATCTGTGTCCTTTGGTCGTTGCCGTTCGGCGCGCACCTGCGTGCACAGACACCGCTCGTGCTCTTGACCGACGCCCCGGACCTCGCTTCCAGCGTCGCCCAATTGGACCGCGTCCGCGCGGCGGGGATGGATGTGCGCGTGATCGCCGGACCAGGGGCGTATTTCGGCACTATCAGTGATGTACGTCATTCCGCGAACCCGCTTTTCCCACTGGGGTCGGTCCGTTTCCAAGGAGGGAGCCCCGATCGCGAGGAACTCCGCGGAGCGCACCGGCTGGCCGTGGACTACTTGGAAGCGCTGGCGGCGGGCCGATTCGAACCTCCCAGCTCGCGTGAACCCATGGATTGGAGCGGGCACCCGGACCACCAGCTTTCCCGCTCGGAACATGACGGGCACGCATCGGGCGCCCGCGATGCCCATACAGCGCCGGACTGGACCTGCTCCACCGGATACAACAGCGAGTACATGGCCGGCACCGTTTGCGTGAGCGCCTTCTTCGTGGAAAGCAACGGGGCCACGGATCCGAACCTCTATACCTGGTCCGCTGCGGCCATCACCGATGTGAAGATGCAGGTGATGGACGCTTGGAGCATCTGGAGCTACACCGCTTCACTGTACGGCAACACGGTGACCGCTGTGATGGACTTCTACGACCAGTCGAGCACCATTGCCACACAACCTTACGAGCCCGTTACCCGGTCCAGCGCGCAGGACAACCTGTGGATCGGGGCCATCATGCAGAACGCGGGCTTCACCGGGACGGACCATTTCGCGCAGTGCGACGCGTTCAATGCTTCGCGCAGGGCCGCACTCGCCACGGACAATGCCTATTGCGCCTTCATCGCCTACAACCCTCCCGCACAGTCGGCGCCGACGCAGTTCACCAATGGCCGCATCGGCTACGGGTATCTCGGCGGTCCCTACCTGCAGGTCCTCTACAAGGCGAATGGGTGGGGTACGGATCAGATCAATCGCGTCTTCGGCCATGAGACCGGTCACATCTTCCATGCGTTCGATGAGTACGCCTCAAGCGGTTCCTCCAATTGCTCGCGTTGGTTCAACGGTCGGCAGAACAGCAATTTCCAAGGGTCCTCCTGTGCTGGTACCGGTACGTGCGTCATGGTGAACAACTCCTTCTCGGGTTCCGGTGCCACGCGCCGCTGGGAACTCTGTCCGCATACGCCCTACCATCTGGGCTGGAACGGACGGCTTGCACCGCCCACGCTCATCCTGCCGATCAACGATGTGACGTTGAGCGCGCAACCGGTGAAGTTGAAATGGAACCGCAATGGCGCACCCGTTTCCGCATACGGCTACCTGAAGATCTTCAACCGGACCAGTGGCGCGCTCGTGTACTGCGGATTCACCGGCCAGCAAGATTCCACCGCACTGAACCTGGTGAACGGCCCGTATGAATGGACCATCAGCCAGGGCAATACCAATGATGGCAGCGGCTACGCTGGCGTGATCAGCGCCATCGGTCAGTTCACCGTCAACTCGCCCTTGAACGCGTCGTTCACCTTCGCTCCGGCCACCGTGTGCGCGGGGTCGCTCGTCCCGTTCACGAATACGAGTACCGGAGCACCGGTACAGTGGACATGGAGCTTTCCCGGCGGGCAACCATCGGCCTTCATCGGTGCCGTGCCGCCGAGCATCCTGTATCCATCGCCCGGCTACTATGGCGTTTCGCTCACGGTGAACGACGGCATCTCCACCCACACGACCACGTTGAACAACGCGATCACCGTAACGGGCGGAGCTTCATTGCCATTCGCGCAGGACTTCAACGGAGGGAGTTTCCCCCCCAGCGGTTGGACGATCACCGGGGGCGAAGGACAGGGGCAAGGACTGGTCTGGAGCGCTGACGCCGTGGCCGGTTGTGATGCGCAGACCATCGCCTTCGTGAACGCGTATTCCTTCCAAGGACAATCCGGCGGACCGCAACTCGGTACTCCGCGCATCGACCTGACCACGGCCAACATGCCCTACCTGCGCTTCCGTTATAGTTATGCGCAGGAAACCTCATCGAATACCGAGACTTTCCAGGTCTATGGGCATGACTGCGGCTACGGCGTGTACAGCACCTTCTTCAACAAGACCGGAGCGGACCTCGCGACGAATGGTGGGGCTTACGTCTCGGGCCAGGGCTGGGCACCTGCCACCTGTGCCCATTGGCGGGAGATGACGCTGCCTGTGGATCCGCTCGCCGGGCGCATCGGCCAGTTCTGGTTCTATGTCTTCAGCACGGGCGGGCAGAACCTATTCGTGGACAAGGTCAGCGTCTTCAACGGTGTGCGATTGCCCGTGCGCGTGTTGCTGCAAGGACCTTGGAATACGGGGATGCAACTGATGAACGACGCGGTGCGGGAACAGGGCCTCGTTCCGATACAAGAGCCTTATTCCGCTGGTGGCTACAGCTACGTGGACGAAGGAGGCAGCCATACCGTGAACCCTGCCGTGCTCACCATCACGGGATCGAACGCCATCGTGGATTGGGCCATACTCGAATTGCGTGACCCCGCTGATGCCACGAGGGTCGTCTGCTCCCGCCCCGTGCTCCTGCAGCGTGACGGTGATGTGGTGGACTACGACGGCGGCCAAGCCCCGCGCATGGCGGCACCGACGGGCAATTATTTCGTGGCGGTCAAGCACCGCAACCACCTCGGCGTGATGAGCGCTGCACCCGTGGCCATCGCCAACGGCATGAACACGCTCGACTTCAGCGCGCCCTCCACCTTGACGTGGGGGACCGAGGCGCGTGCGATCTCCGGAACCAAGGCACTGCTCTGGACCGGCGACACCAATGGGAACGCGGTGGTGAAGTACACGGGTTCCGGCAATGACCGGGACCCGATCCTGCAGGCCATCGGGAGCACCACGCCGAACAACTTCGTGAACGGATACCGCCGTGAGGACTGCACCTTGGACGGCGTGGTGCGCTACAGTGGTTCCGGCAACGATCGCGACCCCATCCTGGTGAACGTGGGCAGCACCACGCCCAACAACCAGCGCACGCAGCAGATACCCTGATGTGGTCCGCTTGGCGCAGCGCTTGGCGCGAACCTTCCTTCCGCTGGGCCTTGCTCAGCGCGGCGGTGGCCGCATTCCCCATCGCCTTGGGGCTGCCAGTCTTCTTCGACCATATCGGCGCGAAGCCGGGGATCCATCCCCCCGATCCGTTGCTGGCTGCCATCGGGCCTTTGGATGTTACGTGGCTGACGTTCACTGTCCTGTACGGGGGCATCGTCCTGGCCGTGGTGTTGGCCGCCCGCGATCCCTACCTGATCGTGCGCGGGCTTCATGCGTACGCCCTGCTCCAACTGCTGCGTGTGTTCGCTATGGAATTCTGCACGTTCGAGCCACCGCCGGACATCATCCCGTTGATCGATCCGATCACTGCTTCGTTCTACCCCGGTGGCGTGCCGTTCCTGAAAGACCTTTTTTTCAGTGGGCACACGGCCACACTCGCGCTGATGGTCTTCATCTCGCGGGGCGAACGGTTACGTGTGGCGATGGTCGTAGCAACGATCGCGGTGGGTGCGCTCGTGCTCGTGCAGCATGTGCACTGGACGGTGGATGTGCTCGCCGCGCCTGTCTTCGTCTGGCTCGCTTGGCGGGCCAGCGCGCTCAGTTTGCGGCTTTGCGGCGTGGCAACCGCTTGAGGTAGATACCACTGGCCGTGCCCTCGTTCACGCTCATGGGCATGATGGTCTGCACAGCGGCTGTGATCCTGTTCAGCAGCCCCGGCACCACTTCCGGTTTTCCCTTCAGCATGGCGGCCACGGCACTTATGGCCACAGGCTCTGGCGGCGTTCCGAACTTCTTCGCGAGATCGTCCATGGCCTGCATGCCCGCACGGGCGGTGAACCCCGTGATCACACTCCCGGGGCAAACGGCCGTAACGGAAACACCGGTGCCCTTCAGTTCGATGCGCAGCGAACGGCTCCAGCGCAGGATGAAGGCCTTGCTCGCAGCATAGAGCGCCATACTGGCCAACGCGTGGTAGGCCGTCATGCTGCTCGTATTCAAGATATACGCGCGCTTCGACTTCTTCAGGTCGGGCAGCAAGGCATGGGTGAGCGCCACCGGCACGTCCATGTTCAAGCGCATCAACTTGCGGTGCTCCTCCATAGGCTCATCGCCGAAGAGGCCCCAATGCGCATGGCCCGCATTGTTCACCAAGCAGGTGAGGGGCAGGTTCTTCTCGCGGATGAAACGGATCACCCGGTCCGGACCGTCCGCTTCCAGGAGATCGACCACCAGGGCATGTGCGCGGCCGCCGTTCAATGCGCCCGCCTTGGCGCACACTTCGCGCAGCGCATCCGCCGATCGTGCCGTTACGACCACCCCGAATCCTTTCCGGGCCAGTTCCAGCGCGATAGCCGCGCCGATGCCCTGGCTGCCTCCAGTGATGAGCGCGTAGCCCTGTTCGGTCATTGGTGTCGGTTCTTGGTTGATGGTCGTTCGTTGCTGGTGCGCAGGAAAAGCGCATCCGGTGGTCAATGATCACAAACAACCATCAACCAACAACCAGTAACGCGAAGAAGATCGTGCGGGTCGGCCGATCACTTCACCAAATGGCTGAAGCGATGGTAGAACGGGGTAGGGCTGTCGGCCCGCTTGGGTGAATAGCTGCCCGCGATGATGGGGATGTACATCACGCGGCGACGGCTGGCTTCACCGGTCAATTTGCTGCGTTCCACACGGTGCCAGCAGCGGCCATCATGTATGGTGAGGTCCCCGGCCTTGATCTCGAACGCCACTTCGCGTTCATCCGGGTCGTTGTTCAGGAAATTCGTCTTCCGGAACAGCATGTTCCACAGGTTCTGCTCGTGCGTGCCGGGGAGAATACGGAGCCCACCGTTGCGGGGGTTCTGATCGTCCAAGTGGATGCCCACATTGAGCATCGGCAGGATCCTCTTGCCCAGGAAGATGTCGCGCACGCTGTCCGTGTGCCAGCCCATTTGGGTGAACTTGCTGGCGTCCGTGTTCACATAGTGGTTCACCACCAGGCCATCTTTCTCATTGATGCCCAAACGTGCGTGCGGTCCCACCAGGCCCAACAGGATATCGAAGCGGGGGTCCCGCAGGAATTCCGCCAGCACAGGGCTGTGCTGGTTGGCGAAGGCGAAGCGCTGAACGATGCGCTTGCCGTCCACATCGTTGCCCCATTTCACGGGGATGCCGTTCACGAGTTTCTTGTCTTCCGCGATCCACTGCGCCTGCACCTCCTCGCAGGCTTTCCAAATGGCAGCCACGGTTTCCCGGCTGATGAAGCCTGGGAAATGGATGATGCCGTTCTTCTTGAAGAACTGCTTCTGGTCGGGCGTCAACTTGTCGCCGAGGGGAGTGCTTGCTTCAACGATCCTTGCCACCGGTGGTTGGTTTGAGCCGGGCGAAAGTAATTCACGCCCCCGTTACACCCTGTTAACAGTTCCAAGCGGCTTGTCCACAGGTGGTTGTGGTGAAAATGATCGCGATCCTGTGACGGTTTGGGATCAACCACCGCCCTCAATGCTGCTTGGTGATGGCGATGTAAGCGAACAACAAGAAGGGGACACATAGGGCCAGCAGCAACACGTGGCGCGCAGGCATGACCGCTACCGCTGCAGCCGTGGCGAACAGAGCGAACACGAAGAGCACTGCCTTGTGGATGTTGGACGGCTTGTGGTAGTCAAGGAAGATCAGGAACGCAGGAAGGGTAGCGACGCTGAGCCAGCTGAGCAGCGCTATGGCGAGTTCTTCCTTGAACATGGAACACTACCTGTACTGCCGCAAAATACCTCGGGCTGTGGCGGTCCAAGCGGCGGCCGGCAGCCCGCTGTCCTTCAACACACTGTTCGCCCATGTGTTGCAGGTGAAGAACAGCCCATAGCGCCCGGTACCTTCATAGAACGCATCGTTCTGCTCATAGTACCGGTCGGCGATCCACTGGGGCATGTTGTCCGTGCTGCGTACGAATCCTTCTTCCACGCGCTCGGTCAACTTTTTCAAGGTAGCTGCATCCACCCGCACTGAGAGGCAGCGCTCGTCCAATGGGGGCGTGTTGCAGAAGGTGACGTGCATGGCAGAACCGCTCAGGCCGAACGCGGCCTTCAACGCCGTGCTCGCTTTCAGGTCCGCCCATTCCTTCGTCTCCAAGTAGAAGCCCTTGTCCCCCCAGCCGAAGGCCACATGGGTGAAGGCGCTATCGTCGGATACGGTGTTGGCGAACGGCAACTCGGTCGACCAGTCCTTCACCGCACTGCGCAACGGGAGAATGACATCCGTGTGGACCCCATTGCTGCGGAGGTAGACCGACTCACCGGTCGAGGGTTCCACATAGCCCGCGTTCACCGCGATCATCGGCAGGGTCCATATGGCCAGCGCGTATGTGGCGGTGAAGACCAGGAGGGCGAGCGTTGCTTTGCTCAGGATCCGGAAGAGCTTGCGGAGCATCGTTCTGGCAAGAGTAGGAAGTGGAAGCGCCTGTATGCGGGCCTGACCAAGGAGACCAGCGTGTACAACCCGCAGGCAACAGGCATTTAACTTCGCGCCCCGAAAACGCACCCATGAAGACCCGTATTCTCCTCTTCGGCACCGCCGCCACTTTGCTTGCCGCCTGTTCCAGTCCAGCCGTTGAAAGCCAGGGCGAAGCCAAGGACACCACCGCCACTTCTCAGACCGCCCCTGCGATGAAGTACTTCGGTGACACCATCACCGCCGATGGCGCCCTCGCGATAGCCGACTTCGTGAACGCCACCGCGGGCAAGGATTCCCTCGACGCGAAGGTCGATTGCGAGATCATCACCAGCTGCCAGAAGAAAGGCTGCTGGATGACCGTGAAGATGCCCAACGGGGAGCCGATGCGCGTGAGCTTCAAGGACTATGGATTCTTCGTGCCCACGGAAGGCCTCGAAGGCAAAAAGGCGATCATCCAAGGGCATGCTGTGAAGGAGGTCACGGACGTGGCCGCCTTGAAACACTACGCCGAGGATGCCGGAAAGAGCCCCGAGGAGATCGCCAAGATCACCGAGCCGGAGACCAGTTGGAGCTTCACCGCTGATGGCGTGATCATCCGGGATTGAGCCTTTTATCCGTTGAACGGGCCGTCCGCTGCGCGGGCGGCCCTTTTTTTTGCGTGGCACCGCTCGGTTCACCAAGGGCTCCGGCCGCTTCTACATTCGCCCCGCATTATTATCCAGCGCATCATGAACTACGGCATCGCGGTACACGGTGGGGCGGGCACCATCCCGAAGGAGGATATGACGCCCGAGCGCGAGCAGGCCTATCGGGCCGGATTGGAGGATGCACTGCGGCGTGGACATCTGGTGCTGAAGGACGGAGGTTCCGCCCTCGATGCCGTCGAAGCCGCCGTGCGTGCGCTCGAGGATTGCCCGTTCTTCAACGCGGGCAAGGGCAGCGTCTTCAATGCGGATGGCCAGCACGAGATGGACGCCAGCATCATGGAGGGGCATACGCTCAGAGCCGGAGCCGTTGCGGGCGTGGGCAACGTGAAGAACCCCGTGGGTCTCGCACGCCGCGTGATGGACAAAAGCCCGCATGTGCTCATAAGCGGCATGGGAGCCTTCGAGTTCGCGCACCACGAAAAGGTCCTTCTGGAGGACGACGAGTACTTCTTCAACCAGTTCCGCTATGAACAGTGGCAACAAGTGGCTGGTACGGGCACCGTGCAATTGGACCACTCATCCGGTGGCACGCAGGACGGCAAGGGCAAGTTCGGTACGGTAGGGGCGGTGGCGCTGGACCAGCATGGGCATCTCGCGGCGGCGACCTCTACCGGCGGCATGACCAACAAGCGCTGGCAGCGGATCGGCGACAGCCCCATCATAGGTGCGGGCACCTACGCGAATGACGGTACCTGTGCCGTGAGCTGTACGGGTCACGGCGAGAGCTTCATCCGGGCGGTGGCCGCTTACGATGTGAGCGCGCTCGTGGAGTACAAGGGTCTTACTCTCGAACAGGCCGTAAGCGAAGTGGTCCATCGCAAACTCCCCCTGCTTGACGGTGATGGTGGCCTGATCGCCATCGATCGCAACGGCAACATCGTGCTGGACTTCAACTGCAGCGGCATGTACCGCGGGCAGTGCGGTGCGGACGGCATAGTGCACACGGCCATCTTCCGGTAGGTCACGAACGACGAAGGGGAGACCCGCAGCCTGCTCTTGTGCTGACCGGGCTTTCGCTTCCGCGCTGGAACAATCGTCGTCAGCTTGTTTGATCAAGCGGGTTTGCGGAAGAGGTAACGTGTGATGAAGATCCCGTTCTTCTCTCCGCTCTGTACGCCGGTCGTCACGTTGGTCAGTTCCCAGCCTTCGTTCGTCCACTGGTTGATATTGTCCACGATCAGGCGGTCGTTGTTCGCGATGTTCTTGAAGTTGATGCCCACCATGCTGTAGAAGTTCTGCAGGTCCTTGCCGATCTCCTGGTCGCCTTCATCACTGATGATGATGCGTGAACGGCCCATACCTCCGGGCACAACGCTCTCGATCGTGCTGAACTGGCGCCAGGTATACGCTTGAGGGGCCGAGGGGGGCCTGAATCCGTAGAATACGACGAGACCTGCGGTCAGTGCGGCACCGACGATCAAAGAGCGGAAGTTGATTTCCATGACAGGGAGTGTGTGTGGTTTTTCAGGGGTTGAATATCGACCTTCGTCACCTTACCTGAGAGACCCCATGAGAAACATCATCACCTTGGCGGCCATCGTCTTCTGCTCAGCGCTCTCCGCTCAAACATTGGTTGAGATCACCAACGTGAAGGTCACGGAAAAGGGCCAGACCTCGGAAGGCGCTAACTTCACATTCAACCCCAAAGGCCAACTCAACAATGCCGAAGGCGCCGATCGGGCGGTCATCTATGAGCAAGGCGACGTACGTGTGAAGCTGTGGTGCAAGATCAGTACGCACCATTCACGGCGGAGCAGCCTGAAGGACAGCGCGGTGAACATGATCTATGAGATCGACATGAAGGCGGGCGATGACAAGGACAACAAGCGTTTGGAGAAGATCTTCTACCTCGATCAGGCCCGCAAGACCTCTGTCACCCAGAAGTTCAATTTCAAGCACGGCATTACCATGCGGGTGATCACGCTCCAGTTCGACGCGGAGATCAAGTAGTCCGGCCAACTTCGGGTCTTCGGAACCCGTGCGGTCCTTCGGGATGTCCTCACGATGCGTGGGCCATTCTCCACCATTCGTCGATCGGTACCTGCCGTATCCCGTTCCATTGGATCCCTTTAACAGGGATCGGCAGCGTACGGACAAGGCGTCAGCGTCTTTACTGTCGGCACGGTTACTGACCGGCCACCCTTACCATGAACAAGCCTTTGGACCCCGAGACCAACGTGATGCGTACCCTGCTGGTGGATGCGCCCCCGGAGGTCATCTGGAAAGCCCTCACCGATCCGAACATCACCCGCCTGTACACCAGCACGGCTATTTCGCAAGACCTGAAGACGGGCAGTCCCATCCAGTGGTTTTCACGCGAGGACGACAGCACACGCCAAGTCGTAGCGAAAGGCACCGTGTTGGCACTCGTGCCGAATGAGCGACTCCGGTACACCAACTACAGCGTGGGGAGTGATCTCCCCGATGAACCGGCAAGCCACACCACGGTGGACGTCCACTTGGAACCCGAACCCGATGGCCGAACTCGGGTGGACCTTTGGGTAGGCGACTTCGCCGGTCTGCCCAATGCCGTGCGCCGGGCGCGCGAGGCGGGCAAGGTGTGGGTGGAAGCCCTCGTCGGCTTGAAGCGGGAATCCGAGGAGCAGGCGCGCGCCATGGCGGCTTGATGTGCTGATCGGCCCCGCGTGGAGCGTTCCGTCAGGTGCCTGCGCCGTTCATCAACCCTTCGTTACGGTGAAGACGTGAGCATCATCTTTGTGCGACCAAACCAACACGTCCCGCACAGGGATACACCATGAAACGTTCGCTCATCGTGCCGCTCGTCCTCGTCGGCATCGTCGCGCTCATCGGCTTCTGGGCCATGGGTTTCCAGCGTTCAACGACCAGCCTCAACGAAGGCGTGGCAGAACAATGGGCCAATGTGGAGAACGCCTACCAGCTCCGTGCGGACAAGACCAAGAACCTGGTGGAGATCGTGAAGGGTGCGGCTGACTTCGAGAAGACGACGCTTACCGATGTGATCGAGGCGCGGGCCAAGGCAACCAGCATCCAGTTGAAGGTCGACGATCTGTCGCCGGAGAAGATCGCGGAATTCGAGGCGGCCCAGGCCAAGCTCGGCGGGGCGCTCAGTCGCTTGCTCGTTGCGGTGGAGCAATACCCGAACCTGAAGGCCACGGACGCCTTCCGCGATCTGCAGGCGCAGTATGAGGGCATGGAGAACCGCATCGGCGTGGAGCGCCGCAAATACAACGAGGTCGCCCGTACCTTCAACACGAAGATCAAGCAGTTCCCCGGCAACATGCTCGCAGGCATGTTCGGCTTCAGTGAGAAGGGCTACTTCAAGGCCCAGGAAGGAACGGAGAACGCTCCTGACATCAGTTTCAAGTGAACCCGCTTTCCGCTGAGGAACTGCTTTCCCGGGCCGAGCTGGAGCGCGTGCGCGAAGCCGTACGCAAAGCCGAGGCCCGCACCAGCGGGGAGATCCGTGTGCACCTGGACGATACCATCGTGGACGACGTGCTCGATCATGCCGCTTTCGTGTTCGAAGAACTAGGCATGCATCGCACACGGGACCGTAACGGTGTGCTCATCTTCGTCAGTGTGGCCCAGCGTAGGGCCGCGGTGATCGGTGACATCGGTATCCACGAGAAGCTGCCCCACGGCTTCTGGAATGACACCTTGGCCGTTATCCTCGAACAGTTCAAGGCCGAACACTATTGTGAGGGCTTGTGCGCGGGGGTGGAGCGGTTGGGCGAACAACTGCGCACCCACTTCCCCCGGATGCGCGACGACCGCAATGAACTGAGCGACGAGGTCAGTATCAATCGATGAAGCGCGCGCTCCTTTTCCTTCTGGCCGCATGGCCGCTGGTCGCGTTCACCGCTGCGGACCCCTGTCTGCCGCCCAAGCCGTCCAACGAGGACCACTTGGTCTTTCAGTTCACCGACTTCCTCAGTGACTTCGATGCGGACCGGCTTGATGCCAAACTCGTCCGTTTCGCACAGGAATCCAGCAACCGCATCGCCGTGGTGGTCGTGGACGATCTGTGCGGCCAGAACGCGAGCGACTTCGCCTTCGAACTGGGCGAGAGTTGGGGCATTGGTGGCAAGCACGACAATGGTGTCCTCGTCCTGGTGAAGCCGACCGGCACTCCTGGCGAGCGGAAGGTGTTCATCGCTACCGGCTATGGTCTTGAAGGCGCGATCCCGGACGCATTGTGCAAGCGCATCGTGGAAGAGGAGATCATTCCACGCTTCAAGCAGCAGGCGTTCTATGAAGGGCTGGACAACGGTACCGATGTGCTGATGAAGCTCGCTAAAGGCGAGATCAACGAAGAGAGCTACGGCAGCGGATCCTCTCCGCTCACCGGGCTGCTCATCTTCGGTGCGGTCCTGCTCATCATCATCATCGCGGTCGTGTCGCAGCGCAACAAAGTGAAGCGCTACGCCACCACCAACGGCATCGACTTCTGGAGCGCTTGGTGGTTGCTGAACCAGGCTTCGCGGAGCCATCGCGGCAGCTGGGGCGGTTTCACCGGAGGTGGCGGCGGTGGCTGGAGCGGTGGCGGAGGAGGGGGAGGTTTCGGTGGCTTCGGTGGTGGATCCTTCGGTGGGGGGGGGGCAGGCGGTAGCTGGTAAGGCATGGGCTACGGAAAGTGGATCTTCGGAAGTCTCGGCTTCGCGCTCACGGGACCTCTCGGTGGGGTGATCGGCTTCGCGCTGGGCTCGCTCATTGACGGGGCCACGGACCTGCAGCAACGTAACGGCGCGCGCCCCTCCGGCCAGCGTTCGACCAGCGGCCCGCAGAGCGGCCGCACCCAGCACGCCACGGCGGGTGACGTCGCCATGAGCTTGGTCGTTCTCACGGCCGCGGTGATGAAGGCCGATGGCCAGGCCACCCAACGTGAGCTGGGCCACGCGCGCACTTTCTTCAACCGGCAGTTCGGACCGCAGCATGCCGCCGAGCTCTTGCGCTTGCTCCGTGACATGCTCCAACGCACCATCCCGCTGAAGGAGGTCTGTGAGCAGATGCGCGCCCACCTCGCCCATGCGGAGCGCCTGCAGTTGCTGCACTACCTCATCGGGCTCGCGCATGCGGACGGCTCCTTGGACCGCGCCGAGAAGCAGGTGATCCAGGACATCGCGTTCTACTTCGGTGTTTCGGAGAAGGACCTCGCTTCCCTGCACGCGATGTTCGGTGTACGCGTTACAACGAACTCGGCCTATGCCGTGCTTGAAGTGGACGCCAAGGCCAGCAACGATGAAGTGAAGAAGGCCTACCGCCGGATGGTGGTGAAGCATCACCCGGACAAAGTGGCCCACTTGGGCGAGCAGTTCCAGAAGGACGCCGCGGAGAAGTTCCGCAAGGTGCAAGAGGCCTATGATCGGATACGCGAAGAGCGCGGCATGGCATAGCGCCGATCACGACATTTGCGGGTGAGCGCACCATCCGCATGCTGAAAAAGTACCTGGACTCCCTTCATGAGCTGGTCGACCCACGGCCGCTCGCGCTATTCCGCATCGTGTTCGGCGCGGCCATTCTCTACCAGATGGTCCACTACATGGGCAGCGGGCTCATCGAGAGCGGCCTGCTCGCACCGAAGATGCTCTTCAAGTACGAGGGCTTCGGATGGGTGCAGCCTTTCGGGGCGGGGGCCATGCACCTGCTGCTGATGCTCTTGGCCCTCAGCGCTGTCGCCCTCATACTCGGTCTGTACTCCCGTGCCGCAGCGGCCTTTTTCGGCGTCGGGTTCCTTTACATCCTGCTGCTGGAGAAGTCGCTCTTCAACAACCACCTCTACCTGTTCTGTCTGCTCGGGATCCTGTTCGCGTTCATGCCGGCCGACAACGCATGGAGCGTGGGACGTTTTTTCTCCAAGAAGGAACAGGACGAAGTGCGCGTGCCCCGTTGGACGATACTCCTGCTGCGTGCCCAGTTCTTCATCGTCTACTTCTATGGGGGGGTCGCCAAGCTCAACCCCGATTGGCTGCTCCACCAGGAACCCATGCGCACCGTACTGCGCTATTTCGTGGAACGGCATCCTGCTTTTGGCTTCATGGGAGCGTCCGCTCCCGTTTACCTGTTCACCTATGGCAGCTTGGTGTTCGATCTGTCCATCGGCTTTCTGTTGCAGTGGCGGCAGGCACGCTGGTGGGCCTTGCTGGGCGTTCTTTTCTTCAACGTCACCAACCACTTCCTGTTCAACGATATCGGCGTTTTCCCGTTCGTGATGCTGTGCGCCACACTGCTGTTCTTTCCACCGGAGGAAGTGGCCGCTTTCCTCGATAAGCGCGGCTTGCGCTTGAATGTCCAGGGCAAACGCAAGCGCTCCGAGCTGCCTTCGCACGAGCCGACCGGACGTTGGTTCCCGGTGCGGGCGCTGATCGGGGCGTACATGACCTTCCAACTGCTCTTCCCTCTGCGATGGATCTTCCTGCCCGGCAATGTGGATTGGACCAGCGTGGGCCTACGCTTCAGCTGGCGGATGAAATCGACCGTGCGCGAAGTGGACACGTTGAAATTCCTGGTCACAAACGACAAGGGCGAGCACGGTGAGGTCGGGGCGAACACCTACCTGAATACCCTGCAACTGGAAGTGCTGCCGCGCGATCCCCGCATGGTCATCGACTTCGCACGCTTCGCGCTGGCCGACATGAAGAAGCGGGGCCTTCCTGCCGACCACATCCCAACGGACATCGTGGTGCGCTTCAATGGAAGGCAGCCGCAGCCGTTGTTCCCGCCAGGACTGGACGTGGCTGCGCTCAGGCCAGAGAGCGATCCGTGGGAGAAGTGGATGCCGGTTCTGAGGGAGAACTGGGCAGTTGCCAGGGGGCAGTAGCGGAGGCGGTCGGCAACAGGCATTCACCGCCACTGCCTGCTGCCGCTTCCAACTCGTGTTCACACGCCTTTCCCGACCCGTTTCAGTGGCAGCTCCCTGCGCTGCTGGATCACCAAGGGCATCTGCTCCACAACGGTCAGGTTGGGATCCAGTCCGAAGGCTTCGCGGTCGCTCAAGGCCACACGCTTCAGGGCGAAGTAGGCGTCGAGGATAAGGTCGTCGCGCAAGGTGAACTCGTTCTCCACGCTGAGGATGCGCTCGGTGAGGATGTAGCAGATATCCGTGTGGAAGTCGCCCTTCTTGATGCTCTCGTACTTGCTGCGGAACTCGAGTTCGTGATCGTCGCCCATCTCCTCCAATACCCGTTTGAACAGCATATTGATGCGTGGTTGTATGCGGAAGCCCAGATCGAAGTCCACGCGGATCACCTTGTCATCGAGCAGCTCCTTCACGCGGTACTCCATCGTGTAGGGCTCGTCCGTGTAGTTCACATGCACGAACCAGTAGATGTCCGCGCGTTTCACCTTTTTGGCCAGGATGCTGTCGATCACCTGTTTCTCCACGTTCGTGGGCCGGTCCGCTTTGGTCAGGTACACCAGGTGCGTGGCATACTTCGGGATCTCTTTGTCGTCGCTCAGGTCGCGCAGGGCTTGGGCGTATTTGGTCAGCTGAACGAACTCGAGGAAGCGGTTGGTGATCTTGCGTGCACGGAACCAGATGAACATGACGGCTACCAGCGAAAGCACGCTGAACACGAACCACGGACGCTGGATGATCTTGGCCGTGTTCGCCACGAAATAGGCCGCCTCCACACTGAAGAAGACGCCCATCACCGGCAGGACCAGCCACAAGGGCCACTTCCGAACGTAGTGCAGGTACCCGTACATCAGTGTACTGGTCATGATCATCGCCACGGTGATGAAGAAGCCGTAAGCCGCCTCCATGTGGCCGCTTTCCTGGAAGTAGAGCATTACGCCCACGCACCCCGTCCAGAGGAGCCAATTCACACTGGGGATGTAGATCTGCCCGCGCACCTCGGTAGGGAACTTCACCCGTACGCGCGGCCAGAAATTCAATTGGATGGCTTCACTGATGAGCGTGAACGAACCACTGATGAGCGCTTGGCTCGCGATGATCGCCGCCAGGGTGGCCACCACGACCCCAGCGAGCAGGAACCATGGCGGCATCAGTTCATAGAACGGGTTGCGTTCGCCCAGGAGCGGATCGCCCTGCGTCAGAAGCCAGGCTCCCTGGCCCATATAGTTGATGATGAGCGCGACCTTCACATAGATCCAACTGAACTGGATGTTCTTCCGGCCACAATGGCCCAGGTCGCTGTACAGTGCCTCAGCACCCGTCGTGCAGAGGAACACAGCCCCCAGGAGCCAGAACCCGTGCGGGTAGTTCACCAATAGGTCGTACGCGTAGTAGGGGTGCAGGCAGAGGAGAACATGCGGGAATCGGATGATACTGGCGAGCCCCAGCACCAGCAGCATCGTGAACCAGATAAGCATCATCGGTCCGAATGCGAATCCCACCACCTTCGTGCCGAACCGCTGGAAGAAGAACAACAAGGACAGGATGATGACGACGATGGTGATGGTCATCCTTCCTCCCGGTACGATCACGGCTGCAAAGGCCTTTACCCCGCCCAGGCCTTCCACTGCGGAAGCCACTGAGATCGGCGGGGTGATGATGCCGTCAGCGAGCAATGTCGCCGCACCGAGTATCGTGGGCAAGTAGACCCATCTGCCGTAGCGGCGTACCAGTGCATAAAGTGAGAAGATCCCGCCCTCTCCGCGGTTGTCCGCATGCAGCGTTAGCAGGATGTACTTGCAGGTGGTCTGTAGCGTCAGGGTCCAGAAGACACAACTGATCGCGCCGAACACCAGCTGTTCGGTGATCTCACGTGCGCCGATAATGGCCTTGAACACATATAGCGGTGAGGTACCGATGTCACCATAAATGATCCCCAGTGTAACCAGCAATCCCGCCCAAGAGAGCGGGTGGGAGGAGTGCTTGCTCATCGCGTGCGCGGAAAATGAAAACAAGGGCAAGGAACAGCGCGCACAGGAGGAAGGGGTTGGCTGTTCGGATGGAAGCACTTCAGACAGTGCTTCATGGGTCGAATTAACACAGTCGGCGGCGATCGGTGCAAATCATCGGTGGAACGGTGTCCCCGCGCGCACGACCGGTCAGCATCGGCCGTACGGCGCGTGGTAGCTTTCGGTCCTTGTCTCCCTTGTCATGAAACCCCTCACCATCGCCGTTCCCCTTCTCATCGGACTCATCTGTTCCGCTCAGACCTTCGCCTCTGAAGGCGCCGCCGGTCCGGACCAGTCCATTTGCGGCACCGCGGCCGCGCTGGCAGCGGATCCGCTGGCCTCCGGTGAATCCGGCTCATGGTCCGTGGTGAGCGGAACTGCGGTCTTTGCCGATCAGACCAACCCACTTACACAGGTCACCGGACTTGCTCTTGGGGACAATGTGCTGCGGTGGACCCTCGTCAGCAATGGCTTGCCAGAAGTCGATGAAGTGGTCATCACCGTGTTCGATCCGGCCGCTACTATAGCCCTAGCGGGACCGGACAGTGTGCTGTGCCTGCCGATCGACACGATGCATCTGGTGGCCCAGCCCCCTTCACTGCCGGCGATCGGCTCTTGGTCCTCGGTGGGCATCGCGCTGGTCGATGTTTTCACCGATCCGCATTCTTTCGTTGAATTCCCCTCGGGCGGGACCGCACAGATGATCTGGACGGTATTCAATGGGACCTGTGGCCAAGTTTCGGATACGGCCATCATCAACGTGCAAGCGTGCATCATCGGTGTGGAGGAGCAGCCCACGCAGGCGGGTGTGATCCTGTTGTTCGATGCCGCTTCCCGGACGCTGTTGCTGAGGAATGTGCCAGCAAGTGCTCGAGCTGAGATCATCGACCAGGCCGGACGTAGCGTGATGAGCCATACTGTAAGGGCTTCGGCTGAAGCCCGCGTTCCGCTGACCGGGTTACGACCAGGTACTTATCTGGTCCAGGTCATTGCTGAAGGCGCCAAACACGTGTTGCGCATCGCGATCGACCGCTGATCACCAACCTGAAACGAGCAGGCGGCGGGCACCGGTGATCCCGCATTTCTGCCATTGATGATAGGCCTGCGCAGCTCTTTCGCGTACCTGCGCAGCGCTCTCATTGCGCACCCAGCCTTGCAGCGCGGCATCGAGCGTATACGCTTCAGGTGACATCAGGCCTGTGCTCCAAACCAAGGGCTGCGCGCCTGTTGCCTTCAACGGCTCCGCGAAGAAGCGCTTGCTGATGCACGCGAGGATGATCGTCTCCCGCTTCCGCGTGTTCGCGCGGACCTTCGATGGCGGCGGTGCGAATTCCATCAATCCATCATGACCGCAATAGGCGATCAGGTCGGCCGCACCGCCGAAGCGGATGGTCGTGCTGTCCACACGAAGGTTCTTCACCTGATGACCGCCAGCGAAGTCGAGCATGTCGTTCGTTGCCTCCTGAATGAAGGCCCCGTCGTACGCGTCGGCCACCAGGTACACGTCTTCCGTGCGATGCTTCCACGCGGCCCGTTCAAGGATGTGTTCCTCAGGATCCATCCACTTCTTCAGCTGTATCCACTCACCGCTCTTCTTGGTGAACCAATGCCGCACGCCGCAGCCCGCGCCCCAATAGAGGTTGCGGTCCGGGTCCTGTCCGTTGCCGATCGCGGCCGGCACCTTCACGATCCCTTGGTTCACATTGTCGCACAAGGCCACGACCACATGCACCACGCGTTGGGCGCGGAGCACGACGCAGGTCACGAAGCAGGCGAGGAGGAAGAGTGGGCGCATGCGCTCACGAATGAACGGAGTTCCGGGAGGTAACAGTGCTGGCTGAAGAGGTCTTGCTTGCGCGTTTCACGATCGTTGGCCCAAGCTCTTCCGAACGGTAGCGTCCGCGATCCCCTTCGTCGAGTCCTGCCGCACGCTCGGACGAATTATGCGGGCGAA
Source organism: Flavobacteriales bacterium (assembly GCA_044224725.1). Classification (GTDB taxonomy): domain Bacteria; phylum Bacteroidota; class Bacteroidia; order Flavobacteriales_F; family PHOS-HE28; genus PHOS-HE28. Next base: position 27,069 of record JBGAJW010000021.1, read on the forward strand.
GGCTCCGTGATAGGAATACACTTGCCGCAATCGGAACAACGAACGCGCTTCCCGACGCATCGGGATGGAACACATGAGAAACCGCTTCATCCTCCCTGCTTTCCTCGCGCTTTGCTCCACCGCGAATGCCCAAGGTCCCCGTTCGGGCCCGGGACTCGTTCCGCAGCGCATCGCATCATTGCACCAGGTTGGAGCCACCTTCGCACCGGTGGCTCTTTTCACACCCGCGCATGCCAGTGCCGAGCGGGATGCGCGGTGGCATGAGGCATTGGACCAAGCGGTCGTTCTTTCACCTTCGACAGAAGCGATCTCGAGTGTGCTGGGCGACCACCCGGGTACCCTGCGGCTGGACCTGCCCACGACCGATGGGACGCTCTCATTGGAACTCGAACGTGCCGACCCCTTCACGGATGATTTTTCCGTAGTCGTGGCGAGCACCGGTGAGGCCTTCGCCTACGACCAAGGCGTCCATTACCGGGGGGTGGTCGCGGGTGATCCGAATTCGCTCGTATCCATCAGCATTTTCAAGGACGAGGTGATGGGCTTCATCAGCCAGTCGGATGGTGATCTCACCATCGGCAGGCTCGATGGAGATATGGAAGGCACGCACATCCTGTACCGCACCAGTGACATGCATGAGTCTCCCACCAATGTATGCGGAACGGCGGATGATGGGCACGGCTATACCGCGGAAGACCTCACACCGACGGGGGACAACCGGACCGTGAAATGCGTTCGGCTGTATTGGGAAGTGAATTACGACATCTTCCAAGGCAAGGGCAGCGTTACGGCCGCCACCAACTATGTGACCGGCCTCTTCAACCAGAGCTCCACGCTATACAACAATGACGGGATCAGTGTCACTCTTTCGCAGGTGTACGTATGGGACGTTGCGAGCCCCTACACATCCACCAGCACCAGCACCTTGCTCGACCAGTTCGGAACGTACCGGACCAGCTTCAACGGTGACCTGGCCAATCTGCTGGGTTACGCGGGCGGTGGTGGTATCGCTTGGCTGAATGGGCTGTGCAACAGCCAAGCCCGCTACAAAATGGGCTACAGCGGCATCAGCAGCAGTTATCAGACCGTACCGACGTACAGTTGGAGCGTGGAGGTGGTGACCCACGAGCAGGGACATCTCATGGGATCGAGGCACACGCACGCCTGCGCGTGGAACGGCAACAACACGGCGATCGATGGCTGTGGGCCAACGGCGGGCTACACGGAAGGCACCTGCGCGACCGGTCCATTGCCGACCGGAACCGGCGGTACGATCATGAGCTACTGCCATCTGGTGAGCGGCGTCGGCATCAACTTCAACAACGGCTTCGGTGCGCAGCCCACAACCCTCATTGTCAACAACATCAACAACGCTTCGTGCCTTACGGCCTGTTCAAGTGGCGGCACCTGCGGGGTTCCCGGTGGACTCAGTGCGGGAAGTCTCACGACTTCGAGTGCCGCGCTCCTGTGGAGTGCGGTGAGCGGCGCCGCGAGCTATACCCTGCAATGGAAGCCGACCAGCGCCAGCACATGGACCACCCTGACCGGTCTGCCTTCAGCAGGCTACAACCTGTCCGGGCTGACGGCGAACACGGCCTATCAGTTCCAAGTCCTTGCGGTGTGCAGTGGTGGTTCTTCCGCATACTCCGCAACCACGGGTTTCACCACGATCGGCACGAGCGGTTGCCCGGATATCCAGGAGCCGAACGGCACCACGGGAACCGCAGGTACGATCAACAGCGGAACCACCTACAACGCGGTCATCTCGTCGGCCACGGACGCTGACTACTACAAGCTCGTGATCGGTTCCACATCCACCATCACCATCGCTCTCAGCAATCTGCCCTCCGACTACGACCTGCGGTTGCTCAACAGCAGTGGCACCGTGCTCGCCACTTCTTCCGCAGGCAACACGACCGCAGAGAGCATCATGTACAACAACGCGTCGGCGGGCAACTACTATGTGCATGTGTACGGGTACAATGGTGTGTTCAGCACAAGTGCGTGCTATGCGCTCACGGCCACGGCCACCGTGGTGTCGAGCTGCACTGACAACTACGAACCGAACGAAACGAACGGCGGCGCACGTACCATCGGAGCGAACAGTGCCAAGACCGCGCGCATCGGCTCCTCTACCGACGTCGATTGGTTCAAGTTCGCCAACAGCAGTGCACAGCGCTACATCAAGGTATCGCTCACGAACCTCCCGGCCAACTACGATATGCAGCTCTGGCGCGGTAGCGGACAGCTGGCCACTTCAGCGAACAGCGGCACCACCAACGAGCAGATCATCTACAACAGCAACACCATCAGTAGCAACTACAAGGTGAAGGTGTATGGCGTTTCAGGTGCGTTCAATGCCAGCGCCTGCTACACGATCACCGCCCAGATCTCCGGCACGGCCTTCATGCCTTCAGGCGAGATGGAAGGGGGAGAGACCTTCGTCGAGGAGACTTCCACGGACGGCACCGTAGCGGTGTTCCCGAACCCCGCGCGTGAAACGGTGAACGTGATCATCCCCGCTGGGAGCCTCGGTGCCACCGTCGACCTGATGGACGCTACCGGCCGCATCGCAATGAGCTTCACTTCACAAGCCTTGAACGCCGAGCAACGCATTGTGATGGACGTCCGGGACCTGTCAGCGGGAATCTGGTTCCTGCGTATCACGCAGGATGGCGTACCGACAGTGAAGCCGGTGATGATCGAACGCTGAGCGGGGACGCTCGGAAGCGGCCCCCGGTCGCTGAACCGGGGTTGTCCTGTAGGTGGACAGGTCGGGCCGCCGCGACTATTTCCGTGATCGCCGCAAGCTCAGTGTGGACCTGGAGAACATCAACGCTTCCGCGCCCGCAGCGCGAACACCATCGGCAGTTTGCCCTCCATGCCCTTGATCATGAAGTGCCCGTCGTCGGTGGGCACGGTGTTCTGGAAGCAGTTGTACGGCGAACGGTCGAACTCGCGGAAGGCTTCGATCCGCAGGCCCGCGTCGATGAGGTGTTGCAGCACATCAGCGATCGCGTGGTTCCAACCGTAAGAGGGAAGCTGCAGTGGTGCATTGCGCACGGCGTAGGTACCGGATCCGTTCTCGGTGATCACTTCCAGGTTGAAGTAAGAGTACTCCACGTGCGAGAAGTCGTTGCTGAACATCCACAGCGCCGGATGGAAGTCCGCGAAGACGAAGCGGCCTCCCGGCTTCAGGTAAGCTGCGATGTTCCCTGCCCATGCGCCCAGATCCGGTAGCCAGCCGATCGTGCCGTACGAGGTGAAGACCAGATCGAACTTGCCCTCCAGTTCCTTACGACGATCCAACACATTGCTCACGATGAACGCGGCAGGCAGTCCGCTGCGCTGGGCCAGCTCGGTCGCCTTCGCGATCGCGGTATCGGAGATGTCCAGTCCCGTGATACGGGCGCCCAGTCGCGCGAGCGATAGCGTATCCTGCCCGAAGTGGCATTGCAGGTGGAGCAGTTCCCTGTGGCGCACATCGCCAAGCAGGTCAAGCTCGATGGCGTTCAGTGTGCTATTGCCGCTCAGGAATCCATCCACATCATAGAAGGCGGACGCGTAGTGCAATTCGGCACGTGCGTTCCACAGGGCGCGGTTCGCGGCGAAGTGTTCCGAGTGGTCGCTCATTGCTTCGGCAAGGGCACTTCCTTCTCCTGCACCGGTTGGAAGCGGCCATCCTTCATGCCCCAGATCACCCAACGCTCGTGGTCGCCTTCCTTGAATTTCTCCATGTTGCTCACCATGGTGAGTTGGCCGTTCTGGAACCGGAAGGTGCTGCCACCGCGATGTACAGGGCCATCGTACCACTGCGAGCTCACCAGCCGGCGTTCATTGTCGAACATGGGCTCGTGGATGCTGTCCAGCGCTGCGGAAGGAATGAAGGTCCGTTGCGCCTCATTCCACAGCCAATAGCGGTGCTCAGGGTTCGTCAGGTCTTTCGCAGCGCGGATCACGCGGATGTCCTTACGCCCGTCGAAGTCGAAGTCCATGAGTTGCACGCCGGGGAACTGGCCATCGGCGGTGGGGCAGGGGCATAGCATGTTGTCCACCGCGACGGTCGCGTACGGTTGCTTTTCGCCTTTCGTGGTCACGGTGATCCCTTCCACTTGGCATTGCACTCCCAGCGACATGTGCATGTGCGTGCTCACCAGGAAGCGGATCTCGTTCAGGCTGTCGATGAACAGGTAGCTGTCCTGCTTGGGCTGCTGTTCAGGCTGTGCGGGCGGGGCGACCATCGGTTCGCTGGATGGCCGGTAGTCGCTCATGCAAGCGACAAGAAGAAGCAGGGGGAAGACGCGGGCGGGCATGGTTCAAAATGAGCAGGGCATCGTTCCCGATGCCCTGCGAAGTTCTTTGATATCCGTGGATCAGCGCACGTCGTTGATCTCAACGCCCGGGAACTTGCTCTTGTCGAACACGAACACGCTCTCGTACAGGTCCACGTTCGGCGTGAATTTCTTCAGCGTGTAGGTCACTTCGTTGCCATCCTTGTAGAGCACCTTCACCACTTTGGGTTCCACCTTGGCCTTGTCGATCGTCATGATCACCGTGTGGTAAGGCTTCTTGCCGGGTTCCAAGGGGAAGAGCTTGATCACCTGTTCCATCGAACCATCAGCGGCCTTCTTCTCTTCCACGAACTGGCTCTTGAAGCCTTGCTCATAGATGGTGAAGAGCTTGGTGGGGTCCAGTTCCTTGTCCATGTCAGCAGGGTCGCTGATGGTGACCTCGTTGCTCTTCTTGCTGTAGGTGTAGATGGCCTTGCCGTCGTTGATCACCGTGTTGTCGGTAAGCGCCAAGTGGAAGAGCTTGCCCTTCACGCGGACGTTGCCCTCCTGCTTCACGTTCAACTTGCTCGCGTTGTTCACCAGCACGCTCACGAAGTCGGCCTCGAAACTCGTCCACGCCTTGCTCTTGGCGATGAGCTTGTCGATCACCGCTTTGCTCTTGGGGTCGTCCTGCGCATAGGTCGAAGCGATCGAGGACAAGAGTATCGAGGCAAAAAGGAGCAGGTTTTTCATGGGTCGGCGAAATTATCCGCACCAGACTGGCAATCCACATGCCATGGGTTGTTTCGCGCAGCTGAGGTTAGTCAAGGAGGATCACGCTCAGATGCCCTAGACCTTCTTCACTCTGTACGGACAGCACGTAGATCCCAGCGGTCAGATCGCCCAAGAACAAGCTGCTGCGGTCCGTGAGGTCGGTACGAAGCAGGATCCGGGCCCCGCTTAGAGCCCAAGCCGAGGCATCCTCGATGCGGTGTTGTGGACCAGGGAGGCGGAGATACGGTCCGTTGACCGAACGGCTCAGGATGAGGGCCGGCGAGGGCGGAGTGTTCTGTGGCACCCCTAAGGCGGATCCTTCGTTCCCGAAGTAGGCGACCCGATTGACGCTGTTCGAGTAGAACAATTCAGGGGCCTGGCTCCAGCCGATGTCAGCCAATTCGAAATAGACCACCGCGCCCGGGGGTATCGGAACACCGGTATGGAAATCGCCCAGATCCATGGGACCTGTTCTTTCAACCCAATTGATGTTCGCGCCATTCGACTTCATCACATCGAAGTCACCATCATTGTCGAAATCGAACATTACGAAGTCCGCAGTGTGGTCGTTGTCTGGTGACGATATCTCATCAACCTGTGTGAACGTGCCTGAGCCGTTGTTCTCGAACAGAAGGACCCGGTCGTAGTCAGAGAGTACAACATCGAGATCCCCGTCCTGGTCCAGGTCCATGGGTCGAGCCACGGGATCATTGTTGTAGTCGGAGATGAGGTGCCCTGCGGTGAATATTCCGGACCCTGCATTCTCTACCCAATAGGTACTCAGACATGTCCCGTCCCCTGCAAGGAGATCCCTATCCCCGTCACCGTCGAGGTCGACATCAGCGAAGATCAGGGGGTTGATAACCGCGCCGCAATCCGACTCCGGTATGGCGATGGTAGGAGCCGTCAAGGAGAACGATTGATCACCATTGTTGAGGTAAACGCCCAATCCCGACCCCATCGATCCCAAGACATCCACATCACCATCGTCGTCGATGTCGGTCACATAAGGCTGGTGCAGGAGCGTGGATTCATCCAATTGGACAAAAGCCGCTAGCACTCCCTGCCCTTCGTTCTCATACCAACCAAGCTCGGCTTGGCCGGTACCGACATTCGCCACCAGGTCCACATCTCCATCGGAATCCAGATCCGCAGGGGTCAGATAGTTCACTGCGGAACCGAAATAGGTCGGCGCGTTGCTGAACTGACCATTCCCCTCATTCTCGCGGATGCTGATGAACTGGTCATAGTGCAGTCCTACGAGGTCCTTGTCTCCGTCACCATCGATGTCCACAAGCCGGAGATCCAGCAACTGGAGCGAGGCATCGGTGATGATATGCTCTGTACCCAATTGCGCAATGGATGCGGTGCATTCCAGTGCGGCGGTGAAAGCCAGTATGAGGCGTGTGCAGGTCATGGGCGTGGTGTTAAAGGCACCTCGCAAGATATGTGCATCGCTGGCAGGAACCGTTCTCCCTCAGGCCGCCTTTCGCATGCCTTTCCTTGGCACCGCCTTTTTCGGCCGCTTCTTCCACTTCAGCATGGTGCCCTTGCACTTGGGCGAGCCGCAGCGGCATTCCCAGGCCTTCAGTTCCGCTTTCGTGGGTGGCGCGCTGATCACGATGCCGTAGTCGTAGGTGATCTCTTCGCCCTTCTTGATGTTGCGCTTCGCCTCGATGATCACCTTGTCCTTGCGGCGGTCCTTGCCCTTGTGCTCGTGTACGAAGGCCACCCCATTGGGCTCGCAGCCCGTGTTGATCCACCGCGCATCGTTCCCGTCGACGTTCGCGTCGATCACCCAGTCATCGTTCAGGATGAAGATGAAGGTGTGGCCCGTTTCCAGGTCGGTACTGTACAGGTCGTCCGACTCCTGGTGGGTGATGAGCTTGCCCTTGTACTCCATGATGGGCTCTCCCTTCTTGATGTCCGCGATGGCGAACACGCCGTTGCCGTGGATCTTCGACTTGCGCGTTTCTACTTTGAGTTTCATGCTGGATCGATGTGGGCGCCTGTGGCGCGGGCCGCGAAATTGCGTCAACGGACCTTCAGATCCGCACGGATGAACACAGATGATCTGAACAGCGATCAGAAATAAGCTGTGCATACGATCACCGCCGTGATCACGCACACCAGGTCCACCAGCAGCATCACGCCGAGGGTGTAGCGGCTGTTCTTCACCGCCACGCTGCCGAAGTAAAGGGCCACCACATAGAAGGTGGTTTCCGCCGCACCTTGGAAGAGGCATACAAGTTGACCGGTCAGGCTGTCCGGGCCGTAGGTCTTCATCGCATCCAGCAGAAAGCCGCGTGAGCCGCCCGCGCTGAAGGGGCGCATGAGCGCCACGGGGACCGCATCGATCACTTCCTTGTTCACGCCGACAGCGGCCATCATCGCCGAGAGCCCGTCCATCACGATACCCATCAAACCGCTGTTGCGGAAGATGCTCAACGCAGCCAACATCGCGATCATGTATGGCAGTACACGCAGCCCCGTGGTGAAGCCATCTTTCGCACCGTGCACGAAGGAGTCGAACAGGTTGGTGCCTTTTTCGGTGAAGTACTTCTCCTTCCACAACGCGTAGGCGACGATCAGCCCGATGATGAGCAGCAGCATGCCATTGCTCAGATTGTCCGTGAAGTGGAATTTGCCCACGCCCGCGAGTGTGGCGAGGTAGGCCATCAACCCAGCGATCACGCCACCGATGCCGACCACGAAGAGCATCACCGGCACATTGAACAGGTTGATGCGCTGCCGGATGGATACGAATACCATTGCCGCGAGCGTGCCCACGAACGAGGTGATGATCAACGGGATCATGATGTCCGCCGGGTTCGCCGCGCCCATCGCAGCGCGGTAGCCGATGATGCTCGTGGGCAACAGCGTAAGGCCCGCCGCGTGCAGGCAGAGGAACATGATCTGGCTGTTGGTCGCCGTTCCCTTGGAAGGATTGTCCTCCTGCATGCTTTCCATCGCCTTCAGGCCGAAGGGCGTGGCCGCACTGTCCAGGCCGAGGAAGTTCGCCGCGAAATTCAAGGTCATGAAGCCGTAGGCCGGATGGTCTTTCCGCAGGTCCGGGAAGATCCGGTGGAAAATGGGGGAGAGGAAGCGCGCGACTTTCTCCATCGCGCGCGAATCCACCAGCAGGTTCAGCAAGCCGCAGAAGAAGGTGAGGTAACCGATGAGCGGTAGCCACAGATCGGTGATCGTGTTCTTGCAAATCGGGAAGAGGCCATCAGCGGGCACGGTGCCGTGGTGGGCCTTGATGGTGCCGGTATTCGTCAGCTGGTAGAGCGTGTCGCCGTGCAGGAGGCTCGGAGCGTCGCCTCTGCGCAATTCTTCGAGCAGCAAGGTGCCGCGCAGGTCCGCCGTGTCGATCTCATTCACCACCAACGGCTCGCCCTGCTTGCCGTTCACCAAGGAGCCGAGCGAATATTGCTGCCCGGTGAAAAGCATGATCAGGATGTACGCGATGCTCAGCAAGAGCATCCACGTCCAGAAGCGGCTGAGGGCCATGTCGTGCAAATCTGCGCGGGCTATGCGCCACGAGAGGCAGGTACGGAGGCACTCGGCGAACACTCCATTGTGGACGGGGTAACCTCGTTCAGTCGATCATCGTTGCATCACCAGCGGCTCCGGCGAAATGTTCCGGCCTGGGCGGCAGGTAAGGGTAGGGAGCACTCGCACGAGTGTTCCCTATTCTGTTCATTACCTCTTTTGCGGTGGTAAGGGCCGGTGTGGGGCACTTCTATCTTCGTCCCCGTACCAACCCTTTTCCGATGACACGTTCCATACTCTGCGCCTTCGCTGCCATCATCCTTCTCGGCTCCTGCGTTTCCAAGAAGAAGTACATGGCCTTGCAGGCCTCCAACGAAACGCTCAACCAGAAGCTGGCCGACTGCAACCACGGTTTGGATGCCTGCAACTCCGCCAAAGCGGCAGCCGAGGGCAAGATCTCGAACCTCGAAACCAGCAATCAGCACCTGAAGGAGCAGGTCGCGGAGATGAGTGTGACCAATCAGGCGCTCCTGAACAACGTGGGCAACATGGCCACGCTCTCCTCGCAGGAGGCCGCCAATCTGGAGAAGTCGCTGGAGAACATCAAGGAGAAGGACCTGCAGATCACACGGCTGCGCGATGCCCTGGACAAGAAGGATTCGGTCACGCTCGCTTTGGTCGTGAGCCTGAAGAGTTCACTCGGCAACTTGAACGACACGGATGTCACCATCAATGTGGAGAAGAGCGTGGTGTTCATCTCCCTCAGCGACAAGATGGTCTTCACCAGCGGCAGCACGGAGATCTCCTCACGCGCGCATGACGTTCTGGCCAAAGTGGCCACCGTGGTGAACGACAAGCCGGACATGGAAGTGCTGGTGGAAGGACACACGGATGATGTTCCCATCAAGAAGGACTGCATCAAGGACAACTGGGATCTGAGCGTGCTGCGCGCCACGGCCATCACGCGCGTGTTGCAGAAGGACTTCAACGTGGACCCGGCCCGTGTGACCGCAGGTGGCCGTAGCCAATACGTGCCTTTGGTGCCGAACGACACCCCCGAGAACCGCAGCACCAACCGCCGCACTCGCATCGTGATCCTGCCCAAGATGGACCAGTTCTACAACATGATCGAGGATGGCTTGAAGAAGGCCAGCGAACAATAGGGTAACGCAGACCATCTCCGCGAACGCCCGGCCGATGGTCGGGCGTTCTGCTAAGGGCTCATTTCGCCCGGCTGTTCCGCCAGATGAAGAGGCCCACGACCACCACGATCACGGCTATCAGCAGCCAGGAATACAAGCTGGCATTGTCCCCGTTCATGGGGCCGAAAGTAGGGACGCGGCTGGTGACCGGGCGTTGTCGGCAGAAGGCCCGTCCTTTCGCCGATCTTTTTTCCGCCGTTCGGCGAACGCATCGCGGCGTTCAACCATGCGGGCTCAACACTGGTCCGATCAGGCCCTTTTGGGCGGCAACATCCGCCGGAAGGCCCTCGTTTCGGCCAGCATAACCGATCACATGCGAACCAGTAAGCCCCTCTTCATCGCAGCCACGCAGATGGCCCTGTTCACAACGGCGATCACCCCTTCGCGCGCCGCAGGGCCGCCGCCCGCTTCGGCCTTTGAAGAGGCTGTGGAACTCACCGGATGGTTGCATGTGGAGGACTTCGACTTCGACGATGCCACGGTGCTGTTGGAGGTGAACGGCCAGATCAGTTCCGTTCCCATTTCCAAGACCGGTCGCATCGACATCTCCCTGCCCGTAGGTACCGATGCGCTGCTGCGTTTCGAACATCCAGGGCATTTGACCAAGGAGGTCCTGGTGGACACGCACCACGCGCGGGACGGCTACGTGGGCCGGGATGTGCGCCATGTGCGCTTCGCGGTGATCCTGGAGGAGACACGCCTGATGGCCGGTATGGACTACGCCGGTCCTGTGGGCAACGTCGGCTTCGACAAGGATGGTGGCTGTTTGGCCATCGAACACACACGCAAGCTGGTTGTAGGCCGCAGCAGGAGCAAGAAGCCGATGGTGTTCTGAGGATCCGCCCCTCAGCGATCGCGCAGGGCAACCGACTTCGGGGCCCTGCGCCTTCGTTTTCGGACCGATCGCCGTTCCCTGTGCGAACCCGACCGTTCCGCATCCGGTCGGTCGTATTGTTGTGCAGGTGGACAACCGTTCACCCCGAGGCCGTGTCACCCGGCAAACCCGCACACATGCGCACCACACTTACGCTTACCCTGTTGTCAGCTGCCTTGCTCGCCAACGCCCAGATCACCAACGGCGGCTTCGAAGACCTGAACAGCAATGCGATGCCCCAATACTGGCAGGGGGATATCCACTTGCTGGTCATCACCATCGATTCCAATGGCGTGGAACACATGGACTCCGTCGTGTACGATGGCGGAACCGATTACGCGTTGAGCACGGATGCGCATTCCGGCCAATACGCGATGGAATTGCGGAACGGCTACAACTACACGCAGGAAAGCGCTTTGATCGGTCGCGTGCATGCGAATTCGGACACCACGAACTACCAGGGCTTCCCGATGGTAAGCGTTCCCATTGCGCAACGGCCCTTGTCCATCGCATTCTGGGCGAAGTACGCGCCGCTCGCGGATGATTCCGCTGAGGTGACCGTGAATGTGCTGGACGAAGCGGAGAACACCATCGGTACCGGGCTGCTCGCTTTCGGCGGTGCCATCCCCCAGTACACGGCCTTCGAGGTACCCATCGTGTACACCTCCGAAGATGTCGCCGCATTCATCCAACTCACCTTCGCCAACGCGACCTACGGCGGGACCGCATCGCTCGGCACACGCTTGTTCATCGACGATGTGTCCATGACCGTCGCACCGGATGGCGTTGGTGAGCAAGCGTTGTCCGCACCGCTGCTGAACATCTTTCCGGTCCCTGCGGATGCGCATTGCACGGTGCGCCCTGCCGATGGCTCAAAGGTGTTGGCCGTGTCCGTTCTTGGAGCCGATGGCCGGGTCATCAGTTCACCCGTGCTGATGGGCGACGTGTTGGATACCGGTTCGCTCTCGGCTGGCAGTTACTTGCTCTCGGTGCGTACGACAACCGGCGTATCGAAGGTGCGCTTGGTGGTCGGGCACTAGATCGCCCATGGGCGCGCGCTTTGGCCGGGGATCAGTTCCCCCGCCGAAGCGCGTCCGCCTTCGTCCAATTGATGAACTCGCCACCCATGAAGCGGTACACGCCGCTGGAGGTACCGAGCCATAGCTGTCCGTCCGCATCTTCCAACAGGCTCTGCACATTCTTGAGGGGGACAGCGTCCTGTTCCGTGTAGCACGTGAATGTCTTGCCATCATAACTGCACAGCCCGTAGTTGACCGCACTGCTCCAGATGACACCGGACCGGTCCTGGTACATCGTCCAGATATGATCGCTTCTCAGGCCTTCGTCCTTGTTGAACTTCGTGAAGACCTTCCCATCGTAGGTGCACAAGCCGCCATAGCGAGTACCGAACCACACCTTGCCGGCACGGACCTCTAGGATGGACTGGACGAAGTTGTTGCAGAGCCCTTCCTTCTCTGAAAGGTTGGTCAGTGTTTTCCCATCGTAGCGATAGGCGCCACCACCGTTGGAAGCGAACCAGATGTTCCCGGCCTTGTCCTGGATGATCGCGTTGATCTGCTTCGGGTACTTGTAATACGGGAACTTTGACAGGTCAGCCGCAGGTATCGGGAACGGGCCGAAGCGCTTTCCATCGAAGCGTGAGACGCCTTCCTCGGTCCCGGCCCATAACCACCCTTCCCGATCGATCAGTAAACACCAGACTTGATCGCTGGCCAAGCCATCCTTCGTCGTGTAGCTGGTGAACCGGGTCCCATCGTAACGCGATACGCCGCCTCCCGTGGCGAACCAGATATCACCGCGCTCATCCTGCGCTATGGCACTCACCCAATTGCCGGCCAAGCCATCTGCCGTGGTGGAATACCGGAGTGATGGTCCATCACCACGTAACGCGGCCGAAGGATCATATCGGGCTACACCATCGCGGGTAGTGCCGAACCAGATGTACCCGTCGCGGTCCTGGAACATGCGGCGGATGTATTGGCTTATCTGCTCGGTGGATGTAGGGGGCTTCGCAAGGCGGGCTGCAAGGGAAGCACTGTCAGGTTGCGTGATGGTCGGGCCGGTCACATGCTCCAGGGGTTGCGTTGTCTTGACCGGTTCCGAACAGGAAGACATGGACAGCAACGCCACCAGCAGGAAATGGTCCGGCAAGCCTCGGAGTCTTCCGGATCGAACCGTATCGCGCATCTGCATGCGGCACCAAACCTACGCGGGGCCGGGCTCCAAGGGGCAACGGAACAAGAGTCTGCCCCGTCAATCCGGGTGAAGCGTTGCCAGAGCGCTGATCGCATGAGGCTGCCACCGATAGTACCCCTTTGCGCGTTGCGCCTGATGGCGGTGGCCGGTTGCGCCGCTTGGGTGTCCGGAGAAGCACTTCAGGCACAGGATTGCCTCGGCGATTTCACCGTTACGGTCACTCCGCTTCCGGAGGATGGCACCTACGACTGCGGTCAGACGGTGACCTTCTGCCTTACGGTGAACACGTGGAACACGACCAACGCCAACTGGTTGCAAGGCGTGGTGGCTTCCTTCGGTCCCGGTTGGGACATGAACACCTTGGTGCCGGGCGCGCCGCCGGGCACGATCGGCGGATCGGGCGGCACATGGGGCTGGTACGACAGCGTTACAGGCACGGCCCCTACGAACATCGGACCACAAGGTCCCGGCTTCTTCTTCGATCTGGACAACGACGGCAACCCCGGCAACAACTTCGGCGACTTCGCCAACGCAGGACCTTGGACCTTCTGCTGGACCATCTCCGTGGCCAGCGGCGCTGATTGTGAGAATGGTGCCGACCTCACGGTATCCATCAACACCTTCGGGGACAGTGAGACCGGAAGCTGGGGAAGCGCGGGCTGCCTCGATGACGAGATCGTGGTGCTCCCGGCTACGGTGATGGCGTGTCCCACAGCAGGCATCGGCAGCCCGCAAGTGCTATGCAACAATGGCACTGCGCTCGATCTCTTTTCCACGCTGACCGGAGACCCGGACGCCAGCGGCGTATGGACAGGACCGGGCGGCGTGCCCAGCAGCGGCGTGGTAGACCCCGCATCAAGTCCTTCAGGCGACTATACCTACACGGTAACTCCCACGGATGATTGCCCAGTGGTGAGCACCACCGTACCGGTCACCATCAACCCCTTGCCGGATGCGGGCACGGACGGCAGCATCGCACTTTGCGAAACCGATCCGATTACAGACCTGTTCCCGGTATTGGGCGGTACGCCGCAACCGGGAGGTTCATGGACCGCACCCGGTGGTGGCCCTTCCACGGGTGCCGTGGATCCGGCTACGGCCGGCAACGGCGTCTTCACCTATACCGTGAATGGCGTACTTCCTTGCCCGAACGTGTCAGCGACGGTGACGCTGACCATCGACCACCTACCGGATCCCGGCACGGGCCAGGCGCTGAGCATGTGCCCCGAAGCGGATGTGGTGGACCTCTTCGCGCAGCTCGGTAACCAGGCCGAAGCGGGAGGTGTGTGGACCGACCCCAACGGCACGACCACGGATCCCGTTTTCGATCCCGCCCACGAGGCGCCCGGTAACTACACCTACACGGTGAGCGGCACGGGCGCCTGTGCGGGCGAGCAGTTGACCGCCGTGATGCATACCATCGTTTTCCCTTCGCCCGATCCGCTCTTCACCTTCGCGCCCGATCACGGTTGCACCCCGCTGGACGTGGACTTCGGATTGAAGAACATGGGCAACACCGTCGCCGCCGAGTGGACCTTCGGCGACGGTTCCACTGGAACGGGCGTGCCCGGCATCACCCATACCTACACCGCTCCGGGTACCATCTCCGTGGGCACCTTCGTAACGGACGTGAATGGTTGCGTGGCGGATACCATGCTGTACCACATCATCCGCGTATACCCGCCGCCCACGGCGCTTTTCCATTACACGCCCTTCCCGGAACTCACCACCGAGAACACGCACCTCACGTTCACCGCCTTCCAGCCTGAACTGGAGAACTACGCATGGACGATCGACCAAGTGCAGCGGACCGGCCAGGAGGTGAGCTACGACTTTCCGTATGGGTGGGCCGGCAGCTATCCCGTTTGCCTCACCGTTACCGATTCCATCGCGTGCACGGCCACACTCTGCGATACGATCGTGATCCATGATCCACTCGCCGTCTACGTGCCTAACACCTTCACACCGGATGGCGATGGCGTGAACGATGTGTGGAAACCTTCGCTGGTGAGCGCCGACCCGAAAGACCTTACGATGGAAGTCTATGATCGCTGGGGCCAGGTGGTCTTCGCCTCGAATGCACCGGATATGGGGTGGAACGGTGGCAAGGGCAACAGTGGCGGCGTGCTTCCGCAGGGCATCTACAACTGGCACTTGCGGCTGCGCAACATTTTCACCGCCGAGAGCAAGGAGTACTTCGGGCACGTGAGCTTGCTGAAGTAGGTCACGCGATAGCGCAACCCGATGGGGAATGTGTGCCCCATTCTGAAACGGTTGCTCACCAGCTTCCATTCAAATGCACTGTGCTTGGCCGTGTGGTCCCCGTTTTGTTCAATGCTGGGAAATTGCACGACCATGTCACAGCCCGAGAACAAGAAGCCCGGCACCTCGCAAGCGGATGCCGCAACGACTGACCAGAACACGCAGCGCAAGCCAGCGCAAACACCACCGGGGAAGGATCCGAATGAATACGACCCGGTTGGCATGGCCGGTAAGCCGGCAGGTATCCTGCTCTGGCATTCAGCAGTTCGGCATACCGCAGGAGGATGAAGTCCCAATCCTGATCAGGCTCCGCGTTGAACTTCTCCAACAGTTCTGTCTTTCCGCGATCCTTGAAACGTGCGATCAGGTATTCCTTGGTCAGCGTACGACTATTGCCCGTGCTCAGGCTGAGTATGAAGTGCTGTCGATCCGCGGGATCGGCCCTGCCAGCGGCCGCCCCGGCGATCGCGCCACCGACCGCGCCACCCAATAGACCGCCCATGACGGCAGCACCCATGGCTCCATCAGGAGCTATGGCCGTGCTGAAAACGAGGTATTCGCCACGGATCAAGACCAGGCTATACCAGGGTCCAAGCTCTTGGCGCTCACAATTGAGGAAGAGCGAATCGTTGCTCACGTAAGCGAACACCTCGCGATTCAGGAACTTCTTCGAGAGACTGTCCGAGGGGTCGGATATCCTGAAGTCGCTGCCACCCCGGAAGGCCATGCCCCCGCCCGAACGCAGCGTTACTTGAAGCTTGGCTTTCTTGGCCGGGCTCTTGGCCTTCAATTCCTGCAAGTTCATGTAGATGCCCGGGGGCAGCACGTCCGGTTGCGCACAGGCTTCTGTGAGCATTCCGGCAATACCGAAGGCGATAAGCAAGGAACGAGGGAGCCTCATTTTCTCGGAGCACGGGGTGGGAGGGCCCAACCGTGCGGGATGAAGATACCCGCGCTGGACCACGTAGTGGTCATGCAAACACGGATGTGCGTTCAAGCGGGTTAGGTACCTCTTACGGGGAGTGGCACGAGCCAAAGCGAGCGCACGGTGAGGGCCGGAGGCATGCATAGGCGTGACCCTGCGTGGACACACACCAACTTGTACAAGGTGATCGCTCCATATCTGGCCTCCGGTTCCGGGTTGTACACGACGGGTAACGCATCATCCACCTTCCGCTGGATCCTGTGAAAGAACGGCACTGCGCCCTTTCAATGCTGCGCGGTCTTGTACAGGGAACCGGTCATGTTGGGAAGCATGGCGGGCTGGTTGTACAGCACCAGGATGATCGTGTACACGATGGACGACAGGTTGTGCGGCACGCGCTCCATCTTGCACAAGAACGCGCCCATCTTGTACAAGAAATCGCGTCAAGCTGGCAGGGTCAAGCACATGGCCAATGGGGCTCCACCGCGCCAAGCACCTTATCCGGCTTGGGTTGTGTGCATTCTTCCCGCGAACTGACGATCCTCGCGCAACCTCTGGAAAGATCCACGCGTTCCATGGCCCCAAATGCCATGAAAAAGCTCATCAAAGCCGAGGTTCACGAGCTGCCCGCCGAAGCGCTTGTGGGCAAGACCGGGTACATCCTGCAGGCCATGAACGGCAACCCGCACTTTCCCGAACCGATACCGGCGTTGGCGATCGTTGATGCTTCGCGCCTGCGCTTGATGAAGGCCTTGGAAGAAGCGAAGGACTTTTCCCGGCCCGCCATCGTTGCCAAGAACTTGGCCGCCGAAGAGTTACGGAGTCAATTGGGCGCCTTGGCCGAATACGTGAACCTGGCCGCCGCGGGCGATCTGCTCGTGGCACTCAGCAGCGGCTTCGACGAGCGCAAGAAGCGCACGTTTGTCACCCTCAGCAGCCCGGAACTGCTGATCGCGCGCAGAGGTGCGCGCGAAGGCAGCATCGAACTCGAATGGCGACGTGTACCGGGCGTTCGCATGTTCAATGTGTACATGACCACGGGGGAAGTGTCCGCGGACAGCGTTTGGACCTGCGTGGCCCAGACCAGCCGCGCCAGGTACATCGTCAGCGGCTTGCGCCGCGATGCGTATTTCAGCTTCCGCGTTACTGCGGTAGGTGCCGCTGGAGAAGGTCTGCCCAGTGCGATCAGCACGGCCAAAGCGGCCTGACCGTTGTACGTCAGCTGTTGGATCGGATCAAGGACTTCACGAAGTCGGAGGGTCGGGGAGGGTAGTTGGGCACGAGACGCCGTCTTGCCCACGGACCGGCTTCAGCGCGCGGAAGTCCAGCGCCAGCAACCAGTATTCAAGGATCCTCGACAGATCGGAACTTCGATACCCGTGGTTCGCATGGAGGGTCCCAAGCCACCTCCTCCAAGTTCCGCTCGTTGAGCACCCGTTTCAACTCCTTCTGCTCGTAGAGAACAATGCGTTCACCATCCCATTCGCTCTGCAGGACGAACCGTTTGTACGTGGCCTTCAACGTGAACGTCTCTCCGCTTCGGGTGTGCGCTAGAACGAGCCTGCCCTTCATCTCCGGGTCGGAGCCTTCCGCCGTGCGCTTATAGCTGATGTCGCCTACAAGATTGCCGTTCGGACACCATTGCTTCTGATAGAGGATCCCAGCACTGTCTACCCAAGCCGATGCGATCTGGCCATCCGGATACCACTCGCGCGTAGTGCGTGAATTCCCTTCCAACCATACAAGCTGTTGAACCGTGCCGTTCTCGTAGAAGGTGCGATGCGTTCCCGGTGCGGTGGAAACAAAGATCCGGGAGAATGCCGCTCCCGGTCGGTAGATCGGGCCTTGGCTGTACTTCGCGCCGGATGCGAAATAGTGGACGTAAACACCCGTGGTCGATCCCGTGTCGAAGGTGCAAATGCTGCTGACCCGCCCTGTGGTGTCGAAGGCATACCAGCTACCATGAGCGATGCCCTCGATATACTGAAAAAGCTCGGTCACGCGGCCCGCGCTGTCGCGACCAACGACGGTCCCGGTCAGATCATGAAACGCCGTCTTCAAGTTCCGAGGTCGCTGCGATTCGCAAACGCTGTCCAAGTTGTAGGCATTGGTGGTGTCCATGCCCAAGAGCACTTCGGAACGGTAGGGAGCACTATCCGGAAACTGCGCCGTGCTTTCCAGTGCCGCCAAGCACGCGACCGTGTGCAGGATGTGCTTCACGGTGCGGATAACGCAAGGAATGGAAGACCATTGCTCGTGTTCTTCTTAGAGACAATCATCAACCACGTATGTGCGCTCAAGAAGGGTAGGGGACCCTGCGCCCGCGCAAATCGAGCTGCGATCAACGGATCTTCATGACCACATTCTTCTTCATCAAACCATTGCAGCGGCTGTTTCGCAAGAGGTCGAATAAGGGTTCCTGGCCAGATATGCTGGTGGAGTCCGCTTTTGTGATGAAGTCGATACGCTCAATACGAGACACATAGTTTTCAATGTTCTTGTCCGACCAATTCCAACCAAATCCGAACATCTGGTAGGATTTCCGCTTTGGACCACTGGCATCAAGGGAATAGACGTGCTGGTTCCAATAGTCCTCGCCCTTCATGATGGTGCGAACGGTCGAAGGGTAACCACTTCGGTTCACCAAGACCAATCTCCCCGGAACATCACAACCAGTGAGAATGACGGCAACAAGGACGATGGCTTTCACCAGTTGAAGTGTGCCATCGAAGGTATGAAACCTCTGCTCAGAATCCCCCCATCCCCGGCCCCGCAGGCACACCCGCATTCAAATGCGCGTGCAACGCCGCTTCGTTCGGGATCAGCACCCGCCGCGCCTTGGAGCCTTCAAACCCACCGAGGATCCCCGCTGATTCCAGCTGGTCCACGATGCGGCCAGCGCGGTTGTATCCGAGCTTCAGCTTGCGTTGGATCAGTGAAGTAGATCCTTGCTGCGTTTGCACCACGATCCGTGCGGCTTCTTCGAACATGCTGTCGCGCTCGCCATCGTCGCCATCTACGCCGCCTTCGCCTTCTTCGGTCGGCACTTCGGGGAGGATCAGCGCATCGGGGTAGCCGCGTTGCTCACCGATGAACTCGGTGATCTTCTCCACTTCCGGCGTGTCCACGAAGGCGCACTGGATGCGGATAAGGTCGTTGCCGGTACTCAGGAGCATGTCACCGCGGCCGATCAGCTGGTCGGCGCCACCGCTATCGAGGATGGTGCGGCTGTCGATCTTGCTCGTTACGCGAAAAGCGATGCGCGCAGGGAAGTTGGCCTTGATGGTACCGGTGATGATGTTCACGCTGGGACGCTGCGTGGCGATGATGAGGTGGATACCGATGGCGCGCGCGAGTTGGGCCAAGCGGGCGATGGGCGTTTCCACTTCGCGGCCAGCGGTCATGATCAGGTCGGCGAACTCGTCCACCACCAGCACGATGTAGGGGAGGAAGCGGTGGCCGTTCTCGGGGTTCAAGCGGCGGCCGACGAACTTGGCGTTGTACTCCTTGATGTTCCGCACCTGCGCATTCTTCAGCAGCTCGTAGCGGTCGTCCATCTCGATGCACAAACTGTTCAAGGTGGCCACCACCTTCTTGGTGTCGGTGATGATGGCTTCGCCTTCGCCGGGGAGCTTGGCCAGGAAGTGCCGCTCGATCTTGTTGAAGAGGGTGAGCTCCACCTTCTTCGGATCAACGAGCACGAACTTGATCTGGCTCGGGTGTTTCTTGTACAGCAGCGAAACAAGGATCGCGTTCAAGCCCACGGATTTGCCCTGACCGGTCGCGCCCGCCATCAGCAGGTGGGGCATCTTGGTGAGGTCGGTAACGAAGGTCTCGTTGGTGATGGTCTTGCCGAGCACGAGCGGCAGTTCCATGTTCGCGTTCTGGAATTTCTCGCTCGCGAGCACCGCGCGCATGCCCACCACTTGCGGCTTGCTGTTCGGTACTTCGATGCCGATCGTTCCCTTGCCGGGGATCGGCGCGATGATGCGGATGCCCAGTGCGGCGAGGCTCAGCGCGATGTCGTCCTCCAGGTTCTTGATCTTGCTGATACGGACGCCCGCCTGCGGGATGATCTCGTACAGCGTCACCGTCGGCCCGATCGTCGCCTTGATCTTGTCGATGCCGATGTTGTAGTGGGAGAGGGTCTCCACGATGCGGTTCTTGTTCGCTTCGAGTTCCTCCTTCGTTACGGTGAGCTCGCCGCTGCCATGGTCCACGAGCAGATCGAGCGGCGGCAGCTCGTAGTCGCTCAGGTCGAGCTTCGGGTCGTATTCGCCGAACTCCTGCAGCTTGGCTTCGATCTGTTCTTCGGTGAGCACTTCATCCGCTGCGGGGGCCTGCACGCTCATGCCACCCACGTTCATCGGAATAGCGGCCATGATGGGATCGATCGGGGCACTGTCCGCCAGCACGCCCACCGTTTCCAATTCCAGTTCAGTCTCCTCCGCGCCTTCCTCCAGTTCTTCTTCCGCCTCGAGTTCGTCCAATTCGAGTTCCACGGCGTTGGTCACTTCCATCGGCTCTTCGATGATCGGGGCTTCCACCTCGAAGGCGGGTCCCGATCGTTTCGCCTCGACGGGGTCCGGAGTGACGACAGCGGCGAGCGATGAAGCAGCGGCGGCCATCTTCTCTTTCAGCCGGTTCGGCGTTACCCAGCCTTCGGGATCCTCTGCCGTTTCCGCTTCGGGCACGGCTTCCGCGCTCGCCTTGCGCGTGAAGAGTTCGCCCAGCCAGTTGAACGACGGGTTGAAGGTGTACACCGCGAAGGCCGCCGCGCTGAAGAGGATCAGCGCGCCCGCCCCGAAGCCGCCGAGCCAACTGCTCAAGTGCGCATTGATCGTGTAACCGATGCCGCCGCCGAGGAACATGTATTCGCTCTTGGCGAAGAAG
Source organism: Flavobacteriales bacterium (assembly GCA_044224725.1). Lineage (GTDB taxonomy): Bacteria > Bacteroidota > Bacteroidia > Flavobacteriales_F > PHOS-HE28 > PHOS-HE28. Next base: position 47,982 of record JBGAJW010000021.1, read on the forward strand.
AAACCCAGCAAGGTGGGTACCCAGAACAGCGACATCACCGTCCAGCGGAAGGTCTTGTTGCGCGGGAGCAGCCATGTGCCCAGCACCACGCGGATACCACCGAGGAAGCTCCACAGCACCGTAGCGAAGGCCGCCACGCCGAACCACTTGTAGATGAACTGGTGGCTCACCAGCGCCCCCAATTTGCCGAGCCAATTCTCCACCTGCACGCCTGGGCTGAAGATCTCGCCCCACGGCCGCGCCATCAGGTCCTGGTCGATACGCCAAGTGATCAGGTAGCTGGTGAAAGCCACCAGCAGGTACACCGAAGCGAGCACGAGGAAGAGCCCGCCCACCTTGTGAACGCGCTCATCGGCCATGGCCGCCTTGAACTTGGACCACCGGCTTTCGGTGATGGCCTCCTTCTTCTTGCGCGGCTTGCGCTCCTTTACGGGAGCGGCATCCTCGATGGGTTCTTCCTCATCGCGGACTTTGTTCTTCTTCTCGGTGGCCAAGGCTGGAAAGGGATTGCTCCGCGCACGCGCACGGCAGGAGCGAAATTCCGCGTACCACAGGGGAGAACGGACCGACAGGGCCCGCGATTATGAACAGGGGATCGTGCGGCGGGGGACAAGCTTCAAGGCCCAAGCCCCAAGCTTCAAGCTCCAAACAGGAGCACTTGAAGCTTGGAACTTGGGCCTTGTGACTTGAAGCTTGATAGGCTTGGTCAGCTTTGGAAGGTGCTCAGCACCTCTTCCAGCTCATGGTGCAGCACTTCGGGCGTCACCTTGTCGTAGTCCGGCTTGGACTCGAACTTGGAAGGATCCACGGGGCCGGGGGTCACGGTGGTGGCATCCAGGCGCATGCGCATGCCGTACTGCACCATCTCGTAGCGCAGCAATACGCCGGGGATCTCCGTGTACGGGCCGAACCAGTTCGGCTTGTCCATCTTGATGGCGTCCGTGTACCAGAGCTCCACTTCGGGCTGCGCGATACCGTTGTAGACCGCGATGGCCTTCTTGCAGGGGTAGCCCGCGATGGTGTCGGTGGCATTGGTGTACAGGATCGTGAGCGCGGCGGATTCCTTGTTGAAGAGGGCAAGGTCACGCGGGCCGAGCGCGCTCACGAGCTTCTTGCTCATCACGCTCATATGGTAGTCCAGGATCTGCTTCGGCGTGTTCACCACCATGCTGGTGCGGAAAACGCCCATGCCGGCGCTCAGGTCGGCCACCTGTTGCTCTTCATTGAAGTAAAGAGTGGTCTTCTCCGGAAGCATCCCGGCCATCAGGCCGTTCGGGTCGTAGTCCGGGAAGGTGAGGGCGTATTCGATCACCCCTTCTTTCACCTGCTGCTGCATCATGGAACCGCCGCAGCCGCTTAGCAGGAAAGCCACGGGCATCACGCCAAGGACCGGCAGAACAAGGGACATGGGCATGGACATGGGCAAGGTGGTTTTGCGGACAGTGGGCGCTGGTACGTGGAAGGGGGGCGATCCGTTTCGTCCGGGCCTTTCCACTGTCGGGCCGCTGAACCTTCGGAACGATCTTTGGTCCCACCGCGCGTTACCTCCATGGCTTCCACCCCGACCCGTCTCGCACACCACCTCTTTTGGCGGGCAGGCATGGGCCTTACGCCGAAGGAACTCGAAGCGCTCTCGGAAAGACCGTACGAGGAACTGGTCGATGGGCTTTTTCGGGCATCCAGGGAATTCACACCGATCCGGACGACGCATGTAACCACCAGTGATGACGGTTACAGTGCGATGAAGGGCGTTGAGCAATTCAAGTACCGCAAGGCCAGCCGCGAAGCCCAGCGTCGGCTGAACGCGTTATGGCGTCAGCGGCTCATCACCACCGAAGGGTGCTTGCGGGAGAAGATGGCCCTCTTCTGGCACGGGCACTTCGTGGCGTGGAGCCATTGGTCCAACAGCACCGAACAGTACCTGAACGTGCTGCGCGAACACGCCTTGGGTGACCTGGGTACCCTGCTCAAGAAGGTAAGCCGGTCCTCGGCCATGCTTGGCTACCTGAGCAACCAGCGCAACCGGAAGGACGCGCCCAACGAGAATTTCGCCCGCGAGTTGATGGAGCTCTTCACCCTCGGTCGGGGGCATTATTCCGAGCAGGACATCCATGAAGCGGCCCGGGCCTTCACCGGCTGGGGCTTCAAGCTGGATACCGCCGAGTTCCATTTCCGGGAGAATCAGCACGACTTCGGCGAGAAGACCTTCCGCGGCAAGACCGGCAATTTTGATGGCGATGACATCCTGGACCTTCTGCTCGCTGACAAACAGACGGCCGTCTTCATCACCCGCAAGATGTACCGCTGGTTCGTGTGTCCCGAGATCCCCGGAGCCTCATCCGGGGTGGAGGAGGCATTCGCCGCACGCATGGCCGATCGCTTCTTCACCAGCGGATATGACATCGCCGATCTGATGCGCTTCGTCTTTTCCAGCGAGCACTTCAAGGACGCGGCTGTGCATGGTCGCCGCATCAAGTCGCCGATCGAGCTCATCTGTGGGCTGGACAAGAATTTCAAGCTCCGTTTCGAACGCGAGGAGGACGGCATGTTCCTGCAGCGGCTCTTGGGCCAAACGCTCCTGAATCCGCCCAACGTGGCCGGCTGGAAGGAAGGGAACGCTTGGATCGACAGCAATTCCTTGATGTTGCGGCTGAAGCTCCCGTCCGCGCTGTTGAACAAGGGCAACTTGGAGTGGGATGAGCCCGGAGCCAGTGCCGGGGATCTGGACAAGATGATGGCTCCGGCCGGCGATGCGCCGATGCGCGATGCGGACGGACGCCTGTTCCGCGTAGCACCGGACAAGGCGGCTTTCCTGGCACAGCTCGACCCGGCGGTGACGAACGATGCGCTCTTCACCAAGCTGCTCCAGGTGGACGCCAGCGAGCCCTTGCGCGCCAACGTGGGCAACGGCGACCTCATGGAACGTGTGCTGGAGATCCTGTCTTCACCCGAATATCAACTCTGCTGACATGCGTCGCCGTGACTTCCTCCGCAGCACCGGACTGGTCACTACCAGCTTGCTGCTTCCGCGCTTCCTGCACGGCATGGGCGGGGCGAAACCGGTGAATGCCCGCAAGCTGGTGATCGTGCAGCTGACCGGGGGCAATGACGGCCTGAACACCGTGGTGCCCTACCGGAACGATGCGTACTACCGCGCACGACCGAAGCTGGCCATCGCGCGGGAACTCGCGCTGCCGCTCACGGACGAGCTCGGTTTCAATCCCGGAATGACGGCCATGCGCAGGTTGTACGATGCGGGCCAAGTGGCCATCATCAACGGGGTGGGCTACCCACAGCCCGACCGTTCGCATTTCCGCAGCATGGACATCTGGCACACGGCCAGCGGCAGCGAGCGTTTCCTGGAGACGGGCTGGCTGGGTCGCTACATGGACGAGCAGAACGCCGACCCGCACGATGTGGTGGAGTTCGGCGGAACGCTTTCCTTGGCCAACAAGGGCGAGAAGGTGAAGGCCCTCGCGATCAACGATCCCGGTCGTTTCTACCAGGCCACGCGCGAACCCTACTTCGCGAAGTTGGCCTCGCAGCAACATGCCCTCGCGCACCAGCAGCTCGGCTACCTGTACCGAACCATGGCGGAAACCTACCGCAGCGCCGGTTACATCCAGGAACACCTGCGGCCGCGGAACACCACCATCACGTTCCCCAAAGGGGACCTGGCCAAGCAATTACGGCATGTGAGCGCCTTCATCCAGAGCGGCATGGAGACCAGCGTGTACTACACCAGCACCGCCGGGTTCGATACGCATGTGAACCAGGCCGGGAACCACCAGAAGCAGCTCGCCGAGGTGAGCGGGGCGATCGGCGCATTCATGGACGACATCAAGGAGGCGGGCCGATCGAACGAGGTGCTCGTCATGGTCTTCAGCGAATTCGGTCGGCGGGTGAAGGAGAACGCCAGCAACGGCACGGACCATGGCACTGCCAGCAACGTGTTCCTGATCGGCGACGGCTTGAAGAAGGCAGGTGCATACAACGACCTGCCATCGCTCGAAAAGCTCGATGAAAACGGCGACCTGGAGTTCTCCGTTGATTTCCGCAGGGTGTACGCTACCGTGCTGGACCGCTGGTTGGGATTCGCCCCTCTGAAGGTGCTCGGCAGCCGATTCGAAACACTACCCGTCCTGGGTTAACGAAGGTCCCCCGGAGGAGGTCAGTGATGCGTCCAGTGCATCAACATGATCGCCAGATGCGTGCCGCCGATCACCGAGTAGGTGATGCCCAGGAAAAGCCCGAGTTCGCTCAGGTTCAGCCAGCCCACGGTGTTGAATTCGATCTCCTTGCGCCCATAGTGCGGCTTCATCGGCGGGAGCGGGATGCGCTCCTCTTCCGTGGGCAGGTCATTCCAGAATCCGTGAGAGGTCATTGGCCGGTGGGGAGTACCGTCGCTCGAAAGTAGGGGGTTCGCCGATCCGATGCCAGTTGCCCCAGGCATTTGTCCGAAGAGCGTGGATCCTGTGGCGTGCATTCGCTTGGTCTATTCCGTCTTCTGCGTCCGCCGCAGCCGTCGCATGGTGCCACCGAAAGTCGCTTTACGCCCCGGAAAGATCCGGGCTTATCGCCCAGCCGGAACATCCCGTAGCTGAGATGCGGGTGCGCTTAGACGAACGTTATAGTGGCGCTATCGGGTGAAAGACGTGCGCAAGGTGGAGGTGTTGCCTCGCTCGTCCCGTACGTCCACTACGAGCTCATGCTTGCCCGGCTTGCCGCTGTACTTGTCGAAGCGATGCGTGATCAGCTTCTTCTTCGGATCGTACTCGAAGAGGACCCACTCGCCGTCCAATTTGCCCACCCACTGGTCCACTCCGCTCAGATCGTCCGACACTTGGATCTTGATGCTGTCGCGGCCGGTCATCACGGGTTTCAAGTCCACCGCGACGACCTTGGGGGGGAGGGTATCGATCATCAAGGTATAGTCACCGAAGCTCTTCACCTTGGAACCGACCCAGCCGTCCTGATAGGTGCCGCCGATAGGAGAGGGTTTGCCCTTGTCATCCAGTTTCACCAGCAGCAATTTGTCCGTGTGGCCATTGGCTTGGGTGATGTCCGCTTTCAGGGAGAGTTGTCCGGCCAGGTTCAACGGCGTGAGCGGATCATGCAAGTTGGCGACAGGAGCGAAAGGACTTGTGCCTTTCGACGTTCCGCAGCTGATCCGCTCGTTCGCATAGAGCGCGTTCGGCGGTAGGGCGAAGCTCGCGGTCGCGGTGGTCAATGTGTTCTCGCGGTCGTAGACGAAGAGTTGTCCTCCCGCATTCGGCACCTTCCAGTTGGCAGCCTCCGTCGCATCGGCCCCATGCAGGGTGAAGGGGAGCACGGCGCGGTTGCCGTTCGCGTCCACGGCTTCCACCAGCACCTTGAGGTTGTCGCCCGTGCGCACCTGGATGCGGCCTTCGGCCGATTCCTTGCCATAGAGCTTGAGCTTGTTGTTCGGCAGCTTGTAGCAGCGGTTGTAGTTCATGTCACTGCCCTTGAACAAGGCATAGTCCATGTACGCATCGGCATACCGCTGGAGACCGAAGTCGATCTCGTCCAGGTGCACGCTGAATACCGTTGTTCCGTCCACGCTCACCTTCAGTGAACGGATGCCGCAGGTGCTCCAACTGTTGCTGTAGCGGTCGATCACGTTCACCGAGACACCCACCGTGCCCAACGCGGTGGGTGTGAGGTCGCCCTTCACGGCGTACGCGCCATCCTTGCCGGAGAGCACCAGGCCGCGCGCTTTGCCGGGGTAGGGCTGCACGCGGGCGTTGCTGTCCAGCGGATCGATCCGCAGCCCGATGAACACAGGCGCACTGCTGTCTGGTACCTCCATGCCGAAGCGCTCGGGGTCCAAGGCGTGCTGGTCGCCGGTGCGCCGCACCTCGAAGTGGAGGTGGGGGCCGCTGCTGCCTCCCGTATTGCCGCTGTTCGCTACCAGCTGTCCTTTCTTCACCGGCAGTTCACCCTTCTCGAACTCAAGGTCCACATCGAACTCCCGGGCTTTGTACTGGCGATCGAGCACGGCGTCGGCGATGGCTCCCGTGAAATTGCGCAAGTGGCCATAGACCGTGGTGTAGCCGTTCGGATGGTCGATGTAGAGCGCCTTGCCGTAGCCCCATGGGCTGATCTTCACGCGGCTCACCCAACCGTCCTCCGCCGCCTTCACATCCAGACCTTCCCGGCCATCGGTGCGCATGTCCAGTCCGCTGTGGAAGTGGCTCGTCCGGAGCTCCATGAAATTCCCGGCAAGCGATATCGGGATGTCCAGCGGTGGCGCGAACCGGGGTTCCTGACCGCCCGACTGAGCGATCGACATCCGACCCATCAACAAGCTGAAGATCAATAAGCTGTTCTTCTTCATTTCCACCCTTGCTCGCGTTGATCCAACGATCCGCACGGCCTGCCCGCGCCTACTGCAAACCAAGGTCCGACCTTCGCTTCCCCATGCTGGGCGCGGGGGCAACCGTCAACAGCGGGTCGTTCATACTCCGGAGACCTGTCGTTCACCCCTGATCCTATCTTTGGAGCGGACCCTGAGAACGGTCTTTTGTATCCAGAACCGTGAGCGACCTAGCCATCCGACTTCGCCAAGTGCATGCGCGCGTGGAGGGCCTGCTCAAGGACCGTGACCGGCACGCTGCCCGGCATCTCTCCTTGGAAGAGGAACTGCGTGAGCTGAAGCGCAGCAATGAGGTGCTCCAAGCGCGCTTGACGGAACTGGAGCAGGAGAACGAGGTCCTCCGTGCGGTGAAGGCGTCAACTCCGGAGAGGTCCGGAGCCGCCAGCGACCGTTCGGGATCGAAGGAACGGATCGATGAACTGGTGATCGAGATCGATCGCTGCCTGGCCCTTTTACAGAACTGACCAGAGCGACCTCCACCATGAGCGAATCATCGATCAGGATCGAACTGGCCGGGCGGGCCTATCCTCTTACGGTGCATCCGGACGAGGAAGCCAATATCCGCAAGGCCGCTACCGAGATCAACGAGAGCATCGCCCGCTTGAAGGCATCCTACCCGATGACCGACAAGCAGGACCTGTTGGCCATGGCCGCGCTGGAAGTCACCACCCGCGCGCTCAACCAGGCCACCGCACAAGCCCACGCCGAAGACAACGCGGCCGTGGAAGACCTTGAGCGATTGCTCTCCGAGATCCGCGGCTGATCCGCCTTCGCTCCCCGGAGCACCCGGGGTCCACGAAAACAAACGTGGACCAGCCCCTTTGCGTTCCTGCGCGATGGAGGCCCCGCAAAAAAACACACGCTTCGGCGTACGAAGACATGGACATCGTAGCAGCATTGATCGGGGCGCTCGTCGGCCTCGCGGCAGGGGGCGGCATCGTCTACCTCCTCCTGAACAGCCTCATGACCAAACGGCGTGACGGCATCTTGAAAGAGGCGGAAGCCGAGGGCGAAGCCCTGAAGAAGCAGAAGCTCGCGGAAGCCAAAGAGAAGTTCCTCCAGCTCCGTGAAGAGCATGAGAACGAGGCCCGTGAAAAGGAGAAGCGCGCCAACCAGACCTTGGAGAAGAGCAAGCAGCGCGAGCAGCAGCTCAGCCGCCAGCAGCAGGACATCGCCAACAAGGAGAAGCAGCTCGACAGCCTGAAGAACGACCTGACCCAGCGCCTCCAAGGGCTGGAGCGCAGGCAGGAGGACATGGAGAAGAACCACTCCAAACAAGTGCAGCTTCTGGAGAAGATCAGCGGCCTGAACGCCGAGGAGGCGAAGAAGCAGTTGATGGACAGCCTGCGCGATGAGGCCCGCACCGGAGCCATGGCGCACATCAAGGAAGTGACGGAAGAGGCGAAGCTCACGGCCAACAAGGAGGCCAAGCGCATCATCATCCAGACCATCCAGCGCACGGCCACCGAACACGCCGTGGAGAACGCAGTGAGCGTGTTCCAGATCGAGAACGATGACGTGAAAGGCCGCATCATCGGCCGCGAGGGACGGAACATCCGCACCTTGGAAGAAGCCACGGGCGTGGAGATCGTCGTGGACGATACCCCGGGAGCGATCATCCTTAGTTGCTTCGATCCCGTGCGCCGTGAAATGGCCCGCTTGGCCCTGCACCAGCTCGTGAAGGATGGACGCATCCACCCGGGCCGTATCGAGGAGATCGTCGCGAAGACCAAGAAGCACCTCGAGGAGGAGATCGTCGAGATCGGCAAACGCACCTGCATCGACCTGGGCGTGCATGGCTTGCATGCTGAACTGATCCGCATGGTGGGCCGCATGCGCTACCGCAGCAGCTACGGCCAGAACCTCCTCCAGCACAGCCGCGAGGTGGCCAACTTGGCCGCTACCATGGCCGCTGAACTGGGCCTGAACGTGAAGGCCGCCAAGCGCGCGGGCCTGCTGCACGACATCGGCAAGGTGCCCGACGAGGCCCCCGAGCTGCCGCATGCCATTCTGGGCATGCAGATCGCGGAGAAGTACGGCGAGAAACCCGACGTGCTCAACGCCATCGGGGCCCACCACGACGAGATCGAGATGACCGGGCTGTTGAGCCCCATCGTTCAAGCGTGCGATGCCATCAGCGGTGCCCGCCCGGGTGCCCGCCGCGAGGCCATGGAGCAGTACATCAAGCGCCTGAAGGACCTCGAAAGCTTGGCCATGAGCTACCAAGGTGTGCAGAAGGCCTATGCTATCCAAGCTGGCCGCGAGCTGCGTGTGATGGTGGAAAGCGAGCGTGTTACCGATGAGCAGGCCGATACCATCAGCATGAGCCTCGCCGAGCGCATCCAGAACGAAATGACCTACCCGGGTCAGGTGAAGATCACCGTGATCCGTGAGCGCCGCTCCACGGCGGTAGCCAAGTAACTCCCACAGGGGAAGACAGGGGCGGCATCATGCCGCCCCTGTGCTTTTACGGCACTACATTTCACCCGATGACCGACACCGAGATCAAGGACCTCATCAAGCAGGAGATCGCCAATGTGGCCTTTGCTACCGTGGACGATCAGGATGCACTGCTGGAACAGAACATCTTGGACAGTGTGGGCGCGGTGGACCTTGCCGTGGCCTTGGAAGGCGTCTTCGGGATCAGCATCCCCTTCGTGGACATCAACAAGCAGCAGTTCCACAGCGTGGAGACGCTTGCGGCTTACGTCCGCCTGAAGAAGGCATGAACGCCCCGGCCCATAGCGGCTGGGTGAACCACGGGCTGGCGGTCACGCTCGCCATGGCAGGTGCATGGTGGATCGATTCGCGCGTGGAGGTCTACGATGCCGGGCTGGTCCGGGTACCCGAACGGAAGAGCATCGAATACCCCCTGCACGGGTACATCGATAACTACCAGCATGAACCCTACCTCGCCGCCGCGCTGGGCAAGACCTTGACCGATGGGTCGAGCATCGTGCTCATGGGGTCTTCGGAACTCACCACGGCCGATCATCCGGCCAAGCCGGTGAACTTCTTCAACAACGAGCTGCATGTTCCGCTGTTGGCTCTTGGCCACGCGGGCAATCAGAGCTTCAGCATGCATGCGCAGCTTATCGCGGCCGGTGCCGATCTGGCCGATGCGCGGCTCGCGATCCTCGTGTCGCCCAGCTGGTTCGTGGACAAGTCCGGTCTGACCGGCACGGAGCTCGCGGCCTTCCTGGAGTATCAGCCTTCACCCTCGCTTTACCGCATCCAGCAGCGCATCGAAGCCGGAGATCCGGTAACCGCCCCGGTCGGCAGCTTCATGGCGGAACATGAGCATGAATTGGGATCGGCCCAGCCCATCGTGCAATGGATCACGCGGGATGCTTCCCCCATGGGCAGGTACCTCTATGGCTTCAGTCAACCGTGGAACGCGGCGATCATACACCACACCCGGCCGCAAATGCTCGCGGAAACGCCCCTTCGTGCTTGGAGCCCCGGACCGCGCGCCGCACTATCCCCGGCGGAATGGGGGCCGCTTTTCGAAAAGGGTGTGGCTGAACACCTGGCCCAATGCACCAACAACAAGGTCTTCGTCTACGACGCTTACTACTCCGAGCACGTCAATGGTCGCACCCGCATGCTCGATGTATGGCCTGTCGAGGAGAATCGCGAGATGCATGATTTCATCGCCTTATTGGACTTCTTGCAGAACGTTCATGCGAAACCCTATTTCGTCCTGCAACCGCTGAACCCATACGTGTACACGAACCTCGCGGACGTGGACCCGACGATCGACCGCATACGGAAAGAATTGGATGTGCGCGACTTCAGCTACCTGGATCTTTGGGTGAACGATACTGCGGAGTTCCGACCGGGCACGCTAACGGACGTCATGCACCTCGGTCCTTTGGGCTGGTACCGGATCGACAGTGCCATGGCCACCTACTTCCCATGAGAACGGACACCCGCTTTTTCCGCATCGCCAAGTGGACCGTGATCTACGTCGCGCTCGCGTTGGGTATGCTCTGGCTGCACGACCCGCGGGTGGTGGGCATGGACGCCGCCGCCAGCACCGTCAAGTTCGTTTACCAGCAGTTCTGAGGAATGGGACCACAGGGACACAGGGGCACAGAGGACGCAGAGGGGGATCCGTTGCTCGCTGCCCATGTTGTTGCCATCCCCGTGCATGCTATGTCTTTGTACCACTGTGGTATGCATCCCTGCATCCGCTGATCCATGCTGCCCTTCGCGAATATCGATTTCTATCTGCTGTTCGCGCTGCTCGTGGCCTTGCTCTACGCGCTGAAAGGCCTGTTGAGCGGCCGCGTGCCGCTGGTGTCCGTCCTCGTCGGCATCAGCTTGTTCTATGCCGTGGCCTATTTCCCGAAGCCGTGGCAACTGTTGCTGTTCACGGTGTACCAATGCGTGTTCACGTGGTTGCTGCTGTTCCGGTGGAAGCGGGCGAACAAACTGCTCGGCAGCCTCCTGCTCGCATTGCCCATGGTGCTGGTGAAGCTCGACTGGAATGTGGACATCATCGGTTTTGCGGGCATCAGCTACATCACCTTCCGCTGCGTCCAGGTCTACCTCGATGGGGACCTGCTCCGCGACAAATTCCGCTTCGCGGACTTCATCGCTTTCCTGCTCTTCACGCCCAGCTTGCTCGCGGGGCCCATCGACCGGTACGAGCGGTTCAAGAGCGATCTGGACCAGGGCTGGTCGCGGTTGAACGCCTCCGCCTTGCTCGCCGGTTGGGAGCTCATCGCCTTGGGCCTGTTGCACAAGTTCGTGCTGGGGGAGCTTGTGGACCGCCATTGGCTTTCAGAATGCGACGGTTGTACGGATGCTTGGCCCATGATGAAGGACATGTACGGCTACACCGCCTACCTGTATTTCGATTTCGCCGGGTACTCCTTGCTCGCCATCGGTCTCGGGCGCATGATGGGCATCGAACTGCCGAAGAACTTCGATCGTCCTTGGTTGACCGAGAACCCTCCTGAGTTCTGGAAGCGCTGGCATATCAGCCTCGGCGATTGGCTGCGCGATTACTTCTTCCGACCCATCTACAAGAGCCTGAGCGGTGTGCAGCGCTTGCGGACCTGGCCCCTGTTGAAGCAGAACATCGCGCTCTTCAGCACCTTTCTGCTCATGGGTTGCTGGAACGGGCTGGAAGCGCATTACATCGCGAGTGGCGCCCTTTTCGGCCTGTACAGCGTGGGCTACAACAGCTACCAGCACCAGAGCCGCAAGCACAAGTGGAACTTCTGGGGCAGCACGCCCGCTTGGCTCGTGAAAGGACTCTCCATCTTCGTGATGGTGCATTTGGCTTGCTTCGCCTTGTACATCTTCAGCGGACGGTTCCCATACTTGCACTGATGCGATTCGACATCGTTGGCGCGCGTTTCGAGGATGCGGATACCGCACCGGACAAACTGGCCGTGGCCGGGAGTGACCGCGACCTGTCCTGGGCAGCACTGCGCGAAGAGGTGCTGGCGCTGACCGAACGCATCATCAAGGTGGGGTTGCCGAAAGGCCATCCCGTGATCGTCCGCGGACACAAGGAGGCGGACATGGTCGTGAGCATGATGGCTTGCATGCTGCTGGATCACCCTTACATCCCGCTGGACCTGGTGGTGCCGGAAGAACGGGTGCGCAGGATCCTCTCCATCACCGGTGCGCAGTTGGTGCTCGACTGCTCGGAACAACCGTTCACCAGCGACGTGTCGTTGATCGCACCGGGTGGGAAGGACCTGATCGTCAAGGCGGATCCGGCCAAGGGCATCCCGTACCGCGCGCATGATCCGATCCGCTACATCATTTTCACCAGTGGAAGCACGGGCGAGCCCAAAGGCGTGCGCATCACGCGCGAAGCCGCCGGTGCCTTCCTCCGTTGGATGAGCGCGGACTTCGGTTTCACTGCCACCGATGTCTTCATCAACCAAGCGCCGTTCAGCTTCGACCTGAGCGTGTATGAACTGTTCACCAGTTCGCACATCGGTGGTACGTTGCTGCTGAACGATGCTGAGACAGCCAAGGACTCGAAGCGCTTTCTCGATCGCGTTGCACGTTACCGGGGAAGCGTGTGGGTGAGCACCCCCACCTTCGCCTACCTCTATCTCACCGAGCCCGCTTTCACCGGAGAGCACGTGCCGTCGGTGCATTCGTTCCTGTTCTGCGGCGAAGCCCTGCCGAAGATGACCGCCCAACGCCTGCTCGACCGTTTCCCCTCTTCGCGTGTGCTGAACACTTATGGTCCCACGGAGGCCACAGTGGCCACTTCGCTGGTCGATGTGACGCGCGAGGCGCTCGCGAAATACCCGGACATGCCGGTAGGTTACCCGAAGCGTGAATGCACACTGCGTTGCACAACGCCCGACGGTGCCGACGCCACGAAGGAAGCACCCGGAGAGATCGAGATCATTGGACCGCACGTGAGCATCGGCTACCTGAACAACGACGAACTGAATGCTGAGAAGTTCTTCGAGGTGGATGGCCAGCGAGCGTTCCGCACGGGCGACTATGGCTGGTTCCAGGACGGCATCCTTTTCTTCAATGGCCGCCGCGATGAGCAGGTGAAGTTGAACGGCTTCCGCATCGAGCTCGGGGACATCACCGCACAAATGCTCGTAGTGCCGGGCGTGGCCGACGCCATCGCTGTGCCTTTGAAAGCCGGGGAGACGGTGAAACGCATCATCGGCTTTGTACGGCCCGGGCCGGGAGCGGATATGGCAATGCTGCGCCCCATGATCGAGGCGCGTCTTCGCAAGGAGCTTCCCGCGTACATGGTCCCTGCGGATATCTCCTTCGTTAGCGCTTTCCCTGTGAACAGCAGTCACAAGACGGACAGAAAGGCGTTGATAGAAGGCTACATGAACCGCAAGCGCTGATCCTACATTCGCCGCGCATGTCCAAGGGCACCATCCTCGTTACCGGTGGCGCGGGCTTCATCGGCTCGCATGTGTGTGATGCGCTCATCAGGGATGGCTTCGCGGTGCGTTGCTTCGACAATCTGGCCACGGGGAAGCGCGGCAACATTTCACATCTCGAAGCGGGGCCGAACTTCTCCTTCGTTGAAGGCGACCTGCGTTCGCAGGATGATCTGAGGACGGCGGTCGTCGGCGCTTCCGCCATCGTCCATCTCGGTGCCTTGGGCAGCGTGCCGCGCAGCATCGCCGATCCCCTTCCAAGCGAAGCGGCCAACCTCACCGGTTTCTTGAACCTCCTGGAGGCTGCGCGCCACGCGGGGGTGAAGCGCATCGTTTACGCCAGCAGCAGCAGTGTCTATGGGGATAGCGCGGAACTTCCCAAGCGTGAAGGCACCGAAGGCCGTCCGCTCTCGCCGTACGCGGTGACCAAGGCGATGGACGAGGCGTACGCGAACCTCTATCATCACATGCACGGGATGGAACTCATCGGCCTGCGCTTTTTCAATGTGTTCGGTGAGCGGCAGGATCCTGAAGGTCCCTACGCTGCGGCGATACCCAAGTTCATCCGCGCCTTGCTGAAGCATGAGCCGCCCGTCGTCAACGGCGATGGAGGACAGACCCGCGATTTCACCTACGTGGGCAACGCCGTGCATGCGGTGCAGTGCGGACTCTGCGCAGGTGGCGGAGCTGTGGGCGAAGTGTTCAACATCGCGTTCGGCGACCGTTGCGATCTGCTCTCGCTCGTCGGGCGCTTGCGAACGCACCTCGCCCGCATCGATCCGGCCATTGCTCACGTGGGAGTGCGGCACGCGCCCGACCGTCCCGGCGATGTGCGCGACTCGTTGGCGGATGTGGGCAAAGCGAGGAAATTGCTCGGCTACTCCCCGGCCTACGATCTCGAAGCCGGCCTCGAACGGGCCGTGCCCTGGTACGCCGAACACTGGCGTTAACCCCTGCTCGCGTTCGTGATCACCGGGATCACCGTCGCACCGCGAGGAAGTTCGTCGTGCGGAACTGCTCTTGCGTTTCGTAGTAATGCTCCATCTTGAACAGGTAGCCGGACGGTGTGATGCGGTAGAGGTCCATGCCCAGCGGCTCGAAGAAGTACCAGAAATCGCGGAAGTAGGTGTGCGTATCGATGTTGGCACCGCCGAACTCCAAGGTCACCAGGCCGATGGCCTTCTTGGCGAACATGCCCTTCGCGCCCTTGAAGCAATCGAGTTCGTGGCCTTCGATGTCCACCTTCAGCAGGTCGATACGGTCGATGCCCTTGGCCGCGCAGTAGTTGTCCACGGTGTCGATCAGCACGGTCTCGCTCCCTTCGTTGCTCATCCCGAAGTGGTCCAGTTTGCGCTTGGTGAGGCTGGCGAGTTCACTACCGGCATGGTCGTAGTGCAGCACGGCTTCGCTCTGTTCGGCACCGAGGCCGATGTTGTTCAGGTGGACCTTCGGTTTTCCCGCAGCGGTCTTCACCAAGTGCTCGAAGGTCTGTTTGCCCGGTTCGAAGCAGTGCACTTCGACATCCTGCCCTTGCATGTGATCGAGCGCCATGCTGAGGAACTGCCCCCGGTTGCTGCCCACATCGAAAATGCGGTACGGCCCTTTCGTGAACTTCTTCAGCCGGTCCAGGATCACCGTTTCACCACTGGCGGAAACCCCTGCTCCCGATCCGATGCCCATTAGCTCCTGTGACACCTGCACGTTCTTCTGAAGGACGCGCTGGGCGAAACGACTGGCAGTGAGATTGGCGAGGACCCTCTTCAATACGGACATGGATGGACCGGTTTCGTTCGGTGAAGGGCCTTCTACGGTCCGTTCACGTCGATTTGTTCAGGTCGAAAGTAGCGTCGTGCTCTGCGACCCGTCCGGGTATGCGTTCCCGTTCTCCACAATGCTCCATGGGTTCCGTCCATCGGCTGCGTGCGCCGGTCTCGGAAGCATGTATCCGGGGTCGGAAAAGGTGCGTCATATTCGTGCGCCTTCCCACCACCTCATGCGCTCAATACTCCTCTTTCTCGCCGCTGCGGCGTTCTCGCTTTCGAGCGCCCAATCTCCCCCGACCATCGCCAACAAGGAGATGGACGCCTTGTTGGCTGAGCACTTCGAAGGGGCGAACGCACCGGGCGCCTGCATCCTGGTGTCCAAGGCAGGTCAGGTGATCTATCGGCGCGCCACGGGCGCGTCCGACCTTGCACAGCCCCTTGCTACCGACGCGATATTCCGTATCGGAAGCATCACCAAACAATTCACGGCGATGGCCATCCTGCAGCTGGTTCAGGAAGGCAAATTGAACCTGACCGATGAATTGCAGGGGCATATGGACTTCCCCAAGAAGGCTTGGCCCATCACCATCGAGCAGTTGCTCACGCACACGGCGGGTATCCCCAACTACACCGATCTGCCCTCCTTCACACCGGAGAATTACGGCAAGGACGTTGGCCTCGCGGAGGTGATCGCGACCTTCAAGGACCTTCCGCTGGAGTTTGAACCGGGTACGAAGTGGAGCTACAGCAACAGCGGGTACGTCCTGCTCGGTGCCCTCGTGGAACGTATATCCGGAATGAGCTGGGAGATGTACATGGGCGAGCAATTCTTCGGTCCGCTCGGCATGGCCCGCAGCAGCGCGAGCTCGGCGAACGGGCAACTGCCTGGCGAGGCGCTCGGCTACCAGAAAGGGGAGAAGGGCTGGGAACGGGCCGCTCCGCTCAGCATGACATGGCCGCATGGCGCAGGCGCGATCCGGAGCACGGTCGACGATCTCTTCGCGTGGAATACGGCCGTGATGACCAGCAAGCTCGTACCGGCTGAACTACTGGCGAAGGCGCACACTGACCACAAATTGAACGACGGCAGTGCAACGCACTATGGCTACGGTTGGAATTTCCAGAACGTCCAAGGCAGCCCGACGATCGAGCACAACGGCGGTATCAATGGGTTCACCAGTGCTAGCCTGTACGTGCCGAAAGAGGACATCTACGTTGCCGTGCTCTGCAATGCGGAGACGAACGCGGCCGAGGCGCTCGCACCGCAACTCGCTGCCATTGCGATGGGCAAGCCCTACGCAGGGGCCACCACCATGGATGTGCCAATGGAAGAGCTGAAGGGTTTCCAAGGCGTTTACCTCAGCCCGGACAGCGTGAAGCGCTACATCACGGCGGATGAACAGGGCCTGCACGCACAACGCGAGGGCTCGACCAAACGTGACCTGGTCTGCTTCGCGCCGGACAGTTTCATGTACAAGGGGGATGTCACCACGCTCACCTTCCGCCGACAGGATGGCAAGGTCACCGGTGCCCGTCTATTGTCGCGCAGCCAGGACGAGCCGCTCGTTCTGACAGCCCTCCCATTGCCCGTGCGGACCGAGGTGAAGCTCGACGCCAAGGTCCTGAAGAAGTACGCCGGGGAGTTCGAGCTCAAACCCGGCTTTTCGATCACCTTCCGCGCGGACGGCGACAAGCTCTTCGGCAAGGCGACGGGCCAGCCCGAGTTCGAGCTCTTCGCTGAAGGTCCGAACAAGTTCTTCTTGAAGGTGGTGGACGCCCGTATCGAATTCTACCCGGAAGCGAACGGCTCCGTGAAGCGCATGAAGCTCTTCCAGGGCGGGGAAATGGAAGGGAAGCGCATCAAGAGGCCGAAGGGCTCCAAGCCCTGATGGTGCGATCATCGCTGGCGCTGACCAAGGTCCCGTCCGCGCACCAGTGCACCGCGTTCACGCTATGGGTGTGGCCGCCTTGCTTCAGCTCCAAGCGTTCCGCCGGTTCGAAGCTTGCCGCGTCCCACAGTTTCACGGATTTGTCACGACTGGCGGTGGCGCAGAGCTTCGCGTCCGGGCTGAAGGCGATGCCGTAGATGTTCGCCCTGTGTGCCGGTATCGCGCGCAGTGGCTTGAAGTCCGCATCGGTCCGCCAGAAGCGAAGGTGACCATCCCGGCCCCCGCTGATGAGCGCGGGCTTGGACGGGTGCCAGCAGACACTGGCCGCCCCACGCTCATGGGCCTCGATCGTGTGCCGCGTGTTGAGGTCGGTTGTTTCCAGCACATGCACGCGGCCATCGAGGGAAGCGACAGCGAGCAGCGATCCATCGGCGTTCACCGCCAGGCCGCGCACTTTCTCCTCGCTCAACGGTACCTGTCGTTCCAACTCCATGGTGGGCACTTTCCAAACGCTGATGCTCCCATCGCCGCCCGAGCACACGATGCGGTCCTTTCCCAGCGGAAGGATGCGGAAGATCCCGAGCCGATGCGCGTGGAGGTGACGCAGCTCTTCACCTTCGCTCAGGTCCACCACGTGCAGCCCGCCTTCGCTGTTGCCGATGAAGAGCAACTTGCGGTCACGGTCGTTATGGATCGTGTAGATCGGCTTCAGCGCATCCGCTACCTGTTCGCCATGATCGGGCATGCGCATGTCCCATCTTACCACCTTCCCGTCGCCACTGGCACTGAGAAAGAGGTTGGGGTTGGCGGTGCCTTGAACGCTGTATACCGCGCCCCGATGCCCCGTGAATGTCGCCGTTCTGTGCCAGGCCATGTTCCGTGATCCCGATCGCTGACGCGGATACCGTGCCGATCCGCGTAACGAACGCCAAGACGATGGCGGAACGTGAAGGGATGCCTGTCCCTTGAAAAGTCGAGGTCCGGTCTTTCCTAGACCAACCGGTTCTCGCGGGCCGCTGCTTTCCGCTTGGGATCGCTCGGCATGGTCCCGAACACATAGTCCCAGAAAGGACTGCTCACACCGAACGCGCCGTCATCACCCACGAAATGATGGAGGTTGTGGTGTTTCCAGATCACGGCCAGGAAGTTCTTCGGTGGCTTGAACATATGGATGGCGTAGTGCACCGCCAAGTAGGTGCTGTAGCCGAACAGGAATCCCCCGCCGAACGCGTAGCCGGGTTCGCCCATCACCAAGCGGAAGAGCGCGATGAAGAGCACGGCCAGAACGATGCTCACCACCGGAGGAAGCGCCAACCGGCTCTTGTCCCGCGGATGATCGTGGTGAACGCCGTGTATCGTGTACTGGAATTTCTTGCGCTTCTCGGTAGGAGCGGGAATGTGGTACAGGTAGCGGTGCATCATGTACTCGATGAGCGAGAAGAACAACGCGCCGACGATGAAGAAGAGGGCCGCACTCATCCATGATACGCCCAAACGGGCGATCGAATACCACAGGGTGAGGGCACCAGCGCTCCAGAACAGGGTGAGCGGTATGGCGATGTGCGTCTTGGTGAGCGCTTCGAGGACGGGATTGTCGAAGATCTTGCCCGGACCGGGTTTGGGGTTGCCCATGGATCTGCTTTAGCGGTCGCGAAACTAATCAGCCTGAACCGCCTTCCGGCTGCCGAACGTCAGTCGTGCACCGAAGAAAAAGCTGCGACCGGGAGCAGGGTTGTAGTAACGGCCGTTGGGGTCGTTCACCGTTATCCAGCTCGAGTAGCGGGCGTCCAACACGTTCTCGCAATGGAGGAAGATGGAGATGTCGGCGGTCTTTCCACCGAACAGATAGGACAGGCGGGCGTGCTCCACATGCTTGTCCTCCGTTGCCACGCCTCCTGTAGGGGTGCGACCGATCAATCGGGCCCCGGTCTCGATACTGAGGCGTTTCAGGCCCAGGCCGCTCGCTCGTGCGACAAGCCCTGCCGTGATCACCGGTATGCCCGGGATATCGCCCAAGCTCGCATCGCCCGCGATCCGGTCAGTCCGTAGGTCCGTGTCCATGATCGCAACGGAAGCCAGAAGGTCTACCCGTTGCGTACCTGATCGATACACCGGGCCATGCACCAACAATTCACAGCCCGCGATGAGCGCTCGGTCCTGATTGCCGTAATAGGTGACTCCAGCGCTGTCCTGGTTCTGCATGATGAGGTCAGCGACCGATCTGTGGAAGACGGTGAAGTCGGCGCGCACGGGAGTTCCGGCAAATTCGTTGGAGGCACCGAACTCCCATTCGCGAACGCGCTCGCCCTGCAAGGAGTTGTTGAATACGCCGGAGGTTCCCAGCAATTCCCATACGGTGGCGCGGCTCACGTTTTCGGCGTAGCGCAAATGGAGCTTGTAGCCGCCGTGAAGGGTCTGCTCCAATCCAGCGTACGGAAGAAGCTTGGGAGTGGTGGTGCGCTTGCTCAACCTGCCGACCACATGGTCGTTGTGGTCATAGTCCGTGCGTTCCATGCCCACGCCGGCATGCAGGATGGTGCTCCGCCCGATCCGTGTAACCGTGGTGGCGAAGGCGTTCAAGTTGGCTACACGGGTGTCCCCGTTCACCTTGATCTCGCCCAGCACCTTGTCCACGTAGCCCAGTTCGCGTAGATGATCGCGTTCCGCCAGCACTTCCAAGCCCATGTCCCACGCTGTTGGCAGGTTGAACAACTCATCCCCGCACATGGACAGTCGCGCCCCGACCGCGCGGATCGTTTCCTCCTTGAACCCGCAATTGCCAGCGCTTGTGCCGTACGGGTTCGTCTTGTCGATCCGCTGTGCATGCACCCCGCTGCGCACGGTAAGGTGCTCGCCCAGGCGCAGTTCGTTGGCCAGGCCGCCCATGATCTGCTCTTTCGCCAAGTGCGCGTTCAAGAGGATGGAGTAGGGGCGGGCCGCCTGCGGATCCTGTTCCGCTGTGGTGAGATCCACGCTGCCCGGAAGGTCCCATGCCGCTTTCTGCCAAGTGAGGAACACACGAGAGACACTCTTCCTGAAGGCGAAAGCCGTGGCGATGAACGCTTGGTCGCGCGCGCTGGATTCCTGCTCCCGATAGCCCGCATTGCGTTGATGGATGAGCCCGGCAGTGAAGGTCGTGCCCGCGTTGTTCGTGCGGGCCATTGCGCCGAGACGGTAGTAGCCGTAGGAACCGCCGATGGCTTCAATGGAAGCATCCGAGCCGGATGCGGACCGGAACGGCGCTGCGCCGATCAACAAGCCGCTGGGGGCAGTGCCATACATCGGGCTGCCTACACTGCGGGTGATATCGACGGATCCCAGCAGCAACGGATCAAGCAGTTCCAGCGGGGTGCTGCCGTCCGCCAGCGTTAGTGGGAAGGGTCCCCAGTAGACTTTCACGCCTCGGACGCCGTAGGGCGAACGGAGCAAGCTGCCCCGAATGCTCAGTCGCGCGCTGCCTCCATGCCCACGTTCATCCCATTGTACCCCGGGCACCCATTGTACAGCGCTGCGCAGGGAACCGCGTTCGAAACCAGCGATCAATGCGCTGTCCACCGTGGCGGTCGCCGCCAAGGCTTGGCGGTCGCGTTTGCGGGGCCAGTGTTCGATCACCACTTCCTTCAAGGGTGTGCTCACCACTGATTCCAGTGGTATGAAGCCCCGTGCCTCGGCGACCACCGTGCTTGCCACTGTCGGCTGGAAGCCCGGCATTTCAATACGGATCGAATCACAGGGCAATGGCACGCATACCTTTCCATCAGCATCGGTGTACCAAATGCCATCCCCGTTCGTACACCAGATGGAACAGCCTTCCACACCTTTCTGACCCGCGTCCTCCACCACCCGGAAACAGGACTGGCCGCTACCCGCAAAGGCAGCGGCCAGCGCCATAAGCGCGACAAGGGGGCGCTTCATTGTCGGCCCAAAGTAGCGGGCAGATCGGCCCTTCAGGACCGATCACCGCCCCATCGTTGCACGGCTGTGACGAAGGATCGCGATGCGGCTTGAAGTCCACTTCAGCTCACTTCTTCTCGAACTCCAACGAAACCGAGTTCATGCAATAGCGCAATCCGGTCGGCTCCGGACCGTCGTCGAACACATGCCCCAAGTGCCCCCCGCAACGGCTGCAGACCACTTCCGTGCGCTTCATCCCGAAGGTGTTGTCCGTGTGTTCCGTCACCGCGCCTTTTTCAACCGGCTTGTAGAAACTGGGCCAGCCCGTTCCACTTTCGAACTTGGTTTCGCTGGTGAACAATGCCTGATGGCAGGCGGCACAGTAATAGGTGCCATGCTCGTGGTTGTCCCAATACTTGCCGCTGAAAGCCCGCTCCGTGCCGGCTTCGCGCAGCACATGGTATTGCTCGGGGGTGAGCAGCTTCTTCCATTCGTCGTTCGTCTTCATCACGGACTTCGGGTCGGTTGTTCCAGTGCTTTTCAGGTTATCGGGTGCTTGGCCACAAGCGGAGGTGAATGCAGCAAGCGTCAGTGCGAGCAGGACAAGAGGTGTGCTTTTCATGTGTTCCATGCCGATGTAGCGGCGACGGTGCGAAATTGGGTCGACCGATAGGGTAACACCTGTCCGGTGGAAGACGTTCGGTCAGGACTCGGGTGAACCTGGAAGAGTGGATCAGATGACCGGATTTTGCAACAGCGCCATTCACGCATCGGCTTCGGGCGGTGAGGCTCTGGAGCGGTAATGGGGTGCTGGATCGGGATGAAAAGGGAGAGAGCCAGAGAGGTCGTAGTGAGGTCCGTCACTTCGACGATTGCATTGCCATGCAAACGATCATTTCTTCACACCAATACTGCAAAGCGGCATGGGCTTATGTCATCAGAACAGATCCGTACAGCTCCTGACCGCCGCTTTCAAGCCACATCGTCCGCAGATGGAACGAACCATTTTTGGACGGAGAGTCTACGGTGACAAGCTAAAATCCATAATTGCATGGCCATGCAATTATGGTGATTGCGGAGGTGAGTGATCGCTGCAAGCCTTTCTCCACCTGCCAACCTCCTATGCTCCGGGCCAAGCTTCGGCCCGGTGCGGAATTCGACCGTGCATGTTCATTTCTCCTTCGCCGGTTACATTCGCGCCCCGTTTCCACGACCCGGACGCTTAGCTCAGCTGGTTCAGAGCACTACTTTGACAGAGTAGGGGTCACTGGTTCGAATCCAGTAGCGTCCACATTATCTATGTAGCTAGTTTTCAGCTAGATAGATCGCCAAAAGTGGACGTCCAGCAGGCTGGCGGCACCGAAACGGCACAGCGGCACGAGCGCCGATCACACATCCGAAGAAGCTGTTATGGACACGACTATCCCCGTGCACCGCTCACATTCGGCTCCCATCATGGGCTATGTGCCGGCTGAAGCCCACTATGGAAAGCTGACCTATGTGGAGCTGCAGGCCTTCGATCCAGTGGTGGGAAGGCTGCGAGCGAAACGATACAAGCTCAACCGGATCAAGGGCATGGCGCAGCGAAAGCTGTATGCCCGAGACTTGGCGTTCAAGCTGAACATGATGCTGCGTGAGGGATGGAACCCTTGGGTAAAGGGGCGCTCACCGCTCACCGACTCCGAAGGGGCCTTGTCGTATCCCAACAGCCATGAGCCACGCGTGAGTGAGCACCTGCCAGCGGATGCCGTCAGCATGGAGAAGGTTCTGGAACTGTGGACAGCTGAGAAGAAGAGGACACGGTTCAGCTCACCCCACAACTACATGATCCAGGCGCGTCTGCTCCGTGATTGGTGCGAGCGCCACCGGTTGATGGACGCGCCATTGAGCTCGTTCACCAAGCAACACGCGATAGCATACATGGAGGAGCTCGGGCGCGAGCGCAACATTGGTAACAACACCCACAACAGTTACCTGGTCATCCTTCGCGGCTTGTTCAGCTGGGCCATGAAGCGCGAGATGATCACGTTGAATCCCTTCATGGCGGTCGATCGGAAACGCAAGACCCAAAAGATCCGGACGATCCTCACCCAGGAGGAACGGACCGCAGCCATCGAATGGTTCGCGGCCAATGACCCGGCGATGGTCGTTGTCTGCCTCCTCGTCTTCCACACGTTGATCCGGCCGCGCAATGAGCTCGCACGCCTTCGTGTGAAGAACATTGACCTGGAAGGGGCATTGATCCGGTTCGACGGAAATCAGACCAAGACAGGCAGTGAGCGTCATCCGGCCATCCCGCCGTCAATGCTCAAGGTGCTGAAGAGGTCGCGCATCCCCGGGGCGAACCCGGATCATTTCGTGGTTGGCCGCAACTTCAAGCCGGGCCCTGAACCGTTCAATTTGAACGCGCCTGCTCTTCGGTGGGACAAGATGCGGACGGCATTGGGGTGGTCAAAGACCAAGCAACTCATGAGCCTGCGCGATAGCGGGATCGTTCAGTGGTTGGCCGCAACTTCAAGCCGGGCCCTGAACCGTTCAATTTGAACGCGCCTGCTCTTCGGTGGGACAAGATGCGGACGGCATTGGGGTGGTCAAAGACCAAGCAACTCATGAGCCTGCGCGATAGCGGGATCGTTCAACTCATCCGGGACGGGGTTCCCCTCGAGAGCGTCATGAAACAGGCCGATCACAAGAGCTTGGCCACCACCAACCACTACGTGCAGCACGCCTTTGCTTACGCCCAAGACGACGTGCGGAGCAAGGCGTCGAAGTTTTGAACGGGCGGCTCTTGTTGGCCGAATTGCGCCGATACGTATACCGCCCATGAAGACAGGGATTCCATCGATCATATCCTGACGTGGGTACTTCAAATGAGGGATAGTCGTCGATAAAGGCCGCCCATGCTCTGTAGCCTGTATCAACCTTTGCGGCCTAAAACCAAGAAAGCATGATCGAACTGACTTTCATTACCGGCGCTGTCGTCCGTGGCAAGCGCTATGCATTCATCCAAGCGGTGAAGTGGAGTTCCATCCCGCCCATCGGCACTCACATCACATTGTTTCCCGGAGGACCGGCCTTGGCTGTAAAGTCTGTCAGTGTCTTGCTGGATGGAACCAGGGGAAAGGTTGCCTTGGCCATGCTGGATAATGGCATAGCGGGAGTTGCGGGCCTTGAAGGATTCATGGAAGACATGGTCAAAAAGGGATGGGAAAAGTCTGAGGATCACCAGCCCGCCACAACTTTCATGGACTTTCATCTCGGCGAAACACCCACTAGCTAACCGTTCAGTTCTCGGCAGAGGCCAGGACTGTGAATTGCGGGCAATTCATGGTCTTGGCCATCTCGCCAAGGATATCACACCAGTAGTTTTCGCCCCCTCAGTCCGGATCCTCAGTTGGGGGTAGAAGTTTTGTCTCCATCCTCTGGGGCATCAGGGCGGGTAGTGCTCTTGTGGAAGTTGATGGAGGGCAGGATAAGCCCGGGCATACCTGCGTTCA
>JBGAJW010000104.1:0-9473 GCA_044224725.1 Flavobacteriales bacterium
GCGCACGGCTTCGCGCACCTACGGGTTCCGAGGAAGTACGTCAAGCTCGGCGAACCAGTGAAGCTGAAAGTGGTGGGCCACGCGCAGAACAGCCCGGACTGGTTCATGACCTTCCGGTACACCTTCGAGGAGAAGGTGGAGTTCGAAGCTCTACCTTTCAGATTCGCTTACGAGCCCGCAGGTCAACCGATCCAAATAACCGTGATGCACTTCGGTGCACCGACTGAGTTGCTGGTGTATCCCACAGGCGCCTATCATCCCATTGACTTCATGGTGTGGAATGGGCTACAGGTATTGGAGATCCCTGTCCTTTCAGCAACTACTTCAACAAAGGAACTGCGCATTACAGCCCGGATTGGAGGCAAGCTCGTATCAGACACGTTAATCAAGCTGGAGCCTATCATTCACCGCGACATCCACCTCGTCCACCACAGCCACACCGACATCGGCTACAGCCACCTGCAAGCCGAAGTGGAGAAGATCCAGAACAACAATATCTGGAAGGCGCTGGAGCTGATCGACCGCACAAAGGACTACCCGGAGGACAGCCGCTTCGTGTGGAACGTGGAGAGCCTCTGGGCCGTGGAGAATTTCCTGGGCATCGCCAGCGAGGCGGACAAACAACGCTTCATCGCAGCGGTGAAAGCAGGGAGCATCGCCCTTAGCGCGAACTACGCCAACCTGATGACCGGCCTGTGCACGCCCGAGGAGATGCACTGGATCGTGGAGTACGCTGATTCGCTGCGCAAGTGGTACGACCTGCCGATCACCATGGCGATGCAGACCGATGTGCCCGGCATGAGCTGGAGCATGGTGGACGCCTACGCCGCGCACGGCATCCGCCACCTGAGCCAGGGGCCGAACTACATCCCCGACATGCCCGACGGCGGCGACCGCATCGGCAGCACCCTGCGCGAACAGGGCGACAAGCCCTACTGGTGGAAGGGCACGACCGGTCGTGACAGCATCCTCGTGTGGACGGCCGGCCAGGGCTACGGCGGCTGGCACGGCTTCACGGCCGGGGCGATCAAAGAGCGCGGCACGCGGAAGATCGCCGCCTACATGAACGATCTCGCGGCGAAGGGCTATCCCTACGACATGGTGCAATGGCGCTACAACATCGTGAGCGACAACGGGCCGGTGGACAGCACCCTCAGTGACTTCGTGCGCGACTGGAACCTAAAGTACGCCTCACCGCGCTTGATCATCGCCAATGCGGGCACGATGATGCAGCAGTTCGAGGAGAAGTACGGCAAGAGCATCCCCACGTGGAGCGGCGACTTCACGCCCTATTGGGAGGATGGCGCCTACAGCACAGCGAAGGAGGAAGGCGATGTGCGCGTGCTCAGCGCCCGGCTCACCAACCTGATCGAAGCCGCCAAGATCCTCAACAAGCCCATCGACCCGCAGCTGCTCTACCGCGCCAAGCGCAGCATCGTGATGTGGCACGAGCACACCTGGGGCGCGTGGTGCAGCATCAGCGATCCGGACAGTCACTTCACCACCGACCAGTGGCGGGTGAAGAAGGCGTTCGCGGATAGTGCGGGGTGGTATGTGGATGCGATTGAGCGAAGGATATTCCGTAACGCGAAGGGCGGTGATTCACTTGGCGTCTTCAATGCCCTACCGTGGGATCGACATGGAGTGGCTGAAATTCCGGCAACGCCCTATGAACGTCATGATACACCCTACTGCGTTTCCGAAGCTGGTGTGATTTTCAAAGGGACCGGTGAACACCTGTTCTTCTTGGAGGACGGTTCAGTCCACGGGAATGACCGTGCGTACCCATTGCACTACAATAATTACCCGATCAGCTTGATCGTGGATCCAGCGCAGCCCAACATGAGTACCGCAAGAGGCTCTTGGCGTATGCTGAATGGCTTGGAACCCGACCCAGGAACGTGGAAGTCAAAAGGGGGGCTCGTCGAGTGGTGGATGGAACGAGGTCTTACTACCCCGGAGCTAATCCGCCCGGAGATCAAAGAGCGGCAGCGCCAGTCTTTCTTCAACTCAAGAATGACCTTGGAGATGGAAGGCACGGACAGTATCCAAACGCTCTTGATGCGGCTTCCATATTCTCCAGTGCATGTCACGACCGCCGTTCACAAGCAACTGGTCAGGGAAAAGGAATCCCTCCACCTCGCCCTCCCCTTCAACATCCCCAACGCCACCGTCCGCATCGGCATCGGCGATACCTACGTAACGCCCGAGAGCGGCAGGATCCCGGGATCCAACAACGACTTCTTCTGCGCCCAGCGCTGGATCGACGTGAGCAACGACAGCATGGGGGTCACCATCGTGTGCCCGCAAGGCGCGATCTGGGAAGTGGGCGAGATGGTGGACGAGCGCAAGGTGAACCCCGGTCGCGGCACCAACCCGGAGTACTACAAGGCCTGGAAGACCGAGGCGCATTCCAGCAGCACCATCTACCTGTATGCCCTCAACAACTACTGGCACACCAACTTCAAGGCCGACCAGGAAGGACCGATCACCTTCGACCTCTACCTGAAGATGCACGGGCCCTTCAAGCTGGAGGAGGCGCGGCGCTTCGGGCTGGAAATGACGCGGCCGTTGATCACGTGGTGGAAATGAGGGACTCGCGGTGCACGCCCAATACGGTTAACCGCAGAGCGCGCAGAGAACCGCAGAGAATGCCAATGCCTGTCAGACTCAGCGAACTCTGCGCGCTCTGCGGTTAATTCGCATTCGATGAAGAAACGCACCCTCAACTCCTTTGGCGAGCTGGTCTTCTCCAGCAGCCCGAGCGGTTCCGGCAAACCAACGGCAGCGCCCGGGCAGCAGGATATGCGCATCCACTTGGACCGCTTGAAGGGGAACAAGCTGGTAACGCGCATCGTGGGCTTCATCGGCAAGGAGGCGGACCTGGATGAGCTCGGTCGCACACTGAAGAGCAAGTGCGGCGTGGGCGGCAACACCAAGGACGGCGTGATCCTGCTGCAAGGCGACCACCGCGACAAGGTGCTGGCCTTCCTCACAGAGAAGGGATACAAAGCGAAGAAGGCCGGTGGCTGATCATAATGGCGAAGAAGCCGAAGCAGACCTGGAAGTTCACCGCGCCCCTGGAGCGCATGACCGGCCGTTTCGCGTGGAGCTTCGTGGAGTTCCCGCACGATGTGAAAGAGCTCTTCGGCAAACGCGGCGAAGTGCGGGTGAAGACGGTGATCAACGGCGTGGCCGCTGACCGCGCCCTCATGCCCACGCGCAGCGGTTACCACATCATCGTGTTGGGTGCCGACCTGCGCAAGAAGACCGGGGCGAAAAACCCAGGGGATCCGGTGACGATCGAACTCTGGCCCGATCCCGAACCCGACCGACTGGACATTCCGGCGGAACTGGCGGAAACGCTCGACTTTTTCCCGGAGTTCAAGGAAGGCTGGGACGCCATCACCACGGGCATGAAGCGCAGCATGCTCACCTGGATCAACAGCGGAAAGACCGCGCCCACGCGGGCAAAACGCGTGGCCGAGCTGCTGAAGCGGTTCGAGACCGGTCACGCCTGGTTCGCGCTGAAGCCGGGCCCGACTCGTCGGTAGATCCCACGTCTTCGTCAAACAAGGCATGCGCGATCGTTGCGGATGGTTGGAACGGGGATACCTTGCCGTCCCTTGTACCGCACCATGAACCTCACCCGCACCCTTCTCCTCGCCGCTTCCCTGCCCCCACTGCTGGTTTCCGCCCAGAAAGCCACGGAGGTCACCACCGTGAACCGCCTTGGACAGACCGTTACGGTCGTCACCCCCACACGCTTCGTGAAAACACCGCCCATGCGGGAATGGCCGGTGGTGGATGAGCGGGAAGGCCAAGCGCGCGATCGCCGCGAAGTGGATGAACTCCGTCCCCTTCCGGAAGTCACAGCGCCACAGTTCGAGAACGAAGCGGATGCTGCGCTGCAGACCACACCGGCGCGGCGGGTGCTGAAGGCGCCGATGATCAACGTGAACGGTCAGAATGGGAGCGGCGTACCGCCCGATCCCACCGGAGCGGCAGGTACGGACCGCTATGTGCAGGCCGTGAACACCGCCTACCGCGTTTACCTGAAGACCGGTCAGAGCACAGGGTCGGCGCACAACCTCAGCTTCCTGTGGCCCGGCAGCCAGGACGCGGGCGATCCCATCGTGATGTACGACCGCCATGCGGACCGCTGGTTCATTTCGCAGTTCAACTTCTCGCCCAACCGCATGCTCATCGCCGTATCGGAGACGAACGATCCGGCCGGTGCCTATTACACCTACGATTTCACCTTCTCCAGCTTCCCCGACTACCCGAAGTTCAGCGTGTGGTGGGACGGTTACTACATGACCAGCAACAGCAACAAGACGGCCATCGTCTTCGAGCGTGAAGCCATGCTGGCCGGCGATCCGAACGCGCGCATGGTGGCCCTCAGCGCACCCAGCGTGATCAACAGCGGGTTCACCAGCGTGCTGCCCGCCGATGCCGATGGCGACCTGCCCCCGGCCGGAACACCTTGCTACTTCTTCAACCTGGAAGACAACTCCTGGGGCGCGCCCAGCGACCGCATCAAGATCTACGCGATGACCACCGACTGGAACACCACCTCCAATTCCGAGGTCGTCACGCACCAGAGCCTGAACACCGCGGCCTTCGATCCCTGGCTCTACACCGGTTGGGACAACATCTCACAGCCGGGCAGCTCCCAGCGATTGGACGCGGGCCTCGGCATCTTCTACTTCCGCGCGCAGCACACCCGCTGGAGCGATCACAACAGTGTGATGCTCTGCCACGGCGTGGACGTGGGCAGCAACCACTGCGCCATACGGTGGTATGAGTTGCGCGATGCGAACGACGGCAACTGGTCCATCTACCAGCAAGGCACATGGAACCCCGATGCGGCCGACCGCTTCTACGGCAGCATCGCCATGGACCACGAAGGCAACATCGGCCTGGGCTACAGTTGCGCAGACGGATCCGACAACATCCACGCGGGACTCCGCTACACCGGCCGCCTCGCCAGCGACCCCTTGGGCGAAATGACCTTCGCGGAAGTGAGTGCCGTGAGCGGCGTTGCGGCGCAGGAAGGCACCAACCGCTTCGGCGATTACGCGCACATGTCGCTCGACCCGGATGGAACGACCTTCTGGTTCACGGGCGAATACCTCGGATCCGGTGGCGGCACGAAAACGCGGATCTTCTCCTTCAACCTCGGCAGCGTCGGCGTAGAGGAAGGCACCACCGCAACACCCGCGTTCGGGCTGGTGGCCACCCAGTTGGGCAGCACCATCCAAGTGAACGTGCGTGGCGCATCAACCACCGCCACCTCCTCCTTGGAAGTGATCGGGCTGGACGGCAAGCGCGTCTTCGAGAAAGAACTGGAAACGCCGAACGGCACCGCCACCACGAGTATTGAGGCCTCCACACTCGCACAAGGCGTCTGGTTCGTCCGTGTGATCAACGGCACGCGCCAAAGCGTGGAACGGATCGTGCTCACCGCAACGAAATGAGAAGAACCCTCTTCATGACCTTCACCGCAGGCGCGCTAGTGTGCGCCTGCGGCTCGAACAAGACCAGCGTGGACAGCAGTGCCGCCGTGGAGCAACAGGAAGCCAACAACGGCTTCAGCACCGGCCGCGTCACTACCGCCTTCGCGGGCGATGGTTGCCCTGTGCTCATCCGCGTGGACCACGCCGACAATCTGTACCTGATCCCGATCGGGCTGGACGACAAGTACAAGCAGAACGGACTGCAGCTCACCTTCAAGTACCGCCCCAGCCGCGCCAGCAGCGGGGAGTGCCGAAAGGGTTCACCGGCGGTGCTCGAAGAAGTGAGCGTGGCGCCCGCTTCGCCGCAGAGCAAGCCGAAGAGCGAGTGACAGGATAGCCTTGTATCGGAGTCTTTTCAGCAGACTGCTGGCACTCCAGCAGTGCTCAGGATCGGTCATTTTGTCCTGCGCGCGTCTCGTTCAATGCGTTGGTTCGGTGGGCGCACCACCCGTCACATCCAGCGAGCTGCGGGGCAGCGTGGCAGGCATCCATCTTTGTCTTCCCACAAAGCACCCACGGCATGCACGCACTTCGACTCCTCCCGACTTCCGCCTTGGCAATGATCCTCCTGCTGATCGCCACGTCAAGCCGAGCGCAATGCCCCTTCACTCCTTCGATCACCCCGGACGACCTGATCCTCTGCCCCAACTCGGGCGATGTGCTCACCACGCAGGTGTATGACAGCTACCAATGGTACAAGGCCGGAGCACTGCTGGTCGGGCAGACGGGACAGAACCTGCCGGTAAACGCGTTCAATGATGGCGGCTACACCTTCAGTGTGGAGGCCACCTTGGACGGTTGCACCGAAATGTCGCCCGAAGTACTGGTGGATGCGTGGGCCTTTCTCGGTGCCACCATCATGACCACTGGCGCTGAACCGCTCTACTTCAGCCAGAACGGACCCGTCTATTGCGGCCTCGATACCGTCCTGCTCGTGATGATGCCTCCTTTTGTCGTCAATGTGCAATGGACCAACAACGGCCAGCCCATTCCCGGCGCAACGGATGATACGCTGATCGTTACCACCGCCGGCAACTACAGCGCCAGTGGCGCACCCGCGATCTGCCCGGACTTCCAGCAGAACCCCGGGGTGGAAGTGGGCATTTTCTTCACGGATCCCACACAACCGGAGATCGCTCCGAGCGGCGACCAGTTCTGTGCCACGCCGACCGGTTTCGCCTACCAGTGGTACTTGGACGATGAACCGATCCCCGGTGCCGTTTCGCCGTGCATCGCGGGCACGCAAGCCGGGGTCTACACCGTGTACGTGTCCTATGAGAACGATTGCTCCATTCTTTCTGATGGCTTCCTGGTGACAGGTCTGCCTGATGCACCGCAGCCTTCGTCGCTGCGCGTGAGCCCCGTTCCCGCCAACGATGAATTGACCATCAGCAGTGGTGATGGTGCTCCCATCGGTCCGTGGCGCTTGCTCGATGCGGTTGGTCGCGTGGTGCTGCAAGGTGATGGCTTGAAGCGCACACTGGTTGTCGTGGACGTGGGCACCCTGCGCTCGGGCGCGTACTGGTTGAAGTGCGCGAACGGCGCCTCACTGCCGGTAAGCATTACCCGCTGATCACCATCACCCACTTCTTGAACCACTCCCCGAAGGCGGTCCAGCAATGGGCCGCCTTTATCTTGTCCCGTGACGATGAACCACGCAGAACAAGGCATAGGCCAGCCACTGGTGTTGATACATGGCTTCCCTCATGACCACACGCTGTGGAAGCCCCAACTCGAAGGTCTGAGCGATGTCGCACGGGTGATCGCGCCCGACCTGCGCGGCTTCGGGCACACCGAGAACGTGCCGCATACCGTGACGATGGACGATCATGCAAAGGACATCAAAGCACTGCTCGATCGGCTCGGCATCGAACGCGCGGTGATCGGCGGACTTTCGATGGGCGGCTATGTCGCGCTGGCGTTCGCCGCCCTGTTCCCACGATCGCTGCATGGCCTACTGCTCTGCAACACGCGCGCGGTAGCCGACAATGAGCAGGCCCGGAAAGCGCGCTATGTAACCGCTGGCAGGGCTTTGAGCGAAGGCCTGAACAACATCGCGGACGAGATGGCGCCTAAGATGATCGCCGAGCGCTCCGCCCAACGATACCCGGAGCTCACCGGCCGCATACACGCCATGATCGCCCGGCAGTCGCCGCAGGCCACAGCGGCTTCCGCGCGCGGCATGGCCCAGCGCCCGGACCGCATACCGATGCTCCCTTCCATCCACGCTCCGACGCTCATCATCACCGGCAGCGCGGATACCCTCATTCCACCCAGCGAAAGCGAAGCAATGGCGGCGAGGATCCCGGACAGCGAACTGGTCGTGATCCCCGATGTGGGACATCTATCGAATCTCGAAGATGCGGAGGCGTTCAACGGGGCCGTGCGGCGGTTCCTTCAGCGATCGAATTGAGCATGTGATCATACCCCGAAAGGGATCACTTGCCGGGTATCTCCGTGAACTTCAGGTCCTGGATGCCATACTCCCTCCAGTCCTTGTAGTCGTAGTGCCACCACTCCGTGGCGAAGACGAGGAATCCCTCGGCCGTCATCGCCGCCGCCAGCAGACCGCGCATGCGCGTGGCCACCGGCGTTGAACCCGTATAGTCCGCGTAGGATCGCTCCGTCATCTCATCATACTCGCTGGGCATCACGACAGCCTTTCCCGTCTTCAGGTCGAACAGTGTGAGATCCACCGCGCATCCGCGATTGTGACGGGAGCCTATATCCGGATCGGCGACGAACATCTTCTTCTCGTTCGGCGTGTTGACCCACAAGGTCTTGGTCACCTGCCAGGGCCGGTAGCCATCGAAGACCAGCAATCCGTAGCCCTTCGTCCTCAACGCCCGATGTACGCGCACCAGCGCTTCGGCGGCCGGACGCTGCAGAAAGGCACGCGCCTCCTTGTAGACCGGCCTTCCCAAGAAATTGTTCTTGGTAGCGTACCGGATGTCGAGCTTGATCGTTGGATCCAGCTTCACGAGTTCCACCAGGTCCGGCTGACGGAAAGGCCCCGGCTCCTTCGGCGGCACTTGCCCCAGGGCGGAAGACGCGACGAGCAGCAGACCGCCGATGATGGCGGCTCTATGGATGGTTGCGATCACAGGCTCAAACTAGGGCACATCGTTCCCGGACGGCAAGGATAATGCTACCGCCAACGAACGTTAAGATCAGGAGGTGCAGGCAATAATGCCTCGTGCGTGCTGTTCCACGAGAACCCCACGCCTGTTCCATGCTGCACTCATCCACCTTCTGGAAGAACCACTTCGCGCAGAACTTGACCATCCAACGGGTTGACTGGTCAAAGCAACCCGCGATCACGCCCGAAGAGAAGCGGGCCATCCTCTACTCGCTCAAAGCCTGGCAGCTCGGGGAGACCAGCGATGGCCGACATCTGCTCTCCGCCGCAGGCAAGTACGCTTCACGCATCAACGACCCGGAATACGTGGAAGCCGTGAAACTCTTCATCCGCGAGGAGCAGAAGCACGGCGGCAACCTCGGCCGCTACGTGGACCTCCTCGGCGAGCAGCGCGCCCGCAGCGATTGGGGCGATACGCTCTTCCGCAAGCTGCGCTACTTCAACAGCAGCATGGAGCTGTGGACGATCACGGTGATCATCGTCGAAAGCGCGGCGCAGGTGTTCTACCAGGCGCTCCACGACGCGACGCATTGCCCGCTCCTTCGCCAGATCTGCAACGACATCATCGTCGATGAGGCGCACCACATCAAGTTCCAGAACGAGCGCATGCACATCCTCTTCCAGCGCAAAGGCTTCTACAACCGGGCCTTCTCCCTGCTGATGTACTCACTGCTCTTCTTCGGCACGGTACACGCCGTCTGGTTCGGGCACAAGCGCGCGCTGAAGGCCGGCGGGGTCGACTTCTCCACCTTCATGCGAAGGATGTACTACAAGTTCTTCAGCTCGGTGAAGTTCCTGCACAAGGAGGTGGGGGA
>JBGAJW010000022.1:0-69866 GCA_044224725.1 Flavobacteriales bacterium
TGGTGGTGATGCGCCACCCGGACCCCGGAGCCGCGCTCTTCCTGAGCAAGCACGTCAACGCGCGCATCGTGAACGCCGGCGATGGCACGCACGAGCACCCGACCCAGGCACTGCTGGACGCCTACAGCATCCGCGAGAAACTCAAGAAAGTGAAGGGCGTCAAGGTCCTCATCGTCGGGGACATCCTGCACAGCCGTGTAGCTCTCAGCAACATCCACTGCCTGAAGAAGCTCGGTGCTGAAGTGATGCTCTGCGGTCCCACCACGCTCATGCCCCGCCATGTGGACAGCCTCGGGGTCCGTGTAGCGCACGATCTGGACAAGGCCCTCCGCTGGTGCGACGTGGCGAACATGCTGCGCATCCAATTGGAGCGGCAGGGGAGTGACGGCATCGCGAACTTCCCGAGCCTGCGCGAGTATGCCATGCTGTACGGATTGGACGAGGAGCGATATGCGCGCATCGGCAAGCCCATTACCATCATGCATCCTGGACCTATCAACAGGGGGGTGGAGATAACTTCCGGCATCGCGGACCATGCGGAGAGCATCATTCTGGAACAGGTGGAAAACGGCGTGGCTGTAAGGATGGCGGTGCTCTACCTGCTGGCCGCCCGCATCCCGCGCGCGCAATAGCGCGGGTTCCCCGTGGTCGGCACCGTTCGATCGCCCTGCTATCTTTGGCCGCAACGCTTTCCAAAAGCACCGCCATGAATTTCACGATCGAGGACAAAGGCAAGTACACGTTGGTCAAGAGCAACGTGGACAAACTGGACACCACCTGCGCACCGGAGCTGAAGAGCGAACTGGTCTACTTGAACAAGACCGGTGTGCGCAACGTGATCATCGATATGGGCAGCACGCGCTACTGTGACAGCAGCGGTCTCAGCGCTTTGCTCGTGGCCAACCGCTTGTGCAAGAGCGTGGGCGGCACGCTGGTGGTATGCGCATTGCAGGAACCCGTGCTGAAGCTGGTGCAGATCAGCCAGCTCGAAAGCGTGCTATCCATCACCCCGACAGCGAATGAGGCGGTGGATCTGCTCTTCATGGAGGAGATCGAGAAGGACGTCAAGAAAGACCAATAGGACGGAACATCCAGAACAAGGCAAGACGCATGAGAAAAGCGATACTCGCGGCAGGGCTGGCGGTGGCAACAGGGAGCGCCATCGGCCAATGTGTGCCGGATCCCATCTATGCCGACAGTGTTTACGGGGTGTGGCCGGACACGACGCAGAACTTCGCTCCGGGCATTCTGGACGTGTTCTACAGCGATACGTTGAACATCCTGGTGCCTTCCGATGCGGGCCTGGTCGATCCCGACTATTCCGGCGTAACGATCGATTCGGTAGCGCTGACCAGCGTGGACAACCTGCCGCCCGGGCTTTCGGTGGCGTGCAATTCCCAGACGGGCGCCGCCTGCACCTTCCTCTCCAGCCAACTCGGTTGTGGCCTGATCGAAGGAACACCGACAACGGCAGGGGTGTATGATATGACGATCAACGTGATCGCTTACGCCTTCGGGGGATTCGTGCAAGTGGAACAACCCTTCGCGGGGTATCGCATCACCGTCAGCGAGGACAATTCGGGTATCGCCTCGGTATCCTCCATCAAGCCACTGGAAGTGCGGGCGGTACCGAACCCGACCGTTGGGAACACCAGCTTCCAGTTCAACCTTACCCGCCCAGGCAAGGCACGCTTGCAGGTGTTCAACCTGGTGGGCGAGAAATTGTTGGACCGTTCCGTGTCCGGTAAGTTGGGCGCCAACACGATCCCCTTTGATGCGAGCACGCTTGAGAGCGGGGTGTACCTCTACACGGTGGAAGCTGGTGGCCACACTTGGACGAGCCGTCTGGTGGTGAACTGATCCCGGCCGCAAACAGGATAAGGGCCCCTGCCGAGCGGCGGGGGCCTTTTGCTTAACATCGCTTCCGTGCGTTTTGAGGTAACCACGTTGGGCACCGGTGCGGCGCTTCCCGCTCGCGGGCGCTTTCCGAGTGCACAATTGCTCAACATCCACGAGCGTCTGTATCTGGTGGATTGCGGCGAGGGCACCCAGGAACGCCTCCGCCAGGCCGAGGTGAACTTCAACCGGATCGGGAACATCTTCATCAGCCACATGCACGGCGACCACTACCTGGGGCTGATGGGCCTGATCAGCAGCATGCACCTCAACGGGCGCTTGAGCGAACTGGACATCTATGGCCCACCGGAGCTGCGTGAGGTGGTCGAGATCCAATTGCGCGCCTCTCAGACCTGGCTGCGGTACCCCCTTCGGATCCATGCGCTTGAACCGGTCACCGGGGCGATCATCTACCAGGACCAGCAGGTTGAGGTCATCACCTTGAAGCTGAAACACCGCATCCCGACCACGGGCTTCCTGTTCCGCGAACGCCCGCAACCGCGCCGCTTGCGAAAAGACAGACTGATGGATGTGCCCCACTACGCGCGCATGGCGATAAAGAACGGTGAGGACCTTCACCTGCCGGATGGCAAGCTGATCCCGAACGCCGAGCTGACCCTGGATCCGCCGGCACCGAGAAGCTATGCCTATTGCTCGGATACGGCCTACGCGCCGGAATTGGTGAGCGCTTTGGCGGGCGTCGACCTGCTCTACCATGAGGCCACGTTCACGGACGAACTGTCCGCCCGCGCCCGTGAAACCTGTCACAGCACCGCGAAACAGGCGGCGATGATCGCGCGGGATGCGAACGTGCGAGGCTTGCTGCTCGGCCATTTCAGTTCGCGGTACAAGGACAACCGTGTGCTGCTGGACGAAGCGATACCGGTTTTTCCGAGCACACGGCTTGCCGGGGAGGGCTTGACGTTCCAGATCGATCAACCCGGATCGGTGGAGAACTCTGACAGGGGGATGACATGAACCGCGCATAGATTCGCCACCGTTTAGAATCATTCTAAACGTATTCGATGCCCATCCGCGTCCTCTTCGCCGACCAGAGTGAACTCGCCCTGATCGGGCTGCGCAGCATCTTCCAGGATGTACCGCGGGTGGTATTGGTGGGGGAGGCACGCGATCCGATCGAACTGCAGGCCCTGTTGGTCCGGGAGAAGCCGGACGTCGTGCTGATCGATCACACGGCGAAGGGCTTCGGCCCGGATGTGATCAGGGACGGGCTCCAGCGGAGCAAGCGGAGCCGATTCGTGTCCATTACGCCGGACCCATCGCGCATGGCACTGGTGAACGCATTGCGTGGGGGGGTGACCAGCTATATCAAAAAGGACTGCGACGTGCAGGAGATCATCGATGCCGTGCTGAAAACGGCGGATGGGGAGAAGTTCTTCTGCGGGCAGATCATCGAAGCCATCGAGCGGGCCTCCATCGATGTGCGGAAGATCATCGATGAGCCCTTGTCCTGCGCGCCGGTAACGATCACGGCGCGCGAGTCGGAGATCATCGCCTTGATCGCGGAGGGCGGCTCGTACACCCGCATAGCCGACCGGCTCAACCTGAGCGCACACACGGTGAAAACGCACCGCAAGAAGATCATGCAGAAGCTCGGTGTGAACAGTACGGCGGGCCTTGTGCTCTATGCCGTGAAGAACGGGCTGGTCAGCCCGAACCACTTCCTGTTCAACGGCTGACGGGCCTGCGGCGCGCCTACCTTTCGCACATGCCATCCACGGTGGTCGCAGACATCGGCGGCACAACCTCGCGTTGGGGCGTGCTCACGGAGGACCGTTCCCAGGTGGTAGTGGATGGGCTGCCGGGCTTCAACCCTGCGGTCGGTGAACCCGACGTGTTCGCGTCGGCAGTGCGGGCCAGGTTCCAAGGTCTCGGCATCGACGTGGCTGATCTATTCGTCTACGGCGCTGGCTGCGGCTCCCCGGACCGGTGCTCCCGCATGGCCGAAACGCTGTTGTCCGTATTCCCCGGTGCACGGGTGGATGTAGCCAGTGACCTCATGGGGGCCGCGCACGGGTTGCTCGGTGTTACTTCCGGGCTCGTGCTGATCCTGGGCACCGGGATGAATGCCGGCTATTACGATGGGGCGCTCCTGCATCAACCGATGCCATCGCTGGGCTACCTGCTCGGAGATGAAGGAAGCGGCGCGGACATCGGGAAGCACTTCCTGCATGACGCGCTGCATGGCCGCGTACCCCGGACGGTGATCCGGAGCGTTTTTCCCGAGGGCATCGAACTCGCCTCCATCATCGACCACGTTTACCGCGGCACCGGTCCGCAGGCGTGGTTGGCGTCATTCGCCGGCAAACTCGCCGCGATGCGTTCGGACAGCTATGTCAGCGCCCTGGTCCAACGTCGGTTCAGTGCCTTGGCGGAGCTGTTGACGCTCCACTTCGGTGATCGCCGCCTCGCTCCGGTGCAGGCGACGGGATCGGT
Organism: Flavobacteriales bacterium; assembly: GCA_044224725.1. Classification (GTDB taxonomy): domain Bacteria; phylum Bacteroidota; class Bacteroidia; order Flavobacteriales_F; family PHOS-HE28; genus PHOS-HE28. Next base: position 4,354 of record JBGAJW010000022.1, read on the forward strand.
GGCCTATGGGTATCGGGAGGAACTTGCCCGGGCGCTCGCCCGGTCCGGGTTCAGCCTCAGTGGCGCCGCCCCGTCGCCCCTGGAAGGGCTTCTGCGGTATCGTTCCGGGACAGGACATTGACCAACGGAGGAGTGCCGATCAGCAGTTCGCGCAACCGCGCGAATGCCACCTGGTTGTCGGGTGAGCCTATCGTTTGCAGCACCTGTTTCTTCTCGACGGCCGTCAGGTGCCAACTGAGGCTGATCTCTTCGGCATCATCGTGGCGCAGCGAAAGGTCGATGAGGTCGACGGGGAAACCGCACCATGCCTCAGCCTGCTTCATCATGAGGTCGTAGTCCTGGTCCTGGCTCCTGACGAAATTATCGTATACCGAACCGACAGGATCCAACATGCGGCTGATGAGCGAACCGTTCACCGGTTTCACCTCCAGCTCCCGTTGCTTGTCCCTCATCTGCAGGATCACAACGCCGCTGGTGTTCTCGGTGAGCCAGTGTCGGAAGGTCTGCAGGAACATCAACGTGGTCCGATAGCCGTAGTTGTCCCGCACGCCGGCGTCCATCACGCGCATCTTGGGTTCGCTCGGGAGGGTGACCACCGGGGTGATGTACGGGAAGGACGCGTTCATCCGGAGCGCGCTGGTGAGCTTGATCCGCTGGGCGTCCTGTGCGGCGAACAGCTTGCCGAACTCGATGCTTTCGGGCTCATTGGCGGTGTGGATGCGGCCTTGGGCGGCGATGCCCGTGAGGAAGGCAACAGGCTGCGCGCTCATGACCAACCTTCGGCCGTCGTTCAGGCTGGCCGGGCTGATCACCAGGGTGGGCAGATCGGCCTTTTGCTCGTCCTCCGCGAAGTCGGCGAACCGGATATCGAGCAGACCATCGGTGAGCTCATTGACGCGCCGCTCGAAGGCGAAGCCCCGGTCCAGGGTATAGGACCGGGTGCCGTCGTGGACGCGCCGGTACCGGATGAACATGTCGTTGGTGACGAAGCTGAACCCGAGCGGGTTCAGGATATCACTGCTCATGGCCGCCAGGTGCGACTGGTCTTGAACGCGATGGTGGCCGCCTTTGCGCTGGTCGGCCTCCACCTGGCGGAAATAGGTGGCCCCGATGAGCCCACCGCTGCTGCCCGTCATCAAGGCGGTACGGGTCATCAACGAATGGCCCGTCAGGCTGTCGGCCACCTGCAGGCAACGGAAGGTCCAGACCATGGCGCGCGAGCCGCCTCCGCTGGTGTTCACGATCACGAGTTTGGGCTTGGCGTTCGCGTTCGGGAGGCCCTGGTTATGGCCGAGCCATGCATCGAGGGTGTGCTGGAACTGTTCCGCATCTTTCCGGGCCGCGGTGGTATCACAGGCGAGCGCGTGGATGGTGTTCCGGTCATAGGTGGCCTTTGGGCCGGAATAGTCCAGACCGAACGCCTGGGCATCGGAGAGGAACGCATCGGTGCGGAGGCTGACGATGTTCAAGCCCAGAACGATACCGATGAGCAGGGCGACCGTCCACCCCTTCAACCAGCTGTAGAGCGCACTGAGCAGCATGAGCACGATGGTGAAGAGCATGAACACGCTCGCACCGGCGGGGATGGAGAAGAGCGGCACATCGCTGAACGCTCCCAAGGCGATGAACGTCACGACGAGAACGATGCTGAAGATGCTGCCGTTGATGTGGTTCTGCCAGAGCACGGACCGCAGCAGCAGCTTGTCGTAGTGGGCGCTGCTGCGCGCCAGAGCGAGCCTCCACGGGGAGGTCATGTACAACTCCACCTTCCATTTGCGGGTGCGCTGTTCACGCCTCAACCAGCGCGTGGCCTTGCGCAGCTCGTGGCGCTGCGGAGCGGGCGGGCGTAAGGGCATGATGTCCTCCATCGGCTCCGGTGCGCGGTGTTCCAAGGCGTCCGGCCCCAGCAGTTTGTGGATGTCGGTGTTCGTCCGGAAGAAGTAGATCATGGCAAAGGCCATGAAAACGACGATACCGGAGAGGAAACCGAGCAGGTTGATGACGATATGCGCCACGGGCACGAGCTCTTTCGAATATTGCAACCGGGCCGAGCACACCAGGTAGGTGATCACGAAGAGCAGCGGGAGCAGCGCGTTGTTGATGCTGAATTTCAGGAAAGGCCTGGAGATGGTGGCGATGAACGGGAACCGGTAGGCGTGCGTGGTGTAACTATAGAGGTTGTAGGCGGTGAAGAACCCGCCCAATGCGAAGCCCAGGAGTCCGAAGCTCCAGAAGGTGCTTTCTCCGAAATACTCGGGATTGAGGAAGAGATAGGGCACGCCGTATTTGGTGCCCATGCTCTGGGTGATGAAACCGAAAAGGACCAGCCAGACCAGCAGCAGCAGATGGTTCTTCTTCAGGTGCAGGACCAGCAACTGGAACGGGAAGAAGTACAGGAGCCTCCTGGACCGCTGCCGGAACGTCGCTTTCGGGGTCATCGCGTACAATGTATACGCGCCTCTGGTACAAGATGTTGTCGGCTCACCGGCTTGCTGCCGGAACAGGATCGCTCACGGGAGTTGTGCCGATCGGGTGATGTTCGGTGTGGTACTACCGACGTTGATCAGGATCGGGTCGCGGTCGTTGGCTGCACCGGTGTATTTCACGGTCCCATCCAGGTTCACGTCTTCGGGGTAATAACCGCTCATGGAGTTGTTGGGGGTGGTACCGCCGACACGTATCAGGATGGGGTCCCTGTCGTTGGCCGCACCCGTGTAGCTGACGGTGTTGTTGAAGTTCACGTCCCCTGCCCACAAGACCAGCTTTGCGCCAATAGTTTTACGAGCATTCGTTCCATACGTGGGCGTAACCGAAGTCGTCAGGTCGAGCGTGACAGGTGAGGCCGAAAGAGCCACGGCGTTCGCGGTCATGCAAGGCAGGTGATTCCGGTGCCGCAAGGCCACGTGGTAATTCCCGGGCGGCACAGTGAAGCGCACTGGTGAAGTGCCGTCCATGTCCACCACATCGCCATCGCGCTGTAGCCAGATGCTGCGGCTGGCCTTGATCACCGCTGGGGTGGTGGCGTCGCGCAGTTCCACGATCATGCGGTCCACCACGGCATCGTTGCCGGTGGTCGCCGGGATCTGCCCGGTGCCAAGGTCGCTGTAGGTGCCGCCGGGCAGTGGGTAGGTGGTGGCGTAGGGGTCGGTGAGCGGGAGCATGCCATTGGCCCGCAGCGCATCCGACATCAGGCCTTGGCCTTGGATGAACGGTCCTTCCAGCAGTGCGCGTGGCGAAACGGACACGGTGGAAGGTGCGAACTCCCAGAGGCTGTTGGACCGCTCGAAGCCACCGGATACCGAACTGCTGGAGGACGGGTTGACGGAACCCGCGAACACGTAGCCCTTGGCGCCAATGCTGAAGCCGATACCGTTGTACCGGTAGTTCCCTCCCAGATCGGCCAGCTGTGTCCAGCTATTGGTCGCCGGGTCGTACGCGTGGAACATCTTGCGGAAGGCCGGTCCTCCACCGAATCCTCCGCCATAGTAGCCGATGTTGCCTACGCTGAAGGCCTGCGCCGCCTGCCTGCCCCCCAAGGGAATGGCGGAAGAGGAGACCCATTGGTCAAGCGCGGGGTTGTAGCAGTATTGCGAACCGTCCGCAGTGCTGCTGCCACCCGTATTGCCGCCTGCCAGGTAGCCGCGGTTACCGATCGCATAGCCGGAGGCCAGCTGTTTGGGAAGTCCCGGCACCGTGGCGCCCGGGGACCACGTGTTGCTTGTCGGGTCGTATATCCAGTGGTCGCTACGGCGCACACCGCCGATGAGGCCGGTCATCACGTGCCCTTTCCCGTCAACGCTGAAAGCCGCTGCGCGGGATCGTGCGCCACCGGGCAGGTCGGCACGGGCGGTCCAGGTGTTCGTCGCGGGATCGTACTCCCAGAAGTTCTGCATGGCGGACTGCGTGGTCACGTAGCCCTTGTTGCCGATGCTGAATCCGAGGTCGGCGTTCGGCGGCAATGCGGCCTTGGGGGTCCATGTCCGCGTCACGGGATCGTAGGCTTGGAAGTCGGTCAGGTAGCTTCCAGAGCCGGTAGTGCCTCCACCCGCGTATGCCGTTCCACCGATGGTGAATGCGACGGGGAACTCGCGCGCGGCACCGGGGAAGAAGGGGCGTTGTGTCCATGTGTCCGGCGCGGGTGTGACCACCGGACCGAAGTCCCAGAGGTCGTTCAGGATCGTTGAAGAGCCGGTGATCCCACCGACCAGATAGCCGGTGTTGCCGATGCTGTAGGCTGCAGCGTTCCTTCTACCGGAAGGTCCCCACAAGGCGGGGGCACTGCTCCAGGTGTTCGTGTTCACGTCGTAGGCGTGGAAGGCCTGGGTGCTGCCGCCGCAGCCCACGTAGGCGAGCCCGTTCGCCACAAAGGCCGAACGACCGGACAGGTTTCCGCTGGGGATCGGCGCCTTCACCGTCCAACTGTTCGCAACGGGATCATACTGCCACAAGGCCGACCCGTTATCGGCGATGACATGGCCTTTGCCTCCGAGAGCGAACGCAACGCCAACTTCGAACGCAGCGGGCATGGGCGCTTTCGCTGTCCATACATCGGTGGCAGGGTCATACTCCCACAGATCGTTGGACGGGTTCTGGTTCCAGAAGATGGTGTCGGTATCGAGGCCACCACCCACATAGGCTTTGTTCCCGATGGTGAAGGCGATGGCGCCATGGCGGTTACCACCTGGGAATGGAGCGATCGGTGTGGTGTAGGTGAGGGCCGGGTCGAACTTCCGGAAGTCCGCGAAATAGGTGATGTTGGCATCGTTCCCCAGGCCGATGTAGGCGTAGCCGCCCACGACGAAGGCCGTGGCCCTGGTGCGTGGAGGGTACACCCCGCCGGAGTGGAAGGAAACGGTGTTCGTCGCCGGATCGTGGCTGTAGATCGCTCCGGAAACGAACCCACCGGACACCGCGTTGGTGGAGCCCGTGGCGAAGTAGCCCAGGCCACCGATGCTGAACGCGACAGCATACGCGTTGGCGGGTATGTTGCCGTTCGTCGGGCTCAGGTAATGCCATTCCTGTGCCTGTATGCCCAGGCTTCCCAGGAGCAGGCTGCTGAAGAAGTGGATGGTCCGCATGGTGTCGATCACGTGGTCCGTAAAGGTCTGGATCAGCCATTGAAAGACGAGGCGGTGGTGAGCGGGTGGCCTTGGCCAGGCAGGTCGCGGCCCGCGCCTACACCTTCCCCAGCACCATCGCCATCACCTCCGCTTCGAGGCGCTCGGCATCCGCTTTCAGTGCCTCGGCCTGGGCCAACACGTCCTTTTTCCAGGCCTCGTCGTCCAATCCCGCACAATTGATGCGCACGTTCAAGTAGGCGCCCAAGGCACCGGTGCGGGCGCACATCGCGCCGACGCCGGCATCGCTGACGCTCGCTTTCAGACCGGTCTCGGCCATGGCCTTCATCACCTCCATGCTCTCTACGCAGAGCTGGAGTGTCCGCAGCGGGACAAGGATGGCCCCTTTGGTCGCTTCGCGGATGGCGGTCTTGCGGGCCTCCTTCTGCTCGTTGCTGTCCTTGGGCAGGCCCATGGCTTGAAGGATACGGTCGAACGAGCGCGTGTCCTCATCCACCAGGCGGAGCAATTCGCTCCGGTACGCCTCACCTTTTGCTGCCCAATCCGAGAAGACTTCCCAGCGCTCATCCCAGCCGCGCTTATGGGCGCTGAGGTTCGCCACCATGGTGCCGAGGGCGGCCCCGAGCGCGCCCACATAAGCGGCCACGCTCCCGCCACCGGGGGCGGGACTTTCAGCGGCGGTCTCTTCACTGAAGCGCTTCAGGTCCATGCGCACCAGCCGCTCCTCCTTGGCATCGGCGAGGAGGTATTCGATCACGCGCTTCTCCGGGTCGAAAGGAGCGAGGTCGTCGAGTCCGAGCGATCTCACCGCGATCTTGATCTTTTCCCGCTCGCTGATCCCGAGACTGCGCTGCTGGCGGCGGAGGTAGAAGTCCGCCGCGTCAAGCAGGGCCTGCTTGGGCACCAGGCCGACCAGTTCGCTGCCGGTCACCCGGAGGCCCCGCTCCAAGGCGCTCTTGCAGGCCTCATCGAAGGCCACGTGCATCGGGGCCACATCGAGGTCGGTCAGGTTGAGCGAAAGCTGGGCGATACCGTATTCGTCAATGAACCAACCGATCCCCTTCACGGACTTCAGCTTGCCGGGGACCTGCTTTTCACTGCCATCCGCCTGCTTCACTTTGCGGCCTGCTTCGCGGATATCGAAGGCGATGGCGTTGGCGCGTCGCGTACTCGTGGTGTTCAGGTTCACGTTGTACGCCACCAGCAACTTGCGGGCACCCACGGCGATGGCCCCGCTGCGTGCCACGGAGGCGTTGAACTCGGCGGGACCGAAATCCGGTTTCCATTCCGGGTCCACGAGTTTCTTCTTCAGTCCTTCATATTCGCCAGCGCGGTTGTTGGCAAGGTTGCGGCGTTTCTCTTCGCTCGCGGCGAATTCGTAGTTGTAGACCGGGATGCCCAGCTCTTCACCGATGCGCTGACCGAGCTTTTTCGCGAAGGGCACGAGCTCCTCCATGGTGATGCCGCTGATCGGCACCAAGGGGCACACGTCCGTAGCCCCGAAACGCGGATGCTCACCGGTATGCACGCGCATGTCGATCAGCTCCTGGGCCTTCTTCACCAGCAGGAACGCGGCATCACAAACGGCTTCGGGCTCACCGACGAAGGTGATCACCGTGCGGTTCGTGGCTTTTCCCGGATCGATGTCCAGGAGCCGGACGCCGGGGACCGTTTCCACCACGGCAGCGATGGCGTCGATCTTGGCGCGGTCACGGCCTTCACTGATGTTCGGAACACATTCGATGATGCGGGCTGGACGCCCCGACTTGGCGGTGGACATGGGGATGCTTCAGGAAGGTGAACGGAAAAGGAGGGGCAGGGCAACGCTGGCGGCGTTGTTCAGGAAGTGCAGCGCCACACCGGTCCAGATGCTCCCGGAATTGGTACGCGCGTAGCCGAGAAAGACCGCCAGTGGCAGCAGGGAGAAGAGCAGCACGTACCATTCGTAGTACATGTGCATCAGGGTGAAAAGACCGGCGGTGACGGCGATGGCCATGTTCTTGTCCAAGGACCGGCGCAGGGAACCGAGGAGCAGCCCGCGGAAGAGGAACTCCTCGAACAGGGCGGGCATCAGGCAGGAGCCCAGGAAGAACAGCGGGTAGTTGGTGATCGAGCCGAGGATCCTCTCCATGACATCGGACTCCGGGAGGAACTGTGCGATGACCTCGAGCACGACGAAAACACACATGAAGAAGCCGGCCCAGGCGAGGAATGGCCGCCAAGCCGGAAGCTTCAGACCAAAAAGCCCCACGATCTGTCCGCGTTTCCACAGCCAGCTCAACAGGAGCAGCAGGGTCAGTCCGGCCGCCCCGGAGATCACCGAAACGAAGGCCATGGCATCGCCGTTCGTGGCGAGTGTTTTCCATGGTTCGCCCGCCATGACCTCCTGCCAGGGCTGGGCGGCGAGTTCCAGATACACCGAGCGCACATGCGCGACCATGGCCACCACCTGTGCCGTCACGAAGACCAGGAAAACGAGCAGGAAGATCGCCAGGCCATTGGCCAGGTCCAGTACAGGCGGCCGCTCGGCCCCAGGCTCAGGCGAGGGCGTCTCCGGTCCGAACTGGTTTTCCATCGATGATCACGGTGTCGATATGGTCGGTGCCGAACGCGTAGGGCAGAAAGGCCAGCGAAGGTACCGGCCGCGTGATGATGAAGCTGGCGCGTTTGCCGACCGTGATGCTGCCCAGTTCATCGGCCACTTCCATGGCGGCAGCCGCATTGAGCGTGGCGGCGTTGAAAGCTTCTTCCGGCAACATACGGAGCTGGATGCACGCGAGCGAAAGCACCAGGTTCATGTTGCCGCTGGGCGTGCTGCCGGGGTTGTGGTCGGTGGCCAGCGCCACGGCACAACCGCGTTCGATCAGCGCGCGCGCCGGGGCGTACGGGATGCGCAAGAAGAAGGAGCAGGAGGGGAGCAGGGTAGGTATGGTCGAGGTGCCCGTCAGCGCGTACAGGTCGTTCTCTTCCATCACCTCCAGGTGGTCCACGGAAACGGCGCCGCGCCGAACAGCCGCTTCAACAGCGCCCAGGCTGGTGAACTGGTTCACATGCACCTTGCCCTTCAGACCGAAGCGCGCACCGGCCTCCAGTACACGCTCCATCTCGGCAACGGTGAAGTAGTTCGTTTCGCAGAACACGTCGATGAAATCAGCAAGCCCTTCGGCGGCCACTGCGGGAAGCAGATCGTCAGTGATCAGGCGGATGTAGCCTTCACGGTTGTGCTTGAACTCTTCCGGTAGGGCATGTGCGGCCAGCAACGTGGTCTTGACCTGTAGTGGCAAAACCTTGCCGAGGCGGCGTGCGACCCGGAGCATTTTCAGTTCGCTATCCAACGAAAGGCCATAGCCGCTTTTGATCTCTACAGCCACGGTGCCTTGCCGCATCATGTCGCGCAGGCGCTGTTCAGCCTGGGCGAAGAGATCGTCCTCGCTCATGGCACGCAGCTTTCGAGCGCTGTTGAGGATGCCTCCGCCCGCTGCGGCGATCTCCTGGTAAGTGGCGCCTTTGATCTTCATCACGAACTCCTCCTCACGCGGTGCGGCGAAGACGGAATGTGTATGCGGGTCGCACCAGCCCGGCAGCACGAAGCGATCGGTCGCGTCGATCACCTCCAGTTCGTTCCAGTCGGAGACGCCGGGCCAGGTGTCCATGGGGCCGAAGGCGGCGATGCGCCCGTTCTCCGCCAGAAGCCAGGCATCCTCGATCAACGGCAATCGCGCCATGTCGTCACCAGCCACGCGTTCGGCACCTGGTGCGTGGGTACCCGCCAGGGCTTTGGCGTTCTTGATCAGCAGGCGGGCCATCGGGGGCGGCGAAGATCGCCTTTGCCGAGGCTTCGGCGACGAACGTTGCGAGAAGCGATCTTCGCGCCCCGATCCGTTGTCCGTTGTCGGTGCGTTTGCTGACGAAGATCCATTCCCTGGGGGCCTGGCGGCCGAAGGACCTATGTATCGACAGCCTGATAGCCGACAACCGACAACCGACCACCGAAAACCGACCACGGACAACCGACAACAGGACAACATGCAATGAGGATCGGCATCGTCTGCTACCCCACGTTCGGTGGTTCCGGCGTGGTGGCCACGGAACTCGGGCTCGCGCTCGCGGAGAAAGGCCACATCGTGCACTTCATCACTTACGACCGGCCCGTACGGCTGCCGCATGCGCTGGCCAACGTGTTCTACCACGAGGTGCGGGTGAGCGACTACCCGTTGTTCGACTACCAGCCCTACGAACTGGTGCTGAGCAGCAAGCTCGTGGACGTGGTGAAGCACGAGAAACTCGACCTCTTGCACGTTCACTACGCCATCCCGCACGCCAGCGCGGCCTGGATGGCGCAGCAGATCCTTGCCACGCACGGGGTGCGCATCCCGTTCATCACCACCTTGCACGGTACGGACATCACCCTCGTTGGCCGCGACGCCAGCTTCGAGCCGGTGATCACCTTCGCCATGGAACGGAGCAATGCGGTGACGGCCGTGAGCGAGAGCCTGCGGAGCGACACGTACGAACACTTCCCGCTCAAGCGCGACATCCGGGTGATCCCCAACTTCATCCGCTTGGACCGCTACGCGGGCAAGGCCGATACCGCCCTGCGCGATCGTTTCGCGCCGAACGGTGAGAAGCTGTTGGTCCATGTGAGCAACTTCCGGCCGGTGAAACGGGTGGAGGACGTGGTGCGTGTGCACTTGCGCGTGCGCGACGAGATCCCCGCGCGGCTGTTGTTGATCGGCGATGGACCGGACCGCGTGCGCATCGAAAGCCTCTGCCGTTCGGAGGATTGCGATGCCGTGGTATTCCTCGGAAAGATGACCGCACCGGAGGAGATCGTGGCCAGTTGCGACCTGTTCCTGCTCACCAGCGAAACCGAGAGCTTCGGTCTGGCGGCACTCGAGGCCATGGCCTGCGGGGTTCCGGTGGTGAGCACCAACACCGGTGGAACGCCTGAGGTGAATACGCACGGCGTGAGCGGTCTGCTGAGCCCTGTAGGCGATGTGGCGGGCATGGCGAAGAACGCGCTGGAGATCCTGCGATCAGAGGATTCCTTGCGGCGCTTCCGGCAAGGCGCGTTGCAGGAGGCGGCACGTTTCAGCGTGGATCGTGTGCTTCCGTTGTACGAGGCATTGTACACCGAGGTCATGGCCGATCTGAACGGGAAGTGATGGAGTTCATCAGTGAACGGGTGAGCGTGGAGCAGAAGGCCGATGGCCTGAGCGTGGTGATCAGCGCCCGGCTGCCGCGCACCAAGGAGGCGTTGCTGGTCGCGTGGTTCGTCACCTGGACCCTGTGCGGCGCGTACTTCATCTATGAACTCACACAGCCGCAGGCCGATCCGAAGACCCGTCAGGGCCTGCTCCTGATGGTCGCTTTTTGGGTCTGGTTCGAGATCCGCATCGGGCGCGTGGTGTTGTGGCGGTTGAAAGGCTTCGAGTTGTGGCGGCTGAAGGGCGGCTCACTTACGGTGAAGGACAGCATTCTCGGCTACGGACGGGCGCACGAGTATTTCGTCCAGAACATCCAGCGTTTCGGGCCGATCGAGGTCGATGAGTCCTCTTGGAAGTGGCAGCTCAACGACAGCTTTTGGGTGATGGGCGGCGAGCGGATCGGGTTCGAGCATGTGGGGAAGAAGATCGCCATTGGCAAAGGGCTCACGCGCCAGGAGGCCGAACGCGCCGCCCAATTGCTCGACCGTGCCCTGAAAGCCGCCCGGAAGAAACCTCAGTAGCTCTCGATCCGGAACGCGTTGCCACGCAGGCGCAGCGTACGCACGCCATCGATCACCTCTTCCAGCACCATGCGCTGTGCCGCGGGTGAGCCCAGGGCCTGCTCGATGGAATTCACCGCGCCTGCGGGAACACCGACCGCCCGGAACCGCTCCAGCAGCGCAGCGCGGGGCGCGGCACCGATGGCGGGTGCGAGCATTTGGGCCAGCACATGGCGGTTGGTCACCCGTTTGGCATTGGTGCTGAAGTGCTGATCATGCACGAGGTGCGACAGATCGAGCGAATGGCAGAGCGCCTTGAACTGCTCATTGGTGCCGACCGCCAGGACGATGCGCAGCCCATCCGCGCAGGTGAACAGCTCGCCGTACGGGGCGATGTTCGGGTGAAGTGTGCCGATGGGCTGAGCGGCGTGTTTCACCATGAGCCAGTTGCTCGCCTGGTTCACCAGTCCGGTGAAGGCGGCCTCTTCCAGGGAGACTTCCACATAAGCCCCTTTGCCGGTGCGCTCGCGCTGGAGAAGGGCCAGTAACAAGCCTTCCTTCAATTGGTGCGCGGCGATCACATCGATCATCGCCACCGGCAGCTTGGCCGGATTGGCATCATCCGTCCCGGTCATGCCGATGTAACCGGCTTCCGCTTGCAATACCACATCGTAGGCCGGGCGTGCGGGGTCGTTCGCATAACCGCGGATATGGCCATGCACCAGGCGCGGGTTCAGCGCGCGTAGCTGGGCGCGATCCAGCCCCAGCTTGTCCGCGTCCATGTCCAGGTGGTTGCTGATGAGCACATCGGCCTGGCGCACGAGGTCGTGGAGCATCGTGCGTCCGTCGCTTGAGGAAAGGTCTGTCAAGCGGTGCTCCTTGCCGTGGTTCACACTGCTGAAGTAGGCGCTCACGGTGCTGCGCGGATCCTCTTTGGGCAGCTTCCACTTGCGCGTGACGTCGCCGCCGGCCTTGGCGTTCTCCAGCTTGATCACCCGCGCACCGAGTTCCGCGAAGAACATGCCCACGGCGGGACCCGCCAGCACACTGGCGGTCTCGATGACGAACAGATCAACCAATGGCTTGTCCATGGAGAACAGAAAACCCCTCCGAAGATCGGAAGGGTTCTGCTGAAGTGCCCAGGACTGGACTCGAACCAGCACACCCTTTCGGCTGTGATTTCCTTATTCCCCTAAGCATTCAGACTTCCTCCGCTGAGATGAGCCCCGTCAATAGTAGCGAATGGAAACCAGAGAACCAGAGAACCCACTACCGCTGCCACTTTCCGTTATAGTAGGGGGTGTCTTGTTCGAGTGATAAAAGGCCCCGAATCGGCCAAGATTCTCCCCTGATTCTCCCCTCGCAAGAGGTGCTTTGTGGGGCCTGAAACACCAGTCCATGAACAACATCACGGTTGCGATCGAAGAGCAGGATGACCACATGGCGAAGGTCAAGATCTACGTGAACGGCCTTTCGCCCGTGTTGATCGGAGGGCGGACCAAGTACCAGAGGATCCGTCTCAATGCCGGTACTCTTCCCGTTAAGGACTGGGACCATCGCCTGAACCGTCCGTCCATGGCGTTTTCCAAGCGCGATGGGGGCGTTCTCCACCGAGCCATCGACATGATCTGCCTGAATGCCCAGAGGGCCTACATGGAGGCTCCCATGAAGACGGCCGGGGAGGTGAGGGAGCGATACGATACGCTGCTGGGCAAAAAGAAGCTCGTAGAGCGACGTTCGACCTACCTGACGGATGTTGTTCAGGGCTGGATCGAAAAGGGCGGCAGATCAGCCCACACGATACACACCTACATCGTGTTCAAAAGGAAGGTGGAAGCCTATGAGCGAAATGACAGGGCCAAGCTGGACCTCGGGAAGGCGACAATAGAGGAGTTGGAGGGTTTCTTGCGCTGGGTCCAAGTGACGGACAAGCTGGCTCAGAACACGATGGCGACCCAGCAAAAATTCCTCAACATGGCCCTCAACGAACTTCGTGAGTCGGGGATACCCGTTGCCAAGCGTCTGAAGAGCTATGCCTTCAAAACGCCCAAAAAAGACGTGCTTGATTGGAGCGAGCTTGCTCGTGTGTTCCACTTCCAGCCGCGCAACCGTACCGAAGCCAACGCCCAGACGATCCTCGTGGGACTTTGCTTGAGCGGGGTAAGGATCTCGGACACCTACTTACTGTTCAAGAGCATTGCCCGTCGGGGTCCGGTGCTCTGTGCGGACTTTGTCCAGACCAAGAACTCGGAACGGCACCCTGTGACGGTATCCCCGATCATCTTCGAGCCTATCCGAGTACTCATCGAGCGGAATGGTCCACCCGACCGCATATCAGAGAAGCACATTCGCGTCTCGACCAAAAGGCTGCTCAAGGCCGTGGGCGTGGAAAAAGAGGTGCAAGTTCACTCGTTCAGGCGTTCATTCGTAGGGCTCTTCTTGTCGATCGGCATCAGTGACTGGGTCCTCGCCAAACTCAATACAGGCCACATCATGAGCGCGTCGGGAAGTGGGAGAGGGATGCTCCATTCCTACAATCACGCGGGTATGATGATGGTGCAACGCACCATGATCCAAATGCTGCGCTCGGTTGACATCAAACAAACGGGCGGGCTTCAGTTGCTCAGCGAAGAAGTATGCCCTTCATGATCAGGTGGAAGAACGCCCACCGCCGCTGCTCCGTCCGAGAACAGTGCAGCGGCGATGCGTCGTTCCGGTCATAGGAGTGAATCGATCTCCTTGTCGCGTTGATGGTTCACCCAAGCGTCGAAGTACGGTGTCCCCGCAGACTCCGTGACGAAGCCACGGTAGCATTCGAGCATGCTGGCAAGGATCTGTTCTTCATGCGAAGGCCCTTTCATGCTGGATGGGTCCTCCAGATCGATATCAAGGCCCTTGGCTTCGATCTCCACGACGAGATGGTTCAGGTCATGCAACAGGAGGTTGCAGAGGAAGGCAGCCTTCTTCTCGGCAAGGGTAGGTGCAAGCATCCCAGCATCACCAGCAGGGGGTTCAATGCCTTCCACATCGAACAGGGCCATGCCTTCTTCCTTGCTTTTCAGGACATGGCTCAGCGAGATGGTCTGCATCTGCTGCCTCTCACCATCATAGACAGAGAACTCGTCGCTTTGGTGCTGCTTGAGGTATTCAAAACAGTCCTTCTGAAGGCCCATCATGATATCATGAATGTCCTTTTCAGCACCGGAACTGTTGAAGCGAGCAAAGCCAAGCGTGAATTGCTCCTTCGGAACGTAGTGCCCCAATTGCTTGACCCTATCCGTGAGCAGCACGTGGGTTTCGGTCCTTATCGCAATGAGGTGCTCGTTCAGGAAGATCTCCGTCGGCGATGAAGGGAGAGTGGCAGCAGGAGTTGCTGGCCTTGGTGCGGCATCCGCCCGACGGCGGTTCCGCTGGGGAGGGGATGTTGGTCGTGGTGGCTTATCCTCATTGCCGGTGCCGACGGAATCGATCTGCTTGTAGGAATTGATCGGATGAACCTTTGCCAAGAGGTTGCCGAACGTAAAGTGCAGTTCCAATTGAACATTTGTGCTGGCTTCGACGATGGTGGCCCCTTGGGCTTCACGCTCCACCGTCAGGGTTTCGCCGTTCGTGAACTCCACGTCCAAGTTGATGCGGAAAGTCTTGCTCATTGCTCCGAGAGTTTTGTGATGAGATTCTTGAGGTTGACGGCGGTTGGTTCGATCTCCGCCAGTTCGATCTTGCCCGCAGCTACCAACCTTACGGAGCCAACTACGGCCGCCACAGCGTCAGCTTTTGAGCCGACGATCGGCGCGGTCACGACCCGCCCTTCCTTTGGGACGGGTGTGGAGGTCACCGTTCGCTCTTGGGCTTTTTCCTTGCTGAGAGGGTAGAACTTGAGCGTGTCAGGGCCGAACGACTTGGTCAACGGCTCATAGTCGTATTTGCGGGGAACGTTGAGCGGGAAGTTCTTCTTCGAGTCCTCGCTCTTACCCCAGTACTCACCTTCGAGCCCCTCCTTGAACTTCACAAGGAAGCGGATGAGCTTTCCCGCCTTGCCATTCGCGAATCCGATGCTCTCGATCGAAATGCACGTCAGTATCGATGTTTCCATGTTCTTGGTCTTTTTGTGCGTTGAAGAGTGTTTGATGTCCGTGGAAGCCTTCTTGAGCCGCAGCAGGGGCGTGACGCCGTGCAGAGCCATGAACGTCTCAGCCAAGGCGTCTCTGGCCATGTTGATGAAATCGGGCGTTGTGACAAGCGAGTCATGGATGCTCAGAATGGGTGCATTGTCGTGGGTCTTCTCTACGAAGCGCTGCACGGCTTCATAGACCACCTTCGCCTCCTCGGCTTGAAGGAGGATCGCGAACTTTGTGTAGTCACCCTGCTTCGCCCGCTGGATCTGCAACGCGTAGCTGGGGAATTCCTTGGTAAAGCGCTTGGCTACCGGGCCCCTCTTGATGTTGTCACCGAAGAGGAACTGGTAGAAGTTCTCTTTGAACGCTTCTACCTCCATTTGCTCCGCGTTGAGCATGCCGTAGAACTGCCCGGAAAGCAAGGCCGACTCCATCCGGGCCTGCTCTGACGGGTCGAGGCCACCTTGTCTGGCGAACAAGAGGTGCATGAACAAGGGCTGGCTGTTCGCGATGTCGATCTGCTCCAATGGTTTTCCATGGATGGTCAGGAACGGGCGCAGGTCCCCCGCGAGGTTGGACACGTTATGGTGAGCACGACCAGCCTTCCCATCAACAATGCACCAGAACTGCTTATGCGCTATCCCGTCCACTGCGAGCATTCGTGCGCCATGCTTGTCGCTTCCTTCATGGAAGTGCTGGGCGATGTGGCTCTCCGCTTTGACCTTGTCAATGGTGAGGGCCGAGAGCCACTTTGCGACCGCAGCGTATCCTGGTGGATATTGTTGTATCCGTTCCTCCTGTTCCCGACGCATCCGTCCAATGTTCCGCTGGAGCACGGGATCACCAACGTCCACAGCCATGAGGCGACCTCCACGGTACTCGTGCGTGAGGCGGTATCCAAATGAGGTGTGCTCTCTTTTGCTATAAACCCCGTTGCATTCGATGATCTTCCATGCAATGAGAGCGTCGCGGAAACGGTAGGCGTAGTCTTGACTGATGTGGCGTCTCAGGGTATCCATGTTCATGCGTACATAGCTTCCCTCTTCCTCATATCGCTTGTCGGTCATGCGCTCGAACACGATGTGGCTGATGATGAAACGGTACTGGTCCAGATATTTCAGAGGCAGTTCCCCGCTTTGGACCTTCTCCTGAAGGAGGTCATCCACCGCGACGGGGACGTACATTCTTCGCGTCTGGTGTGATGAGCCATCTACATAAGGGATACGCGGCCCCCCTTGCTTCCCCTTCCCCCTTGCCTTGGTTGGTTCTATTGGGTCTTCTGGGTTACTGCCTCTTTTCGCAGAACTATGCTCCATGATCCATTCATCATCATGTGTATCCATTGGGCATGCGTTGTCGTGTGTGTAGCACCTCAGTAGGGAGAAGGGGACCCATATGGCAACATTTATAGCCGTTACGTCCCCTTATATGGTTCGGCGAGACGAATTGTTTCACCTACCCCCAACATTTTTTTTGCCCCCTTCTGAAAGCCCCGTCAGGACTGGGCTGGAGGGTTCGTTAGAAAACCCTCCAGAACCAGTCCATGGTGAAACCTTGCTTTGTTCTGGACGGCCTGTTGGTCCTTCTTGGTTTGAAGAAGGAGAGGAAAGTGTAGTAGCACGGGTGGACTCGATGATGATCAACCGAGCCGATCCTACCTGCTACCAAAGCAGTCTCCAATGGCACAACTCCAAGGGGCTTGACCCGAGGAAGCCCCTTACAATAAAATGAACTGCTGCGGGTTGGTAGGTTCTTCGAGAAGAAGACCTGAGATCACGACCTGACCTGCACCAGATCGCTGAGAGGCTAGGAATGCCCCTTTTTCCCCGGTTCTCGTTGTCCCAGAGGGTGTACACGCCGTCAACCAATGGGGGCTTATGGGGCGTCCTCATCCCGTGCCCCTGTTCAAGGTGCATAGCGACTGGCGACGCGATCGAGCCAGTCGTAGTGGCTGATGAGGGCATCACAACGCTTTTGCTCCCCTTCGCCAGCAATGGAGAAGTGATAGGTCGAGCAATTGCTTCGCAATACGCCACCGTGATCGACCTTCATGCGCACGTATACCTCTCGAAGGGCAGAGGCATGGGGCTCACGACCAATGGCAAAAGCCATGATCGCATGCTCCTCATAGAGATGGGTGAAGTCGAGACAGGACATCAACCCCAGCGTGGTCTCCTTGTTATGGTGATGGGAAAGCGTGATCTTGATCCATTGTTGCAGATCAGCGACCGCGCCGCCCCTTGTCTCGGCAATGAGAATGGGACCGACCCAACAGCGCCCGTTCACGCAGCGGTCGGTTGGGTCCACTACTTTCTTTTCCATGGCCTTGGTGTGTGCATATGAGCACTCCAGTAAATAGGGCTGTTGTGGGCCGTACGGGAACGTGGGTTGAGATCGAGCCTTCAGAATTGGGGGAAAAAATTTGCGGCCCATGGGGGCGCTTTTCAGAGCAGGTCTCTTTTGCGGCCTTATTAACGATACGCCAGTTCAAGGCCCCTGATCAGGCCCCTTAAATAGGGCCTTGTTCAGGACCTTCGTCCCTCCTTGAAGAGGACAGGGGAAGGCTGAAGTTGACGGTGCAAGTCAGGCCCAGAAGAGCCCCTAATTCCCGACCAGCAGGAGCTTGTGCCCTGCGCCGAAGCGTAGCGTCTCCAAATGCCCCATCTGCTGGCGATCTTCCGTGATCAGATGCACGTGGATGTTGGAGTCATGGTGTGAACACGCCCTTGTGATGGGTGGAGAAGAAGCCCAGCAGTTCGCAGGCTGCGTTGTGTACCGTGTACTGTCGTGCAAAGGCGTGGGCCTCATCTGGTCCGTTGAACGAGGTGCCTTTCGGAAGGTCCATGACGTGGAAGTGCGCGCTGTCCACCTCCGCTTGGATGCGGAATACAAGGGGTTCTGGGCGCGCGGCAGCCCATTGCGTGAGCCAGGCATCCAAAGCGGGCAGGTCGTTTACTCCATCGGGGAGAGGAACGGTATCCCACGCTTGCACGTGGGTATGCACGAAGAAGGGCGCGCGGGTGGTGGAGTTCTCGGTTACCCGCACTGTACCATCCTTAGCTACCTCGGAGACGAAAACGCGCCCATCGATAACAAGTAATTCGCTATGGAGCGCTTCCAAGGGGCCAAGGCCATAGACGCCATGGCGTGCAAGCGTGTCCATGCTGATGAGGCCAGCTAGTTGGCCATTGAACATGGTGTTCCGCATAGCGCCCGTAGTGATCACATGGGATGACTGGGCATGGCTGGATCCGAGGCGGCAGAACCAGAGCAAAGCCGCGAACACACCAGAGCGGAGCAGATGGCCTCGTTGCATTCTTCCCAGAGGTCAGGGTTCCATAGGGTCACTCCACTTCGCGCGCACGCCCTCACGGTTCAAATGAGTTGTCCCGCCCTGAACAGTGACCGCGACCGCCAGTGCCAGGAACCAGAGTACGAAGCCGATCATGAAATAAGGTGGCTTGCCAGCCACAGGGAGCATCGGGGCGATAAGGAAGGCGCAATTGCTGAAGAATTGCATGACCAGGAGCACGGTCCCGCTGCGCGTGTTGTTGTAGGTCCATGTAAAGAACACGCTCATGCTGAACATGGAGATGATGAAGGCGAACCACGGAATGCCATCAGGTACGCCCTCTCCGATCATCATCATCATCAGATACCAGGCTCCCCACGCCAAGCCCACTACGGTCGAAGAGAACAGCGCTGACCGCCGCTCTTGCAAGCGTGTCACTGAGAAACGGATCCAAGAGGTCTCCTCTACGAAAGCGATGCCCACGAGGAAGAAGAACGTGGTCATGATGCCCCGAAGCCACCCGTCATTGATGAAGCCGGGCCACTCGTCCAGCGCAAGAGCCACCACGCAGATCACGCCAAGGAATCCGAGGATGAATTTCCATACGAAGGCCAAGGCGTACCATTTCGCAGGCACCCGCCAGTGCAGAAAGGAGCCGAAGAGCTTCTTCAGGCCGCCCCAACCGTCGAGATAGACGGTCATGAGCATGGCAAGGCCCAAGGGGAAGAAGACGCGGAACCTGAACACCATGTGAGCCGCGCGCGCACCTGCTGAATCGCTGTGCATTTCTTCACCGTCGGGGATGAGCCACCAAGTACAGAGCACCACGGTGAATTGTGCCAAGAGGGTGAGGGAAATGAAGATGGCGACAGGGTAGCGTTCGATGAAGGCGCGCATGGTGATCGGATGCGGTTGGTGTTAATGGTTCAACGCGAGGTTCGTGCAAATGGATCCAGGACTGGTTGGAACGGGCCGTTCATTGTGACTGGTCAGTAGCTCAGCGCAATGCCCGCCCCCAAGTCCATATCACTATCGAAGTGTGTGGTGATAGCCAACGCGGGGCTCAGGATGTATCGGGCACGAGCCATGAACTCGCCGTCGCTGTTGGCCATCACATCCAGTCGAGCGCGAGAAGAGAGGGGAATGTCTTCGCGCATGAGTTGGGCCCGTAGGCGGCCATCCGTATCGATGCGGGTATCCAGCACGAAGAGCATGGGCAGGGTGTATTGGAAGCCAGCACAGATCGCGCTGCGACTGTCCTTCGTATTGCCTTGGCCGAAGAGGTTTTCTTCCCCGTCGTTCATGTGGGCCATACGCTGCCGCCAGTCGAAGCCGATATAGGGAAACCACCACTGCATGCGGCCGAAATAGCGACCAAAGTGGGTTTCCACCTCCTGTCCATGGTGCTCCGTGTAACCCAGCCGCCATTCAGCCTGCAACTTCCAGCGCTTGCTCTGGAGCATGGCCTCGCCGTCGTTCCCGTTCGTGGCGAAGTCATTCATGAACATGAAGTGCCAGCGCTTATCGTCGCGTGCGAAGCGCTTCCAGGAGATCCCGCTCGTATAGGAACTGTCCTTGGTGGCGGGTGTGTCGTAGCTGAACACGCGCCCCATGCCGCTCATCATGTGGTAGAGGATGTGGCAATGGAAGAACCAATCGCCATCCTCCGTACCCGCGAACTCGATCGTATCGGTTTCCATGGGCATGATGTCCAGCACGTTCTTCAACGGAGCGTGGTCGCCCTGCCCGTTGAGCACTCGGAAGAAGTGGCCGTGCAGGTGCATGGGGTGACGCATCATGCTATTGTTGTAGAGGACCAACCGCACGTTCTCCCCCTTTCGGATCATGATCTTGTCCGCCTCGGTGACGGTCTTGTTATCAATGGTCCAGAGGTAGCGGTTCATATTGCCCGTCAACTCGAAGCGCAATTCCTTCACTGGGCCGGAGGGTAAGGCAGTGCTTCTGGGGGAGCGCATCATCCCATAGTTCAAAGTGATGATGGGGCTCGTAGCAGCCGCGTGATCATGTTGCATGCCGTCCATGCCCTGAGTCTTCTGCGTAGGTGTGCTGCCCGTGATCTCAGGGTACATCACGGTGTTCATGTCCATGCGTTGCAACGCCATGTTCATGCCCATGTCCTCCATCTCTCCGTTCATACGCATCATGCCGTTCATCATCTTCATCCCCTCGAAGTACTTCAGGGGGGCCATGGGCGCTGCGAGTTGCTTGATCCCTTTACCCAACCATACGGATGTGCTCCGCGTGCGGTCCTCGGACGTGGCCAGTAGTTCAAAGGCCGTGCTGTCGGTGGGAATGGTGACGATGATATCGTAGGTCTCCGCCACGCCCATGATGAAACGGTCCACCTCAACAGGTTCCACGTCCATGCCATCGCTGGCCACCACGCTCATCTTACCGCCAGCGTAGCTGATCCAGAAGTAGCTGCTGGCACCGCCATTGATCAACCGAACGCGCACGCGATCACCCGCCTTGAACTGGGGCGCTTCGTCCTCTGGCCTGCCATTGGCCAGAAAGGTGTCATAGTACACGTCGCTCACGTCCATCGCCCGCATGCGTTTCCACTCGTTGGCGAGTTTGGTGCCCACGTAGCCCTCTTTGATGGCGTCCCAGTAGCTCTGCGTGGTGCCAGGGCGGAGGTGGCTTTTCTGGATGCCGAACCAGTCGTTGGCGTTGTGAAGGCGGCGATGGACTTCGTTCGGCTTCATGTCCGTCCACTCGCTGAGGATGACCGTGTATTCGGGTAAGGGTTCCTCATCACGCTTGTGGATGATGAGCGCGCCGTGCATGCCGTTCTGCTCTTGCAAGTCGGTGTGCGAATGGTACCAGTACGTGCCACTTTGCACCAACGGGAACTTGTACACCTGTGTTTCGCCCGCCTTGATCGGTGGTGTGGTGAGGTAGGGCACGCCATCGAAGCGATTTGGCAGGATGATCCCGTGCCAATGCAGGGAAGTTTCCTCCTTCTGCATGGCGTTGTGGACAATGATGAGCGCAGTATCACCCTCGGTAAATTCCAACGTGGGCATGGGGGACTGGCCGTTCACCGCATAGCCCTTCCGTGGCTTGCCCGTGAAGTTGTAGGTGGTGTCCGTGATGGTGAGTTCGTAGCGCGTGAGCTTGGGCGTGAAGGATTCTGTGAAGACCGAAGCGCCCAAGGAAGCGTACGACTTGTCAGGATCCTGTGCGTTGAGGCTTCCGCATAGTAGGAGAGCGAAGAAGGGGGAGAACTGGCGGATCCCCTTCATCCCTTCGCAAGGTTGCGCTTGAGTAAGCGGGCGTTCAGCGCTACGATCACTGTGCTCATGCTCATAAGGGCTGCGCCCAACGCGGGGCCGATCATGATGCCTTGTGCGTGCAGCACGCCCGCAGCCAATGGAATGGCCACCACGTTGTATCCAGCGGCCCACCAAAGGTTCTGAACCATCTTGCGGTAGGTGGCACGGCCAAAGAGCACGAGTTGGAGGATGTCGTTCGGGTCACTGCGCACGAGTATGATGTCGGCCGTGGCTGCGGCGACATCCGTTCCTGAACCGATGGCGATGCCAACATCCGCTTGGGCAAGTGCAGGCGCATCGTTCACACCGTCGCCTGCCATGGCTACGTAGCCTCCGCGATCCTGCAAGCGCTTGATGATCTCCACTTTTTCATGCGGGAGTACTTGCGAGTAGTGCCCGTCCAAGCCGAGCTTCTCGCTTACGTAGGCCGCAACGCGCTCGTTGTCGCCCGTGGCCATATACGTCTTGATGCCTAGCGCATGGAACCGTTCAATGGCATGGAACGATGAGGTCCTGATCGGGTCGGCCAAGGCGATGGCTCCTGCTAATCGACCGTCCACCACGATGAGCACCACCGTTTCAGTGGCATCGGTGAAGGTCCGTTCGGGGATCGAGAAGCCCATCGCTTCCGCTTGCTTAGGGCTTATGGCCATCACCTTGCGACCTTTCACGGTCCCCTGAACGCCATGACCAGGGTCCGCTCTGAAGTCAGTGGCAGGCTGGATCGTGAGGCCATCGTCTTTCAGCTTCCGCAGGATACCGCTGGCGATGGGGTGTTCGGAGTGCTGCTCCACCGCACCCGCATACCGCAGCAAAGTGGTTTGGTGGAAGGTGTCATCCAGCACAACAATGCGTCTTACTCCGAATTCGCCCGTGGTAAGTGTGCCCGTTTTGTCGAACACCATGGTGGTGATCCTGCGCGCGTTCTCGAAAGCGGTACGATCGCGTATGAGCAATCCGTTGCGTGCGGCCAGCATGGTGGAGTAGGCCACCACGAGCGGTACGGCCAATCCCAAAGCGTGCGGGCAGGAGATGACCATCACCGTAACCATGCGCTCCAAGGCGAAGGGAAGCCCTGCATCCATCAGCAGCCACGCGATCAAAGTGAGCACGCCAGCACCCAAGGCCGCATACGTGAGCCAACGTGCCGCGCGGTCGGCGAGGTTCTGCGTTCTGGACTTCGCCCTCTGCGCTTCACGGACCAACTGGGCCACTTGGTGCAGGTAGCTCGCTTCGCCCGTGTGCTCCACGCGCACGGTCAATGAGCCATTGCCGTTCACCGAACCACCGATGACGCGATCGTTGGCGCTCCGCTGTACGGGCAAGGATTCACCCGTTAGCATGCTTTCGTTCACATGGCTTTCGCCGCTCGACACTATACCATCGGCGGGGATCTTCTCACCAGGCTTGATCAGGATCAGGTCTCCAGCTTTCAGCGATGCCACCTTCACATCCATCATGTGATCACCGTGAACGAGATGGGCCTCATCTGGCATCAGCTTAACCAATAGTTCGAGCGCGTTGGATGTGGCCATCACCGAGCGCATTTCGATGATATGGCCCAAGAGCATCATGTCGATCAGCGTGGCCAGTTCCCAGTAGAAGAGCATGCCCGCCAATCCGAGGACCACGGCGGTGCTGTAGAGGTAGGCGGAAGTGATCGCCACGGCGATCAACGTCATCATGCCAGGCGCACCTTGGCGCAGTTCGCCGAGCGAGCCTTGGAGGAAGGGCCAGCCACCAAAAGCGAACACAGCGGTGGACAGCGCCAATTGGATCCAGGTGTCCCCTTGGAAGGTCCAGCGCACCCCGAGGATCTCCTGAACCATGGGCGATAGGACCACAATGGGGATAGTAAGCAGGGCCGAACCCCAGAGACGCCGTCGATAGTCAGAGACCATGGCTGGGCCATGGGTGGCGTGATCACCACCGTCATGCTCACCATGCGCTTGATGTGCTGGTGAAGCGGCCATCGCCGTGGATGGCATCGGTTGGGTGTGATGATGTTCCACGGCCAGTGACCTGTGCCCTTGGGCGCTATTGGATCGTCTCCTGCACGCTACCGCAGCCCAACATCATGCTTCCATAGAACGGATTCTTGATCTCCTTCTCCTTGCTCAGCCAATCTGAGCCCCCGTTGTACATCGGGCAGTGGTCGAGATAGAGTGCGGCTTCCTGCGGCGCAGCCTTGGCCAGTTGCACCATAGCAGGGGTGAGCTTGGCGAAGAGGTCGCGCTGCTTGCCCAGATCAGTGGTCTCCGAAAGCGGATGCAGATGCGGCATGGCTGCGGACATCACCTGCGGCCACACCGTGCTCACGTTCTCAGGGATCGACTTGTCGTCCACCGAGTGCAGCGCATCGTTCAGTTCTTCAGCATGCGCCTTCGCAGCTTTCGCATCCGAGGCCACGAGCGCATCCTTCAGCTTGAAGTACGCATCGAACACCGCCTGTATGGAAGCGGCTGCGGCCTTGGGGTGCTGCATGGCGGAGTGGTCATGTCCGTTGGGACCCATGTCCCTTTCTTCGGCATGCGTGGCATGCTCATCCATGGAAGTTGATGCCTCGTGCTTGTCCGCTTCGGCATGATGCTTCATTGTGCGCTCGTACTGACAGCAGCCGGGCAACGCTGCGTAGGCCGCATCAGGAGCCAGATAGTTGGGCGTGTCGTATCCAGCCAGCGAAATGCGTTTCAGGATGGCATCGAGGCTCGTGCGCATGCTGTCAAAGGCCACCGTGGCCTGTTTGGTGTCGGGATCCCAGTTGACCTGAGCTTCACCCTTCACATTCCCAGCTTCCGCGATCCGCTTCGCGCACAGCGGGCAATCCCCGTCGATGCGCAAGTTGACAGTGCGCGTGTTCTTCATCTGGGCCGCACAACTCGACAGCAGGACGGAGCCAGCGATCGCGAGCAACAGGTTCAAGGTTCTCATGGTCATCTGTGTGATGTGATCAGGTCCGAGTTCAATGCCCATGCCGCTTGTCGCCGGGTGCAGGCGGCTTCACATCTTTTCCCGTTCGCTTGTAATGGCAGCACTCGGGCAATTTGCTGTATACACTGTCCGACGCGATGAACGACTGGTTGTCATATCCAGCCGCCGCGATGTGCTGGAGTACGGCGTTCAACGAAGTGCGCGTGCTGTCGTAGATGATGGTGGCTTTGCGCGTTTCCTTGTCCCAATCGGCTTCGGACAGGCCCTCCATGAGCGCTGCCTGTTCGATGGTCTCCTCGCACATGCCGCAGTTGCCATTGATGAGCACTTCGGCTTCCTGTGCGTTCGGGATGTTCGAGCACGAGCAGAACAGGCCGATGAGGCTCAGCGCGGTCAGAATGGTTCGGGTAGTCATGGTCCTTCGTTCTTTGTTCGTTCGTTCAGCAGCAACTGGGCAGGTCCGTGATGAGTTCCGCTGTGATGCCCACCTCCCGCAATCGCTCGGCCAACGCACGGGCCGAGGTTCCTTCGCGGCAGGCAATCGTCATGCGCCGTTCTTGGTCCTCCAGATCGATGATCCAGTTGCCATGGCCAAGGATGGCGTTGAGCTTTGGGGTAAGCTCCCGCAGCCTATCGCTGGCGGGAATGTCCGTGGTGAATATCAGTGCGCGGTCCATGGTGTTTCAACGGACGGATATGATCAGCATGAGGCCACTCATGGCCACCATGAGAAGGTCTTCAATGAGCGTGATCCTGCTGAGCGGCAACTTGAAAATGGTTCCCAGGCAAGCGCACTGGAAAGGTGAATTCTTCAGCACCTGTTGGACCACACCGATGCTGCTTACTGCCATCACAATGAAGGTGGCGGCGTTGGTGATCGGGGAGAGGGGAGCCAACACGTAGGCGATCCCAAGGCCCAGTTCGATGAAGGGATAAATGAGGCCATACGCGGGTATGCGTTGGGCGACCACGTCGTATGTCGCATAGCCCTCCGCGAAGCCATGCAAGTCCAGTAGCTTGAAGAAGGAGAATGTGAGGAAGAAGGCCGCCATGAAGCTGGCCATCCAGTGCATCGCGTCAAAGCCACCCCGCGCGAGCTGCACCAATGTGGCCGCTCCTCCGATGTAAGCGAACAGCAGGTAGATGGGTTTGAACGAGGTAGCCTCCGCGTCGGGGGCATCCATGGCAAGCACTGTCGCATGCCCGTCCTCAGCGAGGCTGAAGTTGCCTGCGTTGGCCACGGCTTTCGCCAATACAGCCGTGTCCACATGTGTGGACATCGTTAGGGTGGCCAAGGGCGGATCCAGCATCACGTCGGCGTGGGTGATGCCAGGGGTATGGAGCAGGGCGCTCTTCACCTTGGCTACGCAGTTGCCACAAGTGAGCCCTTGGATGGAGTAGGTATGGGTCATGGTCGCTTTGTTGGGTACAAAGCTCCAGGCCCGCCAACCGCGACTTGTTACAGGATGATGGATGAGAGTTACAACTTCCATCATGCTACGTGTTCACCAGATCGATCGCTTTCCGCCGTTCCGAACCGATGCGCTTGAAGTGCGATGGGCTGTGACCGACGAATTGTGCGAACTGGTTGCTGAGGTGTTGCACGCTGCTATACCCCAGCCGATCGGCAATCTCCGTCAGACTCAATTCGTCGTACACGAGCAATTCCTTGGCCCGCTCCAACCGCAACAGGTTGTGGTAGCGCTCGATGCTCGTTGCTTCCACTTGCGAAAAGAGCTTGCTCAGCCCCGAGTATTCCATGGCCATGTCGCGGGCCAGCCAGATGGAGAGTTTCTCTTTGCGCCGTTGCATCGCATCACCCTGCACATGTTGTTGAAGCAGATGCTTGACGCGTTCCACCGTACGCACCCGCTTGTCATCGATCAACTCGAAACCGATCTCGGCCATGCGAGCGGCCAGCCTTTCGCGTTGACCAGCGCTCAACCCTTTGGCCAAGCCCACTTCACCGAGGTTGACGAACGTGGCCCTGATCCCTTCATCGTCCAACAAGCGACGCACGGCCGAGCGGCATCGGTCGCAGACCATGTTCCGTACGTGCAGCTTGTGTTGCGGTTCCATGTGGGCGGATGGAACAAGCGGGAGGGATACCTCGCCCTCCCGCTGTTCCAGGGGTTGGTTGATCAGCGCGTGCGCAGCACAACGAGCGGATGCGTTCCGATCCCGCCGTTCGCACGCACCATCACGGTGTAAGTGCCATCGGCCAATGAAGCAATGTCCAACCATTGGCTCGTGCTCACCGATCCTCGCTGCACCACCGTGCGACCAGTCGCGTCGATGATGGATACTTCGGCCGAGCCGTTGAGAGCACCGAGGTCCAGACGCACTTGATCCGTGGCGGGGTTGGGGTAGATTGCGAATGGGACAACAGACTGTTCACCGATGCCCACGGTCGTGCCCACTTGCACATCGTCGATGTAGACGTTGTTGCCCCAATTGCTTTCGCCCTCGAACATCAGGAGCACTTCAGGCTGGCCGATAACGGAGGCAAGGTCCACCTGTTCCAAGCGCCACTGTGCGGCGGTCGGAGTGAAGGCGGAGGTGGTGGGGGTTCCCGTGGAGAGCGTACCGCCTTGCTTGTCATAAAGCGTGCTCCAGGAGCCGCCACAATCCGTGCTCACTTTCACACGGAGGGCATCGGTGCTGCCGCTGTTGTACTGGCGATAGGCCACATGGAAGCCGAGTTCCGTACCCGTGGGGGCTCCGCTCAGATCGATGGGAGGCAGCATCATGTAGTCCTGTTGGCCCGTGATGTCCATATCGCCCGAGAAGTTGTCCATCTTCAAGCAGGCCGTGCTCAGGCCCATGCCGCTGGCATTGGTCACGCGCTGCATGAACAGGTTCGGGTTGAAGTGGGCGTAGCTCCAATCCGCCGGAGGAAAGGTGGACGCCTCGAAGCCTTCGTTGAAGGGCATGGCAACGGGTACGGCGATGGCTCGGAAGGAACCTTCCAATACGTCGTTCATCATGTTCATGTCCGCAGCGCCGTTCAGCATGGTGATCATCGCGCTCAGCTTGTGCGTTCCAGCAGCAAGCGCGATCGACGGCAGGGTCACGTCCACCGAGGTGTTCGGAGCCAAGGTGCCGCTCCAGGAGAACATCGAGGATGTGCCATCTTCCAGAGAGACCTCGATATCCGCGGAAGTGATATCGTTCAAGCCAACGTTGGTGAGCGTGACGATGGGGGCAACGCTGGAAGCGCAGACATCGAAGGCCGTCGAATAAAAGTCGGGCTCCGTGGCAACTGTCTGTGGAGTGAGGATGGCGGTGATAGCGCCGTCGTCGGACATAGGAATGGGGTCGATGCGCACCACTTTGTCCCCCGTATAGTTCACGAACCAGATCCTGCCATCAGGTCCGACCTTCACGCCCATGATGCCCGCTTGACCAGTAGCAATGACGCCAAGAGAAGCTGGCGTACCCGTCACGTCGTAGAGGTGGATATCGCCGTTGTCGTTGTCGCTCACGACCAGTCTGCCATCCACATAGTCGATACCACACGGCTGACCTGTTGCCCAAGTATCAACGATCTCCACGGTAGCGCCCTCCACCTGCTTATACGTGGCGAGCGGCTCGCTGGCGGTACTTGGCGCGCTGAGGTTGCCCGTTTCCGAGCCGCTGAGGGTGTTCAATCGTTTGATCTGCTTGGAACCGCCGTCGATGAAATAGAGCCAATGGTTCACCCTATCCAGCACCATGTGGCTCGGAACATCTGGCACGCGCGTTACGGGCACGTCGATATAGCGCCAGATCTTGCCCGCACCGTGATCGTCGTAGCCAGGTCCGTGGTCCTGCACATAGTCATAGCGACAGATGTTGCCGTTGTGCCCATCCATCACCCAGTAGACCTTCGCTGAATCCGAAGCGATGCCCATGGCGTATGGGCTTTGGTGCAGCATATCGCGGTGGCTGCCAAGGGGAAGGCCGCTTACCCATGCGTTCTGGAAGACTGTGGCGAAGATGTTCGGGTCGGCGCTCCAGAGGGCTGGACCCATGAAGGTCGAATTGCCGCCTGCGGTGCTTTGGATCTCGCTCACGGCAGACCATTCCCCGTTGGGCGAAAAGGCCATGGCACTGGCCACACGCATGAAGTGGCTGCTGTGCGTGTCCTTCTTGTATTCATCGGTCTGGCCTGCCAGCCCGGCGTTGCGAACGATGACCACGCTGCCGCCATTGGTGCCGCCCTTCAACATCACCCACAATTCGTTGGTGTTCGGCTTGAAGTCCAGATCGCGCGGCATGTCCACTTGATCGGAACTGGTGACGATGTTGGTGTAGGTGAGCGGATCGGTGAGGTAGCGGTCGATGCACTCCATCTGCCCGTAGGCCATGGGAAGAGCGCTTGCTGCGAGGATCGTCGAGTAGAGCCTGTTCATCGGTTTCGTGGGTTAAGGGTGGAGGAGGTCAGTGTTCTTGTGTCGTGGCGACAACGAGCTGGTCCATGAGGTGCGCATTGATGGGTGCATCGCCATCGGAGGAAGCGGTGGCCAACAGGTCAATGCCTGCGAGCAGTAGTTCAAGATCGACGGGCAGCGCAGCGGTAAGCGAACCGCCTTGGATCAGGTCCGCATGCACGGGGCTGGTGTTGCTGCGGCGCAGCGCTTCACCAGTGCATCTGAAACTGAACCGGGGGTCGCTGGCATCGAGTTCCCCATCACCGTTGCCATCCACCTGTCCGCTGATGTGCAGGAAGTGGTAGCCGTCGGTATTGGTGCCGCAGTACATGGCCGCCATGTCGGATCCATTGGACGGAGGGATCTGGTCTTCCTCGGGGCGAAGGCCAAGGTCGAATCGGAGCTGATGCAGGTGGCCTGCGGTCAGCGGCCCAAGAAGGAAATCGTTGGATGCGTTGGCGGCGCTGGCCACGAGCTGCACGCCCTCGAACGTGGTGATCACGCCCTCATCATCGTCCTCCGCTTGAATGGCGGAGACGATGAAACAGAGCGTGTCCAGTTTGTACAGATGGCCCAGCGTATCGAAATAGGTGCTGGCCAGTTCGTAGCCGTGACCGCCGTAGTTGAATGTGACGGCTAGGCGTTGCTGCACCGTGGGCGGTTCCAGTTCCTCGGGCTCGATCACCTCGTGCTTACAAGCTGAAAGCAACAGGAGCATACCCGTTCCAGCCGCACCCAGCAACAAGGGGGTCATGCGACGCTTCCTCCTCGCCGTACTGTTCAGGGGCGATCGGGGTGCGGTCAGGTGCGGACTGGAACAGGTCATGATCAGGCGGTCATTGTTTCACGAACCGACCCACCGCGCGGGACTTGTCGGCCGCAGTGAGTTCCAACGTGTATGGTCCTGTAGGTAGCGAACTCACATCCATCAAGCCACCGGACAACGGGGCGTTGCGCATCACGAGGCGGCCTTCGGCATCCCTCACATCAGCGGAGAGGTAGTGCAGCGGGATATTGATCGCGGCATGGGCAGGGTTGGGCCAAGGGAACACGCGCACATCACTTCCAGAAACGGGTAGAATACCCACATCAGAGCCGATCGTTGCCTTCCGATAGCGGACCTGTCCGAGGCTGGGCTCGCTCCAGATGATGTGGAAGGCTCCATCCGCGTAGACGATATCGGGCGTCTTTTGCGCGCCAGTGAGGTCCACGTTCACCGTGTCCGGAGCACGCAAGCCTTGCACGCCTGTGGTGCTCCAACTGAACAGGATCTCGCTCTGTCCGCTCATGGTCTGCTGCCAGACCACACCGAGCGTATCCCCATCTCCTGCGATGCGGGGAAAGTTCTGTTGCAGGTTGGATGGCTGGTCAGGATGCACACGATACTGCTCACCCAGCGTCAAGTCCATCGCTGAGGCGCTTCCCAGATAGACCTTGCTTCCGTCGTTGGCCCCGGACATCCATACGTAGCGAACGCTGTCACCGTCCAGATAACCATCGGGTCCACTAGAAGGGCAGGCGGGCAGGAACCATCCCGTAGTATCGACAACGGTGCCGATCGGAAAACTGGCCCCACCGTCCGTGGAAGAGGCCGCCCACATCACGCGCAAGTTGGATCCCGCGTTGCGGTAAAGCGCCACCACATGATCAGGATCCGCCACCACTTGGTTCGGGCAGCAGTCGCATACGTCGCCAGGTGCGAACGGTGCGCTCACTTGGACGGGCGTCATGAATGCGCCTCCCAGCATACGCGTCACGACTTGTCGTGCTCCGAAATAGCCACTGTCGAACTGCATGTACTGTACGAGCGGTGCGTCCGGGTCAACGACATCGATCGAGGGGAAGCGTGAGACCTTGCCATCAAAGGGATCAACGCGCAGCGTATCACCCCATGTGAAACCACCGTCATCCGAACGGCGCACATACACGGGCATGCTTTCCTCGGGAGCGGCTTTCATCACCACCCAAACGGTATTTCCTGAAGAGGCGATGCTGCTTCCCATCCAATCGGCGATGGCGGGCATGAACCCGGCGCTCACCTCGACAGGAGCGCTGAACGACGTACCATCACCTACGGCCACATGATTGGACATCGGCGAATTGTCACCCCAGAGCACCACGGCATCACCATCCGCGTTCAGCGCGATGCGCGGCCGAAGCGCGCCTTGGTCCGCCGCGTTGCAATCGATCACTTGCTCCCAGAACAGCACAGGTTCTTGGGCTAATGAGGCGTGGCCGACAACCGCGACGCTGAAGAACATCGCGATCCGAAGTGTCAACACGGAAACATGTGGGCTATACTCCATCACTGCTTCATGAATCGACCGATCGCACGCGACTTGTCCGTTGCGATGAGTTCCAAGGTATACTGCCCAGCGGCCAGGGTGCTCACGTCCAGTGAGGTGCCGTTCGGTGCGGTGTTCAGCACAATGCGGCCTTGCGCGTCGATCACCTTGGCCGAGGTGTAGCTGCCGTTCAGGTTCAATATGCTGGCAACGGGGTTCGGGCCAAGGGTGATGGTGCGCGCGCCGATCTCTTCAACGCCGATCGCACCCAGCAGGGCACTGTTGATGGCAGCGATGATCGTCGGGTCATCGCTGGCGCTATGGCCAAGCTCGTTATAGTACACGCCATGGGTGGCCCCACCGCCGAGCACGATCACCGTAGGCATACCCATGCCGCCGTAATAGGTGGTCTGCGCGCTCATACCAGCGAACACGGGATGAGTGAACCCGTTGTCCGAGGCCCATGTGTTGATCTGGCCGCATGTGATCGCGTTGGTGTAGCCGATCGTGTAGAACTTGACCATGGCGGGGTTCGATGTGTTCGGGATCACATCATCGACGATGGCATGCGTGGCGGGAATGCACGAGGGGCAGCCCATCATCACCAGATCGATCACCACGCAGAAGCCCGCGTCGAGATCGCTGAACAAAGTGTGTGAGGTTCCCGAGCAATCGTTCGCTGTAAAGTCCAATGCGGTGGTTTGGGCACGCAAGCCCGTTGCCGCAAGCAGTGCGAGAGCGAGGTACAGGTGTTTCATGTTCTTCAGGGTTTGAGTGTTTGATCGTTCGTTGTCTGTTCTGTTCTGTTCACTGAGCAATGATCACTCGACGCACCAGCCGCAGACCAGTCTTGTCGGTGATCGAGAGGAGGTAGGGGCCTGAGGCGACCGCTTCCACGTACACCATGGAAGCGCCGTTCGTGGCATTGATGTTCTCGGAATGGACCACGCGGCCCGCAGCGTCGATCAGGCTGACCTCGGCGGTGCCTTTGATGGTTGGAATGCGCATGTACAACGCGCCCGTGCTTGGGTTCGGCCATACCCCCAAGGCATCATTCGCGCTGTTCTCATCAACGGAATTGGGATCCACCACCACGAACTGCCCCATCATGCCTTCGTCCTCGTGCATCAGCATATGGCAGTGGTACATATAGGGCATGTCGGGATCGGCGAAGTCCTCGAAGCGCATGATCGCACGGGCACTACCTTGCGGCGGCACGTAGATCACGTCCTTCCACCCCGTTTCCCACAGATCAGATGCAAACCCATTGCGGTCGAGAATGTTGAACTCGACATCATGGATATGCACGGGGTGACCGACCATCGTGTTGTTGGTAAAAGACCAGATCTCGGTGTTGTTCAGCGGTATGGTCACATTGATCACGTCCATGTCCATCAATGCGCCGTTGATGGTGAAAGGCCCTTCGATCATAGACAAGGGGCTCATTGTTTCTGGTTCAAGGATGAAGTTGCGGGTGATGTCCGCATCGGCTTCGTTCAGCGGAAGCGTCGATACCAGCGCAGCAGGGATGGTGATGATCGGCTCCAGCGTCTGCGACCCCACCGTGAAGGAGGTGAGCGGAAAGTCAGCCCCATTGAGCGCGTTCTCATCGTATCCATCGAGCGAGGCCATCCCATTTCCCACTTGGGCTGACCCTACGATGCCGTTCGGTAATTCGCTCGCATAGCTCATCAATTGGAAGGAATTGCCCTCCATACCGTTGAGGTCTACCAGCAGTTCCAGACGTTCACCAGGCATGAGGCGAGCGCGTGTGAGGGAAACAGGGGCGCTCAGTAACCCGCCGTCCGTTCCGATCACATGGAAGGACATGCCGTTGTTGAAGCCCAGCAGGAAGGTGCGCTCAGAGCTGCCGTTCAAGCAGCGCAGCCGCACGACTTGTGCGGGTAACTCCTTCCAAGCGTCGCGAACCCCATTGGTGATCACAACACTGTCCAAGCCCGTGTGCAGCATGATCTCGCCCGCCACGATGGGCTTCGCCTGAAGGATGAGCGGAATGTCATCCACGCCATAGGTGCGGGGCAAGGCCAGCGCCGCTTCCTGTGGATCACGCACGATGATCATGCCCGCCAGTCCCTTGCTCACCTGATAGTCCGTCAGCCCGATGCCATGTGGATGATACCAGAAGGTGCTGGCACGGTTCATCACGGTGAACGTGGGCGACCAGGTGGAATCAGGATAGATGAGCGAATGCGGGCCGCCATCGTTCTCAGCGCTCACATGCAGGCCATGCCAATGGGTGGTGGTGAGGTCGGGCAGGGTGTTCGTCACGTTCAGCGTAACCGTCTGCCCTTGTTCCAGGATGATCGTCGGCCCCAACAGGTCACCATTGTAACCGTAGGTGGGGATCACTTCTCCAGGGTGGAACTCCCACGTACCCTCCTGTATCGTGAGGTCCATGTTCGCGCCACTGAGCGTATCGGGTATCGGCAGCGCGTTCTGGGCGAAGGTGGACAAGACCAACAGCGCGGCTCCGAAGGCCAGCGCTGAACGATGTCCATGCGTCCCCGTATTCCGCATTCGGCTCATGTGGCTCTGCGGATGTAGGCGTGGGAGCACGGTCCGCCGTAAAGGAGCCTGATCTTCTCAGGCTTGTCCTTGAAGAAGGCGTCGCAGGCTACGCGCACGCCAGGGTTGGAATCGTTGCCGTTCACGGTAAAGCCAGGGACGTGGTAGTCCATCAACACCATGATGCCGCGTGGGCTCATACACGGATAGACGGATCGGATCGCGTGATCGATCAGCTTGGAGTGCATTTCGACCGGCATGCCTGAACCGAGATCGATATGGGCGAACGCGATCGACCCAGGTAGCTCGGCGGGAACCGTTTTATAGACATCGCCTGCGTGTATCTCAGGCATGGGAGCGCCTGTGCTGCGGATGTTCTCCTCGAAGACCTCGCGGATGCCCTTGACCGAGCCAAGCTCAATATCGAAGCTGTCGTAGACATGCAGCCGTCTCTCATTGCGGTGGGCGGCCAGCAATGCGGCGAAAACGGCGGCGGTGCTGCCCGTGTAGCATCCAAGCTCCACGAACTCGCCAGGTACGTCGTGTTCCAGTAGGTCGTTGATGAGCAGTTCAAAATTGCCCACTTGCTCCAAACTCACCATGTCTTCGCGGTGATCGAAGCGTTTCTTCAGGTCGTAAGGCAGGCGCAATTTGCCCAGCACCTTGTTCATATACATGACCCAAGGGGAAACGGTCCAGCGCTCAGCGTTCGGCCATGTGTTCGGTCCTTCTTGTTCTAGTGATGGCATTGTTGGTCTTTCATGTTCGATCGGTAGAAAATGCACTCGCTCCGATGCGTTGGCACCAGAGCGATCCGAACGAAGAGAAGACTACAAACGCAGAATGCCCAGTTCCACCAGGCCATCGATCACGGTTCCTCGCGGAGGCGGTCTGCCCGTAACCCTTATGAGCGAACAGACGGCAACAAAAGGCGGCTCACAAGCCGCGAATTCCATATCGGTCGGCTGGCCTACCTCGGGTAGTTGGGCCGCTGTGGTTCGTTGTTGAACATCCAGCACCGCCTCCACCTTGCTGTAGGTGCAGCACAAGCGATTGAACGCGGGTGAGTGGCACGGGGCCTCCTTGTGCATGCAGCAACTCTCCGCGTGGCCCCAATGGACCGTCGTGCGCCCCATGTCCTGACAATTCATCTGCCAGAGAGCAGGCATGCACTGGGCCGCCATCAACAGCACGGCGACAGGCAGGGCGAAAATGCGGAGGACGTGCATGACCGAGGCAATGTTAAGCGGAATGGCCGCCTTACCGACCGTCAGCAAGTGCGTTTTATTGGAAAGCTGCGTGCTGATCGGGGCCAACCGTTAGGTGCGGGCCGGTCACTCAGCCTTTACGGCCGTCACCATGTTGTCCATCAACACTTGGTTGGCGGCCTCATACCCCGTGGCCGATGGCGTAGCCAGCACATCCACCCCAGCCAGCACGCTGCAAATGTGTACGTGTACATGGAGCCCGAAATCCTGTCCCGTGACCACGGGCGCGGTGTAGGGCAGTTCGGCCAGGCGCAGGGCGGCATCCGTGGCGCACCGATAGGAGAACTCGGGATCATCCGCATCCACTACGCCCGTGCCATCATCATCCACGCGGCCTTCGAGCGCGATGAAGTAGTAGGCGTTGGCCGTCTTGTTCCCCAGTGCATGGCTGTGTCGTTCAGTGGGGGCTGTGCCGTGGCCGGATCGCCATGGTTGTCCGCACTGTCCAAGCCCAAGGTCAACCGCACCACATCCACTTCGTGATCCCCCGCTGGCAGATCCCCGTACGCGATGCTGGGATCTCCATCGGGCGAGCTGGTGCGTAGCGATGCTCGTAACGTGCCACTTCAAAGCCATTGTTTTCCAGATGCACCGCACCCATGAAGAACTTCACCGCTTTAATGAAGCGGATGGCATGGCCCGAAACACCTGCATACGTACTGTCCAGATCAAGATCTGAAGTACCGTCCCAATGGAAGCCGTAGGTCACACGGAATGTACCCGCTACGGGTGTGGGTTCGTTCAACTCGTGCTTGCAGGCTGCGAAGGTCAGCGCGCCAATCACGGCAACAGCGAATACTTTCCTGTCTCTCTTCATCAGGGGGCTGAAAGGTGTAATGAGTGCGAGGCGGCTGGTAAATGGCAGACGAGATGAAAGGGGGCCTGTTCAGGGCCTTCTTTACAGGATGTGGTGTTGACGAGCATCACGGAGCGGTAGGCTCCATCCACATGCTGCATTCACCTGATCGATCATATTTGTTGCAAACTCCCACCGAGCATGGAACCCATCGCACTGTCCAAGTGGTATGACAAAACTTGGCTGGTCATCCTGTTGTGCTTCCTGTTCTTTCCAGTAGGCCTGTATGGTCTGTGGATGTCCAAGCGCATAGGCAAAGGATGGAAGGTGGCCCTCACGATCATCGTTGGGCTCTTTGTTCTTGGAGTGGTTACGGGCGATCCCAAAAAGGACGGCAAGGGGGAAGCACCCGCTCCAGCGGCAGTAGAACATGTAGAGGCTCCCTCTCCAGAATTGACGCAAGCGCAGAAGGATAGCGTGGCACAGGTGAAAAGAGCACGAGCGGTACAGGAAAGGAAGGATAACACCATCGATGCAGCGTCTTTGATCGCGAGCTACGATGAGAACGAGGTAAGGGCAGATGAGAACTTCAAGGGCAAGCGCTTTTTCGTGGACGGCACGGTTGAGCAGATCAGCAAAGACTTCACGGATGAGATATACGTCGTCCTTGAAGGTGACGGCTTCCTCTCGAACGTTCACTGTTACGTGAACGACAAGCAGGCGGCGGCCGAACTTGAGAAGGGGCAGGCCATCACAATCAAAGGCACATGCGACGGCTTGATCATGGGGAGCGTGATGATGAAGGATTGCAATGTGGTGCCGCCTCTTGAAGCGGGAGCACAGTGATACTGAGACGACCGATCAACCTTAGTCAAACGCGGGTCCATTGGGATGATGGACGAGCGGTTTGATACCATGCTCCTTGCGATAGATGTTCTCCAGTTGAAGCAGATCGTGCCTTGCATCATTGTATGCGAAGAGCATCAGGCCGAGCGTGTCTTTCTCACTGCTAAGGCGCTCATAGTCCATTTCATCCACATCCTGCATCCTGAGTATGAATTCATGGAGCTTCATGTTGAAGTCAAGAGAGAAGTCGCCTTGGTAAGGGCCGATCAACGCCTTCTGAGCCAGTGCCCGTTTACACGCTCGATAGATCAATAGCCGCGCGTGGTGCCCTCTATCAGATCCGTCCGCTCGTTCGGCATTGTCCATGGCGACAAACTCCTTGATCCGCCTTTCAGATTCTTCGTTGGTCAAGGTGAACACATTGTCGGGCAAGGGATCGGGCCAATTCCCTCTCACATGCCATTGCTCATGCGATGGACAAGGTGATTGAAGGCGTGTAGTGCGTCGTCAAGAAAGGCCCGCTGCACACGCGCCGTCTCTGCTCGCTTTGATCGACGGGTGAACCATTCGACAACAAACCAGAACGGGAAGGCCGTTGAGAAGGCAAGCGATGAATCCGCGATGAACGTAGCCACCTTGTCTGCGCCATTGAAAGCGGCAGGAACATTCGACAACCAGAACTCGATCAGGAAGTAAGGAAGTGTCCCTGCGAGCCAGATCAGGACAAGCACAAAGAGAGGGATCTTCTTAGGTAGCATCGGGTTGTTTCGGCTGTTCTGGGATGTCGTCGATCTCAAGGCCGATCTTGAACGTGTCTGGGTAGTCCTTGATCGCCTTGTCAACAGCTTCGCGAAGAAAGTGGGCATACCCGTATACCGCTTTGATCGCCTGCGCTCGCGTAAAGGGTTCTTCCATCCTGTTCAAAGCCTCCTCCCATAGCTTGACTTGTCGCGCGCTCTCCTTGTAGTAGGCTTCCAGACCTGCCTTGTCGAGTTCGCTGACGAATTTGTTGACCCGTTTCGCAATGATCTTCTCCCATACTTCTTCGATCGTGTTCACGAGGTCAAGGCCCATGTCGATCACCGCCTGACGATACTGAGCCTCGGGTGGCCTGTCCTTCGGTTGTGGATACCACTTGAGCAGCGTGTCAGTGTTCAAGCGCGTAATGGAAAGGCACGTCTCCATCGAATGTGCGTCCACATTGTGAGCGAACTGATTGCGGATCTCTTGGAAGGGCTGGAAACGCTTTCTCTTCTCAGGGTCGATGGCTTGAAGTTCGCTCAGGAACATGACCTTCAGATCGAGACTGATCGCCTTGCTGGTGTTCCCGAGGAGTTTGCTGTCATCTATTTGCACGTTCAGCAGTTCGGCGAGCATCTCGCTCGCGACCCGTTCCATCCACAGACTGATGTGTAGGATATCACTGCGGATGTCCATGCTGGCCAACGAGCGCTCGAACTGCTCCTTCCTGCGTTCACCGACCTTCTTGAAATGTCCCTCGTCCATAGCGGCAATGTCCTTCGATGGCAAAGCGAAGCTATTGACTGGGCATGGCGTGCGGTAGAAGCGCCCTGACTTGTCGCTGAACTGCGCCAGAAGTCGTGGAGTTGTAGTGAAGGATAAAAGCTCCTTACGTTGCATCAACATCCCATTGCCCATGGAAGAGCCGTTCAAACCCCAGAGCCTTACTATCAAAGAACTCTTTGGCAACGCCGATGCGTTTTACAAGATCCCGCAGTACCAGCGTCCCTACAAGTGGGAGGACGAGCAGGTTGACAAGCTCTGGGAGGATCTGCATGACGCATGGGAGGATGAGGAGCAGAACTACTTTCTGGGGTCCATCATCACCGCGAAGCCACGCGGCGTGGAGAAGAGCGCCTACCTCGACGTGGTGGATGGCCAGCAACGTCTGACCACCCTGATGATCCTGTTCTGCGTGGTGCGCGACCTCTACCCAGCGATCAACCACAGTTTGGTGGAGAACGATCCATTGGTCGTGGACAAGGACACCATCATGACCTCTATCGCGCTCCATGGGAAGACCCAGCGGCTCAAATTGGTCACGCATGCCCAGCATCACAGTGACTTCGAGCAACAAATCCTGAAGGGCAACACGTTGATACTGAAGAAACCCTTCAAGTATGAGATCAAAACCGACGAGGAGCCGCAATACAAGTTCAGGAACACCGCAGCCATATTCCACCGCCATCTGAAGGCCCTTGGTGAAGAGAAGGCTGGTACCTTCGTGACCTACCTATTCAACCAAGTCAAGCTCATTCGCATTGACTGTCAGGATCGCGAGTTCGCGATCCGTCTGTTCCAAGTGCTGAACGATCGCGGGATGGACCTCACCGCCGCCGATCTGGTGAAGAGCTTCCTGATCGAGCGATTGCAAAAGCTCAACGAAAGCGATGCTGATGCCTCGCGACTGAAGGAAGACAATTTCATCGCGGACTGGCGGGCCATGGAGCAGACCGTGAACAGCGTGGACATTACGCTGAACGACCTGTTCACCTTCTACGAATAGTACATGCTGGGGCAGAACCCCAAGCGGTCCCTTTACGATGAAATGCAGGACCTGTTGGAAGGAAAGGATCCGAATGA
Organism: Flavobacteriales bacterium; assembly: GCA_044224725.1. Lineage (GTDB taxonomy): Bacteria > Bacteroidota > Bacteroidia > Flavobacteriales_F > PHOS-HE28 > PHOS-HE28. Next base: position 43,510 of record JBGAJW010000022.1, read on the forward strand.
AGTGGTGCGTGATCTGAAGAAGTTCGCCGACAGCTATGCCTCAGTGATCTTCCATTCCACCGACAAAAATGTGCTCTGCTTATGGTATGTGCGATGGGCGATGCACTGGAAGAGCATCCTCTTGACGGCCTTGCATGAAGAGCATCCTGATTTCGACGTCATCGCCAAGGTACTGTGCAGGTTCTACTACCTCTACTGGATCGCGGGGCGGACGCTCACGGCGGTGAAACAGACCTCCTTCAACATCATCAAATGGATCAAGGAGAAGAAGTCGGGCGCTGACATTGCTCGCGACTTGGAGGCCAAACTGGATGTGGATAAGATCTTTCCAGTGGCCTTGGAAGCGCTCACTTCGGAGTATGCCGCAAAAGAGTTCTGGTGCAAGCCTCTCCTTATCATGTTGGAATACCACGCGACTGACAGCAAGCAGCCCGCCTACATCGACATGAACCGCGACCTCCATTTGGAGCACATCCTGCCAGACAAATGGCGGAAGTTCCCCGAGTGGAGGCATATCACAGAGGACGTGGCGAACAAGTGGTTGAATAGTGCGGGCAACCTCACGCTCCTCAGCGGTGCGAAGAACATCGAAGCCAGCAACAAGCCCTTCGATATGAAGATGAACGTCTATCGCGGCCGTGGGCTGTATGAGAGCAAGGACGAGAAGATCACCGAGTTCCAGATCACCCAACGGATCGTGACCGACTTCGAGAAAGGCACATACCAGCGGCGATGGACCGAGGAGGCCATGAAAGACAGATGGGACTGGTTCTTTACAGAGGTCGGCAGCGCCCTTGCATTGGACACCACAGCGGCACGCAATGCTCACAACCCAGTTGAGGTCTGAGGTGGTGAAAGAGAATGGCTCGGGACCTGAATATGCAAGGGGGCCCTTGACAGTGGACCGTACTCCACTGTTTACGTTGCGCCGAAGAACCCAACAGTCATGAAGAAGACCATGCTCATCGGCACCATGATCGCCACGTTCGCGGGCGGTTGCTGCACCTCGTGCAACACTATTGATGAATGCTTCGGCAAGAAGGATCAGAACGCGAGCGCAGCTACCTGTTCGCACTGCGGGAGCACCTCGTGTACACGTTCCTGCTCGGCGGAGGGTGAGGCGAGTTCAGATGGGACGAAGCTCGTGCATAGCTGCACCTTGGATGCAAAGGCACAGCAGGCAAGAGCGGTAGAACTGAAGGAGACTGTGTTCTCCAAGGCCACGGCCATTGTTCCGCTGGCGAACGGATACACGTTCCAATTCCAGCAGCCCGATACCTTTTTGGCCAAGCTGGAAGCAGTGGCGGCCTTCGAGCGCAAGTGCTGTGCGACGTTCCAGTGGGAGGCGCACAAGACCGATGCGGGACAGGAGCTTACCGTTTCGGGCGATGGTGCGGCAGCCGAGATCGGGGAAGGTTTACGGGCGTTGGGCTGGCTGCCGTAGTGCGCGATCTTTGGCGCTCCATTCCATTCGCCATGCTCATCGGCCAACTAGCCCAACGCAGCGGGTTCACGCGCGACACGATCCGTTTCTATGAGAAGCACGGCCTGATCGCCGTGCCCCGCAAGTCGCGGCGGGAGAACAACTACAAGGAGTATCCTGATGAAGCACTGGAACGGCTGCTGCGCATCAAGCGCATCAAGGCCCTCGGCTTCACCCTGAACGAGACACAGGAGATCCTTGACCTCATGGACATGGACAAAGCCACCTGCACGCACATGTCGGCCCAGTTCGACGCGAAGACAAAGGCTATCGATGAGAAGATCGCTGAACTGGCCGCCTTGAAGAGGACACTTGTGGAAGGTGCGACCCTATGCCCTACGCCAGAAGAGGACAGGGGGCAACAAGGGAACTGCGGGCTCTTGAGCAGCGCGTGCTGTTGAACGCTGAACAGGAAAGCTGGGCGTCAGTCCCAGCCGAGCGTTCCGCCGCACAACCACCACGTTCTACCGAAGCCCATGTCGCGCAGCACTTGCGCTGCATGGGCCGACCGACCACCACCCTTGGCGCATACGGTAACGATGCGTTCGCGTCGTGACCAGTCATGAGCTTGTAACAGGATATGCTCAATGGGGATGTTCACTGCTTGGGGTAGGTGGCCGCTTGCAAACTCCTCAGGAGAACGTACGTCCACGATGCGCACATCGGGCTTGCCGAGCCAGCGCTTCAGGTCCAGCGGTTCCAAACAACGCCGCTCCGCAGGCATGCGCAACCAGACGATGACACCAGAGAGCACCGTAACCCCCCCGATGGACAATATGGAGGCCGTCAAGCCGAAGCGGTCAGCGATGAGGCCAGTGAGGAGCGCGCCGATCGCATAGCCCAGATCACGCCAGAGGCGGAAGATGCCGAGGCTTTCGGCGCGTTGTGATGGATGCGTATGCGCGGCAATGGTGGCCAGGAAGGTGGGATAGACCAATGCGGTGCCCAGCCCCAGCACGGCGCTGAGGGTGATGTACGCGCCCTGTGATGCTATGTATGGCAGAGAGAGGATGGCAAGCCCTTGCAGCACCATGCCCAACACGAGCATCAACTTGCGATCCACGTGATCGGCGAGCTTGCCCGTGGCCAATTGTCCCAGACCCCACACGGCAGGATAGACCGCCGCTATCGCACCGATGCCTTGGGCATCATACCCTTTGTTGGCGAGCAATACGGGCAACAGCCCCCAGAGCATGCCGTCGTTCAGGTTGTTCACCAGGCCCGCTTGTGTCACCGTGCCCAGCACGCGGTGCCGCAAGCTCGTGTCCATGAAGGGCCGTACCAGCAACGGCAGAACGCTCTTGGCAGATGCCGCGCTCACATGCTGCGTAGTGTCTTTCACCCACAACACCGAGAGGAGCAACCCGATCACCGCAACACCGATGCCCACCTCGAAGGGCAAGGGTCGCGGCCCATAATTCGCGGCCAACCAACCCGTAAGGAAGGCCATGGCCGCCACCGCCAGATAGCCCGCGAACTCGTTCAAACCCATGGCCAAGCCACGGTCCTTCTCACCCACGAGGTCCATTTTCATCACCACGGTGCTGCTCCACGCGAACCCTTGGTGGATGCCGAGCAGGATGTTCGCCGCAACCACCCAATGCCAAGTCTGCGCATAGATGAGCATAAGGGGCACAGGCAACGCGAGCAGCCACCCCGTTACGAGCAGGCGCTTTCGACCGAAGCGGCGGGCCAGCCGTCCCGTGAAGTAGTTCGCCGTCGCCTTGGAAACGCCGAAGGCCATGATGAAGGAAAGTGCCGCAGCGTATGACGCGATGCCGAACTCTTTCTCGGCGAGGATGGGAAGCACGGTGCGTTCCAGTCCCACCATGGCACCAACGAAGGCGTTCACGATAACGAGCAGGCTGAACTGTCGCCAATTGGCACGAAGGCCGAGAATGGGTGCGTTCATTGCGGTGTGGTTGGCAGAGTGGGGTATTTGGGACGGCGCAGATCGATCTTGGAGACCCAGGTGGCCTGAAGATAGAACTGGTGGAGAACGTCCTTCTGTTGGTTGCGGTACCAACCCACGTACAGGGGGCCGACCTCCAAGCCGTTCGCTTTGGAGAACGCGTAGCCGAGTTGCACGGTGGTCCAATTCTCTTCCAAGCGCAAGGTCTGGCCAGCCGTGGTGTTCAGGAAAAGTTCGGTCTGGGTCAGCACGTACAAGCGCTCCGGAGCCACGGGTCGTTTCACACCGATGCGGTAACGAAGGCGCTGACTGGTGGTGATGATGCCTGTTTCCATGGCGCGCACGAAACGCTCTTCGTACCGCAGGCGTTGGCGCAACTCTGCCCGACCTATGGGCATCGTGTGGGCGAGTTGCTGGTAGCCACGATCCTCCGACCGATGGAACGTCAGCGATGGCTCCAGCCACTGATGCAGGTAGGCCAAGGTCACGGTGAGGCGATCGTTCAGCCGGAAGGTGATCCCCATTTCGGCCGAGATCATGAACGAGCGCGGCTCGTCCGGGTCTAGTCCCGGAGTCGTGCCTCCGAACTTGGTGGCATCGAAGACGTAAGCGCTGTAGCCAACACGTTCAGTGATGCGCGCGCCATGGTCCAACGTGGGCATCAGGCCGATGTAAGTGACGTCTTGTGCCAGGATCGACGATCCGGGAAGCGAAGCAATGAACAACGCGATCCATTGCGTGCCAACGGACCACAGAAGTCGCCAGAGTGCGGGAACGAGGACAGATCTTGATGATGCAGCGGTCCACCCTCCGAGCCAGTTGTCCATCATGCGGATCTCCGTGCAGGCACACCACGCTTTCGTAGGCGTTGCTGGTAGCGGATCGTTCGACAAAGCTCCAGCGTGCCGTGGAGTCGGGATCTTCCAAATGATAAATAACGTCCGGGTCACTTCACGCAGGCCCGGATGCGGCTCAGGCTCACCTGAGTGATGCCGAGGTACGAGGCGATATGCTTCAACGGTACGTGTTGCAGGAGCGGAGTGGCGCTCAGCAACTCCATATAACGCTCGGTGGCGGTCTTCATCTGAAGGCTCTCTGCGCGGTGAACGGCGGCCACATACTCGCGGACGATCAACTTGTGGAAGAGCCTCTCTATCTCAGGGTGGTGCTCGAAAAGACCGAACAGTTTCCGTGCATCGATGATCGCCATTCGGATGTCCGTCACCGCCTGTATGCCCTTGTGCGTCGGTTGGCCGGTGAACAGGCTCTCGGCACGGACGATCATGTTGCCATCGTACGCGAAGTGCTCGGTCACCTCATTGTCGCTTTTGCTGTAGAAGATCCGTGCGATGCCGTCCTCCACGAAGTAGAGAGTTCGGCAGGCTGTTCCCGGCCGCTGGATCACCTTGTTCCTCGGATAGTCGCTGGTCATGATGACCGAACGCAATGCACCTTCGTCATCAGCGCTCAGCGCGTAAATGGAATGAACGTGTTGGAGAACATCCATCAATGTGGACCGTTGTGATGCACCAAACGCATCCGCATGAGGCCACCGATGAAGACGCAATGGATGTCCACCAGCGTGAACCACTTCCAGTTGGCGCGTAGCCCGAGCGCGGAAGCTTTCATTTGCGGGTGCTACGGCAGTTGGCTAGTCCTTGGTTTGTGTGAGCGTGATGCGCATGTAGTTCATCCATGGCTTGTTCGGTGGGCCCACATCGAATATCTCGATCCAGGTCCCATCGGCTTGTAACTGCCAGGTGATGCGCGACCGCCAGCCTTTCATGAAGTTCTCCAAGCGTTCAGTGGTGAAGATCATAGTGCGGCCATCTGCGCTGAGGCTGTCCAACTTGAACTCGCTCAGGATGCCTCCTTGGCTGAATTGCTTGAAACGGAACGTTCGCGCAGCGCGATCGTAGGCGATGAAACCTTCATCCGCGTGCCGTTCGCCTTTCGGGTTCTTCTCCTGCGGTGGGAATTCACCTTGGTCGTTGATGCGCACGAAGGCACCATCCAGTGCGGGTGCCACCGTGCGTTGCACAGTGCCCTTGCCCGGCTCACCCTCGGAAGCCCCGGACCACTTGCCAAGTAGCGGCTGCATGGCGGCCCAAGCCGTATCGGTGGCACAATGTTGCGCTTGCGACATGAGGACAAGCAAACTGGCGAGAACGATCGCAGTGTATCTCATCGGTGTTCAGTGCGAACGAAGTAAGCGTTGTGTCGCGCGGGATGTAACTGCTGAGAGAATGCTGATGGATCATGTGGGAGGCCGCACTACCGCTCATCGTCAGGGACATGATCCCGTGCCTGCCACAACCAGTGCCAGCGCTATTGTTTTCTTGTCGATGTCCGTGCTGCTGTAGTAGTGGTCCAGGCCGAGTTCAGAGATGATGATACCGTTGTTGCTCACCTCGTCCGCTAATGGGGTTATGCCATCGTTGGGACCGAACTCCTTGATGGAGCAGTAGTGCGACCGGATGCGCTTGTGTACTTGCGTGGTGAGCGGTGCGCCGATGAAATGCACGCACTTGATGTTCTCGGGGAAGACAAGACTCGCGAACTCCGTCTCGCGCTTAGCATAGCTCACGTCCTGTACAAGCCCAATCTTCTGCCCTACGGTCATCAGGCCGATCTCGGCCACCCAGCACTTGGGCCAGTGCAAATAGGTATCCGCCACGGGGCTGCCCTTCAGGATGCCGCCAACACTTACCCACGCTTTGATGGAACCTGTTTCCTCCGGCTTCAGCACCCGGCCCAACGCCACGGCTGTTTCCAAGCCGCCCTTGCTGGCGCTCACTACGATGATCTTCTCATGGTCTGCGCTCAATTCCTTCAAGCGAGCGGCCACTACCGCAGCATTCGCATCGGTCAAGCCCCAGTCATCGGTCAGGATCAGTTCGTTCGCCACACCGCCTGCGGTGAGCAGCCGCCGTTGCCGGGCAAAGTTGCCGCCATTGGTGGTGTCGTTGTAATCCAGGCCCGGCACAAAGGCCACGTAGTAGTCCTTGAGCGGAGCCAAGGGCTCGTCAGTGTTGCCCGCACTGAGCTGGTCCAAGTTGTTCAGGTAGCTGTCCTGAGCGCGTCCGTTCTGCGCGCTGGCGTACGCGCGTTGCAGGAAGTAGAGCGTGGCCACATCCATGGAATGGGCCGCAGCGATCTGCGAAAGGGTGTTCGTGTTCAGCGGTTTGTCCTTGTAAGCGCTGAATAAGGCCGCGACCTCCATGCTTTGCGGTTCGGTCAGCATCAGTTTGGCAAGCGCATTGTCCACAGTGGTCTCGAGGGGTCGGCCGAAGAGCGATCCGTTCACCGCTATCACGGTCTTGGGAGCGCAACTTGCCCCGGTCAAGAGGTAGGTGACGAGCCCGGCAGCCAGCAGTGCAATGAATTTGAGCGTCTTTTTCATCGAGGGGAAAGTAAGGAGTGTGCGTTGTTCAATGATGCACGGGCCCGAGCAATAGCACGCGCACCTGCTTCACGGGAGGCGACCATTCCAAACCAAAGCGCCCGGCGTATTTCTCCAGGGTTCCAACCGCATGGCGGCGCGTCGTTCGTTCACATCCTCCTCATCCTCGATCGGTTGAATGAAGGGTTTGTCGTCCTTCCACCCGATCTGTGAGCCATAGATCTGAGGTTGGCCATGATTCACCCTGACACGGTCTTCCAACAGCGCCAGTCCCCATGAGTTGCCCCTTCCTTCCTGCACAGCATCGCGCATGAGCGGGAGGTATTGGGCCTGCACCTCGGGTTGCGCATCTGCATGCTGGATCACCAAGAACAGTGCTTGGTTGGCCTTCTGGCCGATCACATCCGTGCCCAGCCAGCCCGCGCTGTCGATGATGGCAGAAACGCGTACAAGATTCAGTGAATCATATAAAGTCATGTGCGCGACCACACTGTCCTTCTGGGCACCAATGAAACCGCTCTCGTTGTGGCGGTCGTTCTGGTCAAGGTCATGTATGCGCTCTAATTCGATAGGCAGCCTTTCGGCTCCGCTTTGGGCGTTGAGCCATCCGCTAGCTAGTAGGGCAATGGTGAGGAGTAAGGAACGCATGTCTTCCAAAGGAACGATGGAAAGCATCTAGCGCGGCCTTCATTCCATCCCGACCAGTCCCGTAAGCGATGTTCCTGCCTCATGGACTGCAAGTGTGTCAAGGTCGCCACTAGCCCAACGTCCACTTTTGCTTCAGCAGTCCTACTCAGCGCACGATCAACAACGGTTGGGCATACCTTCCATTCCAAGAGCGCACCGTGACGGTATACATCCCTTCGTCCAATGAACTGACATCGAACACCACGGTCGCGGCGTTGGGTCGGATACTGCGTACCACCGCACCTGAAAGCATGCTGATCACCAACGTGCTGGGCGATGATAGTTCGGGCAAGGTGATGTTCACGTGATCGGACGCTGGCACTGGATACATGCCGAAGTACGTCATGCCGTCGATCGGTCGCAGTCCTGTGGTGGTGGTGAACTGAGCGATGTTGTCCGCTGCGGTGCCATCCGCCGTGGTGAAGGTGCCGCCCAAATAGAGCACGTTGTTGTAGACGGCCAGCGAACCCACTTGCCCGTCGAAGCCCATGCCCAACGCGGACCATGTGCTGCCGTTCCAAACGCCGAGGTTGTTGGCGGTAAGGCCACCGCAATCATTGAAACTACCGCCGCAATAGAGCGACCCTTGGTAGGGACAAAGGCAGCCGACGGCATCGTCCGTCCCCATGGACCAACCACTGCCCAAAGAAGACCATGTAGTACCATTCCACATCGCCACGTTGGAGCAGGAAGCACCGCCAGCGTTGGAAAAGCTGCCACCCGCACAGAGGTGCCCATCGTAAGCGCATAGCGCATGCACGGTGTGCTCCATGCCGCTCATGCCCGACCCCAGCGGATGATAGATCGATCCATCCCAGCCGCAGATGCCGTTGCAGGTAACGCCGCCCGCTTGCTCGAAGTGGCCGCCCATGCAGAGCATGTCGTCGTGTGTGATCATGGCGTATACGGCCTCATCGCAACCGCTGCCCACGGGTACCCACGTACTTCCGTCCCACATGGCCACATGCTGGCAGGGCGTGCTGCCACACATGGTGAAGTCACCTCCACAATACAGGGACCCGTTGAACTCGGTCATGCAATACACATCCCCGTTGAAGCCTTCACCCATCGGGTTCCACGAACTGCCATCCCAAGAAGCCACGTGCATGCAAGGGGAGCCGCCTGCCTGCGTGAACGACCCGCCTGCACAGAGGTTGCCACCGTGGTGGGTGGCGCAGTACACATCGCCATTGGTGCCACTGCCCATGGGGTTGAAAACGGTGTCGTTCCACCAGCAGACATGATCGAAAGGATTGCCGCCTGAACCCGTGAACGCACCGCCGCAATAGAGGTGGTCATGGATCGTGTCGGTGTACAGGCACATCATGGTGCCATTGGTGCCATCGCCCACGGGGCCGCAGTCTTGTGCGCTCGCGTTGAATGCTGTGGAAAGGACGGTGAGCAGAACGAGTAGATGAGCTTTCATGGGGTGTGCGGTTGAAGCAACCAAAGCACCGCTGACCGACCGCTCAGGCTCCTGACGCCCGTCACTTCTCGAAATGTCTTTGATCAGGCTGAAGGCGCTGAGGAGGGAGGCCTACTCCTCATCCACGCATTCGCACAGCCATACCAACAACGCATCTTGGCTCAACACGCTTGTGGCGGGATGCTGGGCGCGATTTTCCCATGGCCAGCTTGCTGAATTCCACTTGAACGCTCTCCGATAAGCACATCGGCCTTAGCCGTGCTGATCGTGCCTATTTCCTCACCACGCGATGCACACTCCTGCCTGTTGCGCTTTCAGCTACCACGAGATACGCACCGCTGCTGAGCGCCTCAATATCCGCGAACACACGGTTGTCGCTGGGCAGGTTGCCGTTATGGAGTTCCATCACAGTGCGCCCGACGGCATCAGTGAGGTACACATGCAGGGGGCCGCGTGGCACGTTCAGCGTGACCATGATCAACGATGCGCTTGGGTTCGGGAACACTTCCTTGATCAGGGGTGCCGCGCCTTCGTCCACGCTGGCATTGATGTCCAGTACATCGAACTTCCACCAGCCATCGGGGGCCACGATGGGGCGCACCTGCTGCTTGCCGCTGTTCGCCGTTGCATGGATGTAATAGAACACCGTGCTTCCAGCGGGTTGTGCGGGAATGGCAGCGCTCCAGTTGTTGCCTCCGATGTCCGCCATGGCGATGGAATTGAAGCCCGCAGCGGTATCGGTGGTCCAATACAATTCCGTACCGCTGATGCCTGTGCGGTGGCGGATGTAGCCGTCCACGGTGTAGGGGTCCACCGTTTCGTACGTATCGCTGAGCGGTTGATGGCGGATGAGCAGCGGATCGGCCACGCCGATGCCTTTGCTGATGCAGTGGATGGCACCACTGAGGTTGATGATGTTGTTGCCCGAATTGTCACAATCGATGCCCACTACGCGGTATCCAGGAAGGCTCTCGCGCAAGATCCGCAGGCCCGTGGTGTCATACTCTTCTCGGTAGGTGGGCACCAGCACCAGCTTGTTCAGGAAGATGTTGTTGGCATAGGTGCGGTAGCTGGCATCCGGGGCATACAGCCCGCCCGTGCTGGGTGGCATGGGAATGCGGATCAATTTGAACGGATCACCGAACACGCTGTTGTGGCCAGCGACGTAGCTGTTCAGGTTGGCCTCGATCTGTGGCCCGTCGCTCACGCCTACCGGGAACTCGCCCACAAGCAGACGCTCCTCGTCCAGCAGTTTCATGTGCATGTCGATGTGGTGTATGGCGTCGTACTGCAAAGTGGGCATGGTGATGTATTGCGTGATGCCCATCCATTGCTCCATCAGGCCATCCACCTGCGCCTGTGTCTTCACTGTCTGGTTGTAGTTGCCGTTCGGCCCGTTCTCGTCATACACGAGATAGCTGCTGAACGCGGTTCCGAAGCCGTCGGCCATGAAGTTGCCTCCCGTATGCACCACATCGTAGGGCGCTTGAGTGGCGCCGAAGATGGGCAAGCCCTTGAACACAGCGATGCTCTCCGGCATCACGTCGTCATCAGGACGCGGGCGGTTATAGATCCAGTCCATGAGATAAAGACTGTCCACCTCGTTCTTGTACATCGTCTCGGCTCCATAGTCGCGGCCCCAGATGCTGTTGTAAGGCACCTCGATGAAGCGGATAGCGGCCAGGTCGGGCAATGGTCCGCCGCCGTTCGTTCCGTTCAGGTAGGTGATCACGGCATTGCTGTCCGTACAAGCAATGATCACCTCGCATTCGTCCTTGGCGTAGCGCACGATCTGTTTCAGGATACTCTCGTAGTCTGTCCACGTAACGATAACGCTCTGAACTTCCTCCCATTCGGCCATGGTGCGCGGTACCCAGCTTGGTGGTGCTTCGATGCCGCGATCACCCGCACGGCTGTTTCGGTAGGCTTCGATCAGAGGTGCCTCCGAAGGGGCAAGCGCATGCGGGAGACCATGGCCCGCTTCGGGCTGCTCTTGGGCGAAGGATGCCAGTACGGAAAGGAACAGGACAGGGGCAATGAGGTGGCGCATGGTCAAGGGTTGAGCACACAAGGTTAAGGAAGCCAACACCTGCATGGCTGTGATATTATGGGGCCCATCAGGATCTACCAAAGTCGCCTCCTGCCATCCGGTATCTCCTTTTGCTGAGGCGATAGCACGTTGGGCGGGCCGGTGTTGCCGATCAGTACCTTGCCTACTCCGAACCCGCAATGGACCGCGCCATTCTCTTCGCCCTTGTTTCCATGCTCTTCGCGGGCGTTACTTCCGTGATCGCCAAATACGGCATGAAGAACGTGAGCGGCGATGCAGCGCTCACAGTCCGCACGAGCCTGATCTTCCTGTTGGTCTGGTTGAACGCCCTCGCGTTCCGCCATGTACACAAGCTGAGCTTGCTCACCAAGCAGGATGTATTCTTCCTTTGCCTATCAGGGGTTACGACCTTCTTCTCTTGGCTTTTCTACTACCGTGCTATGAAAGAAGGCGACGTGAGCGTTGTGGCTACGATAGACAAGGCCAGCATCGTGATCACGCTGCTATTATCATTCTGGATCCTGAAGGAGCCGTTCACATGGCGGTTGACAGCGGGGGCTATGCTTATTGTGGCAGGCTTGGTGGTTCTAGTGTGGAAGTAGCGGGCGAAATGCTCGGCTGTCCTGCGCTGCGGAAAAGCAAGCGAAGCAGCGAAGGGAATACCACCAATAGCAACGGCAGCGCCACCAGAAATCCCCCGATGACAGCAATGGCCAAGGGTTGATGCAATTGCGCGCCAGCGCCAATGCCCAATGCGATGGGCATGAGTGCGATGATGGCGCCGAGGGCGGTCATCAGCTTGGGGCGAAGGCGGGTGCCGATGGCGAAGGTGAGGGCTTGGTCCACACCGAGCGTCTCGTGGTTATGTGTGAATTGGAGGTAGGTGAAGATGGCGTTCTCGGCGATGATGCCGATGATCATGATGATGCCCGTATAGCTGCCCACGTTGAGGGCGGTGTTGGTGAGGTAGAGCGCAAGGATGCAGCCGCTGACGCCGAGCACCGCGAGGAGCAGCACGAGCACGGCCACGCGCAGATCACCGAACAGGAAAAGGAGTACCGTGAACACGAGTAGGCTCGCCACGAGCAGGATCACCATGAGTTCAGCGAAGGATTGCTGTTGCTCTTGGAACGCACCGCCGTAGGTGATGTGATAGCCTAGCGGCAGATGGACGTTGGTGTCGATAGCACGTTGGATATCGGCCATTACGCTACCGAGGTCGCGGTTGTCCAGCCGGGCGGTAACGGGCACCATGAGCTGCAAGTTCTCGCGTTCGATTTCCGCCTCGCCTTGGCCAACGGTGATGGTCGCGACCTCTGAAGCACGGACCAAGCGGCCATCGGGCAGGAAGATCTGGGTATGGCGCAGATCCTCTAGCCCGGTGCGTTCGGCGGCCGGGTATACCATGCGGACGGGTGTGAGTTGCTGCCGCTCGAAGAGCGTACCAATGGGCGTGCCTTGCGATTGGGTTTGCAATTGGGTTTGTAGATCCTGTGGTGAAAGACCGCGCTGTGCCAAGGCTTGGTCGTTGCTTTCCACGTTCACCGAAGGACCGGCGATGTTGATGCCATCGAACACGTCCGCCGTGCCGGGCACCGCTTCCACTGCATGCGCCACTTCGCGTGCCAGGGCTTGCAGCTTGTGCTGATCATTCCCATAGACCTTCACTTCGATGGGTTGGGTGCTGCTCATCAGATCGCCGAGCATATCGCCGATCACCTGCCCGAAGTCGATGCGCAGTGCGGGTTGCGAAGACTCATAGCGCAATCGGATGTCGTCGATCACTTCCAGGGTGGTGCGGGTGCGGTCCTTGCGGAGTTGTATGAGGTAATCGCCGTAATTGGGTTCGGTGATGAAGAAGCCCATCTGGGTTCCGGTGCGACGGCTGTAACTCTCGACCTCGGGCACACCGGCGAAGGTCTTCTCCGCTTCGCGCAGCATACGGTCGGTCTCTTCTAGCGAAGTGCCGGGCGGCGAAGTGTAGTCCAGCACGATGGAGCCTTCGTCCATTTCGGGCAGGAAGCCGGTTTCCAGATGGCGGGATGTCAACCACGCGAGGAAGCCGATGAGCAACACAAAGCCGACGCTGAGCCACGGACGGTGGATGAACCATCCCACCCACGCACCGGGCTTGCGCGCCTTCGCCTCGTCCTCGTCTTCGGAAACCTCTTCAACGACCTGTTTCGCTCTGCGCTCTTCGGGCAACAGGATATAGACCACCGGCAGGCCGATCCATGTGACCACGAACGAACATGCGAGCGTGATCATCATGGTATCGGCCAGCACCCGGAAGTAGGCACCCGCCACGCCACTCAAGAGCACGAAGGGCAGGAAGATGACGATGGTGCTGAGCGAACTGCCCACCATGGCGGGCAAGAGGTAGCGAACCGAACCACTGAGAAGCTCGCGCGTGGGCCTGCCGGGATGTTCCTCGTGCGTGCGATGGATCTGTTCTACCACCACGATGGCATCGTCGATGATGAGGCCGATGGCGGCGGCTAGCGCACCGAGCGTCATGATGTTGAGCGTGTAGCCGAACGCATACATCACCACGAGCGAGAGCCCCAAGGTGATGGGGATGGTGATAAGCAGCGCGAGACTTGACCGCAGCGACCGCAGGAAGACCACAGCCACAGCAATAGCCAGCAACAAGCCGAAGAGCAAGCTGTCGCGCACACTTTGGATGGACCCGCTGACGAACTCCGCCTGCACATAATAGGGCGAGAGTGTCACGTCTTTGGGCAGAAGGCCGTTGTTCAGTTCGTCCACACGCTGCTTCACTTTTTCGGAAAGCGTGATGAGGTTGGTGGCGGGCTGCTTCACCACGGCCAGTAGCACGGCGTTGGTGCCGTTGGCGTTCACGCGGATGTACTGCGGCTGCTCGGCGATGCTGACCTCGGCAAGGTCCTGTAGGCGCTTGATCCGCTTACCATCGTTGGTGATCACCAGTTGTCGCAACTCGTCCAGCGATCCCACGGTGGCGTCGGTAACGCTGAGGTACATGCGGTGGTTGGTGAAGAGGAAGCCGTTGCTGTTGATGAAGTTGGTGCGGCCCAGTGCGGCGGTGATGGCATCGGGGGTGATGCCTAAGGCGCTCAAGCGTTCGGGACGCAGGGTGATGCGGTATTCCTTTTTGCGCCCGCCGATCACCCGCACGTCGCTCACACCATCCGCTTGCGCGAGGTAGGGCTTCACCGTGTAGTTGGCGATGAGGTCCAGTTCGATGGCGCTCTTGCCGCCGCCGCCGATCACGTAGCCCATCACGGGCAGGATCGAGGGGTTCATTTTCTCGACGGCGATGGTGGTGCCCGGTGGCAATTCGCTGCGCACCTGATCGATGGCAGCGGTGATCTGCTGTTTGCCCAGGTCCACATCGGCGCTCCAATCGACGAAGGCACTGATCTCGCAACTGCCGCGACTGGTCACACTGCGGATGTTCTTGAGGTGCGGCGTGCGTTTGATGGCGGCTTCCAACGGGCGCGTCACCGTCACCATCATCTTGTCCACGGGTTGTAAGCCGCTATCGGCGATCACCTTGATCTTCGGGAAGGTGACCTCCGGGAACAACGATGATTGCAATCGGGTGTACGCGAAGAGGCCACCCATGAGGATGAGCGCCAACACCACGGCCACCGGGTTCTTGTAGCGGACGAAGAAATCCTTCATCTCACGGACGGGTGATGAACACGCGGGCGGTATCGCCCAAACCGTAACCGCCTGTGAGCAGGAGCCTGTCGGCGGGATCGAAGGTGGGCGCAAGCACTTCCGCCCGATCGTTCGCCACAATGCCGCGTTCGATGGGAACACGCACGGCCATGCTGTCGTCGATCAAGCGCATCACCCAGAAGGAAGTCATCTCCTCATTACCCAGCACTGCCGTTGCGGGCAGCACTTGTGCGTTCGGATGCTCCTGCACACTGAAGCGAACGGTGCCGATGAGTCCTTCGGGGAAGGATGCGCCATTGGCGGGTCTCACGATGAAGCCTTGGGTCTGCGCCAGCGCATCCACGGAGGAAAGTCGCGCGGTGATGGTGCCGCGCACCTGCGTGGAATCGGGAAGCAGGATGTTGCAAGGCGCACCCAAGCGCACGCGTGCGTTCAGTTCGTAAGGCACGGTCACAATGAACACCGAGCTGCCGCCATCGGCGATGATGGCCAACTGGTCGCCATCGTTCACGTAGTCGTTGAGCTGTTTGTCCAACTGGACGATCACACCATTGGAAGCGGCCTTGATGGTGATGAGGCCCTGCACATTGAAAGTGCTGTCCTGCGCGGCGAATGCGCCGAGGGCTTCGGCCTCCTTGGTGCGCACTACATACAGCGGCTGGCCTGCGCGCACCTGATCGCCCAGCGCAACGAAGGCGTGCGCCACCGTACCGGTGATGATGGCGCGCACGGGACTCTTCCGCTGGAATTGCGAGGTGGCATTGAGCAGGACACTGCTGGCGATGGTATCGCGGGTAACATGCGTTAGCGTAACGGGCGTGGTGGGACCCCGATCCGTTGCGGCCGGGGCCCCCGCATCGCCGCCACAAGAAGCCAGCAGCAGCATGGCCGAGGCGGCGAGACATAAGTGATGGACCCGGATCATTTCAGGTGGATGAGGTCATTGATGATGCGCGCGCGATCGGCCTCGGACTGGATCAGTGCCGATACCGTTGCCGCGTGGTTGTTGAGCACGAGGAAAAGATCGGTGAGGCGCACGAGGCCGCGTTCCAGTTCCAAGCGGTACAAGGCGATCAGTCGTTCCTCTTCCGTGGATTGGGTTTGGAGGTCGGCGAGCAAGGCATCGGCGCGGCGCAATGCCTCCCGGAACTGCTGATGGCGTTGGGTCAATTGGTCGAGGTAGAAGGTGCGGTAAGCTTGCCGCGACTGCTCACGCAAGGCGATGCGATCATGTTCCAAGCGCCGCTGGCGGCCATCGTAGATCGGCACGCTCAGGTTGAGACCGACCGAACCGCCATAGCGCTGGGGCACATCGGCCAATGTAATGGCGCTCACGCCCAGATCGCCGGTGGCGTTCAGCCTTGCCTTGTAGGCGAGGTCGATTGTGCGGTCGGCGATGGTGTTGCCCACACTGTCCAGATGGAATTGCTGCATAACGGGCGAAGCGCCCGCGTCAAACCCATCCGCAGGAACGAGATCCGGCGGCAGTAGGCGCATAGAAGTGGTATCCTGTATTCCGCACAATTGGTTGAGCGCGTACAGGTCGTTGCGGAACAGCGCCTGCGCTTGCCGCGCCGCGATGCGCTGCGCTTGCAGGCTCACCTGCAAGTTGAGCAGGTCCGTTCGCTGGTACAGGCCCTGTTCAGCCAAGTGCTTGAGCACCTGTTCCTCTTCGGCCAGCAAGCGCACGCGACTTTCGGCGAATTCCAGCGCGCGCTGATCCGCGAATACGACGATGTACTGCGAAGCGACCGATCTGCGCAGATCGAGTTCGGTGATGACCGCACTGGTGCGTACGCCGCCCTGCTGCACGGCAATGCCCGTTAGTTGCGTGCCCATCTGGTTCTTGTTGAACAAGGGCACACGTGCGCCCACGATGGCTGAATACAAGCCGCCGTTGGTGTTGTTGACATCATAGCCCCAATGCTTGCCGTAGGGGGCATAGAGGAACTGGCCGGTGCCGCTGACCTGCGGCCCGAAGGAGGCGCGGACCTTGGTACTATCCAGGTCCAAGGCGCGGAGCTGATAGCCGTAGTCCTTGAGCAGGGGGCTGCGCTCCAAGCCCGCAGCGAGGTAGAAATCGAGACCCTGTTGCTGCGCGGCCACCGGGCAGTTGGCCAACAAAAGAAGAAGTGGCACGAGCCACTTCTCTTGCGCGTTCGATCTCATTTGTGGAGTTGGGGCCAACAGTGTGCAATGCACGAAGATCGTTCGCTGACCGTGAACGCACCGATAGGCGCGGGTCGGGGCACCTTGCCCCGACCCGCTTTCACCGATCGATCAATCGTTCTCTTCGCCTTTCTCGCCGTCCTCTTCCACTTTGGTCTCCATCACTTTGCCATCGGCGGAGAAGACCACTTCCATGCTGTGCTCACCTTTCTCCATGTCCACCTCATACACGGTGCCTTTCGGGGTCTCGGCCACCTCCACCTTGCCCAGCTTGTGGTCAGCGTATCCAGCGGCGATGGCCTTGCGCACCGCTTCGGGCAGCGCATCGGCCTTGATGGTGTGTTCGGTCTCCATCCACGCACCATCCGTTGCGTAGGTGGCGGACCGGTCGGTGCCCTCCTGTTTGAAGTTGACCTCGTACTCAGTCTTGGATTCCATTTCCCATTTGGCGTGCTCGGCCTTGGGGAACTGTTTCATGAAGGCGGCCTTCACGGGTTGGGGTACATCAGCTTCGCTCACTTTCTGTGCGCAGGCGTTCATGCTGAGCGAGAGCATGAGCATGGTCGGCAGTGCGTAGTTCATGTTGGTTCGGGTTTGTTGGTACAAAGAGAGGGAGTGATCCTGTCCGGATCGTGGATGGATGCAAGGGTCACGCCCCCTTCACTACCACGGTATGCACCCCGGCGGCGTAGCCGTAGGATAGCAGCAAGCCGTTCTGGTCGGCGATCTCCTTCACCATGGAAAGGCCGAGGCCGGTGGAAGGGCTGGAGGGATCGGCCTTGGCGAAGCGCTCGAAGAGCCGGGCGGGATCCACGCCAAGCTCCGGGCCGGTGTTCACGATCATGAAGCCTTCGGCACCGAGCACCACGTTCACCGTGCCTGCGGGCAGGTTGTGCAGGACGGCGTTGCGCATGAGATTGGAGATGAGCAGTTCGGCCAGTATCGGGTGCAGGCGCAGCAAGCAAGGCTGTTCCTGCCGCAGGCTGTAGCGCAAGCCGCGTTGCACGATCATGTCCTCCATTGCGCGGTGCTGGTCCTCGATGAGTACGCGCCAATCGATGTGCTCCGGTGGGAACTGCTGGTTGCCGATGCGTGCAAGCAGGAGCAGGTTGGCCACCGTACGCCCCATGCGTTCGCGGGCGTGGAAGAGGCCGTCGATGACGCCCGCTTCCTGCTCACCGATGTTGGGCGATTGGATGAGATGGTCCAACTTGCCTTGCATGACGGCGAGCGGGGTTTGCAACTCGTGCGCGGCCTGCTCGGTGAAGCGCTTCTGCGCGGTGAAGTCGGCGCGCAGCTTCGTCATCATGCCTCTGAGCGCACGGTTCAAGGTGGTGAACTCGTCCACATCGGTATCGGGCAGGCGCGGTATGCGCGGACCATCGGCCTCGAACCCTTGCACTTCGTCCAAGGAGTTGTGGAAGGGTTGCCAAAGTTTCTGCGAAAGCCAGCGATTGAGCAGCACATTCCCGAGGGATACCAAGGCGAGCAGCAGGGTCATGCTCAGCGCCACGCCCAGTACCAGATCCTCCGTTTCCACGAGCGAACGACCCACGGTGATGATGAATGATGTACCATCGGGCAATCGCACCGAGGAGCGCATCACCCGCCAGGGTGCCTGCTCGTCCTCTTCGGGATCGAGCATGGTGGTGTCCAAGACCATGGCAGCCGCGACCTGACCCGGCGCTACCGCGATGAATTCATCCGGCGCGTTGGTGGAGAACGTGCGCACACCATGGCCCAGTTGCCGGGCCACATGCTGCGTTTGATGCTCCATCTGCTCATCCACTTGGGAGGCCACCACGGCATTGAGCACCACATAGCCGATGGCGGTACCGAGCAGCACCAAGGGGATGGCCAAGAGCAATTGGTAGCGCGAGGTGCGTTGCAGCAGTTTCATGGGCGCGTGCTCAAACGGTAACCAAGGCCGTACACGGTCTGGATGCGGTCCCCCCATCCCTTCTCCAAGAGCTTCTTCCGGAGGTTCTTCATGTGCGAATACAGGAAATGATCGTGATCGAGGCGTTCGGCCATATCGCCCCACACATGCTCCACGATGGCGCTGCGCGAAAGCACGCGGTCCTTGTTGGCGACCAAGAACAGGAGCAGGTCGAACTGCATAAGGGTGAGGTCCACGCGCTGGCCGTTGACCTCTACCAGCTTGTCATCGGGCACAATGCGCAACTCATCCAGTTCTATGGCCTGCTTGCCCGCGAACTGCTTGCGACGGATGAGCGCACGCAAGCGCGCGACCAATTCCGGAAGGTGGAAGGGCTTAGGCAGATAGTCATCGGCACCGAGGTCCAAGCCGAGGATCTTATCGTCGAGCGAGCCCTTGGCGGAGATGATGATGATGCCGGTATCGGGGTTGTTCTTGCGCAGCACTCGCACGATGTCCAGCCCGCTGCCTTTGGGCAGCGTTATGTCCACGAGGACGGCATCATAGGTATAGATCTGCGCCTTCTCGAAGGCCGTGGGATAGTCGTTGGCGGAATCCAAGAGGAAGCCTTCGACCTGCAAATAGCTGCGGATGGAACGCCGCAATTCGGGTTCGTCCTCTATCAACAACACTTTCATGCTTGCAAGCTATGCTGGGGATCCTGTCCGGAACTTGAACGCTTGCACGAACAGAATGCGGACAGGGATGGTGCGCTTCTTTGCAGCACACGATCCTTTGGTTTGGTTCCGTGTATTCCTGAAGGTGCGGGTGCCGGGTTGCGAACGTCCCGGTGCCCGTGCCGGGGTGATTGAATGAACTGAAAGATGCCCGGTGCGCGGCCTTTTTCAGTTCCAGACGGGCCGTGGTATTCACGTCTCCTCACTCCGGGAACACGAACTCCACCGAGTCGCTCAAGGCATACGACCCGAATACCCCGATGGCCTCGGGGAACTGGATGGGGGTGAGGAATACCGGCTCCACGAATGGATTGTACTGGGAAAGCTTCTGGCGATCGAGCTGGTCGTAGAACACGGCTGCGTTCTTGTCCACGCTCTGCATGCAGATGTAACCGATGTCGCCCGCCTTGTGTTTGTATGCGGGTTCGATCACGATTTCCTGCGGAAGGCCGTCCTGATTGGCGTCCTTGTAAATGGCGCGGCCCGTCTCCAGCACAGGGAAGAAGGAGCCGTGCGTGCAAATGCTGTACAGGCCGCCCTCGCCCAGCGTGGTGGTGCTGTCGATGATGCGCGACATCTGGTAGCGGTAGAAATTCTCCTGCCCCACCACGTCATTGTAATCCACGATCACGCCCTCGTGCTCGCCGTAGATATCGCTGAACACAGGCGTATATCCCGTTGATGTGATCGTGGTGGCCGTCTGGTTCGTGGTGGTCTGCGCGGTGTAATTCTTCCCCTCCGCATCGATGTTCAACGAGAAGGTGATGTTGGGTTGGGTGAGGATGCCGCCTTTGAAAAAGTAGTTGTACTCGCAAGCGAAGAGGTCTTCCACGGAATCGACCACGAGCACATCGGTGCCCAAGCTGCTGGTGATGGTGACGCTGGCGGTGCGGATGAAAAGTGACTTGCGCGTGACGGCGGCATCGAAGTAAGGCACGGAGCGATACAGATAGAGCTTGGGCAGCTGGCCGGGCGTTAGCATGCACTCGATCACTGGCTTGGTGTCATATGCCAATGGCGTAACGGTTATGTCCTTGGTGCAACCCGAAAGCAGGATGAACATGGCGCCAACGGCACCGGTGAACACGCGGATGGTGGGGAATCTCATGGTTCTCAGAATTCGAGGTTGTAGCTCAAGCTTGGGATGATGGGCAACAGGCTCACCTGTTTGGCCTGAGGTTGCTTGGTCACAGGGTCGGTCGTGAGGTACACGAAGTAGGGATTCTGCCGACTGTACGCGTTGTAGACACCGATGGTCCATGTACCTATGTAGTCGTGCTTGAACATGCGGTGCTGCTTCCTATAAGAGGCGGACAGGTCCAGTCGGTGATAGGGGTTGAGGCGAGCGTTGTTGCGGTCGGTGTAGTCGTAGTAGATGCCGTCGTAGAGGGTTCCGCCGCCCAGCACCGTAGCCCGACCCGTTGGCAGCGTGTAAGCGGCACCGGTGGTGAGCACGAACTGTGCGCTGAAGGTCCAATGCTCGTTGAACGCGTATGTGCCAACGAGCGCCAGGTTGTGGCGGCGATCGTATTTGAAGGGGAAATCCTTGCCCCGGTTGAGCGCAGCGAACTGTTGGTTGGTCCACGACAAGGTGTAGGAGATCCAGCCGGTGAGCTTGCCTTGGTTCTTCTTGATGAAGAGTTCCGCGCCCCGGCTCCAGCCCTTGCCGTACACCAGGTTGCTGTCGATCACGGTCTGCTCCAGCAACTGCGAACCTTCCTTGAAGGCCACTTGGTTGCGCATGTTCTTGGTGTAGAATTCAACGCTCGTTTCCCACGCGTTCTCGTGGAAGTTGCGGAAGTAGCCAAGGGCGTATTGCTCGCTGTACTGCGGCTTCGTGCGCGCCGTGCTCTGGATCCAGATGTCGGTGGGGAAAGTCGCGGTGCTGCTGGGCACCACATGCAGGAACTGGTTCATCACCGTGTAGGCCCCTTTTATCGAGGAGAACTCGTTCACGGTGTAGCGCAGGCTGGCGCGTGGTTCCACACGCAGGTACTCATCACCCTTGGTGATGTAATATGGAAGCCGCACGCCGAGTTCAGCGCCAATGCGCTCGGTGATCTTGATGTTGTCGTTGACGTACGCGGCCATTTCGCTGCTGTAAGTGCGTGCGATCCGGTTGAGGTCCAGATTGGTGATCTGCTGGCTGCGCGGGATCTTGGCGCTCTTACCGCTCGGACTGAAGGTGTGATAAGTGTAGTGCAGGCCGAAGGAGATGGTATGGCGAGGGCTGGGGAACCACTCGAATTCCGTCTTGCCGCCCACATCGTTGATGGCCGAGTAGAACTGCGAGTAGTACTTGCCCTGCACGCTCGATAGGTTGAGCAGGTAGCTGTTGTAAACGACCGAAGTGTTCACAAAGAGCTTGGGGCCGAGCAGGTGGTTCCAGCGTGCGGTGACCGTGCCGTTGCCGAAACGGATACCGTAGTTGAGGCTGCTGGCATCGGTGTATGTGGCATGGTCCTGCCCGGTGAATCCGCTGAGGAAAATGCGGTCCTTCGGTCCAAGTCGCCAGTTCACCTTCGCATTCACATCGTAGAAGTTGTAGGTGTTGCCGGAGCCGAACACCTTCAGGGGTTTCAAGATCAAGTCCACGTAGGTGCGACGAGCGGAGACGATGTAGCTGGCCACGTTCTTCTTGATCGGACCCTGCACGGTGATGTTCGATGTGATCAAGCCGATCCCTGCGCTCACATGCATCTTCTGGTCGTTGCCTTCCTTCATGGTCACGTCCAGCACACTGCTCAAGCGGCCCCCGTAGCGTGCGGGGAATCCGCCCTTGGTCAGTTCCACCTTGTTCAACGCATTGCTGTTAAAGGTGCTGAAAAGGCCGAACAAGTGGTTGGGGTTGTACACCACGGCGCCATCCAACTGCACGAGGTTCTGGTCGGAATTCCCACCGCGTACATAGAAGCCCGTGGTGCCTTCCTGACCTGCTTGCACGCCCGGCAATAGCTGGATCATCTTCAGCACGTCGGGTTCACCCAATATCGCAGGGAGCACACGCAACTTCTCGATAGGCACATCGATAACGCCCATGCGTGTGTCGGTGATGTTCCTGTCCAGCCGCTTGGCCGTTACCACCGCCTCGGCCAGTTGCATGGCCGACGGATCCATCAGGATATCGAGCACGAGGTTGCCCGAAAGCTTGATCCGCTTCGCCTGCGCGACATAACCCAAGCTGGCGATCACGATGTTCAGCGTGTCGCTTGCTGGCAGGCTGATGGAATAGAAACCGTATTCGTTGGCGCTCGTTCCCGCATTGGTGTTGGTCACAAAGATGCTCGCACCAATGACGGCCTCCCCCGAAGTGGCATCCTTCACATGGCCGCTTATGGTGAAGGTCTGGGCCTGTGCAGCGCATGATAGTAGCAAGGCGATGAGAACATGGGGGATCTTCATGGAGCGGCGGCTTCTGCCTACAATGCTCCGATGCGATCCTGTTTGGAATGTGGTGCTGTTCCTCAACTCCCTTGCACCACCACGGTATGCACCCCGGCGGTGTGACATAGGAATGCAGCAAGCCGTTCTGGTCGGCGATCTCCTTCACCATGGAAAGGCCCAGGCCGCGTAGACCCCGCCCTCGGCTCCACTCTCTGGGTTGGACGCCCGGGGCAAGCCTGAGCGGGGTGATGAACAAGCCCCGGACCGGACTCCGGGGCTTGCTTGCTTTGGGTATTGCAATGGTACCGCACTTATTATTCGGGCTTCCACCGCATGAGTTGCAGGCTTGTCAAGATGACCAACAGCGTAACTCCCACGTCCGCAGCAATGGCCAGAACAAGGTTGCTCATCCCAAAGAAGGCAAGCGACAGGAAGGTGACTTTCACCAAGATGGCCAAACCTGTGTTGAAACGGATACGGTTCAGCGTGGCGCGGGAGAGTTGGATGAGGTAGGGGATGAGGCGCAGATCGTCGTTCATGAGGGCAACACCTGCTGTTTCGATCGCCGTATCGCTGCCCAGTGCTCCCATGGCTATGCCCACGGTCGCGGTGGCCAGAGCGGGAGCATCGTTCACGCCATCGCCCACATGTGCAGCGGGTCCAATGGTGCGTTGCAGTTCGCTGATCCGTATAGCCTTGTCTTCTGGCAACAAGCCCCCGAAGACCTTGGTGATGCCCACTTGGGTCGCGACATGTTCGGCGGCCTTTTGGTTATCGCCCGTGAGCATGACAGGCTCCACGCCGATCACCTTCATGGCGGCGACAGCCGCTGCACTGTCAGGCTTGATCTTGTCAGCGACGCCGATCACGCCCGCCACTTGATCGGTGAAGCTGACCACAACGGCGGTCTTGCCCTGTGCTTGCAATTCCTCCACGGCCTTCACCGCTTCGGGCTGTGCCTTACGGTTCTCGGTGATGAATTCCAGCTTACCGATGAGGATATCGTCGTGATCGCAGACCATGCACTCGGCTTGCAGGCCCTTGCCCATGGTGCTTTGGAAATCCTTCACCTTGTGCGGCTCGAAACCTTCCGCTTGGGCATGGTCCACGATGGCCTGTGCCAGCGGATGCTCGCTGAAGGCTTCGGCTCCCGCAGCGCACGCCAAAAGCTCCTCCTTGGTCGTATCCCCGAAGGTGATCACATCCTCCACGATCGGTTGGCCGAAGGTGATCGTGCGCGTCTTGTCGAGTCCTACCACTTTCAACGCGGCCAGCGCTTCGAGGTATTTGCCGCCTTTGATCACCACACCTCGGCCACCCGCGTTGCCGATGGCGCTGTAGATCGCCACGGGCGTACTGATAACGAGCGCACATGGGCAGGCGATCACGAGAATGGTGATGGCCTGTTGGAACCACGGATCGAAAGGCTGGCCCATGAAGAACACGGGTACAACGACCAGACCTATGGCCAAGGCCAGCACCGATGGCGTGTAGATCCTCGCGAACTTCTCGATGAACTGCTGGGTCGCGCTGCGGTTCGTTTGCGCTTGGAAGGTCAACTGAACGATGCGTGAGAGGGTGGTATCACTGTTTGTATGCGTGGTGCGCACTTCCAACATGCCCTGCTTGTTCAAGGTGCCGCCGAACACTTTGTCGTTCGCGCGCTTGTCCTTCGGCATTGGCTCGCCTGTGATCGTGGCTTCATCCACGGTGCTCTGCCCATCCACCACCACGCCGTCCAATGCTATCATCTCTCCAGGCTTCACGATCACCACGCTGCCCACGGGCACCTTGTCGATGGGCACGGGCTGCGACGCACCTTTCACGAGAACGGTCTTGGGCATGCTGCTCACCAGCTTGTCCAGCGCGCTCTTGCTCCGTTCGATGCCGATGTCTTCGAGCTTCTCGCCGAGCACGTAAAGTGTGATCACCACGGCGGCTTCCGGGTATTCTCCCAAGTAGAACGCGCCTATTACGGCGATCACCATCAAGAGGTTGATGCTGCTGAAGCGCAACTTGAAGAGCGCCTGAACGCCTTTCCACAACACCTGCCACCCAACAGCAATAATGAAGGCCCCGAAGAGGATCGGTGCCCACGGCATGGGCAAGTGGTAGCCCAGCAAGCTGAGCACTTCCATGGCCACAACAATGGCGACGGCGGCGAGGAGGAAGAGGAATTTGCGGTCTTTCAGCATGGCTTCAATGTTCGATACCCATCCTTACGATCACGCACTTGGCCGATCGTTACAACTCCCCATTGTGATGCCCTTTGAACGCTTCATGATCGAGCAGTTCCGCTTTGTTCATGATGAGCGCTTGAACAATGACCTTCCATTGTTCGGTGTGTTGCTCAAGCGCGGTCATCGGTTTCGCCAAGGTGTCTTCCCGCTCGGCAACCAGGTCTGCATTCATGCGATCGAGCATCGCTGTGGCTTGTCCAGCCTCGATCGCGCTTTTGGCCGCTTCGGCAAGAAGGATGACCTCTTCATGGTGCTCTTCCTTGTGGCCGCTTTCGTTCGGGAGGGTCTTGAGCGCGTCATACTTCACGCGCCAATCACCAATGGTCTTGGCCGTTGTTGGGGGGACAGCAGGCCGTGGTTCGGCCATTTGGTAGGCGTAACCATAGTAACGGATACCTGCGAGAACGGCAAGAACGACCGCAACCACCCACTTCCTGCGTCCCCACCAGCTTGACGCGGCAGGTGGCGGGGATGTTGGCGGTGGGGCTCCTGTAAGATCGACCTGCTTGCGACCGAGCACATAGGCCGACCACGCCTTCTCCAAGCGCTTGCGCTCTTCGCTGCCAGCACGTAAGGAGAGCATCTTCCATTGGTACTGACCATCGGGATCCTTTCCGGCCGCGTCAATTCCGAACTCGGCTAGGATCTCCTTGGGGTCGCTCTTCATGGTTCAGGATCGCGATAGGTGATCATGTGAAGCCCTTCAGCGCCTTGTACCGTTCGATGTTGGCGTTGTACGCTTCGTTCAGTTGCCGAATACGCTCGCCATCGACATCGGTGAGCGGGTTACCCTGTTCGGCACTTTGCTTGATGCCGGGCAGGAAGCGGTCCAGTTCACGGCAGATGGAGGCGAGGTTCTCGTTGATCCTCGCCTCTTCACCTTTCGACCATAGCTCTAAGAGCATCTGCTTCATGGTGTCGTGGTAGCCCTTGGAAGCCATTGCATCAATGGTTGTGTTCGCCGCTACCCTTGGTCAGTTCGCTCAGCAGATAGTATGCTCCTTTCAGCACCACCTTGGCGTTGGCTGGCAATTCGCTCAGAAGCACGATCTCCGTGTAGCCCAATTCGCTCGCACCTGTGCGAACCTGAACCTGCTTGTAGGTACTGGGTTCATCCTCCACGAAGATGAAGTGCTCATCGCCGTTGCTCACTACGGCTTCGCTCGGCAGGCTCCAGGCCTGCGTGCTGTCTGTCATGATCAGCGCTTCGATGAACATGCCGGGAAGCAGTTCTTCCGAAGTGTCGTCCAGTTTTGCATGAGCGATGATCGCTTGCTGATCACTCTCGAACGCCTTGTTCAGTCCGAAGATGGTGGCGGTG